>NZ_BANH01000008.1 GCF_000964465.1 Gluconobacter thailandicus F149-1 = NBRC 100600 | reverse complement strand
CTGTCACCTGTCGATACTGTCCGCCAGAGGCTTGAACACAACGGCGGTTTGGCAAACCCCCGCTACAAACCTGCTGACAACAACGAATTGCTGCCTAAAGTCGACGAAATCCTCCATTATGCCAATGAGGTCTCACAACCAGACAGTTAGAAGTGCTTCACGTGAAGGGATCGAAGAACCATTGATTGATATTCCTTGCTCCAGATTTTGAGCCTTTGGCGTGCTGATTGATGGTTGTTGTGATGATGGCGTTCGCTATGCGTTTGATCGCAGATCTGGAGCTCTCATCCGCAAGATTGCTGCGGTCGAGCAGCCCTTCTCTCAATCGCGCACTGTCGCTGGCGGCGGCATCCGTCGTCTTCCATTTCCGGATCAGCCTGAACTTCCGGTCGATGGAAATATGGGATTTGTAGCCAAAGAGCGGGATGGCGAGATCCGTCGTGGGGATCGTTCCGTCATCCTGACGCTTTGCCTTCGTAAACTTCAGTGTCCAGCATGCATGACGGTCATTGTGGAACCGTTCGGACGGTTTGTATTGCCAGTCCTGCGGGATCCGTCCCTCTCGAAGATCCGCTTTCTTGGCGTTGGTATTACGCTGCTTTGGAGCAGCCACCAGTGTAGCGTCCAGGATCTGGCCTGACATCGGCAGATAACCGGCGTTCCGCAGGATCGCGTCAAAGCAATTGAACAGACCATCAATCGTACCAGCCTGGGTCAGGCGTTCACGGAACAGCCACACCGTTTTGGCATCTGGTACACGGTCAGAAAGACCCAGACCAAGGAAACGCATAAAAGACAGGCGATCGTTGATCAGGCACTCCGTCCGTTCGTCGGACAGATTATTCAGCGTCTGGATCACCAGGATCCTGAACATCAACACCGGATCAAACGGGGGACGACCGCCTTTGCTGCCGTCTGAATAGGCTAGTGCCTTGTCCTGATCAGGGCGGAACACCTCAAAATCCACAGTCCGGGAAAACGCCTCAAGTTGATCGCCAAGCCCGCTCAGGCGAGCCAGACGCTCTTCAACATCAAAGAAACCCGGCTGCTTCATGACCCATTAGGGCCTGTTAGGCCTTGAAATAGTCTGCAGCAGCAGCGATGAGAAGGAAGGACGCAGCCGTCTTCTCATATCGGGTTGCGACAGTCCGCCATTCCTTGAGCCTTGCCCACAGGTTTTCGACCAGATGCCGGTGTCTGTAAGCCCAATGTGGACAGGCGACTTCTGGATCATTCTTCCTTGGTAGAATGACAGGGCGAGATCCGCGGTTCCAGAGATCTTCACGGAATTTGTGCGAGGCATATCCGCGATCACAGACGACGTAGGTCGGTGGGTGTGGCAGCGCGTCGAGCACAGGCCATAGGCACACGGCAGTTCATGTGCCTGACCGGGCGACAGCGTGAAGGACAGTGCCCGCCATGACTACCCGCAGCTACGCAGACCCTGGTGCCAGGTCCTCCACGTGAGCGGCCAAGCGCCTCACGATCCCTGAGGCATCCTCTGTATCCCCCTTTTTTAGCTGCCCCGGCCGCCTTGTGATAGGCACGGATCGTCGTGCCATCGAGAAAGACCATGCCGAGAGCCTGATCCCTGCCTTTGGCCTTTTCAAAGAGGCGCTGCCACACACCGAGTTTCGACCAGCGAATGAACAACTGTGCGGCAATCCACCAGGGGCCAAACTCCGGTGGCAGGGCGCGCCATTTCGCGTCGTTCTGATGGCGCCAGAAAATCGCGGAGATCGTCCGTCGAAGGTTCTTCAATGGGGTTTTCCCCTTCGGACGGACTTCCTCGATCAAAGGCTCCCATACAGACCAGGCCTGATCAGAAAAGACAGACTGCATCATGCTCATCATAAACAGCTATGCAGTCCGTTCTGTCATTCAAGACCTAACAGGGACTAGAATAAAATTCAGGAACATTTTTTTGGGAGGGGAGCGACTGGACCTATACATGGCAGGTTAACAATTCCGGCCTTCACAGTCTTTCAACACAAATTCGGGGAGCCCTTTGCGAACTGGGGCGCGACAGTCATTCAATGCGAACTTCTGTCCCGCAAGCCCGCTCATACAATACTGACATTCAATTACGGTTCGAGAAGCGGGACCGGTATTTTGGGAGGCTTCATCCTTGGTGTCGATGCAATTAGTTAAGAGAATGCCGTGGCTTTTCTTCGGACTCATCATTTTCAGTTTTACCTGCGCATTGCTGCGGACTGCCCATGCACAGAGCACGGTCGTTAATTTTGCCGATGGTAAAACGCTTTCTGCTTCCCAGCTCAACGCCCTCCAGCTGGCTAAAATCGATGCAGCCAATGGAAAGGGCAGGAATCTGGCTCTGACGGGCGCGACGCTGGACGGAACGTCCATGATTGTCGATCAGACGGCATCAGCTGTTGTGACGGCCATCAAGTCGCTTAATACGGCGATGGGTGTTCCGGCGAATAACCTGTCCACGCTGAGGCCGGAATATGGCGCTGTCACACGCTCCCAGCAGGAGCGTAACCAGGACACGTTCAGCCTGCTGGATTTCTGCTCGATCATGAATGTGAACGGTTCGACCGATAATACAGCCTGTTACCAGAATGCCATTTATGCGGTGTGCGATGGCGCGGCAGGTGCTGCCCCGTTCCGCTCTGGCGGAGAACTGTTTGTTCCTGCCGGGGCGATCGTGCTCTCCCAGGTGAACATCCCCTGCAATGGCGTCCATATCCGCAACGCTGGCAATGGTAACGTCAACTCAGGCAATCTCGACTATCGAGGAACCGTGTATGTCTCGACACCGGGCAATACGGGCACGATGTTCAAATACACTTCTGCCAGCGCTGATTATGGGACCGGGTTCAGCTTCGACCATGCGGGCATTGATGCGTCGAACATGGCGGCTGGTGGCACGATCTTCGATATCTCCTGGACCCAGCATTCGATGATCGGGGACGTCTCCATCCTCAACCCGTACAATATCTTCAAGGAAGAGGGAGGAGCGGCCAACCTGGTCGAAGACATGGTCGTTCTGGGCTTGCGGGGAACCGGCTTCGAGTTCTGGGGGGATGCTTCAAACTGCGGGACAAACAATCCTTCAGTTTCCCTCGCGTCCTGCAATAAGCGGGCGGATCTCCTGCGGTTGAGCCGCGTGAACATGAATGGCGCAGCGGGTCATGTGGCACGTTGTGTCTGGTGGCACGACTTTGCCCAAAGTCTCCAGCTGTCGAATACAATCTGCGAGAGCGCGGCGATCGGCCTTCAGGTCGATTGTGCCAAATCACAGGGCAATAACGGTGAGGCATGCCCGGCTTTCGGGCGGTTCTACGATCCCGAGTTCGAGGACTGCATGCTATGCATGAAGATTTCTGACGCACAGGATCTGGAAGGCCATGGCGGCTACATGCTGGGTCAGGGCACCGCTTCGACCAACGTGGTGCAGGTGGTCAATACGAATTTTGGCGCTCCCGCCACGGCTTCAGCCAAGGGGTCCTATGCAGAAGCGTTCCGTTGGATCGGGGGACGCTTCGGCAACTCTGGTGGGCCTGTCATGTCCATCGGGGTTTCAGAATTTGTCCTCACAGGAGGCCACTATTTCAGTGCCAGTCTGTCCGCGAAAGATGCTGCATCTGCGCTTCCCACCATTGATGTGACGGGAGTTGGCAGCACGGTAACGCCTCTTCGTGGAATTATTTCGGACAGCATCCTGTGTGTGGCGTCAGGCCAGCAGCCACTGTCGATCTATCAGGGTGGCATTAGGCTGGGGAGCGGCGTTGGGCATGTGCATGTCCATGACAACGAAACATCCAGTTGCCTGATGTCTGTCCTGGATCAGTCCGTCGCCAGTGGTGGGACGTCCACCAATTCGCTTCACGATAACGGTTGAGGTTTTTACTCGATGCAGCTGATTATTGCTGACGGCACCGTCGCGAAAGCCAATCGCGACATAATGCCCGCCACAGGAACTCCTGGGTGGGCGACTGACGGAAACCCCGCTGCGGGGGTTCCGGCGACAGACAACAACGCCTGTCATTACAATATGATGATGGCTGAGATTGTGCAGGTTATCACCGATGCAGGGATAGCCCTTGATGCTTCGGATTGGACCCAGTTGTCTCAGGCCATTCGCAATTCCCCTACATTCAACCAATCTCTAGGCTCAGAGCTCATTTTTTGAGGTAGAAGATGAAGCATGCGGCGATGTGGATTGCAGCCATGAAGGTGTGAGCGCACCGGTCGTATGTGGTCACAACACGTCGCCAGTCTTTTCAGCTTTGCAAACATGTTTTCGATCAGACAGCGCTTCTTATACAGATACCAGTTGTAAGACAGCTTTGATCCCCGGTTTTTGTTCGGAGGAATACAGGCTGCGATGTCGCGTTCTGCAAGCAACAACCTGATCCGGTCAAAGACGCCCGGACGACTTCACCGAATAAAGCGGTTGTATAAGGTCTCGTGCGGATCATACGCTTTCGAGGCATCTTTCCACTAAACCCGTTACGGATCACACAAACAATTCCACTCAGAACCCGTCTGTCGTCTAGATGTGATACACCATGTGTCAGAAGAAAATACGGGCCTGATCGGATCGATCTGGCGCTCAGAAAGCAAAAGCACGTTATGCAAAGGCTCACCCTTCATGGATAACCTTGTCAATCACAACGCAGCGCTCAGTTCAATAAGTTAATAGGCCCTGAACCTAAGACAGCCCGTCACGATTCAATGTCGCAGGAGTCGGACACACTCGCTTCTTGTCTGTGATAAGGGAAGTGACGGTCTTTACACTTCGTTCATAGGTGACGAATTGAACGTCCCTGCCTGGTCCTGTGACCCAGTAATCTGAACGCCGTGAGAGATAGGCATCCATTGTCCTGCTGGAAATGAAGTTTGGATTGTGAGCGCAAAGAACGCATCAACATATCATGTGAGGATAGCTGTGGTCTGTGTTGCTAAACTTTTTAGGCATTATGCCTTGAGCGACATACGCTTCCATATGAAGAATGTAGTCTTGGATGATACGTGAGAGAGGTTTCACCCGAACGTTCAGACCACTCTCAGCTTTCAGAAGGAATTCATAATAGAATCTCTAAGCAAGCTTTCCCGCTTCCTGCCGATCTCTCGTACCTAAAGATGTTCAGATTTGTCCCTAATCGGGAATCGAACTGACCAGTTAGCAGAGCAATTCTATTTGAACATATTATTATGTGTGCAGAAATTACGCTAGAAATATGCTTATCCAAGCGGAAAAGCCTTGTTTTCTGCCCCTATTCTAGCACTAAGTTAGGGGTAAGTGAGATAAGCTAAATCTTAAGTCTCTAAAAAAAAGGAAAAATGGTGCTGCTGGCGAGGATTGAACTCGCGACCTCTCCCTTACCAAGGGAGTGCTCTACCACTGAGCTACAGCAGCATTCCGTTGCCTTGGCGCGCTTCGTATCCTCTAAGCGCGCCAAGTGCAACCCCCTTAATCGTCGCGATGTACCTTTTCCATGCGCTCATGGCGTTCCTGCGCATCGATGGAAAGCGTGGCAATCGGGCGTGCTTCCAGACGCTTGAGACCGATAGGCTCACCCGTTTCTTCGCAGAAACCGTAGCTTCCGTCCTCAACGCGCTGAAGAGCCATATTGATCTTGGCGATCAGCTTGCGGGCGCGGTCACGGGTTCGCAGCTCGAAAGCGCGATCCGTTTCGACACTCGCGCGGTCGGTAATGTCAGATTCATGAATACCACCTTCTGAAAGGCTGGCGAGCGTGCCGTCGGCCTCTTTCAGCAGGTCAGCACGCCAGCGCAGAAGCTTCTGCCTGAAGTACTCCACCTGGAGGGGGTTCATGAATTCTTCTTCGTCGGAAGGGGTATAATCCGGCGGCAGCGTAATCATGCGCATCCAATCCCTGCTAGTCCGCCAACGTCCGATCGATAGCCGCAGGCGATAACGCGCGGCTTATAGCCATCACAAGCCGTTTCGCCAACCCCGAAGATCCTTTTCGAATTCTGCGCCAAGGGCAGAATTCCGCGCCTGTGTTAGGTGTTTCTTTACGATAGCGCGTCATCCTGAGCGGCGAAGGCTCTTTGTTACAGCCCTACCCGTCAGGATTTCACTGAATTTTCATGTCTGTCCTACCGCTTCGTTTCCCCCATCTTTGGCGCCCGACTGCGCTTTTTTGCGCGTTGATCCTGTTCGTACCCACCCTGACGCTGGCCGCAACGGTCCGCATCAAGGACATTACGGACATGGAAGGCGTACGAACCAATCAGCTGATTGGTTATGGCCTGGTAGTCGGTCTCAACGGCACTGGAGACAGGCTGACAAATTCGATTTTCACACGAGAGACTCTGATTTCCATGCTCAACCGTCTGGGCGTGAACATCCGGGATCAGGAGACCCAGCTCCAGACTCATGACGTGGCAGCGGTCATGGTGACAGCGGATCTGCCTGCTTTTGCGCATGGCGGAAACCGTATTGACGTTACGGTGTCCGCAGCCGGCGATTCCTCTTCCCTAACGGGCGGCACCCTTCTCGTGACCCCTCTCATGGCGGCAGATGGAGAAGTTTACGCGGTTGCACAGGGCAGTCTGGCCACCAATGCTTTCAGTACACGGGGAGCAGCAGCCTCCATCACACGCAATGTCCCGACTAGCGGCCACATTGCCAATGGTGCTGTTGTGGAACGCGAAGTGCCGTTCGACCTCAGCCATCGACACAACCTTCATCTCAGTCTGCGCAATCCTGACCTGACGACTGCCAGCAGAATGGCCGCTGTAATCAATCGTACGCTGGGACCAATTGCGGTCGTGCAGGATCCGCGAACCGTACTTCTGGATCTTAGTACGCAAGACCCTGTTCCGACGCTTTCACGCATTGGGGACCTCCTGGTAACGCCGGACAACCCTGCAAAAGTCATTGTGGATGAGGCGAGTGGAACCATCATCATGGGAGCGGACGTGCGCATCAGCACCGTCGCCGTGGCACAGGGTAATCTGACCGTTCAAATCACGGAGACGCCTCAGGTTTCACAACCCGGACCGTTCTCCAATGGGCAGACCGCCGTGGTTCCACGAACGAACGTGAAGGTTGATACGGGAAAGAATAATCACCTGGCTGTCATGGCCGGAGGAACCACCTTGAGAGAACTGGTCTCAGGCCTGAATGCTCTGGGGGTCGGGCCACGTGACATGATCAGCATTCTGCAGGCCATCAAGGCTGATGGCGCCCTGCAGGCAGAACTGGAAATGCGCTGATGACCGCTTCATCTATCAATGCCGCCCCACAAGGCTACGCTTTACACAACAAGGCACCTGACGCCGCAAAAACAATGAAAGCGGCCCAGGACTTCGAATCCATGACCATCAATCAGATGCTCCAGCCCATGTTCCAGACAGACGATGACAGTCAGGACATGTTCAGCGGAGGAGCCGGCGAAAAACAGTTCCGCCCCATGATGGTGGAGCAGATTGCCAAGCAGATGGAAAACAACGGAGGTATTGGCCTGACGGACGCCATCAATCGTCAGATGCTGGCCATGCAGGAGCAGAAATGACCATGCTCATCATTTCGGCAATGGAGAACCTTGTTGCCATTCTGAAGATGGAAAACGCAGCCCTGTCACAAGGCCGTATCCCTGAAGCGCTATCCCTCACACCAGACAAACAGACTGCGGCTTCGGAATTGGAAAAAGCTATTGAAGCTGCTTCCACTCAGGACATGTGCGTGTTTGCAGATACGTCCATTTCTCCCGAACACCGCACTCTTCTGGAAACGATGCTGGACCTCAGCAAACAGAATGGTGAGCTGCTACAGCGCGCTATCAAGACACAGAAGCGTCTCATTGAGCTTCTGACAGATCCGCTGCCATCCGAAGCGCCGCAAAGTTACGGCAGCTTGGGAGGCTATGCGGAGGATACCAGCAAACGTCAGGCGCTCTTCGTCAGTCGCGCCTGACAACAGGGGAAATCAGTCTTCTGCAAGAACCTGACGACTGACCTTGACCTTCGCGACACGGCGCCGTTCCATGTCCATGACTTCAAACAGCCATCCTTCAAAGGCCACCTTGTCGCCTCTGGCTGGAACACGCCTCAGCAGTGCAAGGATCACACCGCCAAGGGTATGGTAACTGCCGCCGCCCGGAAGTTCCGGCAGGTCCAGCCGGGATCGCAGTTCATCGGCTGGCATGAAGCCGTCAAACACATATTCATCGCTGCCTTCAGCTGCCTGAAGTTCAAATGAACTGGATTCCGTCTTTTCCTCACCGACGATGGCTTCGAACACGTCTGACGGGGTGACGATGCCCTCGAAAGATCCATATTCGTCCAGGACGAACGTAATGCCAAGGTTTACGCCCCGCATGCGTTCAATCATGTCCTGAGCGCTCAGACTGTCGGGAATGACCGGAGGCTCGCGCAACGCGGCTTCGATGGATACGGGCATACCCAGAAGCAGGCGATCCATGATGTCCTTGGCAAGGATGACACCTACAGGATGATCGACATCCCCTTCACACACCACGATCCGGGCATAGGAGGACTGCCTGAGCTTACGCACCAGTGTTTCCTGATCGGCATGGCGATCAACCCAGAACAGTTCGTTGCGAGGCGTCATGATGGCGCGAACGGGACGGTCAGCCAGCCGGAGCAGGCGCTCGATCATGGCCTGCTCGTCTGTTTCCAGCACGCCTGCACGGGCACCTTCCGCCAGAACGGCACGCAGTTCTTCTTCTGTCACGGCAGCGCGCGTCAGAGGGCCAACGCGCAAAAAGCGCAAAACCAGCGAGGAGGTGCCGCTCAGCAACCAGACAACGGGCTGGGCCACACGCGCCACCACAACCAGAAGCCATGACAGACGAGAAGCGATCAATTCGGGCTGCTGAAGAGCAATCTGCTTCGGGACAAGTTCGCCGAAGACCAGCATGGCAAACGTAATAGTCGCCACAACCAGCACGATCGACAGTTCACCCGCAAAAGGGTGGAGGGCGGGGACGGTTGCAATCCATTCCCGAATATTGGCTTCGATCTGGCTACCGCCGAATGTTCCTTCCAAAATCGAGACCAGCGTCATGCCAATCTGAACCGTTGGAAGGAAAGCATGCGGATCATCCGCAAGCCGTAAGGCCGCTGGCGCGCCGCGCACGCCCTGTTTGGCAAGGACTTCCAGCCGAGGGCGCTTGGCTGAAATAAGCGCCAGCTCACCCATGGCAAAAACAGCGTTCAGGAGAATAAGCAGGCAAATAACAAAAATCGGGGTCAACATGGTCCGGCCAGAGTAATGAGAGCCTGATGATAGTCAGGACTGACGCCGGACACCATGATATTCACGCCGCCAGAGGACGAGATGTAAAAAAACCGGCCTTAAAGGCCGGTTTCTCTGTCTGTCTCAATCAGAAAACGCTGATTTAGTCAGCGGCATCTGCAGCGACTGGAACCGAATTGGCTGCTGCACGACCATTAACGCGCACACGCGGTCCACGGGCGGGTTTGCCACTCGTCGAGATCTTTTCCATCTGCTGAGCCACCTGCGCTTCATAGCCGTATTCGGCAGGACGCTGATTGGCGAGCGAGATTTCCGAGACCATCGGCTTTTCGGTTTCCGGTCCGAACAGCGCAACCTTGGCGATGTGCCAAGGACGACGAACGGCATCCATCACGGCAGTGGATTCGTAACCGGAGTGAACCATGCAGTCAGCGCATTTCTCATATGCGCCAGTGCCATACTTTTCCCACTCGGTATCGTCCATCAGCTCCTTGAAGGTCTTGGCATAGCCTTCACCCAGCAGATAGCAGGGACGCTGCCAGCCAAACACCGTACGGAGGGGCTTACCCCAAGGCGTGCAGTGATAGTTCTCGTTACCGGCCAGGAAGTTCAGGAAAAGCGGCGACTGCGTGAAGCGCCACTTCTTGCCCTTACCGAGACGGAAGACGTCACGGAAAAGCTGCTTGGTTTTCTGACGGTTCAGGAAGTGAGCCTGATCCGGAGCACGCTCGTAAGCATAGCCCGGAGCCGTCATGATGCCGTCGACGCCCAGCGCCATGACTTCATCAAAGAACGCAGCCAGACGCTCAGGCACCGCGCCGTCAAAGACGGTGCAGTTGATGGAAACGCGGAAGCCACGGGCCTTGGCAGCCCGGATTGCTGCCGTCGCCTTCTCGAACACGCCGTCCTGACAGACGGACGAGTCATGCATCAGTTTGTCGCCGTCCAGATGCACGTCCCAGGAGAAGAAGTGGGAGGGCTCGTAATCATCGAGCTTCTTCTCAAGGAGAAGGCCATTTGTGCAGAGATAGACGTACTTCTTCCGCGCAATCAGACCCTTGATGATCTGCGGCATTTCCTTGTGCAGAAGGGGCTCACCGCCTGCCACGGCAATGACTGGAGCACCGGCTTCCGTATCGGCATCCAGGCATTCCTGGAGGCTCATGCGCTGGTTCAGGATCTGTGCCGGGTAGTCGATCTTACCGCAGCCGGCGCACGCAAGGTTGCAGCGGAACAGCGGTTCGAGCATCAGGACCAGCGGATATCGCTTGCGGCCCGTGAGGTGCTGCTTGACAACGTACCGTCCGACTCGGACAGCCTGCATCAAAGGAACGGCCATTATAATCCTCTGGTTCTGGCCTCCGGGATAATGCGCCATGACGGCGCGCCGGGGGCCTTACACATCTGAATGAGGCCCGTGCGGCCTTGGCAATGTCGGTCTGGGGTAACCGGCACCGGAAGGGCGCGTCGGACTCTTGGTTGACTGGCTATAGCCTCATTGCCATGTGGGCCTCAATGTCATTGGTTGCAATTGTATGTAGTGATGTGGCCATTCGACCACAGAACGATCTATGCATCTGGCTGTTGTTACCGTGCAGCAGGAGCATGACCTCTTGCACAAAACGTCTCAGAGGACGAAAGCATGACCATGAATTCCCGATTTGCCCAGACAGCGACTCTGTCACTTCTCACGGCCTGCCTGCTTGCAGGCGCCCCTGTGACAGCAGCCCACGCTCAGACTGCCGCGGCAGAAGCCCAGAACTCCGCTTCTTCCATTGCTCCAATCCAGGGTCTTTATGACGCGCTGAAATCTGCTCAGACGAGCGGGAAAACAGCTCAGCAACGTGCAACAATGATCGCGCCAGCCGTTGATCGTGCGTTTGACCTTGAGGCAATTCTACGTCGCTCGGTAGGCGTTCGCTACAACAGTCTGAGCCCGGATGACCGTACCCGCCTTCTTGGCTCCTTCCGGCAGTTCACAATTGCGCGATATGCTTCTTCGTTCAAACCAGGCAGCAACGCCGTCTTCACGATCAAGCCTCAGACACGCACGAACCCGACGGGTGGTCAGATTGTAGATACGACCATTGGCGGCGGCGCAGATAGTGGCACACCCATTGACTACATCATGACAAACGGCGCATCCGGCTGGCGCATTACCGACATCCTGCTCGACGCTCATATCAGTCAGGTTGCGGCCCAGCGCGCAGATTTCGGCGGTGCACTCTCCAAGGGCGGTGCAAGCGGTCTTGCGGATCTGCTCGACCGGAAAACGACACAGTTCCTGCATGATTGAGCCCTGTGCGGCAGGAACACTCTTCCTTCCTGACGTGAAGGGGAGATAAAAGACCGCCGTGCCTTCTCCTCTCTCCATTGCCGCCGGCTTCTGTAGCCTTGTTTCAATAGCCGGCAACATACAGGCCCTGACAGGCGCAATGCTCCTTGCGCGTTTCCGTAACCGGGAGCGCCGGGAGGACGAGGCTGTCCGCCTGTCTGACAGGCGCTGGCCCTCGGTCACGGTTCTTAAACCCCTCCATGGTAACGAACCGCTGCTGAAAGAGGCTCTGGAGAGCGTCTTTCAGCAGGATTATCCGAATTTCCAGATTGTTTTCGGGGTTCATGATGCGGCAGACACGGCGCTTACCGTCGTAAAGAGCCTGCATCAGCGCTACCCGCATGTTCCAGTCAGTATCATCATCAACGCTGCGGAACATGGGCCAAACCGAAAAATCAGCAATCTCATCAATATGTACGATGAAGCGCAGCATGATGTTCTGGTCATTTCAGACTCTGACATTCATTGCGCTCCGACGTATCTGAAGCACGTTGTCACCAGCCTTGAGGCGCCGGAAACGGGTCTTGTGACGACTCTTTATGCTGGGCGCACGGCAGGAGGAACACTGGTTCAGCAACTCGGCGCCTGCCAGATCAATCACAATTTCCTGCCGGGTGTGATGATGTCACGCCTGTTGGGCCGTCAGGATTGCCTTGGTGCCACCATGGCCCTGACACGTGAGACCCTGACCGAAATTGGCGGCTTTGAAGCTCTGGTCGATCACGTGGCGGACGATGCCGAACTTGGTCAGCTTGTCCGTCAACGCGGCCAGGGCATCGCCATTGCTCCATCCCTCACCCATACAACCGTTGGCGAACACACCCTCAGCGAGTTGCTCTCCCACGAGTTGCGCTGGGGCAGAACCGTCAAGAATGTTGAACCCGTCGGCTATGGCCTGTCTTCTATTCAGCTTCCGCTGTTCTGGGCCGTCACAGCCGTACTCTTTCGTCCCAATACATGGTGGACCTGGCTACTGCTTGGACTGACATGGGTTATTCGGGCCCTTGGCAGCCGTATTATCGACCGCGCGACGGAGTGTCCTTTACCCGCCGCAATCCCTCTTCTGGTGCTCCGTGACTGGCTTTCCGCAGCCATCATGGTGGGCAGTGCAAGAGGGTCACGCGTTGCATGGCGCGGCAGAACGGTCCATATCGCCCGTAGAAAACGTAAATCTACGGCGTGCGCCGCAGCGTTCCAGTCTGGCGCCACCACCCACAGGAGTGTCCGATCATGATGAGAACCCTTTTTCTCCAGCCTCCTTCCTTCGACGGCTTCGATGGTGGTGCTGGCTCCCGTTATCAGGCCAAGCGTGAAATCAAGTCTTTCTGGTTTCCGACCTGGCTGGCCCAGCCGGCAGCTCTGGTGCCCGGCTCCCGCCTGATTGACGCCCCGCCGGCCAAGATGGGCATGGACCCGATCCTGGAGGATGTGAAGAATCGTGACCTCGTGGTCATGCACACCTCCACGCCGTCCTTCGCATCGGACGTCCGCGTCGCGCAGATGATCAAGGATGCCAACCCGAAGATCATGATCGGCATGGTCGGCGCCAAGGTCGCCGTGCAGCCGGAAGAGAGCATGAAGCAGGGTGGCCCGATCGACTTCGTCGCCCGCAATGAGTTCGATTTCACGATCAAGGAAATCGCTGAAGGCAAGCCGCTTGCAGAAGTGGACGGCATCACCTGGCGCAACGCTGAGGGTGAGATCATCGCGAACAAGGACCGCGCGATGATCGAGGACATGGACAGCCTTCCGTTCGTAACGGAAGTCTACAAGCGTGACCTGAACATCAACGACTACTTCATTGGCTACCTGAAGCACCCGTACATTTCCATCTACACGGGCCGTGGCTGCAAATCCCGCTGCACGTTCTGCCTGTGGCCGCAGACGGTTGGCGGCCATCGCTACCGCACGCGCAGCCCGGAGCATGTTGCTGCCGAGATCCGTCTCGCCAAGCAATACTTCCCGGAAGTGCAGGAATTCATGTTCGATGATGACACCTTCACGGACGACCTGCCCCGCGCCGAAGCCATTGCCCGTGAGATGGGCAAGCTGGGCGTCACCTGGTCCTGCAATGCCAAGGCGAACGTTCCTTACGAGACCCTGAAGGTCATGAAGGAAAACGGCCTGCGTCTGCTTCTCGTGGGCTATGAGAGTGGCAATCAGCAGATCCTTCACAACATCAAGAAGGGCATGCGCGTCGAAGTCGCCAAGGAATTCACGAAGAACTGCCACAAGCTGGGCATCAAGATCCACGGCACGTTCATTGTTGGTCTGCCGGGCGAGACGAAGGAAACCATTCAGGAGACCATCGCCTTCGCCAAGGAAATCAACCCGCACACGCTACAGGTTTCCCTGGCGGCTCCGTATCCCGGCACTGCGCTGCACAAGCAGGCAACCGAGAATGGCTGGCTGAACGTCGATGCAGCCGAGCTGATTGACGAGAACGGTGTGCAGATCGCTCCCCTGCACTACCCGCATCTGTCGCACACGGAAATCTTCGAGAGCGTCGAGGAGTTCTACCGGAAGTTCTATTTCCGCGGCTCCAAGATCGCTTCCATTCTGAACGAGATGATCCGCAGCCCGCAGATGATGAAGCGCCGTCTGCGCGAGGGCGTGGAATTCTTCCAGTTCCTCAAGGACCGTCACGCGGCCTGAGACCGTCCCTGACGGCCTCGTCTTCTCGAAAGGGGCATGGCTTGACGGCCATGCCCCTTTTTTCATGATCTTTGCCCCCTGTTTCGGAACTTCATCATGATCCGTCGCGCCATTATTTCCGCCGATGATTTCGGCATGAGCCTGGAAGTCAACGAAGCTATCGAGGCCGCCCATCGCAAGGGTATTCTTTCAACGGCAAGCCTGATGGTGGCCGGAGATGCAGCGGCGGATGCTATTCGACGCGCGAAAAACATGCCTGATCTGCGGGTGGGGCTGCATGTTGTGGCAATCGAAGGAAAGTCCGTACTCGACCTTCCGGCCATCACGGATGAACAGGGCTGGTTTGGCCGCAACCAGCTTCGGCTGGGCGTTGAATATTTCTTCAGCCCTCATGCCCGAAGCGCCATCCGCCGTGAAATTGAAGCGCAGTACCGCGTCTTTGCTCGTACAGGCCTTCTGCTGGATCATGCAAATGCCCACAAGCATATGCATCTCCACCCCACTGTAGGGCGCTTCCTGATCGAGTCAGGCCTGTGTCACGGCCTTAAAGCCATCCGCTCACCTTTTGAACCTCCTGAACCTGTGGATGCAAAAGACAGCTTCGGTGATCGTGCCCTGCGTCGCTGGATCGGGGTCCTTCGTCATCAGATTCACAAAGCAGGCCTCAAAACCAATGACTGGTGCTTCGGACTGCGGTGGTCTGGCCATATGACTCCTGATCGTATCCGTTCCCTGATTCCGAAACTGCCGGATGGGGTTAGCGAGATCTATTTCCATCCCGCCACAGCCCAAAACGCCATGATGCACCGCTTTATGCCGACCTATGATCAGGAGGGAGAACTGGCAGCCCTCCTTGATTCTGGGGTTCGCGATGCTTTCACACGCGAAAACATCAGCCGGATCGGCTGGTCGGATCTTTAAGGCGTCGGACTGCACTCTTTTTTGCTGTTTACGCGTCACGTTGCGGTATCATTATGATAACAGCGAGATAAACCTCTGAACGGGCGGGAGATTTTGAAGCGTGAAGGCAAAAATGAACGGACGACAGCGTTTCGGCCGGCTGCTTGTTCTCGCAGGTCTGATGGCTTCACCCGCTTTGGCTGATCCAACCCTGGTCCTTAGCGTCAAGGATGGCGACACCGTTCACAAGTTCAGCGTCGAAGAGCTTCTGCACCGTCCTGAAATCCAGAGGCTCGACCTCTCACACATCAAGCAGCCTCTCGGGCCGGACGTCCCCGCGATACCGCTTTCAGCCCTGATCCATCAGGATGATGCGCTGGCTTTTCAGGCCACAGATCTCTTTACGGCGGAAATTCCCCGAAGTGTTTTTGAGCAGGCCCGCAAGCATCACGTCACGGCATGGATCGCAATTGAAGACAAGGAATGGCCAAAACGCCATCCGCACGGGCACGATCTTGGACCTTTTGCATTGGTCTGGACGGGAGACGACGTCGGCATCATCAAACAGGAACAATGGGTTGACCAGCTTGCCGCCATTTCCCCGTCATCCAGCAATGAACTGCCCGTCGGGACCAGTTCCGCCGCGGCACAGGGGCAGGTTGTCTTCGCAGAAAACTGCCTGCCCTGCCATCAGTTGATGGGCGTCGGTGAAGGCACAATGGGGCCGGATCTTGGCCGCCCGATTCCGGTCACGGAGTATATTACGCCCAAGGGATTACGCGCCATTGTTCGCAACCCAAAGCAGGTGCGGAAATGGCCGAGCGAACATATGGAAGCGTTTCCGGAAAGCGCAATTTCGGAAACCGAGCTGGATGCGCTCTGGACTTATCTTCAGGAAGTCGGCCAATCAGAATTGGCCCAGAAACATCTCTGAAGCGCAGGGCTATGAGATGATCCGGGAAAGTTAGTTCCCGGATCCAGCTCCGCTTCAGGCGCGCAGAGCGAAGTCTTCCTGCGGACGGGCACCGAAATGGGTGATGATAGCACCAGCTGCCTGATTACCAAGCTTTGCGCACGTCACAAGGTCATGCTTCTTGCTCAGACCCGCGAGAAAGCCAGCCGCGAAGGCATCGCCCGCGCCGGTCGAATCCACTACCTTGACCGGGGTTGTCGGGACATCGTGACGCTCGCCCTTGCTGATGACGACAGCGCCCTTTTCGCTGCGCGTGACGACAGCGAGCTGGGTTTCTGCAGAAACCTGACGCAGGGCTTCTTCGAAATCCGTCGTTTCATACAGAGCCAGCAATTCGGCTTCGTTGGCAAAAAGAATGTCGACGTGACCGGCAACGAGACCACGGAAAGCGGCATGATGGCGCCCAACGCAGAACGTGTCTGACAGGGTCAGAGCCACCTGACGGCCTGCTTTGCGTGCCAGTGTGGCAGCATGTTCGAAAGCAGCCTGGGCGTGTGGCTTGTCGTACAGATAGCCTTCCATGTACGTGATGGCGGCGTCCGTCACCGTGTCTTCGTGAACGTCTGCCGGTGTGAATTCCGTGCATGCCCCGAGATAGGTGAACATGGTGCGCTGCCCGTCAGGCGTTACGAGCACAATACACCGCGCTGTCGGGATCTCTTCGGACGCAGCCAGTGGCTGGGACGGGAATGTCAGCCCCTGATCGCGAATATCCTGGGCAAAATGCGTTCCGGCCTGATCTTCGGCAACCTTGCCGAGATAAGACACCTTTGCGCCCATACGCGCGGCAACCACGGCGGTATTGGCACCAGAACCACCACCGGCCACGCGTTCGACGGCAATACGGTTTTCAATGTCCTGCGCCGTTGCCGCATCAATGAGGATCATGCTGCCGGGGGTGGCGCCAAGATCGGCAATGACAGACGGGTCAACGGAGGCAAGAACATCGACAATCGCGTTGCCGATGCAGAGTAGATCGTGCTTGGGGGCGGACATTAAGGCTCCAGAGTTCACAAAAAGGCAGAAAATCGTTCAAGACGCCATCTGCGCCATTAAATCAACACGATCATAGGGGCCCTCTTAGGGCACGCCAACACCCCGGACGGACTCCCTCTGCTGTTGAGCCCATGTCAGATTATGACATTTAGCCGAAAGCGCGGGTTGTCCGTCCGGGGCGTGACCGTGTAAGCCTTGTCAGAGGCCGCGCCTGACCGCATCTGCTTCTGCAGGGCTGCCAGCGGGCGACCGAGACAGAGTCATTGTTCTTTCCAGATCCGTAGCGGGGTTTCCTTGTTCAGAAGACGCAAACCGGAAGAAGACGCAAAGCCTGCCGAGACCAATAAGCTCGCCGGGCAGCCCATCTTTCCCAGCCGGCCGGATGCTTCCAGCCAGACCACTCCTGCGTCCGGATCCGGAACCGCCAGCTCCCAGCCCAACCAGCAGAAGGACCCCGCATCTATGGGTCGTACCCCTTTCCCGGCGCCGCCATCCCCGAACAATCTGCCGGGCGCAACGCCGGCAATTGCGCCCCGTCCGGGTGCAGCAGGTGTGCCAGGTGCTCCGCGCCAGACGGGGCCGGATCGTCGCACGCTGGTCGTTGGCCGTGGCATCAGCGTTCAGGGTTCGGTTCAGGATGCCGAGCGTCTGGTCGTTGAAGGGACTGTCGAGTCCAGCATGATCCAGGCGGCTGAAGTCGTCGTTGCACAGGGCGGTGTTTTCCGCGGTGCGATCGAAGTCGAAGATGCGGAAGTGGCGGGTACGATTGACGGCACCCTGACCGTCAATGGCAGTCTCACGATCCGTGGCAGCGGCCGTCTTATCGGCAAGGCCAAGTGCCGTCGCCTGCAGGTTGAAGACGGTGGCCAGATCACCGGTCAGCTCGAAATGATCACGGACGGTGTTGCACCGCGTTCCCCTATTGTGGAACCGGCAAAGACGGCTCCGGAAGTGACAGAGGAAAAGGCTGAAGGCTGATCCTTCTTCCGCTTTTTTCTGACAGTTCTGAAAACCCGCTCCTCTTCACCGAGGGGCGGGTTTTTTTTCATAATAGATGCGATGAAAATCAGTACAAATCCGATGGAACCAGATTGAGATTATAATAAATTCCATTTTATTAAATATAAATTCATTACAATATGCATAGAATTTACCAGAACAAACAACAGATTAAATCTTCATTTAATTAAATGTCTGTATTAAATGAGAGTTTAAATCCAGCTCTGCAACATAGTGTGTATATCGGCGCATCTACCTAAACCGCATTAGGACGCGCCAACCAATGAATGCCATTGTTGTCACCGCGCTAAGACGACCTTTAACGTTCGTCGTCCTGTCGATTCTGATTGTGATGCTTGGCATCCTCTCAATCCTCAGGACGCCAACAGACGTATTCCCCAACATCAAAATTCCGGTCGTCGCAGCGGTCTGGACCTATCCAGGTCTTCTGCCACAGGAATTTGCTGGTCGTATTACTTACAATTTCGAACTGGCCGTCACAACGACAGTCCAGAACATCGAGCATATGGAGTCCAACTCCTATTATGGTCGTTCGATTGTAGATATTTACTTCCAGCCCGGCACGCCCATCGGGGACGCCGAAGCGGAAGTGACAGCAATTTCCCAGACGGTGCTCCTTGGCATGCCACCGATGGTGCCAGCGCCTATGATTATGGCTCTGAACCCGTCCCAGGTGCCGGTCATTGCCCTTCAGATCACATCTGAAAAACAGACTCCTTCAGATCTGTTCAAACTCGGCGTGATTACGGTGCGTCCATTGCTCGCAACGGTTCCGGGCGCCGTCGTGGCTCACCCGAATGGCGGCATGGACAGCTTTGTCATGGTGTCCATGAACCAGGCGGAACTGCGGGCTCATCATCTTGCCGCGGCGGACGTTCAGGCTGCCCTGCGCAAACAGAACATCGTTCTACCCGCTGGTGACCAGAAGATTGATGCGACCGACTGGATGGTGCAGACCAACGCCGCCCCCCAGAGCATGGAAGACATCGCCAATATCCCCGTCAAACGGGTTGGCAATGCGGTCATCTATGTGCGGGACGTCGCGGACGTCTATCGTGGTGGTCACCCTCAGACGAACCTGGTGCTGGTGAAGGGCCGTCAGGCCGTGGAAGTCATTACCCAGAAGGGAGGCACGGCCTCCACTCTGGATGTTGTGGCCGCGACCAAGGCGCTCCTCCCGCGCCTGCGCAAGATCCTGCCTCCTGATGTGCATGTCTCGATCCTCGAAGACGCCTCCGTGATGGTGAAAGACCAGATCAAGGACGTCGTGCAGGAAATGATCACCGCCGCGTTCCTGACAGGTATCGTAGTCCTGCTGTTCCTTGGCTCCTGGCGCTCGACCGTCATTATCGCCACCTCCATCCCACTGGCCATTCTCTGCGCGCTGATCGGGCTAGGATGGGCGGGTCAGTCCATCAACGTGATGACGCTGGGTGGCCTCGCACTTGCTGTCGGTATTCTTGTGGATGACGCCACCGTCATGATCGAGAACATCGATACCCATCTTGAAATGGGCAAGGATCTGGAACTCGCCATCATTGATGCGGCTAACCAGATCGTCATCCCGACCTTCGTTTCCACAACCTGCATCTGCATTGTCTGGCTGCCGCTCTTCGAGCTGGACGGCGTATCGGGCTACCTGTTTATGCCCATGGCAGAAGCCATCATTTTCGCGATGATCGCGTCCTTCATCCTGTCCCGTACGCTCGTGCCGACCATGGCCAAGTATCTTCTGGCAGGGCAGGTTCATCATGGCGCGCATGGTGAGACCGATCATGGTCATCCGGAACCCAAAGGCTTCTTCGGACGGTTTCAGGCAGGTTTCGAAGCCCGCTTCAATCGCTTCCGTGATGGCTATGGCACGCTTCTGGAACGCTGCATCGGTCGCCGTACGGCATTCGTTGGCGTCTTCCTGCTGATTTCGATTGCCTCAACCGGGCTGTATGCCTTCGCGGGCCGGGACTTCTTCCCTGAAGTCAAATCCGGAACCCTTCAGATGCACATGCGTGCCCCTCTGGGCACGCGTATCGAAGTAGCCGGCCGTATTGCAGCCCTTGTAGATGATCGCATCCACGAGGACCTGCCCGGCAAGGTTGAAAGCATCATTTCTGATTGCGGGCTGCCGGAAGGTCCCCATAACCAGGCATTCATGCCGACACCAAGCGTCGGCACGCAGGACTGCGATCTGACGATTGCCCTGAAGAATGACGCCTCCCCTGTCTGGGACTACCGCAAGCTGCTCCGCAAGGATCTGTCACAGCGTTTCCCCGGAACGGTCTTCACATTCCAGCCTGCTGACCTGACCCAGAAAATTCTGAGCTTCGGGTCTTCCGCCCCGATCGACGTTCAGATCTCTGGTCCGGACGCCATGCAGAACTACGACTATGCGCGCCACGTCATCAGCAAGATCCGTCAGGTTCCGGGTGCTGCGGATGTGACCATCCAGCAGACCATGTCCACGCCAACACTGATGGTGAACGGTAATCGTACCTTCGGTCAGGCGACGGGCGTGACGGAACAGGACATCGCCCAGAACGAACTTTACACTCTGTCAGGCTCAGCCGTTGTTGATCCGCAGTTCTGGCTGGACCCGGAAGACAACGTCACCTTCCCACTGAACCTCTACACCTCACAGGATCAGATGACGCATCTGAGCGATCTGCTGACCATTCCTGTCGACAAGGGTGAAGGTAATCCCGAAAACATCGACCCCCAGCTTCTCGGCGCTGTCGCAGACGTGGTGGCTGCTGGCACACCGGGCGAAGTGTCTCACTACAACTCCATGTCCGAGATGGACATCTATGTGAACGTCGAAGGCACGGACATGGGCTCCGTTCTGGATGGCGTGAAAAAAGTTCTGGCTGACGACGCACACAACGTTCCGCGCTCGGCTGAAATCGACGTCCACGGGCAGGCCACCACCATGCATGGTGCCTATTCGCAGCTGGTCTTCGGCCTCTGCGTCTCCGTGGTGCTGATCTATCTTCTGATCGTCGTGAACTTTCAGTCCTGGCTTGATCCGTTCATCATCATCACGGCTCTGCCGGGTGCTCTGGGCGGTATTGCCTGGGCACTGTTCCTGACGGGCACGCGCCTGTCGGTTCCGGCCCTCACGGGCGCCATCATGTGTATGGGGACGGCCACCGCCAACTCCATCCTCGTGGTCTCGTTCGCCCGCGAACGTCTCGAAATCCATGGTGATGCCCTCAAGGCAGCGCTGGAAGCTGGCTTTGGCCGTATCCGTCCAGTGCTCATGACGGCCCTCGCCATGATTGTCGGCATGATCCCGATGGCGGTCTCGAACTCCACGAACGCACCGCTTGGCAAAGCCGTCATCGGCGGCCTGCTGGTCGCAACGATCTCGACCCTCCTCTTTGTCCCCTGCGTTTACGCCATCCTCCACAACCGTTCCTCGCGTCAGAAGGAAACTGTCTAATGGCCAGCTCTCCGAAAATCTTCGCCATTGCGGGAAGCTGCGTTCTCGCGCTTTACGTGGGCTTCATCGTTGTTGAAAAAACCCATGCGGCAACGGAACTGAAAGCGGACACCGAAGCCGGCGCGATCCCGAATGTTGCAGTCATCACTCCCAAGCAGTCTCCGGAAAAGGTTGCCCTGACGCTGCCCGGAACGATTGACGCCTGGTATCAGGCGCCGATCTACCCGCAGGTCTCCGGCTACGTGAAAATGTGGTACAAGGACTACGGCGCGCATGTGAAAGCCGGTGACGCTCTGGCCGAGATCAATGCCCCCGCCCTTGATGCACAGTATGCGCAGGCCAAGGCCGATCTGGACTCCGTGATGGCGAAGTATCACCTCGCCACCGTCACGGCAGAGCGCTGGCGCGCCATGGGACGGTCCCAGTCTGTCTCGGGGCAGTCCGTCTCGGTTTCCAATGCAAACGAACAGTCTGCGCATGCAGAAGTGGATGCCGCACAGCGTAACGTCGATCACTTTGAAGCTCTTGAGAAGTTCAAGACCATCGTTGCACCGTTCGATGGCGTCGTAACGGCCCGTAACATTAACGTCGGCGATTACGTCAACAACGGTGGTGGCGGACTGAACTCGACGGGTAGTGCTTCCGAACTCTTCACCGTCGCGGATGTGCAGAAGCTGCGACTGTTCGTCTCCGTGCCGGAAACCTTCTCCTATGTTCTGCAACCTGATCTGACGGCGACCATTAGCGTCCCGCAGTATCGTGGCCGCACGTTCGAAGCCAAGTATCTGACCACGTCCCGCGGGTTCGACCCCAACACCCGTACAGCCGTTGCCGAGTTCACGCTTGAGAACAAGGATGAGGTCCTGTGGCCCGGTACCTTCGCCTCCGCAGCCCTGAAATCTCACAACGAAGACGCACATCTGTACGAGATCCCGACCAGTGCGCTCGTTTTCCAGGAAAAGGGCATGCAGGTCGCTGTCGTGGATGAGAGCAGCCGTGTGCATTACCGGAACGTGACGGTCGGCCGCATGGCAGACACCTCGACCGAAATCCAGACAGGCATTTCCCCAACCGACCGCATCATCTCCAACCCGCCAGCCGACGTGCTGGAAGGCGATAAGGTGAGTGTCGTGGACGGTCAGCGCGGCTACAACCAGTCCGGCTTTGGAAAAGACTGATGATGAACCCTATTCTTCGTCGCGTCTCGCTTGCTTGCGGTTCAGCCCTGTCTCTGCTGGGGCTCTCCGCCTGCGATCTGGCACCGACTTACAAGGCTCCCAACTTTGTTGTTCCGGCAAGCTGGCAGGGTCAGGCCCCGTTCGCTGTCGCAACGCCCGCTGACACAGTTCTCCCGGAAAACTGGTGGACCATGCTGCATGACCCACTTCTGAATGAACTGGAAGACCGGGCGACAGCAGACAACGGCGACATTCAGGCTGCGGCCGAACGCTTCATTCAGGCACGGTCGCTCGTTGCGGCCGCACGCTCCGAGTTGCTTCCGCACGCCAGCATGGAAGCAGGTGCATCAGACAACAAGCAGTCCGCTGACCGCCTGTTTCGCAATGGTGCCACCCTCACCCAGACCGAAGAGGACTACGGCGGGTTAGTCTCATGGGAGCCGGATTTCTGGTCGTCCATCCGGAACCGCGTGCGGTCCCAGAAGCAGTTTGCCCAGCAGCGTGCAGCGGACTTCGCCATGGCACGCCTGAGCACACAGGCCGAACTGGCGCGCGATTATATTGAATTGCGCGGTTATGACGCACAGGACGCGATCTACGAGCAGTCCATTTCCTTCTACAAACGCGCCGTCACCATTACGGAAAATCAGGTTCAGAATCAGGCCGCACCCCGTCTGGATCTGGCCCGAGCACAGGCGCAGCTTTACACGACACAGGCCGCACAGCTGGATATTCAGGCGGCCCGTCAGGTCACGGAACACGCGATTGCGGTTCTGACCAACTCGTCTCCGTCTGCGTTCCATATTCCACAGGTTCAGACATTCAGCTTCATCCAGCCCAGCATTCCGGCTTCTGTTCCGTCTGAGCTGCTCCAGCGTCGCCCGGATATTGCCTCGGCTGAACGTGAAATGGCGCAGGCCAACCGGGAAATTGGCATCGCGCGGGCGGCTTTCTATCCACATATTGCTCTGAAGCTGGGAGGCGGTTTCGCAGCGAACGGCTTTGATCTTGCCAATCTGGCCAACTCGCTCTGGACCTATGGCGCAAGTCTGGACATGCCTCTCTTTGATGGCGGCCTGCGTCGCGCCGAGCTTCAGCGCACATGGTCGGCTTATCGTGAAACGCGGGACGAATACCGCATGAAGGTTCTGTCGGCATTCCGCGAAGTGGAAGACGGACTGTCCCGCACGGAGCGTCTGTCCAAGGAAAATGCGGCTCTTGAGCAAGCCGTCAAAGCCAATCTGGACACCCAGAACATGACCATGACGCTCTATCAGGGAGGTGTTGGCACCTATCTGGAGGCTATTTTCAGTCAGGAAAACACGCTGGAAAGCCGGATTCATCAGGTTGAAATCGCAACGCGTCTCTACAAGGCGGATGTTGATCTGATCCGCAGTCTTGGTGGCGGATGGTCAACACTCAACCTTCCGACGATGGATCAAACCCTGTCGGTTGAGCCGCTGCAATATGACAATCTTCACCATCCCAAGCCGGTTGGCGACGTCAATGCGTCCCAGCATCCAGAGCAATTCGAAAACCTGAACATCTCTGCGCCGGATACCCCTGCGCTGGGTCACGGTAACACGCTCCCGGCATTGCCCATGGGAAGTCTTTCCAACACTTCTCACTAGTCCCTGCAAAGGCCGGCTCTTCAGAAGCCGGTCTTTTTTATGGGTATGTAATCCCAGAGCACAAAAAGCTTTTTATTTAGTAACATTAAGTCACATTTAGGCCCAATACATGCGAAGTGTGAGGGGAAATGGATCTACCGCTACAGAAGCCTGATACAGAACCTGCACCTCTTCCCAAGGAAGAGGCCAGCAATTCAGGCTAACTTGGTCCACTCCTGTTCTGCATCTGCCTGATACAGTGTCTCAGCCTCGCCTGGTATCTTCCAGACAGGTCGCATCAGACCCGGCCCGCTTCCGTAAATCATTTCCTGACGTCCAATCCGCAATACCCTGCCCGTCTTCTGAAACAACAGCTTGAGGATAACGTTTCAGTTCACTGCGACATTGATGCTGAGGGACATGCACACAGTTGCCATGTCACGCAGGGACATTACATGGAGTTTAATCAGACGGCCCTGCTGTATGCGGAACGCGACATTTATCATCCCGCTCTGCAGAACGGTAAAGCCGTACCCAGCCCAGATTTTAGATTGCACATCAATTTCATAATAGAGTGATCAGGAATACCCTCCTGATTCATAAAAAAAGCCGCCCTGACCGGGCGGCTTTTTTTGTTCAATCCCGGCGATCCCGGATCTTCACGTAAGCAATGGCGGCATGTTCCGCACAATAGGGTTTTCCGGGCAGCGGTGTTGCCCCACAGAAATGGAATCCCGGTGTTCCCGGATCACCGATCGGCCAGCAGCAGGATGGACCACGACGGGCGGGACGATCGATGCTGGCTGTAAACCGTGGTGGGGGAGCAGGACGAACCGGCGGTGGAACGCGAGGCTCTGGAGCAACAGGCGCCACACGCGCAGGAGAGTCCACTTTTGCAGCGACTGGACGTGGCGGCGGAGACGCCATGATACTTTCCAGAGCGGGCGACGGCTTGGCTGGTGCAGGCTTTGGGGCGTCAGTCTTGGCTGCAGCGGGCTTTGCTTCAGTCTTTTCAGCCAGAAGATCTGCAGAGGCCTCGGCCTTGGGCGCCGCGGGCTTGCGGGTTGGGGGCTTGCGACGGGGCGTTTCCGTAGAAGGTGTTTCTCCGTCCTTCACCTTGCGGTTGCGGATCGGAGACGGGCGCGGCGGCAGTCCCAGACGATGGGCTTTGCCAACAACAGCATTCTTCGTGATGGAAAGCTGGCGGCCGATTTCAGCGGTCGAAAGTCCCTGACTCCACAGCTCCCGAAGTCTGGCGATCGTCTCGTCCGTCCAGTCCATATACCGGTTCCTCTGTCCCGCATCCGGGCCTGTCTGGCCCACTATCCTGTTGCCCTGCCCGCCCCTGATCACAGGGTCGGGATAATCTGGGTGACGTTCCTTACCAGAAAGTCATTCAAACGTCGAAGGCGCTTATTATGCTTCGACGGGCTCACCTTCTGGTGCAACCCGCTGAAGTTCAACACAGCCTTTTACAACGGCCAGTGCAATCTCACCACGGACCAGCGCCTGCGCATCCAGCCCGAAAACTTCCCGACGCCACCCTTTGAGCGCACCGACTTCCGTTTCACCCAGTGCAATCCGGTCCAGGTCATCGGAGGATGCCACGAGGCGGGGTGCCACCTTGTGCTGTTCACACTTGGCCGTTTGAAGAACCCGGAGCAGTGCCACCAATGCAGCAGAAGGGCGTCCCTTGTCTGATTTGGAAGGTGGTTTTGGCAGGTCTGCGTCCGGGAGGCTCTCGCCGATACGGACGGCTTCCAGAAGACCCTGCCCCATCTTGCCTTCCGCAAAACCGCGGGTCACGCCCCGAACGCGGGCCAGCGCCTCGATGCTGTTCGGCTTGATGGCAGCAATTTCGAGCAGACTTTCGTCCCGAATCACGCGCTGACGGGGAATATCGGCGTTCTGTGCTTCCTGCTCACGCCATGCCACGATCTCCCGCAGGATACCAAGCATCCTGCGATTATTCGTGCGGGCCTTGAGCTTTTCCCAGAGGCGGCGCGGGTCAGGGCGGAAAGTCTCTTCAGATGTCAGAACAGCCTGCTCTGCGTCAGCCCAGCGCAGACGACCTTCGTCCTCAAGCTGCTGGCGAAGAGCAAGATAGACCGTCCGCAGATGCGTCACGTCTGCTGCTGCGTAGGCAATCTGCGCCTTCGTCAGAGGACGGGCTGACCAGTCACTGAAACGATGGGCCTTGTCGATAGCCTGCCCCGTGATGGCACCTACCAGACTGTCATAGCCGACCTGATCGCCAAATCCGGCCACCATCGCTGCAACCTGCGTATCGAACAGGGACTGCGGAAGCCGGTCGAAAATATGAAGGAAGATTTCAAGGTCCTGCCGTGCGGCATGGAACACCTTGATGCATCCGGGCTCATCGAGAAGTTCGCCCAATGGAGCCAGATCAATGCCCGGCGCCAGCGTATCAATCACGGCGACGTCTTCTTCGCCAGCAAGCTGTACGAGGCAGAGTTCGGGCCAATAAGTCTTTTCCCGAACGAATTCCGTATCGATGGTAACGAACGGCTCCTGCTTCAACTTATTGCAAAGCCGTGCAACCTCCTCGCTGGAGGTCACGATGACGGGGGACGGGAAATCAGAGGCTTTCGGACGCATGGCCCGATCCTACACAAAGGAATCGCCTCTGACCACGCCCCCACTGCCCTCGAATGCAGGGCAGTGGGTAGCGCGTAGCCGTCAGATCAGATGGATTTTTCGATCCAGGCCTTGAGCTGGCTCTTCGGCATCGCACCCATCTGCTGCGCAACCGGCTTGCCGTCCTTGAAGACGATCAGCGTCGGGATGCTGCGGACGCCATACTGCGTCGGGGCTTCCGGGTTGGAGTCGATGTTGACCTTGGCGACCTTCAGGCGGCCCTGATACTCAGCGCCAATTTCCTCGAGCGCCGGAGCAATCATCTTGCACGGACCGCACCATTCTGCCCAGAAATCGACCAGAACCGGGCCGTCAGACTTCAGGACGTCTGTTTCAAAGCTGCTATCCGTAACGGCAACCGTATTTGCGCTCATGGACGTGTTCCTTGTGATGAAACGTGTTTCTGTAAACCGATATCGGCTTCTCTGCTCAGGACTGCAAGAGCCTGCCCGTTAAATCAAGACTCCTGCAGTACGCGATCCAGAAGCCCATCCGGAAGAACCATAACGGACGGTCCCTCCGTCCAGACCAGTGAACAGTGAATGGCAAAATCGGGATGCAGTTGCTGGAGAACGGCCCGATAAGCCGCCATCTGCCTCACATAGGCCACGGGCGTCCGCTCGACCCGAATCGGGGGAGTACGGTTCGTTTTGTAGTCGCAGATCCAGATTTCTCCGTCCCCGATCCACAGACGATCCACCTGCCCCAAGACCACGCGCCCGTCACTGATGCCGGAAATCGGCTGCTCTGCACGGCTGCCTGCCTGAAACAGGGGCGCGAGATCTGGATGGTGCAGGACGCCCATGACCTGATCCGTTAGACGCCCGACCTCGTTCTCTGTCAGCCCAAGTGCAGGTCTGGAAAGCCAGCGCGTTGCGAGCGCCAGCCGGTCTTCGGAGGGCGTTTCTGGCAGAAGCTGGAGTAGGCGATGGATCATCGTGCCTCGCCGCATGGCCTGTTCCCGGACGGGCTTTGGCCTGCCAGCCAGAAGTTCCAGCGGAGAGCGGGCTGCGGGCACTTCGCCAAACTCTGCGCCATCCGGCCGACTTGGGGCCAGAGGCCGGGTCATGGCGTCTTCTGTGGGTGCGACTTCCGCGCGCCAGTCAGGCGCACGTCCTAGCCAGACCGGCAAGTCCAGCATGGGCGCGACGATCTGCGGCGCGGCATCGGGCGCGGGGGCCACGCTCCGCTCTTCTTCCAGAACCAGACGGTCTCCGTCCCAACCAAGTCCCAGCGGTTCGGATCGCGTATTGACGAGCGTTTCGAACCCGGCCTGACACTGACGATACCAGCTTGTGTCTTCCGGCTGACGTTTCGTGGAGGCTCCGCAGATCACCAGCCAGTCACTGGCGCGCGTCAGGGCCACGTAGAGCAGACGGTTGTTTTCCGCCCGTGCCTTCTCCGCATCCCGGGCAGACAAAGCCGTCGTAACATCCGTGCCAGCATCTTTCTTCGGCACCCAGATCGGAAGATCCAGCCCGGCGGCTTCTTCCCACAGGAAGTCTCCACTGGCTGGCGCACGGGACAACGTATCCGGCATCACGACCAGACGAGCCTGCAAACCCTTGGACCCATGCACGGTCATGACGCGGACAGCCCCGGTTTCGCTTTCCGCTTCACGCTTACTGGTGATTTCGCTGGCTTCCAGCCAATGCAGAAAACCCTGAAGCGAAGGGGGGTGCAGTCCTTCGTAGCGCAAGGCTGCGGTCAGGAGTTCGTCCACTGGTTCAGCCGCTTCCGGCCCGAGACGACGCAGAAGTCGTGTGCGCCCACCATACGGGCCAAGAGCTTCGGCCAGCAGGCGGTACGGCGTGGCATAATCCACCCGTGCATAAAGCGCAGACAGCATGGTCCATGCCGCCTGCCATTCCGCACGCTCCCGATGACGTTCCCGCAGGACAGTCCAGAGCGGCTGACCTTTCGGGCCAAGGGCGTGGGCGCGACCATCTTTTGTCGCCAGCGCCATCAGGGAAACATCGCTTAGCCCACCGAGGGGTGAGGTCAGAACTGCCGCCAGCGTCAGATCGTCCTGTGGCAAAAGCAGTGCGGCACAGAGCGTCATGAGGTCGCGCACGGCCACCTGCTGCGTCAGACCAACACGCACCAGTGTCGCCACCGGCACATTCCGCGATTTCAGGGCCCGGATCAAAGACCGCAGGAAGGATGAACGGCGCGGCACGAGAATCAGAACATCGCCCGCTTTCAACGGCGCCTGCCCCGGTTGCGGCGAACGACCAATCTGCTGATCGATCCACCCGGCGAGCGCCTCCGCCAGACGCTGCGGCGCACTGCGCTGGCCGGTATTGGTTTTCGGAGCCTGCCAGGGCGTCAGACCTTCATCATCGTCCTCGCCTTCCAGCACCGGAACGAGCGGCCAGAGTTCAACGCGCCCACCCTGCCCCGGACGCGCGGACACATGGGGAAGAAGTGTCTCCTGCCCCTGCTCCAGCAGGCCATGTGCGGCATTTGGCTGGGAAAAGACCGCATCTACGAAAGACAGAACGGGTGTGACGGAGCGGAACGAAACGTTCAGATCCGGGTCACGCCACGGCAGGCCCGCATTCTGAACGCGGCGCGCAAACTCGGCTCTCCAGCTATGAAACTGTTCAGGATCAGCACCCTGAAATCCGTAAATGGACTGTTTGTAGTCGCCGACCGCGAACACGGTGCGGGGTCTCGGTCCCTGCTCCCATGCGCCCTCACCGGAAAAGAACTCGGATGTCAGAGCCCCGGCGATTTCCCACTGAAGACCGGAATTGTCCTGCACCTCATCCAGCAGCAGATGGTCGATACCGCCATCCAGTTTATAGAGCACCCACGCTGCCCCCGGATCTTCCAGCAGGTTCCGCGTTTCCTGAATGAGATCATTGTAATCCACCAGTCCACGCGCGGCCTTGCCCTCGCGGAAGCTGGACAGCATCGGTGCAGCAAGAGACAAAAGCGCGCGATTCAGTAAGAGAAGCACGGCGCGCTTGATGCTCTCTGTCAGATCGAGAAGGCGCTGGCCTTCCTCTTCCAGCAGCGGCACGATTTCAGGAACAGCGTCCTGTGCTTTCTTGCTGATGATGCGGTTCATCTGCCGCACGGTGCCCTTGTCCGTCAGCAGACATTTGCTCCAGACGGGGGCCGAACGGTCTTCAATCTGTGTCCCGAGCCACAGAAGCATCTGCTCCACAGTTGGTTTCGCAGCGGCCGTGACAACGCCGAGCGCCGCCTGAAGTCCGGCCCGCAATTCCGCTTCCTTGCGAGGCTGACAGACCAACCCTTCCAGATCAGACGCCGCCTCCTGCCCGGCTTTCAGGGCTGCCTGATAGGCGCTCAGCACAGCGTCCGGCAGGATCTGCCAACGATCCAGCAGGGGACGGACGCGACTTTCTTCCATATTCAGAGCGCGGATCCGCTGGAAGAACCTGTCGATCCCGATGGTCCCCGCCACTTCCGCCACGATTTTCGGAGCCTTGGCGAGTTCATCTTCCATGGCTTCCCGCAAAGCCAGCGTCGTGTCCGTGTCTTCCATCAAGGTGAAATGCGGATCGACCGAGGCTTCAAGTGGAAAACGCCGCAGTAGAGACTGACAGAATGCGTGAATCGTCTCGATCCGCAGACCGCCCGGCAGGTCCAGAACCTTCAGGAACAGCGCACGGGCCGCACGGCGTGTCTCATCCGTATTGGGGACACGTAATTTCTCAAGTTCTCGGCCCAGACGCTCATCCGGGAGCGACACCCATTCGCCAAGCCGGGCCTGGAGACGATTGGCCATCTCGGCGGCGGCGGCCTTAGTGTAGGTCAGGCACAGGATGCGGGAGGGGTTTGCCCCTTCGGCCAACATAATCGACCCATCATCCGCTTCCACTTCAAGCGGCAGCATCAAACGCAGAAGGCGATCAATCAGCAGCTTCGTCTTGCCCGATCCTGCGGACGCAGACACGAACACGGACGCCATCGGATCAGAGGCAGCAAGCTGCGTGCGATCGGCTTCAGCAATAACGTCAGCGCGGTTGCGGGTCTCGCTCATGAGTCGTCTCCTTCCGCATAGGCCGCGCGCCATTCATCCACCCGTGCCAATTGGGCGTAGTCCGTGTAGCGTGGCACATGCCCGGCCCAGGGCTGGGAGCGATAAGGCTGCTCGGGCTGGTCATACTCATCAATGAGGCCACGCAGTTTTTCCATGGCCTCACCAATCAGGGCAGCCGCATCAAGGCTGGACTTCCGGCTTGGGACTTCGCTTTCTTTCCCCGGATCATCGCCGCCTGTCAGATGCCAGTACAGAAGCTGTTTCGTCTCAGCCGCCGGAACGCCTTCGAAAGCGCCCTTAGCCAGCAGTGCCCCTTCCAGAACAAGCTGAATGGACCACCCACCTTCCACCGCCTTGCCGGTGGGCGGGGAGCCGGTTTTGTAATCGAAGATCGTCGCCTTGCCGTCTTCATCAACATCAATGCGGTCCGCCCTACCGCGCAGTTCGAACGGTGCACGTGCAGCTTCGATCCTGAAGGACGCAGACACTTCCATATGCCGCGCGATGGCGTGTTCCTGTTCCCGACGGCTCCGCTCCTGTATGGCGACCCAGTCTGCAATACGCTCCAGCCTTGGGCTCCACCAACTGACCAGCGCAGGTCGCATATTGGCCTTGGCCAGTTCTTCCGCGAAGGCGCGCTTCAGGGATGCGGCCACATTCTGCGGCCAGCGATCCGGATAGTCTTTGAGAACCCGATCCATGGCCTCATGCACAATCATGCCGAAATCCGCGTGTTCTGCACCTTCTTCAAGCGGCTTAAGCGCCTTCAGCTTCAGAACATGCTTGGCGTAAATGGCATACGGGTCCTGCATCCACGTCTCGATCTCCGTGATGCTCAGACGACGCGGCCGGAGTGCCACAGGAGGCCTTGGCTCTGGGGGAGCCACGGTTTCTGCACCATCCAGCGGCTGATCCATGGCCTTTTGCCATTCGAGCGCGGGATGCACAGGTAGCTTCTGCCCGCGGCCACCCAGGAATGCTTCCATTCGCACCATCCAGCGGGCGGGCACACCCGGTGCACCATCCCGTCGAGCGGAACTGGAAAACACGACCTCCCCAGCGGCCAGAGCCGTTGAGACGAAATCATGAGCGCTGATGCCGATCTGCCGCTCAGGAGACGGCAGCCCAACACGCGTCCGCATTGGGCGGCTCAACCATGGCCCCGGATCAGTCGCAGGTGGCCAGACCGTTTCGTTTAATCCACCCAGAACAACCACATCGAACGCCAACAGACGCGCCTCGAGCACACCGAGAATGGTGACACGCGGATGGGCCAGTTCCACACCACCCCGATGCGCGCGCAGGCCCGTCAGCATCTGCCCGGCCATGGACGTATTCAAAAAAGAATCCAGATGCGCCAACCTTTGCGGTGGCAGGATGCCGGTATGCTGGATCAGGGCAGCCAGATGGCGGGACAGAGCTTCACCATCGTCCCCCATCCAGAGACGGCCGCCCGGATGCAGTCCTTCTTCGGGCTCTGCGGTCAGTTCTGTTTCGGTCGCGGCCAGGGCTTCGGCAGTATGGATCAGGGCTTCCAGCAATTCGGGGAGCGGAACCGCGCCGGAGAGGCTGAGCAGAGGAGCGAAAGCCGCTTCAATCCGGGCGATGAACGCTGCTGGGCCTTCCGGCTCATCAGGAGCATCCGCGCTGGCGCCATTGTCCGGATCACGCTGGTTCTGGATATACGTCTCAAGTGCCGCTTTGAGGCCCGCGATACCGGGTGCAGGAGCGGGTCCACGCAGCAACAAACGCTCCAGCCGACGGGCCGAGGCGTGACAGTTACCCGGTGTCCGACCAAGAGACGCCAAAGGGTGTTTCAGAACAGAAAGCAGAGCCACCGGTGAAAGCTGGGCCTCGGCCGCCGTGGCGATCAGACGTAGGAAGACGGCGGCTGGCGTCTGCGCCAGAGGCTCGCCGGCACTGTCATCAGCATAGATGCCGAACCGCAGAAGCTCGGTCCCGACACGCTGAGCAAGGCTACGATCTGGTGTCACAAGCGCACAGGTCTGCCCGGGCACGGACACCACATTTCTAAGGATCAGCGCGATGGACTGCGCTTCCTGCTGCTGATCCTGTGCGGGCAGCAGAGACAGGCCTGAAATATTACGCGGGTTCAGATCCCGCCCCCAGGCCGTAATCCCCTGTTCCGGCAGCATGACGCCACGCATCAGGCGCTCTCTGGCCCGATCCCTGCCGCCGTCCCAATCCGTCAGAGCGTTGCGTGTCAGGCCCAGATCTGTGAGAATTTCCTTGAGACCCGCCTGTGGATGCGACGAGGGCAGCGCGTCCCACATCGCCTGAGGTAAGTCCAGATCAACACCCGGCAGGATCACCAGCCCGGCCGGTAATGTCGCCACCGCCGCCAGCACATCTGAAACCGCTGCGGACCCATCGGCAAACCCGACCGCCCAAACGGGCGTATGAGGCGGAAGATGCCGCCACGCGTCCGCCTGCGCTTTCAGACGCGCAACCTGACGGGCAACGGGGTTCGACAAGCCTTCTTCTTCCAGCCATTTCGGCCAGATTGTCGTGACAATTTCCAGAAATTTCAGCGTCTGCTGCCAGTGTTCTGAAAAGCGTTCTTCCACGGCTTCTGGCAAACTTGCCGCCAGATCGACCCCGCTCCGCTCGGCCTCATCCATCAGGTCCGCCAGCGCCTTGGCGAGAGGCCAGGCCCGATCAATGCCCTTGGTTTTGTCCACCCCGACACTGACAATGGGCGTTTGCAGAATCAGCATGGACAGCACGGCAAGCCGTCTCTGTGGCTCAACAGCAGGAGGCAACGAGACATCAATCCCGATGGACGCCAGCGCCTCTTCATCCACGTCATTGATTGCCACGATGCGCGGCAGGAGGGACGCCTGCCCGTCCAGTACCCGCAGGAAGGCTTCCATCAACGCACGGCCGGCACGACGGCTCGGCACGAGCAGCAGCCCTGGGCCATCTGTTCCGGCAGCGGGGTCCTGCTTCAGCCATTCATGAGCAACCCGATCCAGAAACGGCTCGGTACCCGCGATCGTAACAACCGTCATAGCGCAATCCCGCTCAGACGTTCGTCCGGCCAGCCGGTCAGCTCTGCAAACCGTTCGTCTTCTGTCGCGCCGGCAGTCAGCGTCAGATGCAGGGCATTGGCAGGGAGCAGATCTTCAGCGCGCTCTGGCCACTCCACCAGCATGATGCCTTCACAGGCTTCATCCCAGGCCAGTTCATACAGCGCATCCGGCCCATCCAGCCGCCATAGATCATAGTGGAAAACTGGCCCGGCGGAGGTGTCGTAAGGCTGAACCAGCGCAAAACTCGGGCTTGGAACCTCCATCTGTGGGTCACGGGCCAGAACCCGCAGAAACGCACGCGCGAAGGTGCTTTTCCCAGCCCCCAGACCACCTGACAAGGCAATGCAATCGCCCGGAGCGCAAAGCCCGGCGATTCGGGCCGCAAGATGTTCGGTCGAGGACTGATCGGGAAGACGTATCTGCATCCACGCAATGTGACGCCGCACGCGCCATCCATCAAGCGGGGGAATGTTCTGGTTTCTGGCAACAGGATATTGCCCACTACAAGCATAGAATATGACACAAAACGAAATAAAATGAATGTTTTGTGATTCTTTGCAAAATCAAAACAATCCTTATTGACTCTTTATTACATACAAAGAGAAATGGTTTTTAACTTTTCAGTAACCATTCTGAATAAAACCATTCCTGTCAGGGTATTGACCGATGGCATCCAAGATTATGATCAATGAATTCATGTTCAATCCAAGTCCTTCCGGTGATCCGAACGAATTTATTGAAGTCAAAGGGGATGCCGACACAGATTACAGCGAATGGTCACTGCTCGTCGTCGATGGTGACGGCAGCGTTGCGGGTAAGATTGACAACGTTTTTCAGCTTGGAACGACCAACAGCGCTGGTTACTGGGTCACGCCATACCAGACGAATGCTTTGCAGAACGGCACGCAAACTGTCCTTTTGGTCAAGAATTTCACCGGCAAGGCTGGCGATGATCTCGACACCGCCAACGCAGGCACCTTCACCTCCACACCATGGTCTGAAATCGGGGACACCATTGCCGTTTCGGACGGTGGCAGCAGCGATCCGACCTATGCTGGCGCTCCGGTCCTGACGGGCAAACTGATTGCCGGCGCCTCGCGCATTCCTGACGGTACCGACACGGACAGCACCTCAGACTGGGCCATTGACGACCCATCCCTTGCCGGGATTTCAGGCTATGGAACGACGGCAGCAGCAGGAACCGTTCTTGTGACGCCGGGGGCCGCAAACGATGGTACCGGCAGCAGTGCTGGATCTGATACCGGTGGTTCTTCCGGATCTGACACTGGTTCCTCGGGTTCAGATACAGGAACAGGCTCTGGCTCGGATACGGGAACGGGCGACAGTACCGGCACCACAACTCCGACAGCCCTGACGATCCAGCAAATCAATGGCGTCGGCTATTACAGCCCTTATGCCGGTGTCAGCGTTACAACCACCGGCGTCGTAACCGCCGTTGATACGAATGGCAGCATCGGCTTCTGGGTTCAGCAAGCGGATAAAGACCAGAACATCGTCGGCAGCACAGGCATCTTTGTCTATGCGGGCAAGACAGCCACCCTTCCGACCGTGGGTGAGACTGTGACCGTTACCGGAACGGTCACAAACTACTCCGGTACGTCGTGGAGCAAGTCCCTCACGCTGCCGGAAATCAATCTGGTCTCTTATACCGATACGGGTGCTGCCTACGCAGAAATTGCCCCAACGGTCATTGGTCAGGGTGGCCTGACGGTTCCAGCCGCGTCTTACCTCGGGGACCTTGAGCAGGCGATTGATCTTAACAAGAGCACGGCGTCTCTGAGCCCCGACACGAATGCCCTTGATTTCTATCGTAACCTCATCGGTCAGGTCATTACCCTGCATGATGTCGTAGCCACCGGTGCCACAGCCTCCAACGCCACATGGGTCGTGCCTGACAACGGCAATGGTTTGCTGACGCCTACCGGTGCGCTTCAGAGCACCGAGAGCAGCATCAACACCCAGCGCGTCGAGATCTATTACGACAGCGGTGTCACTCCAGGCTCTGCCATCAGCGCCGAAGTGGGCGACAAGCTCGGCGATATCACAGGCGTTCTGACTTATTACAACGGCGTTTATGAGCTAATCCCGACCACGCAGGTCACGGTCATTCACACGGAAACCCCTGCTCCGGTCACAACATTCCACAAGGACGAGCAGAATCTTCTCGTCAGTGACTATAACATCGAGAACTTCAACGCCCTTGACCCGGCGAATGCTGACCGCCTCGCGCAGGTTGCCAAGATCATCGTGCAGAATCTTGATAGCCCGGACGTTCTGGCTGTTCAGGAAATCCAGGATGACAGCGGTGTCACCAATGATGGCACCGTCAGCGCGGAGCAGAACCTTGCTGCTCTGGTCAAGGCCATCGCCGCTGCGGGCGGCCCGACCTACTCCTGGGCACAGGTTGATCCGGCGAACGGAACGCAGGGTGGTGTTTCCGGCGGCAACATCCGCAGCGTGTTCCTCTACAACGCAGACCGCGTCACGCTGAAAGAACCCGTCACCACGATCGGCAGCGAAGAACTGAGCGGCACGTTCAAGAACACCCGCCTGCCACTGGTTGGAACGTTCGAATTCAACGGCAAGGACGTCACGCTCATCAACGTGCACCTGTCCTCACAGGCGGGAAGCTCGGAACTCTATGGGGCGACCCAGCCGCCCGTGAACCATGGCGGCACGACCAGTACGGTCAACAACCGGATCGCGCAGGCCCAGTACATCACGAACTACGTCCAGAACCAGCTTTCAAGCGATCCGACTGCGAAGATCGGCATCCTTGGAGACTTCAACGATGTGGCGTGGAGCGACGCCAATCAGGTCTACGCCAATGCTGGCCTGACAGACATGGAGACCAAGGAAGACGCGAGCAACCGCTACACCTATATCTATGAAGGCAACGCCCAGTCCCTCGATCATACTGTTGGCACGGACGGATTTGCGAACGCGGGCCAGTTCCAGACCCTGCACGTCAATACGGGACAACTGGATGCGGAGTCCGACCATGACCCGTCCCTGACCCTGCTGGAAATGACGGATTACAGCGCTACGAATGGTGCCGCCCTGTCTGATGTCACCCTGACGGACAGCCAGACCGCCGCCGTCCACAGCGGCAGTACGGCTTCGAACGTCAGCGTTGGGAATGGCAGCCGTCTTGCGCTTTATGCCGGCAGCACGACCCAGAACATCCGTCTGGCGAGCGGCGCAAAGGTGGACCTGCCGGAACTCGCCTGGTCCGACAGTGCCACGGCAACCCTGACCGATCCGTCCACGCTGGAAGTATCCAACGGCACCGATACCTACACAATTGCCCTCGATAGCGCTTACGACGCCGACTTCTTCACGCTTCAGTCCGACAGCACGGGCGGTACGATGCTTCTGGCGGAAGGCACGCCCTGCTACTGTCGCGGTACGCTGATCCGCACCGAACGCGGCGACGTTCCGGTCGAGCAGCTTGAAGTTGGCGATTTGATCCAGACGCGCTTGAACGGCCTGCGCCCCATTCACTGGATCGGCCGTCGCAGCTATTCGGGCTCATTTGCCAATGGCAACCAAGATGTCCTGCCCGTCACGTTCCGCAAAGGATCACTGGGCAACGGCCTGCCCCAGCACGATCTGTCGGTTTCCCCGCTGCACGCCATGTATCTGGACGGCGTACTGATCCCGGCCCTGTCGCTCGTGAACGGCACCACCATCCTGCAAGCCGAGCGCATGGATGAAGTCGCGTATTTCCACATTGAACTGGAAAGCCATGACGTCATTTTCGCGAACGGCGCGGAATCCGAAACCTTCGTGGACGACAGCTCTCGCGGCATGTTCCACAACGCCGCCGACTACAGCGTGCTCTACCCGAATGCAGAACAGGTTCCAGCCCAGTATTGCGCCCCGCGCGTTGAGGAAGGCGCTCTTCTGGCTGCCGTCCGCACACGCCTGAACGCGCTGTCGTCCGACATCCACATGGCCTCAGAGACGCTGGAAGGTTATGTGGACATCGTAACCCATAACCGCATCGAGGGATGGGCACGCGTTCAGGACAGTATAAAAGCTGTCCGGCTTCAGATCATTGATAACGGTGTTGTTCTGGGCGAAGTTCTGGCCGACAAAGTTCGCCCGGATGTTGGCTCTGCCTGTGGTTTCCGGTTTGATATTCCGGGTGGTCTGTCTCCGCTGGAGCGACATATTCTGGAAGTCCGCAGCATCAAGGATGGTGCTGCCCTCGGCAATACGCCCTGGATGATGGACCAGAAGGCGCAGAAAGCTCCCAAGGTTGTCGTGGCTTCCGTACCGGTCGAGCCTCTGGACGGCTGCATCGACATCGCCACCCGCAATCGCATCTCCGGCTGGGTCACAAACCCGACGGCCCCTGAAGAGGCCGTAACGCTTCAGATCGTGGATAACGGTGTGGTTCTGGCATCCGTTATGGCCAATGGCCGCCGTCCGGATGTTGCAAAGACGGGCCGTCCGCTGCTCTGCGGGTTTGACGTCATCCTGCCAGGGGGCCTCTCCCCTCTGACGCGTCATGTTCTGGAAGTGCGCCGTGAAAGCGATGGCGCTCTGGTCAGCGCACCGCAGGTTCTGGAAGCCGTCGGCATGTTCGACACAGACATGGAGCAGACCGTCGCCCGCGCTGTCGCGGCGGCGGCTGATGAGCAGGCGGGCGATCAGGTTCTGTCCTTCCTGCTGGGGCAGGTCGAAAAGCTTCGCCAGACCCGCGCACAGGCCCTCAGCGGCCTCACGGATCAGGCGCTCAACGCCAGCCGTCGCCGCCGTGGCATGAAAGCTGCCAGCGCACCGCAGCGCAAACGCGCTCTGGTGATCGACAGCCTGCGTCCCGATGCGAAACGGGACGCAGGATCACAGGCCATCCTGTCCCACATGGTCGCGCTGGAAGGCCTGGGATACGACGTCTGCTTCATTGCGGCGGACCAGATGACCATCACCACGCGTCTGGAAACGCTCCCGACCGTGACAGTTCAGGGCGCACCGGTCTTCGCGTCCGTCGAAGATGCGCTGTCCCGCCAGAAAGACAGCTTTGACGTTGTGTATCTGCACCGGGAAGACGTCGCCACGCGCTACATGGCACTTGTCCGTCGCAACCAGACCAAAGCCCGCGTGCTGTATAGCGTAGCAGACCTGCACTTCCTGCGTCTGGCCCGTCAGGCTGCCATTCAGGGACGACCGGAACTGATGGCCAAGGCCAATCAGATTCGGGTGGCGGAATATCGTGCCGCTCTCCAGGCCGATGCCGTACTGACGCACTCCCAGACCGAAGCCGCCCAGCTTCGCAAAGATCTGCCTCAGGCGAATGTGCATGTCGTACCGTGGGCTGTGTCTCAGACTGCTTCTGAGACCACAAACCGCAATGGCGTGCTGTTCGTCGGCAACTACGCCCATGCCCCGAACGGAGATGCCGCCCGCTGGCTGGTTCAGGACATTATGCCGGCCGTCTGGGCCATGGACCCGACCATCACCTGCACACTCGTTGGTGCAGACATGCCGGACAGCATCCACGCGCTGGCCAGCGATCGTATCCGCGTTCTGGGGCACGTGCAGGATCTGGGCAGCGTTCTCGGTCAGGCACGCCTGAGCATTGCGCCGCTGCGTTTCGGTGCAGGCATCAAGGGCAAGGTTCTGGAAAGCCTGTCCGCAGGTGTGCCCTGCATCATGACACCCGTTGCAGCTGAAGGCCTGAACCTTCCAAAGAGCCTTCAGTCACTCGTGGAGGCAACAGCGGAGGATCTGGCTCACCAGATCGTCACACTCCACAAGGCCGAAGACCTGTCAGACATCATTCAGGCAGGGCACGCCTATACACAGGCGAAGTTCTCCGAAGATGCCGTCATGGCAGCACTGAACAGCGCGCTGGACCAGAAAGCTGCCCTTCGCGCAGCAGGCTAAACACCACGAGGAAGAGACAGCAGGTCCATCCATCGGGCCATGACTGTCTCTTCCTGAAACTCCAATGCTTTACGGCGGCCCATGGCAGACATGGTCCGCCTTTTTTCTGTCTGCGCCATTAAAGACAGAAGCGCTTCGGCCAGTTCTGGAATATCGCCCGGCTGAACCAGCACTCCATTTACACCGTCCTCCACGATTTCCGCAGGGCCGGTTTCACAGGCGAAAGATACAATCGGCAGCCCGGCCGACGAGGCTTCCAGCAGAACCATGGGAAGTCCTTCATAGCGGGAAGAACAAACATACAGTCCAGCCCCTCGATACTCTGCTTCAATCTGGTGTGTTGCGGGAGCCAGCGTGACATGCGAGAGGCCGTTTATGGCCTGATGCAAAAGATCCCACTCAGGCCCATCGCCACGGATCAGCAGAGACCACCCTGTTCCACGCGCGTCAGATTCCACCTTCTGCCATGCCTCCAACAGGAGGTCGTGCCCCTTCTGTGTCGTCAGTCGGCCTATCGTCAGAACGGTTCGTGAAGTGTCATCATAGGGCGTCTTCCAGACAGGAGGTGCCATGTTGGGAATAACTGTCAGAGACGCCCGCACCTCCCGTCCTGCCTGCCAGAGCGCCTTGTCCCGAGCCGTCAGAACAACAACGTCGTCAGCCCATCTGGCCGCAATCTGTCGCCCCCAGACCCTTTTGCGACGCTCCAGCGTAATGTTGAAATTGAAGTGTTCCCATACGATGCAGCGACTCCCGGCCAGACGGGCCGCGGCCACGCCATACAGGGCGTGTGTGGCTTCCACGACAACAAGCGTGTCGATGCGGTGACGCTTCAGATAGCGCACCAATCGTCCGACAATTCGCAGCCAGGAATTGAAAATTTTTACCGGCTTTTCAAACAGGGATTTTACGGGAATTCTGTCATCCAGCGGAAAAACGGGTGGGCCATTTCCCACAAGTTCCAGCAGATGAACCGTCACATCCCGCTGAACAAGCCCGTTCATCACCGCACAGGCAGAGCGCTCGGTTCCGCCTGTTGCATTAATATGTTGGATGACAAAGGCGCACCGCATGCGGGATGGTCTACCCCATTCAACTCAAAACGCCTAAGAAACAGATATGACGATTTCACCTCAAACCCTCTCCACCGACGTCGCAATTGTTGGCGCCGGCCCGACCGCCCTCTTCGCAGCTTTTGAATGCGGAATGCTCAAACTGAGCTGCGTCCTGATTGACGCGCTCGACAGCATTGGCGGCCAGTGTGCGGCGCTGTATCCAGAAAAGCCGATCTACGACATTCCGGCTCACCCTTCCATTGAAGGTGGCGCACTGATCGAGGCGCTGGACAAGCAGATTGCTCCGTTCGACGTTCCACGTCTGCTCGGCTCCCGCGTGGAAACCCTGACGGGCCATCGTGGGGACTTTACGCTGACAACAGCACGTGGCGATACCGTGAAAGCCAAGGCTGTCATCATCGCCGCAGGTGCCGGTGCGTTCGGCCCGAACCGTCCACCGCTGGAGGGACTGGAAGCTTACGAGCGGACGGGTGCTGTTCAGTATTACGTCAAGAAGCGTGCTGATTTTGCGGGCAAGACAATCGTCGTCGCCGGTGGTGGCGATTCTGCTCTCGACTGGGCCCTGTCCCTCTCTGAAGTCGCCGAAAAGATCTACCTGCTCCATCGTCGTGACCGCTTCCGTGGCGCACCGGAAACGCTGTCCCGTATTGAAGAGCAGATTACCGCCGGACGCATTGAGAAGGTCGTTCCCTACCAGCTTCATGCACTGCATGGCACGGATGGTCAGCTGTCCGCGGTGGAAGTCACCACGCTGGCTGGCGACTCCCGCCATCTGGAAGCCGATACGCTCCTGCCGTTCTATGGTCTGTCCACCGATCTCGGCCCGATCGCCCTGTGGGGACTGGATACGCATCGCAACACGGTGCCTGTCACGCCAGCCACACTGGAGAGCAGCACGCCAGGCATTTTTGCCGTCGGCGACGTGGCCACATATCCCGGCAAGCTTAAATTAATTCTTCAGGGATTTTCGGAAGGCGCAATGGCAGTTCATGCGATCCACGCCATAGTTCATCCGGATACAGCCCTACACTTCGAATATTCCACCAGCAAGGGCGTTCCGGGCTGAAAACCGGGGGTAGACAACCGTTTCCGCTGGTGCTGATCTGATCGGTACCAAATCGAAAAAACGGTTTTCTACCAATCGGAAAGCAGCAGAACTGTCATGAAAATCATCGTCATGGGCGCCGGTGTCATCGGTGTCACAACCGCCTGGTACCTTGCTCAGGAAGGCCATGAGGTTGAAGTCATTGACCGGCAGCCAGGCGTAGGTCTCGAAACATCCTTCGCCAATGCCGGTCAGGTGTCCCCCGGTTATTCGACGCCATGGGCCATGCCAGGTCTGCCGTTCAAGGTCGCCAAATGGATGACCAGCAAACACAGCCCACTGGTCGTCCGCCCGCGCTTTGACACTGCCATGTTCCGCTTCATGGGCGAGCTGCTCGCGAACTGTTCCGAAAAAGCCTACGACATCAACAAGAGCCGGATGCTCCGGATTGCGGAATATGCCCGCGACAAGATCGACGCCCTGCGCGACGAAACCGGCATTACGTATGATGGCGACCAGAAAGGTCTGATCCAGCTTTTCCGGACAGACGCACAGGTCGAACACGCTGCAGAAGATATGCGCCTTCTGGCAGAAAGCGGCGTGGATCATCAGCTTCTGAACGTTGATGAAATCATCGCTCATGAGCCGGGTCTGGCCCATGCGCGCCACCGTCTTCGGGGTGGCCTGCGTCTGCCGGGTGATCAGACGGGTGATGCCCATCTCTTCACGCGTCGCCTTGCTGCCATGGCCGAGCAAAAAGGCGTGAAATTCCGCCTGGGCACGAACATTGAAGCCATTGAGGCCACCAGCGATTCCATCCTGAGCATCCGCACAAGTGCCGGGCGCCTCAAGGCAGACGCTTATGTTCTCGCGCTGGGAAGCTACTCGCCGCGTCTGATGAAGCCGCTTGAGCTGCGTCTGCCCATCTATCCGGTGAAGGGGTACTCCCTCACCATGCCGATTACGGACGAGAGCCGTGCACCGGTTTCGACGGTCAATGACGAAACCTACAAGGTTGCCATCACGCGCCTCGGGGACCGTATCCGGATTGGCGGCACAGCTGAACTGACGGGCTTTAGCCTGCGTCTCAGCCCGGATCGCCGCGAGACACTGGAACTGTCCTTCAACGAAATGTACGGCGGCGGCGACCTTTCTGCGGCACGTTACTGGACCGGCCTGCGCCCCTGCACGCCGGACGGCACGCCCATCGTCGGCCCATCCCCACGCTACGAGAACCTGTGGCTCAATACAGGCCATGGAACACTGGGTTGGACCATGGCTGCCGGGTCCGGCCAGATCGTGGCAGACCAGATTTCCGGCCGCCAGACAGCTATCCCGTCACTGGACCTGTCTCTCGACCGTTACCTGTAAAGACATTTCCCCGGCAAGGTCGTCATTACCCTTGCCGGGAAACACTGAATGCACAGTCGCACCGGCTCTGACGGCAACTGCTGAATAGTTGCAGTATAGCCAGGACAGACAAACCAAAAACGTCCTCTCTTCTCACAGCCGGAAGAGCGCTCTGAAGCTCCTGATGGCCTGCATCCTCATGCCGAGGCATTGCCAGGTACTTTTGCCGGATAGAGCGTGCCTCTACCAACCAGCCATTCCCCGCAAAATAGACTGCCAAGCTCATGCCTGTCGGCCATGAGCCGCACTGTGATCGCGCGGCAGCCTTCAGACAATAAAAAACGGGGCCAGCCCTAAGGCCGACCCCGTTTCATCATCACAGGCCCGTCAAGCCGGCGCCCATTCTGAAATCAGTTGGACGGAGCAGCTGCATCGTCGGCCGGAGCGGAAGTCGCAGCAGCGGCCTTCTTGTGCTTCTTGTGATGCTTCTTCTTGTTGTGGTGGTGCTTCTTCTTGGTCGTCGTGTCCGTGGAAGTCGCAGAATCCGTCGCGGCAGGCGCAGCCGGTGCAGCAGCCGTCGGTGCGGTTGTGGTTTCTGCCGGTGCAGCAGGATCAGCAAAAGCCGGAGCAGCCGTCAGGGCCAGTGCAGAAACGGCAGCGATAAGGGAACGATTGAAAAGGCGCATCTGAGAACGAAGCTCCAGAAAACTGAAAAAACGGACCACATTTCAGAAAACCAAAGTGGCCATACTTTGAAACTAGCACCAGCCAGCACTTTCGTCGTGCATTAACTTTTTGAAATTTCAGGGGGATAGAGGCGTGTCTTCGCAAATACGCCTCAATTCTGCCAAAGTCCCGACGGGGACTTCCTGAATTCTTCCCCTCGACTCTCAGGCACAAAAAAAAACGCGCACCGGACATCCGGTGCGCGTTCTTCAGGATCTGTTCCCTTATGGGAAAAGATCAGCTTTCGCGGCTCTTGGAAGCGCGCTTACGCTCGTTCGGATCCAGATAACGCTTACGGATACGAATGGCAGATGGCGTTACTTCAACCAGTTCATCGTCTTCGATGTAGGCGATGGCCTGCTCAAGGCTCATGCGGCGCGGCGGCGTCAGAAGCAGGGCTTCATCCTTGCCGGATGCACGCATGTTGGTGAGCTTCTTTTCACGGACCGCATTGATGTCCAGATCGTTCTCGCGGGAATGCTCACCCAGGATCATGCCTGTGTAGATCTTTTCGCCAGCGTCAACGAACATCGTGCCACGATCCTGAAGGGCGAACAGCGCATACTGCGTCGTCTGACCATCTTCAGCAGAGATCAGGGAGCCGTTGCGACGGCCTTCGATCGTGCCAACATATGGCAGATAGCCGTGGAACAGACGGTTCATGAGGCCCGTACCGCGCGTGTCGGTCAGGAACTCGCCATGATAGCCGATCAGGCCACGCGACGGGATCAGGAACGTCAGACGGACCTTACCACCACCGGACGGACGCATATCCTGCATCACGCCCTTACGCAGGGACATCTTCTCAACAACGACGCCGGAATACGGCTCGTCCACGTCGACCAGAACTTCTTCGAACGGCTCTTCACGCTCGCCGGTCTCTTCGTTTTCACGGAAGAGCACGCGCGGACGACCGATCGTCAGCTCGAAGCCTTCACGACGCATCGTTTCAATCAGAACGCCCAGCTGAAGTTCGCCACGGCCGGCAACTTCAAACGCTTCGCTTTCCGGGCTTTCCGTCACCTTGATGGCCACGTTGCCTTCGGTTTCCTTGAAGAGACGGTCACGGATCTGACGGGACGTGACCTTCTTGCCTTCACGGCCACCCAGCGGACCATCGTTGATACGGAAGGTCATGGACAGGGTCGGCGGATCAACCGGGCGGGACGGGAGCGGCTCGGTGATGGACGGATCAGCGATCGTGTCAGGAATCGTTGCTTCGGACAGACCTGCAACGGCCACGATGTCACCGGCTTCGGCTTCATCCACCGGCACGCGATCCAGACCGCGGAAAGACAACAGCTTCGTCAGACGGCCGCTTTCGACAACGGAACCATCCGGACGCAGAACGCGAACCGGCATGTTCACCTTCGCACGACCCTGATCGATACGACCCGTCAGGATACGGCCAAGGAAGTTGTCGCTCTCAAGGATGGTTGCAACCATGCCGAAAGGCGCGTCCTTGTCGACGTTTGGCGTCGGGACGTGGCGCAGAACCAGATCGAACAGCGGGGACAGGTCCTTCTTCGGTCCGTCCAGCTCAAGATCAGCCCAGCCCTGACGGCCGGAAGCGTACAGCATCGGGAAGTCGAGCTGGTGCTCGTCAGCGCCGAGGGACGCAAACAGATCGAAGATTTCTTCGTGCACTTCGTCCGGACGCGCATCGCTACGGTCGATCTTGTTCACGACCACGATCGGACGGATACCACGGGCCAGAGCCTTGCCCAGAACGAACTTCGTCTGCGGAAGAGCGCCTTCAGCGGCGTCCACAAGGATGATCGCGCCATCCACCATGCTCAGGATACGCTCGACTTCGCCACCGAAGTCAGCATGGCCCGGCGTATCAATGATGTTGATACGCGAGTCTTTCCAGACAACGGACGTGCACTTGGCGAGAATGGTGATGCCACGCTCGCGTTCGAGATCATTGCTGTCCATCGCGCGATCAGCAACGTGCTGGTTCTCGCGGAAAGAGCCGGACTGCTTGAGGAGCGCGTCAACCAGCGTGGTTTTGCCATGATCGACGTGCGCGATGATGGCGATGTTACGGATTTCCATGTGGTCTTCCAGACGGTGCATCGAAGATAAGAATTTGCGCCGTCTTCTGCACCGAATCCCGCGAATATGCAAACTCTGTCGCAGTCTTTTCGCATAAATCACGACTTGAGCGTGGACTGAAGCTGGTCCAAATCATCAGAAAACATAGTCTTTTGCGAGTAGAATCCATCATGTCCGACACCACCCCGACCGGGCCTTCAGCGCCAGGAACAGACGCCCTGAGCCAGCTTGGCCGCAATACGCCTGCAGCAAGCTGCCCCGAAGAAGCCGTTCTGGAACGCGTCCCCTCTCCGCATCAGGGCCGCAAATACGTTGTCCGTTTCACGGCACCGGAATTCACGTCCCTCTGCCCGGTCACAGGCCAGCCGGACTTTGCGCATCTCGTGATTGACTACATCCCGAGCCAATGGATCGTGGAAAGCAAGTCTCTCAAGCTGTATCTCACCAGCTTCCGTAATCATGGCGCGTTCCATGAAGACTGCTCGGTCGCCATCGCAAAGCGTCTGGTCGAACTGCTTGATCCGGAATGGCTGCGGATCGGGGCCTACTGGTATCCGCGCGGCGGCATCCCGATCGACGTGTTCTGGCAGACGGGCGAGCCGCCTGCAGGCGTATGGATTCCGTCACAGGATGTTCCGGGCTACCGGGGTCGCGGCTGAGGCATGACGGAAGCGGCTGCCATTGCCCGTTCGGGCGGACCTGTCACACAGGCACGCCTCATGGTCGATTTCAGACGGCTGGGCGTTGAACCCGGGATGACCGTTCTGGTCCATACCGCCATGAGCCGGATCGGCTGGGTGTGTGGTGGGCCCAGAAGCGTTATCGAGGCTCTGCTTCAGGTTGTGGGACCGGAAGGTACGATTGTTATGCCGGCCCAGTCCTCGGAACTCAGTGATCCCTCCGGCTGGTGCGAACCTCCCGTTCCGGAGAGCTGGTGGGATACCATCCGGGCCAGCATGCCCGCTTTCAATCCGCACCTGACACCCACACGCGGTGTGGGGACTGTGGCAGAAGTTTTCCGTACCTGGCCGGGGACACGCCGAAGTCTCCATCCGCAGGTCTCCTTTACGGCCCACGGCCCTCGGGCGGTTGAAATCCTGTCCAGCCAGCCTCTTGAAGATCCGTTTGGAGCCGTCTCGCCGCTCGCAGTCCTGAACGGGATCGGTGCACATGTCCTGATGATTGGGACAGGTTGGGAAACCTGCACGACGCTTCATCTGGCGGAACGTTTATCCAATCCGCAAGGCCCCACTTTTGAAGACGGGACTGCCATTCGGGTCGATGATGAACGTCGCTGGGTCCGGTTTCGCATGCCACAGACGGACGTGGACCGTTTCCCGGCCGTCGGGGCAAAGCTGGACGGGCATGCCATACTGAAACATGGCCATGTCGGCTCGGCGCCGTCACGTCTGTTCCCGGTGGCTCAGGCCGTCAGTATGGCAGTGGAGGCATGGAGCCTTCCCGCCTTTATGGCGTGACAGCAACGCCTGCTGCAGGCGTCTGACGCTGGCCTTTTCTCAAGGCCAGCATCACAAGAACTACACCATAAACGAGCGCCACACCGTCCACACTTAAAGCCAGAGATGTGACGGCGCCCGATGCCAGACATCTCATCATGTCCGTCAATGGGATCAGAAGGGTCAGCACTCCTGCCACAGCCAGAAGCGGGCGCAGGCTTCTGGCTCCCCCCAGACAGACCGCGACCATGACGCAACTGAAGAAAACCGCATAAAACAGCGCCTCGACCGTCTGGTAGTGCCCCCCTTCAGGAAGCAGCGGCGTAGCAGCCAGAACAGCAGAGACACCGCTGATGCAACCGATCATGCAGCCCGTTGTCAGAATGGAAAGGAAGCGCGTCCCGAAGCTGTCTTCCGTCAGACCTGCCGATCGCTCACGACGCCTGCGCGATGAGAGCCAGAGCTGGTTTCCCGAATAAAAGAGAAACGCTCCGCCAAAGCCCAGAACGGCATACCCCCACCGGATCAGCAATCCACCGAATGTTCCGAAGTGAAGAGCGTAAATCACTGTCAGAACCTGAAATGCTGGCGTCTGATGACCGGGCAGAAAATCAGTCGAGGTCAGACGCCCGGTATAGGGATTCACCTCACCATACCCGCCATCAGGCCGACGGGCGACTTCAGCCGTGTCGTGGACCATCACATGCAGAGACAGTTTCCCCCCTCGACTGGAATAGGCCAGGGCATCCGGCTCAAGGCCAGGAACCTGTGTGCGGAAAGCATCCACAATCGCCATCGGTTCAAGGAGTGCCTGCGGGTTTTGACCGTGGTGAGGTTTATCCTTCTGAGCCAGATGTGTTGGCGCAGCTGGGAAAAACAGGTTTTTTTCCAGCGCCATGATGGGCTGATGAAATGCGAACCCAGCGGCTGTTGCGGCCATCACAATGTGAAATGGCAGAGAACAGAAACCCAGTAGCGTATGAAAATCCAGCCAGACGCGGCGCAGATTTTCCGTCAACCTTAAGGCAAAGAGGTTACGGATCAGGGACGGAAGCAGAACAATCGTGCCTGATACGAGGGCCACGGCATATAGAAGGGCCACGATCCCCATAATGAGGCGCCCATATTCCCGGTTCAGGGGAAGGCCAATTCTCTGGTGCAGGATATTCAGGAAATATCCCACCTGAGACGGTGTTCTCGTCTGGGTAACAAGCGCGCCATCAGCGGCCAGCCCTGCATATACCGTGCGAGCGGGCCCATGATCCCTGTCTGCCGAGACAGTCCACATAAGGCTGGAGGGGCTCGTCTCATTGGGGTGCAGAACCACGGTATGGTTGGTCGCCACCGTCGGATCAGCCGCCTGCGCCTTCTGCACCAGTTCGGACAAACGTTCGGCCGGAACCGGCGCTGGCAGAGCGGACGTGCGGGACGCCCAGTTTCCCAGTGGCAGTTCGAACATCGTCATGCCACCAGCATAAAAGGCGATGAACAGAAAAAGTCCTGCCGTAATGCCAGCCCAGCTATGAACGTTCCGATAAAGCCGAACAATATCGCCGCGAATCTTCATGCCATGATGCCATGCAGAAGGAAAAACAGCGCCCACACCACACCGTTGATGACAGCGAGTGCCAGCCACGCCTGCCGGGAGGTATGAAACAGGAATGAAAATGCCACGATGAGGCCCCAGACCGGTCCGGGAAACCAGCGCAGGATCTGGGACGTGGCTGTCTTGAGTTGGGCGTCGGCATGAAACAGCAGGCCCAATATACCCATCAGCCCGATTGCCAGAACCGCACCAAGTATCAACCCGGCCAGCACCTTTCCGATCCAGCCGGTGCCATCAAGAGACTTGCCCGGTGCGACGTCACTCACGAGAGACGCCCCTGCGGCCTGACGAATGCCAGCATGAGAGGCAATAGAATGCAGGCCAGCATCAGCACCGTGCCCACAGCCATCAGTGAAGTCAGAAACTGCATTTTCAGACTCATGACTCCCACTGCAAACAGCAGGCAAAGCAGTCCCGGCAGCAAGCTTTTGCGTGGCGCAAGAGAGCGACGCAACAGACACTGGGATGGCACGGACAGATAGAACAGCCCGGCCGCCAGAACCGTCAGGAATACAGAAAAGAGCTCAAACACCACTGGCCACTTACCAACGATAAGAAAGGGTGAGGAAGACTGCCCGCCCCGGCGCCCAGGCACAAGCGACCGACCGCGTACAGGCGGCAACATAGCGGCGGTTTGTGATGTTGGTGCCGTTGAACTGAATTCCGAAGCGCTCGTAATCCAGATGTGCCTGCAAATCCCAGACAAGCTGGCTTGGAACCGTAAAGGTTGCTGGAAGTGCCCCTGCCGTGTTGCCTGTGTAGCGCACGCCGCCGCCCAGACCCGTCACCCAGTTTCTGGTGAGATGGAAATCCCGCTTCAGGAACAGGGACGCCATATGGGACGGGATCACAACCGGGCGCTGGTTTTTCTGAGCCGCAACGGTCGTCTTCGTAATCCGGGGATCCTGAGATGTGAAAGACGCCAGAATATCGATCCTGTAAGGCAGTCGCCCGACCGCTTCAGCCTCAAACCCGCGCGTTCTCTGCTCGCCCGTCTGGATATCATAGGTGGAATCCGTGGGGTCTGTGGTCAGAACGTTGGTTTCGACCAGATTGAAGACATCAGCCGTCAGCATGAAGTCTTCACCCCAGGGCGTGCCATGCGGGGGCTTGTATTTCAGACCTGCCTCGATCTGTCGTCCCCGCGTTGGTACGAACGCTGCGTTCTCACGCGTCGTACCAACCTGCGGCTGGAAGGACGTTGCGTAAGACACATAAGGAGCCAGACCGATGGAGGATTTGTAAAGCAGCCCGACACGCCCCGTGAATGCATTGTTGTGCTGCGGCGTCTGCTCCCCCGTACGATTATTGACGGTGAGACTTTGCGTAAAATCTTCACGCCCGGAGAGCGTCAGGTAGAAACGGTGCCAGTCAGCCTGTTCCTGCGCGTAAAGACCCGTTTGGGTCTCTGTTTCGTTGGTATTGGTCGTGGTGCCGTAAGCTGGCCAGGAAACCGGGTTATAAACCGGATTATACAGGTCGAGAGAGGGCGCCGTCTTCTGCCCACGACGGAACGCCATGAAGTCACTGCGAAAATCCACGCCGGTGAGAAGTTCATGATGAACAGGCCCGGTCCTGAACTTCAGATCAGAACGCGTGTCGAGCGTGACGTTGTTATAATTCGAAGATTGCAGCAGAGCCTGACGCCTCAGGGTTCTCTGGTCCGCAGACAGGGCAACAGCCGTCACGTATCGGTAGGAGGCATCAATATGCGCATAACGCATATTCTGGCTGAGGGTCCAGTTTGGCGTTAGCTGACGTGTAAAGCTGTATCCGATGGACGCCTGACGCTTTGAATAGACGTCGAAGTCCGCATCACTGTTCAGGAAATTGCGTGCAATATATCCATACGGGCTTGCATACAGCGTTCCGTCCGCGGGAAGAAACTGCGACGTGGACCCGCCATCGACCTGCTCATAACTGGCAAGGATCGTAAAATCCGTCTTGCTGTCAGGACGCCAGCTTACCGAAGGCGCAACATAGATCTCGTTGTTCTTGATATTCCTGGCATACGTGTCCGATTTCCGGATCAGTCCATTGAAGCGCCACAGAAGTGTCCTGGAGGCATTGAGCGTTCCCCCGACATCTGCTGCGCCCTGAACACGGTTGTAAGACCCGGTCTGGAACGTCACCTGATTCTGCAGGTTCAGCCGAGGGCGTTTGCTGACAGCATTGATGATCCCGCCCAGTTGCCCCGAACCATACAGCGCAGACGAGGCTCCCCGCAGAACATCCATTTCCTCAAGGCCCCACGGCTCAATGCTGTAGGAAAAGGAAGTCGTGGCGTCGGGAGTCCGTGTTCCATCAAGGTAAATATCCGGAGCGAAGCCACGGATCGTACCAAAATAGCCACGGGGATCGTCCTTGGAGCCGTAATCAGACACACCAGCCGCATACCGGACCGCTTCCCCGATACTCCGGGCGTTCAGCATTGTCATGCGGGCCTGCGTAATGACGGTCAGATTTTGCGGAACATCTTCAAGAGCGGTCGAGGTCTTGGTAGCCGCATTTCCACCTGCGGCGAGCAGCCCCAATCGGTTGGCGCGCACCTGAAGGTGCTCTTCACCAGCCCTGGCAGAGGAATGGATTTCCCTTCCGGTATGCTCGGCCGGGTGTGGCAGCCCCTGATGTGACTGACCTTCATGGGCATGCGGCTGGTGCCGTGGAGGGTCCTGTTCCGGCTCCTGCGCAAAGACCGGCCCCGAAGGCAGCCCAAGCAACACTGTTGCACAGGGAATAAGACACGACCGTACCCGCACCGCGAAATCTCCGAAAAGCGAGCGGTGAGATAACACTAATGATAATTATTCTCAACAAATGAAAAGCAGGAAATTCCGAAAAATCTTCGTAATTTCCATCACTTTTCAAATCATTGCCTACGGCACCGCATTGTAACCAGACGGAAACGCCTGCTTACGCCTCAACCCCCAGCTGTCCCTGGAAGTACAGAAGCGGTGCTTCATCCCGGACGGTGATGCTGGTTGGACGCGCCATGAAGAGCGCATGTGTGCCACCCTGGAACGTCTCCACAAGCTCACAATGCATCTGTACCAGTGCGCCATCAATGAAAGCCGTACCATCTTCTGCCCGTACCACAACGTCTGATCCAAATTTGTCTGCCGTGCGGCTGGCGAACAGCATGGCCACGTCCTTATGGCTGTTGTTCAGAATGCTGAGACCGAAACGGCCTGCCTCAGCAATCGCCTTGTAAGTCGAGCTGCCACGATGCAGGCAGATCAGCAGCAGCAGCGGGTCTAGGGAAACAGATGTCAGGGCGCTGATGGTCGCCCCTTGCTCGCCTTCGCTTCCCTTGGCTGTCACAACAGCCACACCCGTCGCGAAATGGGACATGGCCCGGCGAAAGTCCTGCTCATTCAGTATCGTCATGACAACTCTCCTGCCATCGTCGGAATCCTTGGTTCCGGCACCCTTACAGGAGAACCCTGGTCGTCACCAGAACCTGAACAGCAGGCCCTGCTTCAGAAATGCGCTGTCATGGGATGCGCGCCCATCCGCCCGTTTTCACGATCAAGGGCCGTAATGGCGGCCATATCAGCCTCATCAAGCGAGAAATCGAAAACATCCAGGTTTTCGGCCAAACGCTTAAGATTTGCGGATTTCGGAATCACGATGAACCCGCTTTGCAGATGCCAGCGAATGATGACCTGCGCTGGCGTACGTCCAACATGCCGGGCGATCGCGCCAATCGTCGCATTCTCAAGCAGTTGCCCCTTCCCTAGCGGACGCCACGCTTCCGTACGGATATTATGCTGCTCGTTGAAGGCCCGAACCGCCTTCTGCTGAAAGAACGGATGAAGCTCAATCTGATTGACCGCCGGAACTACACCCGTTGCATCCATGATGCGCGCCAGGTGCTCAGGCTCGAAATTCGACACACCGATGGACTTGACGCGCCCCTCTTTCTGCAACGCAACAAGTGCTTTCCACGTCTCGACATACTGTCCCTGTTCCGGCATGGGCCAGTGAATGAGATACATGTCCAGAACCGGGCGCTTCAGCAGGCGACAGCTCTCTTCATAAGCGCGGATTGTCTTGTCGTATCCCTGTTCGTCATTCCAGACTTTCGTCGTGACAAACACTTCCGGGGAACCGACAAGGCCTTCGCCAACGCCACCCTCGTTCTGATAAAGCCGAGCCGTATCAACAGAGTGGTAGCCGAGCTTTACCGCCTCCCGAACGACATGTGCCGTCTCCTCAGGGGGTGTCTTCCAGACACCCAGACCAAGCTGTGGAATAACGCGCCCATCGTTGAGAGTGATACGCGTCTGGTTGTCCATGTAGGAAACCGGATCAGTCATGAAAAGCTCCTCGCCGAGTATCAATGCTCTCTGCCGAACGCCGCCTTACCGATACCGGTTCAGACCTGTTCAAGCAGATGATAGAGCTTGCGGCTCAGTGCATCAGTGCTGAACGGTTTGACCAGCAGCGCGCATCCCGGCTCCAGCAGTCCTTCGTCCAGAATATTCTGCTCAGCATATCCGGTTATGAACAGGACTTTCAAACCCGGAAATTTTTCCCGCATCAGGATCGCAAGCTGCCGCCCGTTCATCCCGCCTGGCATGCCAATATCCGTAATCATCACATCTGGCTGAACGGTCGGCAGACGATCCGTCAAGTCCATCGCTGAAATGGCATCTTCAGCCATCAGGACCCTGGCGCCCAGCTCCGCGACCACGTCACTCACAATCAGCCGGACAGCGTCTTCGTCATCCACGATCATGACCAGCTTTCCGGCCAGCCAGGGTGAACCGCCCGGTTCCGTCACGGGAGTATTTTCGACGGCAGGTATCAACTCAGCCGGCCCATCATATCTCGGCAGAAAGAGACTGACGGAGGTTCCCTCGCCGAGATGGGACCGGATGGACACCCCACCGCCGGACTGACGGGCAAATCCATAGATCATGCTGAGCCCAAGACCCGTACCCTTACCTTGGGGCTTGGTTGTGAAGAAGGGATCAAAAGCCCGTTTGGCTGTTTCGTCGGACATGCCACACCCGTCATCTTCAACCTGAAGCAGCACATAGTCCCCGGGCGGCACGCCGAATTCATGCGCAGCCCCACCTCCCAAGGTGGAATTACTGGTCGAAATCCGGAGCTGATTGCCCTTTTCCTGCATGGCATCACGCGCATTGATACAGATATTCAAAATGGCGTTTTCAAGCTGGTTGGGGTCAATCCGCGTTGTCCAAATTCTGGATGCCAGCTGGAAATCGAGGGAAATGGCCGGCCCGACACTTCCCTGCAACAGGGCTTCCAACCCGCTTACCAGTTCATTGACGTCTGTCGGTACAGGATCGAGCGGCTGACGGCGTGAAAATGCCAGCAGACGATGCGTCAGGGATGAAGCCCGGCGGACGGCTTCCTGCGAGGCTCCGATATAGCGTTCCAGGCCAGTCGTCCGGCCTTGTGACAGACGCATATCCAGCAGTTCGAGACTGCCCCCGATCCCTGCGAGAAGATTATTGAAGTCGTGCGCCAGACCGCCCGTCAGTTGCCCGACAGCCTCCATTTTCTGAGACTGGCGAAGCTGCTCCTCAAGGTCGTTACGCTCGGTAATGTCACGCCCTACGCCATAGATACTGTCGCCTTCATTATTGAAGTTCCAGTTGTAGATCCGCCAGGTACCGTTGCGATGAAGCATACGGACGTCCAGCCCAAGATCAGACCAGGGTGAACCGTGATGAGCCCGATCAAAAGCGTCCCGGACGGCCGCCTGATCGTCGGGATGACACAGCGCATCAATCCGCAGTCCAACCAGCCCTTCCTGCGCGTAACCCAGTGCGCGCAACCAGGAGGGGCTGACAGCAAGGTAATACCCATTGCGGCTGATGATGACGAACAGATCCTTGGCGATCGTCCATAACCGGTCACGTTCCCGCGTCCGCTGGCGGATCCGCTCTTCCAGCATCACGTTCATTTCCCGGAGCTGCTGCTGCGTTTTGGCCTGACGCATGGCAGCATGAGTACGGTCCGCGACAGCACGCGTAAAAACGATTTCCTCCTCCGCCCAGACATGCGGAACGGAGGAATGGACGCACATGACACCAACAAGACGCCCGAACTTGAAAAGCGGAACATTCATCACCGCACGAATATTCATAAGTGCGAACCGTTCCGTGTGGGCCGCCGTCAGCGGATCCTCCTGCACGTCGGATATGGCAACTGTCCGGCCGCGGGCCAGCAACGGACCGTACTCTCCATAGTCACGGAAAGCATGGAATCCCCGGATGGACGCCTGCTGATGCACGTTGGTGCCTTTACCCAGACTGACCGTACGCATCGCGCCGATCAGCAATCCGGTTCCGGCTTCATCAACAGTCCCGTAAGCTGCGCAGGTCACGTTCAGTTCCCGGCACAGGATCTGGGCCGCCACACCTTCCATTTCGTCGGCATTCTCAAGCGCGCGCAGACGATCTCCAAGCTCGACAAGAGCTGTCTGGCGGAGGGACTGCCGTTTACTCTGGTCAATATCGAACACAATGCCAGTAAAGCGGATTGCCCGGCGCTCTTCGTTCAGGTCACAGCGCCCGTTTCCTTCAAACCAGCGCACGCCGGACGGTGTTTGAACACGGAATTCGAATTCACATTTCCCGCCAACACGTACGGAATTCGCGATTGTCTCCGCGACACGCGCCTGATCTTCCGGCTCGATGGCTTCATAGAATGCCGTGACTGGCACACCCTGTTGAAGAGCCTTGGCATCCAGACCCAGTGTTTCTGCCAACCGGGCATCACCGATCACAAGGCCGGAGTTGTCATCCCAGACCCAGGTTCCCGCAATCGCTCCGGCGTCCAGGGCAAGCTTGAGCCGTACCGCAGACTGGTTCACCTCTGTCAGATCACGCCCGATGGCCAGCAGCTTCTGGACCTCTCCATCTTCATCAAAGACGGGGGTGATGGCGACATCCCAGAAACGACGATTGCCACGCATTGTCATGGCATATCCCTGGAAACGCCCTGTCTCACCAGCGATGGCGGCATTTACGGCCAGTACCGCGCGGGCTCGCGCCTGCGACCGCCACAGATCAACCCACGGAATACCGTGCAGAATGATCGGACTATCCAGTTCCATGGCGCGGATGCCGCCTTCGTTGACGAAACGGATGCAGCCTTCGCGGTCCAGAATGTGAATACAGTCTGGGGAACTGGAAAGAAGCAGGCGGGTAAAAGCCTCACTGGACCGCAAGGCTTCCGCTGTCATAGTAGCATTTGACAGATCGACGATGACGCCAACGCAGGACAGATCGTCACCAACTATTTGATCGTCGTCCATCCATGCCCGCATGAGCAGATGCCGAACCATGGTTGGTCCATGCTCGTGAGACACGATAATGCGAAACCGAAACTCGCAGCTTCCTTCCTGGCGGAGTTCTTCCTCTGCCACGGTTTCGTAAGCTTTCCGGTCTTCAGGATGAAGGTGGCTGTAAAAATCTTCCAGCGGTACGCCCATGGCCGTTTGAGCGGGTGAGAGCCCCCAGATCATCGCAAAACGCTCATCACCGGTAACAACGCGTTTCACAAGGCTGGCACGGAAAAAACCCATCTCCGCAGCTTCGGCCATGCGTTTGATGCGGCGCTCCAGCCTCCTGAGCTGATCTGCCATGACAACAGGGGAAAGATCCGGCTCGGGCCTGAAAATATCCCGGGCATACTGCTCACACAATGCCCGCACGCTCTCCAGCCCCTCACCTGTCTGGCGGACGCACAACCACACTTCCGGTGAGCCCGTATGAACAGACAGCCGACAGATTGAAGGAGCTTTCCGGGACGAGGTCAGGGCCTCTAGAAGACGGGCATCACCAGCAGATGCGAGGATCCATTCCTGCGCTTGCGCCTGAGCCACAAGAACAGCAGCCCCTCCGCCAAGAGTAGCGGCGAGCATAAGACAATGGTTGATGGAGGAGGACTGAAAAGCCGAGCGGGTCTGGCGCATTTCCGAAGACAGAAGTTCTTCTTCGTCGGCCAGTCGTCCTTCTTCGCTGCTCATCATGCATTCCCCGGTCACCCTCTGCCCAATAACGAGACAGTACTATTATTCAGCATAGCATCTCTGCAGCGGCTCGTCCCGCTACCGTATGCGCTCTTTTGCAGAACGCTGGTGCGACTTTGCACGGTATCAGGCGTTTTCACCTTCACAAACATTTCACCTAAAGGATATCGCATCATGCTGGGTATTGATCTGAGCGGCCGCACCGCCCTCGTGACCGGCTCCACCGGCGGAATTGGTCTGGCCATTGCCCGCCGCCTGGCAGAAGCCGATGCTACGGTTATTATCAATGGCCGCAAACAGGACACTCTTGATGGAGCACTGGAAACTTTGCGCGCACATGTTCCCGGTGGCAGCTTTCGCAGTGTGGTTGCGGATGTCGGTACGGCAGAAGGCTGCGATGCCCTTGTCTCTGCAGAAAGTCAGGTGGACATTCTCATCAACAATGCCGGTATTTTCGGCCCAAACAATTTCTTCAAAACGACGGATGAAAGCTGGCAGAAGCTCTTTGAAATCAATCTCTTTTCCGGCGTGCGTCTTGCACGAGCCTATATGCCGGGAATGAAAGAGCGTAACTGGGGACGCGTTCTGTTCATTGCGTCTGAATCCGCCCTCAATATTCCCGTTGAAATGATTGATTACGGCGTTAGCAAGACGGCCATGCTGGGGCTGGCCCGTGGACTGGCCAAGGACATGTCCGGCACGAATGTCACCGTCAATTCGATCCTGCCCGGACCGACATTATCGGAAGGCGTTGAAGCCATGCTGAAAGCCCAGAATCCGGACAGCACCCAGCCTGTTACCGAACTGGCATCGGATTTTGTGAAGAAGCATAGACCCAGCAACATTCTTCAGCGCATGGCAACTGTAGATGAGGTGGCGAATATGGTCGTCTATGCGGTCTCTCCCCTCGCGTCTGCGACAACAGGTGCGGCATTGCGTGTGGACGGCGGCACGGTCGATACGATCTGAAGCCCGCAGGCAGCGCGACTGAAAAACCCGGGCCCTGACTGGACCCGGGTTTTTCTGTTTTCAGGCTCAACCGCGTCGGGCAGCGGAGATTTTCTGGTCAGTTCGATACTGGCTGAGTGCATAGACGGACCAGATTGCCGCCGGAATCCACCCGATGACCGTCACCTGAAGGAACAGGCAGATAATCCCCGCGAACGGACGCCCAATGGTGAAGAACTGAAGCCATGGCAATAGCAGTGCCAGAATGAGACGCATAAAATGTTCCTTTCCTTTGACAGGTTGAGCCATTGTTCGCGAGGAGCGCCGCAGATGCAACACCGACCTAGTTTGCGCCCCCGTCCCTGCATTCTCCTTCATCGCGGCAGATCAGTTCCAGCAAAAGTACGGAATGGCCTGTGACGGTGTATTCGAACTTCTGCTCGAAGACCTCTTTTTCGATTTCCGCTCCCGCATCCGGCTGGTTTGTATCCAGCAGAAGCTTCCAGCGACCCTCGTTTGTTTCTGGCAGAATAAAAGGAACGGAATCTTTCCATCCATTGAAGACAATCAGGACCGTTGCATCCGAGCCCCGCCTCACAATGCCGCTTCTCTGACTGCGACCATCTATCATGAGCCCAAAACACTGATCGTGCTGCCAGTCTTCCGGCATCATCAGCCCACCGGTTGCCGTGACCCAGCTTAGCTCCTGAACGTCCAGTTCCTTGTTGTAAGCCTCCGTAAGGAAGCGACTGCGGTGCAGGATCGGATAGCGATGCCGCAGTTCGGTCAGGCGTTTTACAAAAGACTGAAGGCGCCTTCCCTCGTCGCTGATGTCCCAGTGCAGCCAGGAAATTTCACTATCCTGACAATAGGCGTTGTTATTGCCCTGCTGCGTGCGACCAAACTCATCTCCCGCCACAATCATCGGCGTTCCTTGAGACAAAAGCAGAGTAGACAGCATATTCCGGCACTGACGCCAGCGAACGGCATTGATGTCAGGATCGTCCGTTGGGCCCTCCACACCGTAGTTGTAAGACCGGTTGTCTGGCGAACCATCTTTCCCGTCTTCGCCATTCGCTTCGTTATGGCGTTCATTATAGGACACGCAATCCATCAACGTAAAACCATCGTGAGCCGTGACGAAATTCACGCAGGCCCATGTGCGACGCCCGCTGTGGTTAAACCGGTCAGGGCTGGCAAGCAGTCTGGGCGCCAGTTCTGCCGATTTGGCTTTCCCTCGCCAGAAATCGCGTGTCGTATCGCGGAATACATCATTCCATTCCGCCCAGCCCGGCGGGAAATTCCCGACCTGATAACCTCCCGGCCCCACATCCCAAGGTTCGGCAATCAGTTTGACGTGAGACAGTATGGGGTCCTGCTGGCAGACGCGAAGAAACGTGGAATCATTATGGAAGCCGTCTTCTTCACGCGCCAATATCGTTGCAAGATCAAATCTGAACCCATCAACACCCATTTCTTCAACCCAGTATCGCAGGCTATCCGCCACGAACCGGATGCAATTCAGATGGGTCAGGCTGAATGTATTTCCAGTACCCGTTTCGTTTATGTAATGTCTTTTACTATCGGGCATCAGACGATAATAGGAAATATTATCCAGACCACGGAAAGAGAGCGTTGGCCCAAGCTCGTTTCCTTCCGCCGTATGGTTGTAAACAACATCCAGAATGACTTCGAGACCAACCTCGTGACAGGCCCGAACCAGAGCACGAAATTCCTGCGTAGCGCTATACGGATCGGATGCGTAATGGCTTTCCGGTGAAAAAAAGCCGATTGTATTGTATCCCCAGTAGTTGCTCAGGCCCTTATCCGCCAGAAACTTACTATTGACGAAACTCTGCACCGGCAGGAACTCGACCGCTGTTACACCCAGTTCCCGAATGCTTTTCAACAGTTCCGGGTTGGAAAGACCGGCATATGTTCCGCGAAGTTTTTCCGGCACATCCGGGTGCAGTTTCGTATAACCCCTGACATGCATTTCGTAGATGACCGTATCAGTCCATGACGTATTCGGATGGTCGAAAAGCTGAGGCGTTGGATCGATAATGATCGCTTTCGGCACAAAAGGCGCACTGTCCGTAGCGCTAAAACTCAGATCCTTGTCTGCGTGCCCCAATTCATAACCAAAAAGGGAAGGATCCCATTTCAGATCTCCCTGAAACGCTCGAGCGTAAGGATCAAGCAACAGTTTGTTCGGATTGAAACGATGCCCTTCATCAGGCTCGTAAGGACCGTGAACCCTGTACCCGTAAAGCTGTCCGGGTTTGAGGTCCGGAACCCAGCCATGAAAAACATGATCGGTGTATTCCGGAAGGCGGATCCGATCTGTTTCCCTTACACCGTCATCCTCGAAAAGGCAGACTTCAACCGCTTTTGCATGCGCTGAAAAGACTGCGAAATTGACACCGTCATTTTCAAACATGGCCCCCAGACGGTTGGGGCTTCCTTCCTGTAATCCCTTCTGGCGCGAACTGCTCATACTTATTGTTCCAGAAAAGACGCGAGCCGGTTTTCCTGCCCCCTGGCAGAGCCGCGCAGCCTTCAAACCAGTAACGCGGAAAGAGCCTCTGCAAGAGGCGATAACTTATCCGTGATGCCGGTTCCAACACACCCTGTCAGGCGTTGTGCCATCAGAAAGCCAAAATCAGCGAACGTCCGCGAATAAACGGGTCGGACAGCAAGAGGGGGGTGTGCAATGCTCAAGAATACGCCCGTTCCGACAAAACGGGAGTTACAGCTCCTGTCGGTCGCTGCAGAGATGTATCCCTTCGTCAAAACCGGAGGACTGGGAGACGTCGTTGGCTCCCTGCCCCCCGCGCTTGAAAAACATGCCGTCTGCACACGGACCCTTCTGCCCGGCTATCCCTCTGTTCTTCGCGCCCTGTCCGGCAAAATACAAACGGCCCGGATTGATAACGTTCTTGGGCATACTGTTACGGTCTGGCACGGACGAGCAGACAGCAACACCGTGTACGCCCTTGATGTACCCGAACTGTATGACCGGCCAGGAAACCCCTATCTTGATTCCTCCGGACAGCCCTGGAGCGATAACGGCATCCGTTATGCCGTTCTGTGCCGCGTTGCCGCGCTGATTGCCACGGGCCTACTGCCTGAATGGCAACCTGATGCCGTTCTGACTCATGACTGGCACGCCGGACTTGTGGCTCCCTATCTGCATTATATGGAGAAACCTACCCCGCCAGTTGCACATGTCATCCACAATCTGGCGTTTCAGGGGCTGTATCCACGAGAGATGCTCCATCTATTTGGCCTGCCTGACGCGTCTTTCACGCCCGAGCAGATCGAATATCATGGTCAGATCAGCTTCATGAAAGGCGCGCTTCAGCTCTCAGACAGGCTGATCAGTGTCTCTCCAACCTATGTCGAAGAAATCCAGACCCCGGAAGAAGGCATGGGCCTGGATGGCGTGCTCCGTGCGCGTTCGAGCGTTCTCACGGGCATCCTGAATGGCGTGGATCTTCACGAATGGAACCCCATGACAGATTCGTCTGTCTTTTTCCCCTATGCCGTCGGAGACATCATGGCGCGCAGGGCTAACAAGCGTGTCTTTCAGGCGGAATTTGGCCTTCCCCAGAAAGCAGATGCCCTGTTGCTGGGGATGGTCAGTCGCCTCACAACCCAGAAAGGCGCTGATCTTCTCGCACGTGTGGCGCCACGCCTGTTTCAGGAGAATATCCAGCTCGCAGTCGTGGGAACAGGCGATGCAACCATCATGCAGGAGTTTGCAGCTCTTCGGAGCCGCTACCCTGACAACTTCGTCTGTCATCTCCGTTACAGCGAAACGCTTGGGCACCGGCTGCATTCTGCGGTGGACGCCTCGCTGATTCCGTCGCGTTTCGAACCCTGCGGGCTGACGCAGTTTCACGCGCTCCGTTACGGATCAATTCCCATTGCGGCACGCGTTGGAGGTCTGAGCGATACAATCATTGATGCAAATTCCGCTGCGGTCTCGGAAGGCGTGGCGAACGGCATTCTGTTCTCCCCGACGACGGAAGACATGCTGTATCTCGCCATTCGCCGGGCTCAGACACTGTTTCGCCAGAAAGCCGTCTGGGCACGGATGCAGCGCAACGGTGCACTGCATGATGTCTCATGGAATGGAAAAGCCGCTCAATATGCGCAGCTTCTCCAGGAAATGTCCGGATACGAAACAATCATGACCGATACCGGTACTGACATCGCTCCAAGGCGCGCCGATCCCAACTCAGCCCGTCCGCGCCTGTCGCGCCAGGTTGCCCGTATGCCCCGCTCGGCAGCGGGTACGACGACGTCGTCTCTTGTTCCATTTCCACCGCGTACAGGCACCCGCCCCTGAAAGTCTCCTCTATGCTCGCTCGTACGGTCAATTCTGCACTGCAATCCATGATTGACGCTCTTATGAATGGCCAGTGCGGAGACCCTTTCGCACTGTTGGGACGGCACCGTGACAATCGGCAGGACATTGTCAGGGTCTTCTATCCTGATGCCGTGGAAGTTCATCTGATGATGGAGCAGTCGTCCGGGCAAACCATTGAAAAAATCATGCGCCGCATTGATGACCGTGGGCTGTACTCGGCAACACTGCCGCGTTCGGCGCGGTATCATCTTCGCATCCGCTGGGCAGACGCCTGGCAGGAAACTCATGATCCCTACAGCTTTGATCTGCTGCTCGGAGACATGGATCTTTATCTGTTTTCGGAGGGAAAGCATCAGCAGATTGACCGTATGATGGGCGCCATCCCGATGACTGTGGATGGTGTGTCAGGCGTTCGCTTTGCAGTCTGGGCACCCAATGCCCGACGTGTTTCTGTTGTTGGTGATTTCAACATCTGGGATGGCCGAAGACACTGCATGCGTCTCCGTCACGGATCAGGCGTCTGGGAACTTTTCATTCCTGGCGTGCAGGCCGGAGAACGATACAAATACGAAATAGTATCCCATTCCGGAAAAGTGCTTCCTGCCAAGGCTGATCCTTACGCAAAGGCCGCCGAACTGCCGCCTGCAAACGCCTCCGTTATTGCTCCCCCTGATGCGTTCGAGTGGCATGATGACGACTGGATGACCGCTCGCCATATTCGGCAGGCCAGTACGGCCCCTCTTTCAATCTATGAAATTCATGCCCCTTCCTGGCGCCACCCGCAGCACGGTCATGAAATCATCAGTTGGGATGAACTGGGGGATACGCTCATCCCGTATCTTCAGGAACTGGGCTTTACACATCTGGAACTCCTTCCGATAGCGGAATATCCCTATTCCGGCTCCTGGGGATACCAGCCGCTGAGCCTCTATGCCCCGACGGTGCGCCATGGATCGCGTGCGCAATTCGCGCGGTTTGTGGATCGGTGCCATCAGGCAGGTCTGGGCGTCATTATTGACTGGGTTCCTGCGCATTTCCCGGCCGATCAGCACGGTCTCAGCCAGTTCGATGGGACACATCTGTACGAACATGCCGACCCGCAGGAAGGCTATCATCAGGATTGGCACACGCTAATTTACAATTATGGACGCAATGAGGTCTGCGGTTTTCTGGCAGGCAGCGCTCTTCACTGGTTGGAACAGTTCCATATCGACGGTCTGCGCGTCGATGCCGTCGCGTCCATGTTATATCGGGACTACAGCCGCAAAAATGGAGAATGGCGCCCCAACATTCATGGTGGCCGCGAAAATCTCGAAGCCGTCAATTTCCTGCACCATCTCTCTGAAACACTTCATGGCCTGCACCCGGACACACTCCTGATTGCTGAGGAATCAACGTCCTGGCCCGGTGTAACCGCACCAGCGCGGACAGGTGGTCTCGGGTTCGATTACAAGTGGAACATGGGGTGGATGCATGACACGCTGCGCTATATGGAGCGCGATCCGCTCTGGCGGGGATACCATCCCTCGGACCTCACATTCGGCATGGTTTACGCCTATTCTGAGCGCTTTATTTTGCCCCTTTCCCATGATGAGGTTGTTCATGGAAAAGGATCCCTTCTGGCCAAGATGCCCGGGGATGAGTGGCAAAAACACGCCAATCTTCGTGCGTTTTACGCCCTGATGTGGGCCTATCCGGGCCGCAAACTCCTGTTCATGGGAGGGGAACTCGCCCAGCCACAGGAATGGGATCACGAAGGAGAACTCGCCTGGTATCGACTGTCCGACCATTACGGGCGCGGTGTTCATGACACGATCAGCTCTCTGAACAGACTTTATCGGCACCTACCAGCCCTCCACGCCCTTGAGGACAGCTACGAAGGTTTTCGGTGGATCATCGCGGATGACACCCAGAACGCTGTTTTTGCATGGCTCAGACAGGCTCCCGGATCGCCACCAGTTCTGGTTGTCGGAAACATGACACCAGTCCCTCGCATGGACTACCGCATTGGCGTTCCGTGGGGCGGTGTATGGCGGGAATTGCTCAATACCGATGCACAAGCCCTCGGTGGCAGCAATCTTGGCAATCAGGGACAGGTCCATGCGCAGGATATTCCCGCTCATGGCATGGCACAGTCCGTCGTTCTGACACTGCCGCCACTGGCCGTTCTCTATCTTTCTCCCGCCTCCTGAGAAAAAGGGTCTATCCCCATGCCTTCATTCAGGTTCAGGAACCGCTTCGGTGCGGACCTCATCGCTCCGGATCGTACGCGTTTCACGCTCTGGGCACCGTCTTGTGACAGGGTCGTGGTTGAGGTGGAAGACCTTGCGCCCGTCACAATGCGCCGCCATCCAGACGGAACATTTACAGCGGACGTTCCCTGTGGCGCAGGGGCCAGATACTTCTACAGGGTTCGGGATGAAATAACGGTTCCAGACCCTGCCAGCCGTTTTCAGCCCGATGGCGTGCATGGACGCAGCGAGGTTCTGGACCCGGAATCATATGACTGGAAACATCCGGACTGGAAGGGGCGCCCCTGGGAAGAGACGATCATTTACGAGACGCATCTCGGTCTTGAAGGCAATTACGAAGGTATGAAAGGCCGCCTTCAGGAACTGGCCGACCTTGGCATCACAACCGTTCAGTTCATGCCCGTCAACAGTTTCAGCGGGCACTGGAACTGGGGTTATGACGGTGTTCTCGTTTATGCGCCAACACCGGCCTATGGGTCCCCGGATGACCTCAAGGACCTGATCGATCATGCCCATTCACTGGGCCTGATGGTCTTTCTGGATGTGGTCTATAATCACTTCGGCCCCGACGGAAATTACCTTCTGGAATACGCCAAAGGCTTCTTTGACCCGCGCTATGATACGCCGTGGGGCGATGGCATTGATTTCCATAATCCGCTCGTTGCCGACTTCTTCATCGACAATGCTTTGTACTGGCTGATGGAATATCGTTTCGACGGACTACGGATCGACGCGGCATGGGCCATTACGGATCGGAAATGGTTCTATAAACTCCAGAGCCGTATCCACAAAACCATCGAAAAAGGACGTCATGTCCATCTCATTCTTGAGAACGAAAACAACGATGCAGGACTGCTGCGTGACGGTTATTCGGGACAATGGTGCGAGGACTGGCATCACACCCTCACCGTCATGCTCAGCGGTGAAGACAAGGGATTTTTTCTGCCCTTCCATACGGAAACAACCGGCCTTCTCAAGCGGGTTCTAACGGAAGGATTAGCCTGGCAGGGCGAATATTTCCCCCCGCGCAAGAAGCCGCGCGGCACACCCAGCAGCGATCTTTCCCCCACCAAGTTCGTTACGTTTCTCCAGAACCATGATCAGATCGGCAATCGCCCTCTTGGAGAGCGGTTGATTACCCTTTCGGACCCCTCTGCCTTTCGCGCGGCATATGCCCTGCTTCTGCTTTGCCCCATGACGCCGATGCTTTTCCTTGGGGAAGAATGGGGTTCCACAACACCATTCTATTTCTTTTCAGATTTTCATGGCGAAATCGGTCAGAAAGTCGTTCTCGGGCGCGAAGAGCAGTTTGCGGAGTACTGCAACCTGACAGACCCGGAAATCCTCAAGACACTTCCTAGTCCCATAGATCCAAAAACCTTCAGACTGTCCAAACCGGACCGGCTCCAGCGTGAAGGCCCCTCAGGGCAGGCATGGCTGGCAATGACACGGGAACTCCTGTCACTTCGGCACTCGAAAATCACACCCTATCTGAAAGGTGCCTACAGTGCCGGAGCCGATATTCTGGGAGACAAGGCTGTTGTTGCACGCTGGACGCTGGCAAATGGTAGTCTGCTAACCATTGCCGTCAATCTTGGAAAAGAGGGCGTTGCTTTTACAGACCCCGAAACGGTGTTCTACGAGACAGTCCTGAACCGCCACCCCGGAAAACTTCCAGCGGGGAGTCTGGTCGCAGGACTGGATCGCCCTCTTTAAAAAGAGGATCGTCCTTACAGCGGGCGATCGCTCTTGCTGGACGCGGTCTTCTCGCTGAGCCATCCGCCCTGAAATCCTGCGCGTTCCAGACCATCGCGCAGGTATGGGTTCTTTTTCATCACGTCCCATACAAAGCCGCTGCGCCAGTTTTCCAGCATCAGCAGAATAGGCCCCTGATCAATCCCGAGCTGCTGCCCGTCCACCCAGTAGTCGTTCTTGTCCTTGAAGGACGGATTGAAGGAATCCAGGAAGCCATACTGGTTATAGATCCGGCTTCCATAACGCTTGCGCATTTCTTCCAGAGCTGGAAGCGCAATTTCCGGTGCAAAGGCGATGGACCCACCGGCCGCAGTCGGAGCAATGGTGCCGTCATCCAGAATGTAATCCCGTCCGGCCCCACGCGCACTGTACGCCAGATAATGACGGGGCTTACCGTTGTAATCCTGATGGGCATCACCCGGGCCGTCACAGGCCGTCAGACCCCAGATATTCTCACCGTAATCTTTCCAGTCGCCCGGATTGGCCTGTGCATAGGCGCGCTGCGCATACACGGCTTCACGTCCGTTCTGGAAATAATCATCATTATGCTTGCGATTGAAGTCATCCTGAATGCCGCGGAAATCGATCCAGGATTCACTGTACTGATGACCAAACATCGGCGCGAAATTCAGGAGCTGATGTCCCTGGAAGTCACCCCACTGTCCGTCATAAGTTGCAGTCCAGGTCTTCCATGTGTCAGCGGGAAGAGGATGCGTCGGAGAAGCGATAGCCAGAAGGTAGATGATCAGACCTTCATTGTAGCCTTTCCAGTCCGTCGTGATGAAGTTGTTCGGCGGAGACCAGCCCATGCTGAGCCAAGGGCCATGGGCTTTCATCCATGTCCAGTCGATCCGGCGATACAGACGGTCCGCAATATCGCGGATTTCTTTTTCTTTCGCGTTGTCCTGATCATAGTAGGACTGTGCGAACAGAACGCCGCCCATCAGAAGCGTTGTGTCTACGCTCGAAAGTTCAGACCAGTCCGCAACACGCAGGCCCGTATTCGGATCAAGGAAGTGATAGAAAAATCCCTTGTAGCCGGAAGCACCTGAAGCCTTGTCGTTCTGCGGCAGATTGATGAGAAACCTCAGCGTTGTCAGGGTACGATCAATGGCCTGATCGCGTGTAACATAGCCGCGTTCAGCACCGATGCCATAAGCCGTAAGCCCAAACCCCACACTGGCAATGCTGGCCGCACCATTGGGAAGCGGTGAGCGATCCGGTACCAGTCCGTTCTTAGGATTGGCCATGTCCCAGAACCATTGGAACGTCCGGTGCTCCAGGTCTTCCACGAAAGCCTGATCGGTTTTGGTCAGCGCGGCCGGATTGGCTGCCTGAACAGGACCGGTATTCGCGGCAAGCGCAGTTCCTGAAGAGAGGGCAAAATGCACAACCCCTGCCATCGCTCCAGTTCGGAGAAGACGGGAGGAGGAAGCACAGAACCGTTGTCCTGCACGTCGTGCTGTCGAGAGAAACCTGCTGCCTGGCGCAGGCTGCATCCGAAAGTCAGTGCTCATATGGTCACCATAAGCGCAGACGACGTATCACTTGAATGTGGTGTTACATCACAAGATCGTGATGATTTTAACCCGCAGAAAACTGCCGATATTAATGAATATGATGGGTTCCGAAACCTGAGAATCAATACTATTTTGCAAGCTTCCGTTACACGTGCGATTCCCATCCGCCGAGGAAACTCACTCTCCAAGAAACCGGGCTGCAATTTCTGCTGTCACGAAGGCCGCAATCATTTCAGGTCTTTTGTCCCGAACGCCGAAATCCCCGATCGGGCAGACCAGCTTATCAATCTGCTCCTGCGGAATGTCGATCGCCCGGAAAGCGCTTTCAAAACGCTTGCGCTTCGTCCGTGAGCCAATCAGACCCACGTATCGCAAATCGTTTCGTGCCAGTGCTGCGCCCGTAATCAGCGCATCCAGCGTATGGCTCTGTGTCAGAACCAGAACGCCAGACCCGGCAGGCGTCGCCTCAAGAATGGACTCCCAGTCAGACGTAACCTGCGCGTCAACAGTTGGCGGAACCGGCCCGAATTCATCCTGCCGTGCATCAACCCAAACGAGCCTTAACGGCAACAGTGCAAGAGACTTTGCCAGAGCCCGCCCGACATGCCCTGCCCCGAACAGGATCAACTGAGGCAGCCCTTCCCGCTCTGTCCACGCCTCGCGCTCAAGCGCACCCATGTCCACGACACGCTCGATACTGACGGTGACTGCACCGCCACAACACTGGTTGATGGCCGGCCCCAATGGAATATGCCGCTCAAGACGACCTCCGCGCTCCGTCAAAAGAGTACGGGCCTCTGCCATGCAGTCCCACTCCAGACGGCCGCCGCCAATCGTCCCAACCTGCTCGCGCGACGTCACCAGCATGTAGGCCCCGGCTTCACGCGGGGTGGATCCCTTGGCAACCAGAACCGTGATCCTGGCCACCGCCTCCCCCGCATCACGCCAGCGGCGGATGGCTTCCAGCATGGTCAGTCGATCTCGCCACGCAGGCTCATGGCAGTACGCAAAACCTGTTCCGGCGTGGCGGGCGCATCAAGCTGCGGACAGGTCTTGTAGTCATTCAGGCTGGCGAGAGCATCTGAAATGGCCTGAAGGACGGCCACACCATGCACAAACGGTGGCTCTCCTACCGCCTTGGACCGGAAAATCGTCTCCTCCCGGTTCGGCATGTTCTCAAGCAGCTCCACGTTGAAAATACGCGGACGATCGGAACAGGCCGGGATCTTGTAGGTGCTGGGTGCATGTGTCCGCAAACGACCAGCGGGATCCCAGACCAGCTCTTCCATTGTCAGCCAGCCCGCGCCTTGCACGAAGCCCCCTTCGATCTGCCCGACATCAATATCCGGATTCAGGGACTGCCCGGCGTCATGGAGAATATCCACGCGGTCCATGGTGTTCTCACCCGTCAGCAGATCAACGGACACTTCCGCACAGGCCGCGCCATAAGCGAAGTAATAGAACGGACGTCCCCGCCCTGTTGCCGGATCCCAGGAAATCTTGGGCGTTTTGTAAAACCCGTTGGAAGACAGGGAAATACGGGCGAAATAAACCTGCCAGGCCAGTTGCTGAAAGGTCATGACGTCTGACCCGACATGCACGCCATCAGGCAGGAACTGCACGTCTTCCTCAGCGACATTCCACTTCTCGGCAGCAAACGCGATCATGCGACGCTTGATCTTGGTAATGGCATCCAGAACTGCCATGCCGTTCAGATCCGCCCCGGAAGACGCAGCCGTTGCGGATGTGTTGGGAACCTTGCCAGTTGTGGTGGCAGTAATGCGGACCCGGTCGGACGTCAGCCCGAACTCACGCATGGCAATCTGCACCATTTTCGTGTGCAGACCCTGCCCCATTTCGGTCCCGCCATGGTTCACCTGCACGGAACCATCCGTATAGACATGAACCAGTGCACCAGCCTGATTGTAGTGTGTCGCCGTGAAAGAAATGCCGAATTTTACCGGCGTCAGAGCAATCCCGCGCTTGATGTAACGGCTGGTTTTATTGAAAGCGCGGATTTCTTCCTTGCGCTTGGCATAATCACAGCGTCGCACCAGTTCCGTAACGATTTCCCGGCTGATCGAATCTTCCACCGTCATGTGATACGGCGTGATGTTCCGATCTGTCGTTCCATAGAAATTGCGCAGCCGCACCGTAACCGGATCAAGTCCCGTCGCAAATGCAACTTCTTCGATCACGCGCTCTGCCGCGACAATACCCTGCGGGCCACCGAACCCTCGATAGGCCGTATTGGACTGCGTGTTGGTTCGAAGTGGCTCGGAACGAAACCGCACATCCGGATAGAAATACGCGTTGTCTGCATGAAACAGCGCACGATCCACGACAGGACCGGACAGATCGGCGGACCAGCCACAGCGGGCGGCCAGAACCATATCGACTGCCAGAATGTCGCCGTCATCCGTGAAACCGACATCATAATCGACGACGAAATCATGCCGCTTGCCGGTCATCATCATGTCGTCATCACGGTCCAGGCGCATCTTGGCAGCCTGGCCGGTCAGATCAGCCGCAATGGCCGCCAGACAGGCCGCAGCATTGGCTTGTGTTTCCTTACCACCGAAGCCCCCGCCCATCCGGCGCACTTCTGTCGTAACAAGGTGGTGCGGCCGGCCCAGAACGCAGGCGACCAGGTGCTGCGTTTCAGATGGATGCTGCGTGGACGACCAGACACGCATTTCCCCAGCCTCACCCGGCTGAGCCAGAGCGGCCTGCCCTTCAAGATAGAAATGCTCCTGCCCGCCCATCGTAATACGGCCAGACAGACGACGCGGCGCAGCAGACAACCCGGTATCCACATCACCGCGTTTCATGACCAGCGGGCGCCAGACCAGATCGCCACCAGCTTCCCGCGCCTGAGCGACGTTCAGGACGGCAGGCTTTTCTTCATACTCGATCTTCGCAAGCCGGACGGCCTGACGGGCAGCCTGACGGGAGGTCGCCACCACGGCGAACATGGGCTGCCCCCAGTAATAGACATGATCCGTGGCCAGCAGGGGCTCATCATGAGCATGAACCGGGCTGATCTCGTTTTCGCCCGGAACATCCTCGGCCGTCAGAACACGGACCACGCCCGGTGCAGACCGTACGGCGGTCAGATCCATGGAGACGATCCGCGCATGAGCCTTGGTGCTCAGCCCCGGAACAACATGCAACATGCCTTTCGGCTCAGGCATGTCGTCGATGTAATTTGCGCGCCCTGTCACATGCAGCATCGCGCTTTCATGCTTCATGCTGGTTGATGCAGCACCCTGAACCAGCGTCTTGCGAACCTCAGACATGGGCCAGTCCTCCGGTTCGAGCCAGGCGCGCCTGCGGGCCACCGGTTGTTTCTTCAAAGAAACGCGTTAACAGGTTGGCCGCAACCGTGCGGCGGTACCAGTCCGTCGCACGCATGTCGGTCAGTGGCGTGAAGTCCTGTGCGATAGCAGCACGTGCCGCTTCAAGTGCCTCTTCATTCCAAGCACGTCCCAGCAGCGCGGCTTCCGCCTGTTCGGCCCGCTTAGGGGTTGCTGCCATGCCGCCATAAGCCAGACGCACGGACGTGATGATGCCGTCAGCATTCCGCTCCATCATGAAGGCCCCCAGAACAGCGGAAATATCCTGATCGAAGCGTTTGGAAATCTTGTAGGCCCGGAACTGCGCATTCTGCGGAGGAACCGGAATGGTCACGCCTTCCACGAATTCACCCGGACGACGATCCTGTTTTCCATAAGCAATGAAATAGGATTCCAGCGGCAAAGAACGACGCTCATTACCCAGACGCAGATGAAGCGTGGCCCCGGCGGCAATAAACATCGGTGGTCCATCACCAATCGGGGAGCCGTTCGCAATATTTCCACACACCGTCGCGCTATTGCGAACCTGCGTTGAACCAAGACGACGGATCATTTCGCCTGCATCCGGCAGCAGCTCTGCAATGCGGGGTTGCGCTTCCTGATACGTCACGGCGGCTCCGATCGTGAGACCTTGCGCTGTTCGTTCCATCCGGCGAAGTTCTGGCACACGGCCAATGGCCACGACATGCCGAAGCTGCCGCATGCCTTTCGTTACCCACAGGCCAACATCCGTAGCCCCTGCAACGATGGTGGCGTCAGGGTTCTGTTGCAATGTTTCAGCCAGAACATCCACATTTCCCGGTACCGTCAGCGTGCCTTCCGGACCGGAAAGCTGCACGGTTTCACCATCATTCAGTTCAACCAGACGCTCTGAAATGATCTGAACCTGTGCATCAAAACGATCAGGCCCCGCAGTCATGGACTGCTTCATGGCGCGCACGATGGGGGCGTATCCTGTGCAGCGACACAGATTTCCCGCCAGTGCATCATCAATCTTCGCGTCATCATCCGTCGCGCCCGGCGTCTTGCGATAGGCCGCCATGGACATAACGAAACCGGGCGTACAGAAACCGCACTGGGAGCCATGCTGCTCTACCATTGCGGCCTGAACCGGATGTGGCGCATCCGGCGTACCGAGATCTTCAATCGTATAGACCTGCGCCCCATCCAGCATGCTCACGAACTGGATGCACGCATTGACTGCACGCCAGACCAGCCTGCCCTGCTCCAGACGCACAACCAGAACCGTACAGGCACCGCAGTCCCCTTCGTTGCAGCCCTCTTTTGTTCCGGTCCGGCCACGCTCACGCAGCCAGTCCAGCAGCGTCAGCGTCGGAGAGATGCCGGTCAGCGCACAGCGTTCGTCACCAAGATAGAACTGAACGGCCTGTCTCATCACATCTGCCTCCCTGAACGCGAAACCTGCACTGACAAAAGAAAGAATTCTGGATGGACTGGCAAAATGCGACCCTGAAAAAAGCGGGGAATCCCGGATATGGAAAGGGGAAGACTAGCAGACTCGTGCACTATCGCGGGCGTTGCCGTCCAGTACCAAGATACGCATGATGCGTTGCTTTTTCGAGAGCGCACTCAATCGAAAGTCACAATATAAAAACACCCGGCACGATGGCCGGGTGTTTGCGGGGTTCTTGCAACAGAAAAATCAGAACTTTGCTGAGACGGTCCCGAAAAACTGTCGGGGAGCAGCGACGAACAGATTTGCATTGTCGTCCCCGGAGACAGAAGCGGCGCCATATACGCCACCAATATAATCCTGATTGAACAGGTTCGTGACACCAAAAGACGTCTGGAAGTTCTGAACAAACCCGATTTTTCCGAAATCATACGTCGCAGTAAGATTAGAGGTCCAGTATGCGGGAATTTTCTCGTCGTTTGTATAAGTCATGTAACGCGCACTGGTATAAGTCGTATTGAAATTGAACGTCGCACGCTTCCACGTATATGTTACGTTCGCCTTGTACATGAACTTCGGATAATAGACCTGATGATTTCCCTTGATACTGATGTAACTACCATTATAGGGCAGTCTTGAATTTTCATAGGTTGCGTTGTTCCAACTGAAACTGTTGGTAATAGCCAATCCGGAAAAGGGCCGGATCGTACCCGCAACATCGGCCCCATTCATGGTTTCATGACCCACATTCATGAAGGCGCTGTAGGTATTCCCCGTTGAGCCGCTCGTGATACCAGCCAGCCGGTTATAATAATCCGTATGATAAAAATCCGCACTGCCGGAAAAGAAGTGCGAGTTAAAGCGATACCCGACAACGTAATTCCACGTCCGCTCCGGACGCAGCGTCTTCTGGTTTGCGTTAAAAACAGACTGTGCAGAATTATTGGAATTCCCCAACCCACCCCAGGCATTTCCGCTTCCACTCTGCGCGCCATAGTCATAGGCGCGCATGTTCTCGGCAATGTCGAAATAGACTTCGTGCTGGTTCAGGAAATGATAATCGAAATTGAAATGCGGCAGAAACGCATTGGCAGCCGTCAGGCTTCCGGATGCTGGATGGCTGTAATAAACGCCCCAGTCTGAAAGCGTGCTCGAATTATCAATGCTGGTACCACCATGGGTCGTCTGAAGAAGAGACCTGAACCCGGCTGTCACCGTCATTTCAGGAAGAATATGGTATGTGTCCTGCAGGTAGAACTGGAAGGTATTGGTATTGAAAGAGTCTTCCCACCACTTTGTACCGTTCTTGAAGTTTGAAATGGACGAATGTGGTTTATCCACCCCATCCTCATACATTTCCATCGGGTAATTAAAGCGGTCGTTCTCGTACCAGATACCCGTCTTGATATCGTTATGATGGCCGGCCTGAATATCGAAATTCTGCACAAACCCTAGTCGCCGCACATCCGGATGCCCGGTTTCCATGACCATCGGAACCTGAGAGGTGGGCGACGTCAGGAACGGATTGGTCGCACTGTAATCGCCGTTCGAAACATGCGCGTAAGCAATCGTCCTGGAATCCACATTCGGGAAAAGCTTAAAATCTCCCGTAATGGCAGACATGTAATTCCGCTGTGTCTGGGTTCCGTCATAGGCGTAATCGCCAATTTCATCATTGGACAGAATGCCTTCCAGATTGCTCGGGACACCGCCATTCTGGGCGTAGGTCGCGTATTCCTTGGCCAGTTCATAATTCGGTTTGAGATAGGTCGTATTACGCCCCATCTTCTGCCACATGTTTTTGGTCAGGCTGAGGTAATTGTATTGCTCGAAATTTGAATAATCGAAAATGGCTGTAATCTTGCCGCGGTCTCCAACAGGTTGCACCAGCTTGAAATTGGCCTGCTGCTCCTGCTGATCTCCGTAGCCTTTCCAAAGATCCTGTGCTGTGCGGGCATAAGCGGCATAAAATTTCGTCCCGCTTGCATTCAGCACACCACTGTCAGCCCGCGCAAATGTGCGAAAACCGTGGTTGCTGCCGAAGAGCTGGCTGATACGGCCACCAGCCTTGTTTTCCGGATCACTGGAGGTGAACGTAATCGCCCCACCGAGGGTCTGTGCAGACGGTGTATCCAGTGCTCCCGCCCCCTGAGACATAGTCAAGCTCTCGATATTTTCCTGAATTTCCATCTGGTCAACGCCAAGGCCGTTCCAGTTATGAAAGCCTTGGCCGCCCATCGGAATACCGTCCAGGGAAACGCCGAGCTGGGTCTGATTGAAGCCGCGCACATAGAGCGTATTCGCCACAGTATCGAGACCGAAAGCATCATCGGATGCAAAATTAGCGCCCGGCGTGGTCAGGGCCAGCACCTGCATCGGACTTGTACCCGCGACGAAATGGTCCAGCGTCTGGCGGTTGATAACTTCCACCGCACTATGCGGTCCACTCCGATGCGCCCGAACAGTCACGGCTTCCGATCCCGATTGGACGGACGGCTTAGGCCGGCTCGCAGTCGTTTTTGACTGAGGAGATACTTTTTTTGTCGTGGTCGCGTGATGATGCCGGGGGTTCTGGATAGCCGCGCTGGCAGAGCCTGCAATCAGACCAGCCAGAGCAACGCCGGACAGAAGAAGCCGAGATGCTCGGGGCATTGGGATTCCGTTTCATTGGATATCAGACCCGGCATTGGAAAGTTTTTATTCTTAGTGTGTCAATTTTATATCGTATGATTTCTGACTCTGCAGTGCCATCCGTTGCAATTTCGCAACATGGAAAATTATGTCCTTCTGAGAAGGGACGCCAAGGCTGGCCAGAGTTCTGCCTGCTCCACAGCACTCACCGTAAAGCGCAACATGGTGGACGGTGCCTGCGTGGATGAGAAAAGCGTCCCAGGCGCCAGCAGCATCCCAGCCTCAGACGCAGCGCGCGCCACCGCTTCTGAATCTTGCCCACAATCCGCCCAGACAAAAATTCCCGCCGGTGGCAGATACGGTACGTTCAGGCCACAGGCCATCAGCGCATCAACGCACTTCTGCCGCGCCTGATTGACCTTTTGCCGGAGCCTCAGCAGATGCCGCCCGTAATGCCCTTCCCTGAGCAAACGTGTCATGACGTTTTCTCCAAGTTGCGGCGTACAGAGACCTGCCAGAAGCTTGAGATCAATCAGACGGGCCACCAGATCCGGCCTCGCAGCCAGAACGCCAACCCTCAGTCCGGCTGCCAGCGTTTTGGCATACCCGGTGACGAGAATGACGCGTTGCAGACGGTCCATGGAGGCAAGACGAATGGCTGTTCCATCATAGAAATCCGCGTAAGTATCGTCTTCCAGAATCATGAAATCATGCTTCTCGGCGAGACGAAGCACATCATGTGCAGCGGCGGCTCCCAACGTGTAGCCCGTCGGGTTATGGACCACACTGTTGATCAGAAAGAGCTTCGGACGATGCTCCGCAGCCAACTGCTCCAGCATCGCCAGATCCGGACCTTCCCGCCGCCTGGGAACACTGATAATCCGCGCGCCGTAAGCGGCAAGACGCCCGAAAATCAGAGGCCATCCGGGGTCTTCGACCAGAACTGTGTCACCCGGCTGAACCATCATCCGGAGCACAAGATCTATTGCGTGGGTCACACCTGCCGTTGTCATCAGATGATGATCCGGATGCGCCGCTATGCCTTGTGCACCCAACATCGCAGCGATGTGTTTACGCAACTGCGAGCTCCCCTGCGGATGACCATAGTGCAGAAGCCCCTCGACATCTGAACGGGCACTAGCCCGGATGGCACCCGCCACAAGATCAGCATCCAGCCAGTGCGGCGGCAAAACACCTGATGCCGCTGTGAGCTTTACGGACGTTCCGGTTCCAAACATTTCACGCAGGAGCCATGTCACATTAAGCCGGGAGGGCTCTGTCTGCTTCTGCACGACAGCTTCTGCCACCACCGGAAGTTCCACAGGTGGCCGCACGAAGTATCCGGCACCCGGCCGGGACAGGATCAACCCTCGGGCCTGAAGACGTTCATAAGCCTCTATCACCGTATAGCGGCTCAAACCCGCGCTTTCTGCCATTTTACGGACCGACGGCAGGCGACTGCCCGGCCTGAGCATATGCGCGTCGATCCGCCCTGCCAGCTCGGCTTCAAGCTGTTCGACCAGGGTTCTGTCTGCCCCACGAACGGGCTTCCAAACCGGCAGAATTCCGGATGGCGCAACGGAAACTGGCATGGTCAAACCTCCGGTACAGTCTGAAAGAATGCTACCAGATTGTACCGGTACTGTTCCGGTAGCAACTGCCATAGTGCGCAGGACGATCCCGTCTGCAACAGGAAATTCCGTCATGCCGACTTACTGGCAGGCTTTCGCGCCGCTCGTTCTCTTCACGTTTGTCGCCTCCGTAACGCCCGGACCGAACAACATGATGCTGGCCTCTTCAGGGCTGACACATGGCTTTCGGAAAACCATTCCGCATATGCTAGGCGTGGCACTCGGCTTCGTCGTGATGGTGGTTCTGCTCGGGCTGGGCCTGGGAAGCCTGTTTGAACATGCACCATGGTTCTATGTGGCTCTGAAATATGCGAGCGCGGCCTACCTGCTCTGGCTGGCCTGGAAGATTGCCATGTCGTCTTCCACACCAGACGCCAATGGCAGGGGTCAGCCGATCACCTTTCTGCAGGCTGTCGGCTTTCAGTGGGTCAACCCGAAAGCCTGGGTCATGGCTGTGGGAATCATTGCAGCATACGTGCCCAAGGAAGGGTTCTTCTTCAACCTCGCCATTGCTGGTCTGATCTGTGGCCTCGTGAACTTTCCGTCCGTGGCACTCTGGGCCGGATTTGGCGCAGGCATGAGACGCTGGCTGCATCGCCCCCTGCTGCTGAAAAGCTTCAATTACACGATGGCCCTGCTTCTGGTGGCGTCCCTCTATCCGCTGGCGTTCGAAACAGCGTCACACTGACACTCAGGCCACTAGCGGATAATGACACGCTACGCGCCGCCCCGTTCCACAAGGCTGGAGACTGGGGCGGTCCGTCGCACATTTTGGCTGCGCGATCGGGCATCGTGTGTGGAAGCGACATCCTGACGGCGGATTGACCGGGCTGGGAACATCGCCTTTTAACGGCGGCGGCAACGGACGATCCGGGCGCGGAACAGCATCCAGAAGAGCCTTTGTGTAAGGGTGAGCCGGACGATCCAGAACCTCCAGTCCGTCCCCTTCTTCCACGATGCTGCCCAGATACATGACAGCAATCCGGTCCGCCATCTGTCGGACAACGGACAGATCATGGGAAATAAAGACGCACGCCACGCCCAGCGACGCACGCAGATCCCGGAACAAATTTACGATCTGCGCCTGAACCGAAACATCAAGCGCGGAGACAGGCTCGTCCGCAACCAGAAGATCCGGCCCCAATACGAGCGCACGGGCGATATTCAAACGCTGACGTTGGCCACCAGAAAATTCGTGTGGGTATCGGTCGGCCACCGAGCGGGCCAGTCCCACCTGATCCAGCAAGTCATCAACGCGGGCGCGAATGTTCTTGCGACCATGAATCCGGAGGGGTTCGGCGAGAGACTCCCCTACCGTTCGGCGGGGATTAAAGGCCGCAGAGGAGTCCTGAAAGACCATCTGCATCCGGGCACGCCACGGGCGCAATGCACGGTCTGACAGACCAGAAATCCGTTGTCCGTCAAACAGAACCTCGCCCGAGGTGGGATGGGTCAGACCAATCAGCGTACGCCCGAGAGACGACTTGCCACAGCCGGATTCCCCGACAAGCGCCAGAGCCTCCCCCCGATGCACCTGAAGCGATACATCCGAAACAGCGTGCAGCACACGGCCACCGCCCAGTCTGTATTGTTTCTCAAGCCTCCGGGCTTCAAGAAGAACACTCATGCTGCGTACAGGACACATGCCACGCGCCGCCCTTCCTCTGTTTCGATCAATGCCGGACGGACTGCACAGTCTGGCCGCACAAAGCTACATCGCGGGGCAAATACACAGCCGGACGGTCGATTTTCCGGGGTGGGTGGCTGTCCGGGAATGGTTGGAAGCCGCTCAGGCCTTGGCCCTTCCAAGGGTGGGATGGCGGCTAGGAGAGCCTGTGTATAAGGATGCAGTGGACGGTCGAGAACATCCCGCACCGGACCACGCTCCACCACCAGCCCGGAATACATCACCGCAACATGCGTGCAGGCCTGCGCGACCACGCCCATGTCATGGGTAATCAGCATCACGCCTGCGCCCTCATCCCGGATTTCCCGCAAAAGCGTCAGGATCTGGGCCTGCACCGTCACATCGAGGGCCGTTGTGGGCTCATCCGCAATCAGCAAATCGGGAGAACAGGACAGCGCCATGGCAATCATCGCACGCTGCCGCAGCCCCCCTGAAAGCTGGTGGGGATAGCGCTTGGCCGCCATTACCGGGTCGGGCACGCCCATTCGCCCCAGAAGCTGCACCGTCCGGGCGCGCGCTTCGCGTCGACTCAGAGGCTGATGCAGCCGAATCTGCTCATCAATCTGCGCCCCGATGGAACGGACGGGTAGAAAAGCCGTCATGGGGTCCTGAAAGATCATGGCAATCCCTGCGCCACGCAGCTTGCGCATGGATTTGTCAGGCAGACCGACAAGATCCTGTCCGGCAAACACGATCTGACCAGACGCTCGAAGGCCGGGCAAAAGCCCCATGACACTCATTGCCGTCAGACTTTTTCCGGAACCGGATTCCCCGACCACACCCAACGCCTCACCGGCCTGCACCTGAAAGGACACGCCTTCCAGAAGGCGTCGGCCATCCGGCAGATCCAACTTCAGGTTCTGAATATCGAGCAAGGAATCAGCGCCCATGTTGCCCCTCCCGAATGCGCGGATCGAGCAACGTATAAATCCCGTCCACCAGCGCGTTCGCAATCACGACAAAGATCGCGGCGTACATGACCGTTGCCATGATGAGCGGCAGATCGAGGGTAGCGAGGGCCTGATAGGTCAATCGCCCCACGCCCGGCAGGGCAAACACAACTTCCGTCAGGAGTGCGCCACCGCCAAGCAGCTGTGCAAAATCCAGCCCGAAGAGCGACACATAGCTTAACCACGACAAACGCAGCCCGTGCCACAGCCAGACACGAGCAGGTCCTGCCCCCTTGGCCCGAGCGGTACGAATAGAGTCCTCACCCATGGCGGACAGCAGTTCCGAACGAAGGATGCGCGCGTATAATCCCATAAAAGACACAGCGAGTGTCAGAGACGGCAAAAGCAAAGATCGCGCCCAACCGAGCGGGTTTTCCGTGAGCGGCACATAGCCCAATGGTGGCACCCAGCGGAACATCCAGGTGTCATGCCAGCGGCTCTGCGTGAACAGATTCACGACCTCGCCCAGCCAGAAGACCGGCATGGACAAGCCAATCAGCCCCAGCACCATCAGAAACCGGTCCACCCAGCTATCACGCATTACAGCGGAGACAATTCCAATTCCCAAAGATCCAGCTACCCAGAAGAACGCTGCCCAGACCACTAAAGACAGCGTCACGGGAGCGGCAGAAGCGACTTCCGGCACGACCTTCTGACCGTGATTGACGAAAGACGTCAGATCGCGGCTGACGAACAGCTTCTCCATCATGCGCACATACTGAACAGGCAACGGCCGATCGAACCCGTATTCCGCCCGCACGCGTTCCATAACCTGGGGGCTCGCTCCACGCCCGGCGATGCGTGCCGTCGGATCTGCCCCCGGCGTGGCAAAGAAAATGCAAAATACCAGAACGGAAATACCGAAAATGACGAGAGCCATCTGGCCGATACGGGACAGAAGCGCTGCGATCATCGTCCGGCTCCCTTCGGGTCCAGATAATCGCGCAGGGCATTTCCCAGAATGTTCAGGGCCAGCACGGTAATGACGATGGCAACACCTGGAGCAATCGCCACAATCGGGCGCGTATAGAGCAGCCCTTCGCCGTCCTGAATCAATGTTCCCCAAGAAGCCGATGGTGCCTGAACACCGAGCGACAGGAACGACAATGCCGATTCCGCCAAAAGGCAGAGCGCCATGACCAAAGGTGCCAGAACAACCATGGACGGCGCCAGATTGGGCAGGATTTCACGTCGGAGAATACGAAAATCAGACGCCCCCATTCCCCGCGCTGCCATCACAAACTCGGCCCGTGATAAACTCAGGACACGAGCACGCAACGGACGGGCGGCATAAGGCACATAGACCAGCGCAATAATGCCGATGGGAATCAGGAAGCTGTCAGCACCAAGCGTCACGAACCCCAAATGAATCCCGTGGCCGACCGTAACAACGGAAAGGGAAATAGCGAACAGATAAACCGGAATCGCCCAGAGAATATCCAGAAGCCGGGACAGCAGAATATCCACCCATCCCCCAAAATATCCTGCACAGATCCCGATACTGCCCGATAGACACAGACACAAAAACGCCGCGGCGGACGCGATCAGAAGGGAACTTCGCCCCCCATAAAGAAGGCGCGACGCCACATCCCGTCCCTGAGAATCTGCACCCAGACTATAGGCACTCGCAGACCAGTCCGGCCCCAGTGGGGTCAGACCAAGGTGAAGCGGATTGTCATTGGGCTGCATCAGGTCGAGCGTCTGCCCATGACGCACGGTCGTCCCGGCAACGTTGGAAGAAAACGGGTCCACGCCAGCCATACGCGCATAAAGGGGCGCGCACAGGCTTGCCAGAACAACAAGCCCCAGTGCCGCTATGGCGAAGATGACGTCCCTCTTCACCGAAAGGGCACGGACCATTCGCAAAAAACCGTTTTCCCCCACGCGCACTCCCATCCGATGAACTGTTCAGGATTCCGTTCTAGCTGACAGTTCAGGGAAGAGAAGAGCCGTGAGGGAAGAAACGTGAGGTATAAGTTTCAGATCGGCTTCAAAACAGTCCGGGCGTGCTGGGCAACACGTCGCCGCAGGGCAGAAAGATCCGCCACTGTTTCATTATGCAGCGCGCGAACGCTTTCATGGGCTGCATAGAACCGGCGTGCGCCCGTCGTGCTGACAAGAATGGCAACGCCAAGAAAAATACCGTTGATTTCGATAACCGTAGAACCAAGCATGATGTCGAACCTTCAGGTGCCCGACATGTCTGTGCTGTCGGGAAATTACGGAAATAGGGAAAGGGGTTTCCGGGCGGCGGAAACACGGCAGCACGACGGCTGCCAGCTACACATTCGACACATCATGGAGATGCCCTTCTTATGGAGGTCGATGACGCCCCCTATTAGGCAGGAAAGGATCTGAGCGTCAATATACAACTTTTAACAATGAATATTTACGATAGAAATGTTTTATACAACATTACGTTATCGTTGTTTTATTGAGAAATTCCAGTCTGCCCTTTTTCAAGTCCTGTGATACAGAAATGCCATGAACAAAAAGGTCGTGTCTTCCCCCGCTCCGTTTGAAGGTTATGCCGCTCCACGTGGCAGAGTTTACAACTCCTTTCTGGAAACTGTCGGGGGCACGCCGCTCGTCGCCCTCCCCCGTCTGACCGAGCAGGAAAAGCTGCACGGACGGCTGCTTCTCAAGCTTGAATTTTTCAACCCGCTCGGCTCTGTCAAAGACCGCATCGGCGTTGCCATGCTGCGAGACGCGGAAACACGGGGCCTCATTACACCAGGCCGGACCGTTCTTATTGAACCAACCTCCGGCAATACAGGCATTTCCCTTGCTTTTGCCGCCGTGGCGCTAGGCTACCGCCTGATCGTCACCATGCCGGAAAGTGCCTCTACCGAGCGTCGGAAGATGCTGCGCCTGATGGGTGCGACAACAGAACTCACTCCCGCCAATGATGGCATGGCTGGTGCCATCCGTCGCGCGGAAGAACTGATGGAAACACTTCCGGACGCCTGGATGCCGAGCCAGTTCGAGAACGACGCCAACCCTGCTGTTCATGAGCAGACTACAGCGCTCGAAATCTGGAATGATACTGCCGGACAAGTGGATATGGTTGTTGCCGGTCTTGGTACCGGTGGCACGGCGTCCGGCATTGCGCACGGTCTGAAAAAATTCAGCAAGGCCATCAAGGTCATTGGTGTGGAGCCCCGGGAAAGTGCGGTTCTGCATGGCGACGAACCCGGTCCGCACGGCATTCAGGGCATTGGACCGGGCTTCCAACCGGACACTCTGGATCTCCGCGCGCTCGACAGCGTCATTGAAGTTTCGGAGCAGGAATCCCTGACGACGGCTCGGCTCTGTGCCGCCGTTGAAGGTATCCCCATCGGGATTTCCTCCGGTGCAGCCCTTTATGCAGGGATGTCTCTGGCCAAGAAGGCCTCAAGCCGCGGCAAGACCATTGTCGTGATCGCGCCCTCCTTTGCGGAGCGCTATCTCTCCACACAGCTTTTCGACGGGCTGGCATAACAACATTATAATATAGTTGTTTTATTTAATACTGATCTATGTTCGTTATTAATCCAGACATTCAATCCTGATCGGGAATCGTCCGGTCAGGCTTCTGGAGATCACGGGCATGAATCTTTTTTCCGGCCGCGCTACCGCTCTGGACCTTACGGCAAGTGCCCGCGCGCTTTCCTTTCAGCGCTCTTCCGAAGAAACGGTTCTGGCCGCTGAATTTCACCGCATCAAAGAACACTTCACGCCGCTGCTCGTCCCCGGACTTTTCAATTCCGGCCCACATCACTGGCAGACACGCTGGGAGAGCGCATTCGGCCTCTCCCGCCTTCACCAGACGGACTGGGAAAACCCAACACCCGAAGACTGGGACGCAGCCCTGACAAACGCAATCCAGCAGGCAGAAAAGCCCGTTCTTCTGATTGCACACAGTCTGGGTGCAGTTCTGACGGCCCGTTGGCTTGCACACCATGATACGTCCAAAATCGCAGGAGCCTTTCTTGTGGCACCAGCAGATATCGAACATACAGCGCACCCGGAAGCCGCCCGCATCCGCGCTTTCGCGCCCTTACCAGAAGCCCCGTCGCCTGTTCCAATGGCCCTGATGGCCAGCCGGAATGATCCATGGCTTTCCAGCGAACGCGCTCGGATCCTGGCCAACCATTGGCAGGCCGAATTCACGGATGCCGGCCTCACCGGGCATGTCGGCAGCGATGACTTCCTGGGTCTCTGGAGCCACGGCGCCAAGACCCTTGTGTCCTTCGTTCAACGCCGCCTTCAGACGTCCTAGGAGCGCTTTGCTTCAGGCTTCCAACGGTTGAGAAGAAGCGAATTACTTACGACCGAGACCGAGCTCATCGCCATGGCGGCCCCCGCGACAATCGGGTTCAACATTCCCAAAGCCGCCAAAGGCAGACCCAGAAGGTTGTAAATGAACGCGAAGAAGAGGTTCTGACGGATCTTGGAAAGCGTCGCACGAGACAGGGAAATCGCATCCAGAACGCTTGTCAGTTCGCTCTTCATCAGCACGACATCAGCCGTATCAAGTGCAACAGCCGATCCTGCACCAATGGCAAAACCGACATCCGCAGCAGCCAGCGCCGGCGCATCATTGACGCCGTCCCCGACCATCCCGACGACTCGCCCCTCAGCCCGGTAGCGTGCCACACCTTCCGCCTTATGCTGTGGCAGGACGCCAGCCAGATAATCATCCACACCGACCTGCCGCGCCACAACTGCGGCGGTCCGCTCATTATCGCCCGTCAGCATGACAACCTTGATGCCACGCGCCTTGAGGGCCGCAACCGTCGAAACAGCATCAGGCCGCAGGTTGTCTCCCAGAGCAATAATGCCCAGAAGCTGCCCGCCCGTCGCAACAGCAATGACCGTCTGCCCCTCGCTTTCCAGAGCATCCACCGGCAAGGCCGTCAGGTCATATCCGGCTTCGGCGAGATAACGGGGAGAACCGAGCAACGCAGGCTCACCTTCAAGTTGGGCTTCAACGCCCAGACCTGGCACGGCCTTGAACCCGTCAACGCTCAGAATTGTCGCGTGGTGCGCAGCCCCATGATCCACAATCGCACGGGCGAGCGGATGCTCGGAATTCTGTTCCAGCGACGCGGCTACTGCCAGCAGGCGCTCCACTGACACTCCATCAACAGGGTGCAGACAACTCACACCAGGTCGCCCCTGCGTCAGCGTTCCGGTCTTGTCGAGAATGATCGTTGAAAGTTTTTCAGCACGTTCCAGCGCATCAGCATTCCGGAACAGAATCCCGTTCTGCGCGCCTCGCCCGGTGCCCACCATAATGGCCGTCGGGGTCGCAAGCCCCAGCGAGCAAGGACAGGCAATCACCAGCACGGAGACTGCTGAAACCAGGCTCCACGTTGCAGACCCCGTCACAAGCCAGCCGATCAGGAACGTCACAACAGCAAACGCCACGACTGCCGGAACGAAGATCCCGGACACACGATCCGCAAGCCGTTGCACATTGGCTTTCGACCCCTGCGCCTGCTCGACCATACGCACAATCCGCGCCAGCGCCGTATCAGAACCCACACCTGTCGCCTGGACCCGCAGCACGCCATTCGCATTGATCGTGCCGCCAAAGACGTCACTTCCGGTCTGTTTCAGAGACGGTACGCTTTCGCCGGTCAGCATGGCTTCGTTGACGTCCGAAGATCCGTCGAGAACAGTTCCATCCACCGGGATGCTCTCACCGGGTCGGACAACAAACACGTCTCCGACATGCATATCCGCTACCGCCCGATCAACCAGAACGCCATCACGTTCTACATGCGCAGTCTGTGGTTGAAGCTGAAGCAGGCTTTCGATCCCGGCACTCGTGCGGACCTTGGCACGCGTCTCCATCAGCTTGCCCAGCGAAATCAGGGTAATGATCGCGCCACTGGCTTCAAAATAAACCGGCTGATCCAGACGGAACAGGACGACAATCGCGCTGAACAGATACGCAATGCTCGTTCCAAGAACGACCAGCACATCCATATTCGCCGATCCGCCACGCACCGCATTCCAGGCTCGGCGATACAGATGCGCTCCGCAGACGAACTGCACCAGTGTGGCACTGACAAACTGCACGGCCACCGGCACGGTTTCCATTCGCCCCAGCAGCATCCCGAACATTTCAACGAAGAGCGGCAGAGCCAGAATAAACGTCAGCAGGAAGCGGTTACGCTCTTTCCGCCAGACGGCCTCACGCTTTGCTTTCGGATCTTCACGCTGACCGTCATCAAGACGGGTCGCTCCGAAACCCGCTTTCGTAATCTTGGCCGCCAGATCTTCCGGGGTAACAATGCCAGGAATATAGGTGACATGAGCGCGTTCAGCCGCATAATTCACGCTGCCCTGAACGGAGGGCATACGGCTCAGCACTTTCTCAATCCGCGCCGCGCAGGCTGCACAGGTCATGCCAGTAATCGCGAAATCCACACTCTGTTCGTCAACAGAGAAACCGGCCTTACGAACAGCAGCGACAACATTTCCAGCATTTGCTTCCGGTCCGTCCAGATCAACCTGAGCCCGCTCGGAAGCAAAGTTGACAGTCGCATGAACACCGCTCTGCCGGTTTAGCACTTTTTCGATTCTCGCAGCACAGGCTGCGCAAGTCATCCCACCAACTGGAAAACTTATTGTCTGGACCATCTGAACATCTCCTGAGCTGGCGAGAGTCGCGAAACCAGCGGCTCCGGAAAACGAAAGAGGAATATACCCCTATATGGTATTATGAAGAACCTGAATCGTCATGCCCTGCTGGGAAAGAACAGCTTCCCGGTCATGAAATCGCTTCAGGCCTGAATGATGCGCCACACTCATGAGGGTCACGTCCGGCAAAAGCGCAAGAAGGCGCGTATAAAGAAGCGCCTCATTGTCTTCATCGAGCGCTGATGTTGCTTCATCCAGAAAGAGCATCGCAGGCCTGGTCAGAAAAACACGGGCAAAGGCCAGACGCTGCTGCTCGCCAGGGGAAAGCACGTCACTCCATGCAGCTTCGCGGTCCAGCTTTGACACGAGGTCTCCCAGATTAGCGGCCTCCAGAGCAGTCTCACACGCATCCCGTTCATATCGATCAGGCGTAGCCGGATAGCTGAGGGCCTGCCGAAGCGTCCCCGTAGGAACGTAACTTCGTTGCGGCAGAAACATGGCTTCGCGCATGTTAAAGGAAACACTTCCCGCCCCGCAGGTCCAAAGCCCCGCCAATGCTCGTAGAAGCGTACTCTTTCCCGCTCCGGACGCGCCCCCGATTATCAGACGCGCCCCCGTTGGGATTGTCAGATCCCCAACAGTAGCAATCCGCGATCCATCGGCGCGATCAAGAACCAGATCCCTGATCTCGATTTGCCCCTGCTCCACCGGTGTACGGACAATCCCACCTTCGGGGCGTCCCGTCACAACACGCTCGAATTCACTCAGACGCTGAAGGATGGAGCGTAGAGTGGCCAGATCCGTATAGTTTTCGATGAACCATTGCAGGCTTCTGCGCACATTCATGAACGCCGAATTGATTCGGGAATACAGACCAAACGTCAGCGTATGCGCCAGAAGCTTCGGGATCAGCAATGCCCACAGGACGATATTGATCCCGCCCGTATAAAGCTCGACCACGGTATTGGCACGCCACGTATACGTCATCACGCTGCGCCAGTTGGTCGCAATATGGTGCAGACATTCCGAAAGCCGGAAATGCTCTGCACCTTCACCACCATAAAAAGCAATCTGTTCCGAATTCCGGCGCACATCCAGCAGAGCCGCACGCAGATCGGCATCATAATGCTGCTGGCGATAATTGGCACTGACGAGCGGGCCACCTGCTTTTTCCAGAACCAGAGAAATCAGCAGAATGGAAAATGTCGTCCCGAAAAACATGTAGCCCGGAACGACGATGTGCCAGCCTTGCCAGACAAAAGACAACGTGCCGCCAATCGTCCAGAGGACAACCGCGAACGACAGAAAAGTCGTGACCGCCTGGATGGCGTCCAGACCGAGCCGTAATGTCCAGACCGTCATCTGCGCCAGATCATCCGCGATACGCTGATCGGGGTTATCGGCCCGGTTTTCTCCATGTTCCAGATGATAATACGCATCATCGGACAGGTATTTTCGCAGATAGACCCGCGTGTTCCACAGACGCCAGCGCATGGAGAGAACCTGCGTCATGTATTGCTGGATGACGCGCATCCCCGCACTCAACCCCATCATCATGAGATAGATCGGAATAAGCGCGATACAGGCTTCGACTTTATACGCGAACATCGTATCGAAAAACGTCTGGTCCCATTTCCCGAACCAGACAGCAACCTGCACATCCAGAAACGACAGACCGATAATTCCCCCCAGAAGCCCCAGTGCTTTCCACCGATCTTCTGATCGCCAGTAGGGGAGAAGAACCCTCCAGTCCGAAAGGGAATGCTGGGGGGGCGGGTCTTCAGTACGTGCCACGAAGCGTTGCCATGAAACTGCGGGGAGCGGCCGGGAAATTGAGCCGCCAGACGCCACTGGCACGTTCATAATAATAGCGGTTGGTCAGGTTGTAGGTATTAAGCTGAAGCTTAAGATGTTTGTTAAAGCGATATCCGACAACGCTGTCGAGCGTCATGTACCCCCCTTGAACTGTCGTCGCATAACTGCCCCTGAGGTTGCTGTATGCATCCAGTCCAACACCAAAACTCAGCCCTTTCAGACGGCCCTGCTGTGCATTGTAATGCACCCAGGATTTGAACATGTGATGCGGTGAAAAAACGCCCCCGAAATCGGAAACTTTCGGGTTGGAAACCTTGGTATCCAGATATGTGTATCCAACAGACACATCGAGCCCCGGCATGATCTGCCCATCAACCTGCGCTTCCCAGCCCTGCCGGCGAATAGGGCCAGTCGTGATGTAAAAGTTTGTGTGATCGGGATCCTGAACGGGCTGATTGACACTTTCCATGCGGAAAAGTGCAGTCGAAAAATTCAGGCGACCGTGGAAATACTCACCCTTGAAACCTGTCTCGACCTGATTGCCCTGCTGCGGCGTCAGGCCGTCCCCATTGTAGGTCAGACGCCCGACAGAAGGTGTGAAAATACTGGCATAGCTGGCGTACCAGGAAAGGTTGGGTGTGATCTGATAGACCGTCCCCAGATAGGGCGTAAGCTGACCGTGAATATTGGCGGTCGTCTTCCATGGTCCTTCCGGAGAAGGACTGGAAACTCGCGTTTTTTCGGAAAAGCGCGATACACGTCCGCCAAGAATCAGGGACAGATGGCGGATCACTTGAAGCCGAAGCTGTCCGTAGAACCCCCACTGATAGGCGTTGTCATCCGCTCCTTCCGCACCATCCGCAGCATTATAGGTGATGCTGCCCGCAGGGGGCGCCTTCACAACCGCCGTATTATTAATGCTGACATCAGAATACTCCGTATCCGACGTAACAGCACCATACCCAACATGCGTATTATAGGCGTTGTAATTGAAACCCAGAAGCAGGTGATGCGTGCGGTGCAGAAGCCGGAAACTACCTGTGGCATAAACATCGGCTGACCGGGACGTATTGGTTCCGCGATTGGGGAAGGTCCCACCATCCACATAACTTGTCAGGCCCGTCCGCGCATTCGGAAGAGTGTCAGGAGCATTATATGACGTGTTGTAATTCTGGTCATAAAAAGTCCCACGAGCTGTGAGCGCCCAGTCTCCCCAGAGCTTCTGCGTCAGAGACGCAATCGTCTGCTGGGTCATGTAATCACTATATCCCCAGGGTGGCGTTGGATTTGCATCCCTGCCCCCATACCAGAGGGTACGTGTCGTTGTGACTGGCAATCCGTAATACGGTGCGTCAATGTTTTGTTTCTGCGCTGCATGAGAGACCAGAAACGTGGTGGACGGCGTTATATCCCATTCCAGAACACCGTAAGCCTGCCAGCTTCGGTTATGGGCATATTTGTAGAAGTAATCGTTATCCTGAAAGAGATCGGCCGTACGGAAACGCAGTGTTTTGGAGTGGTTCAGCGGAATAGTCAGATCCATATCCGCGCGGTAATTATTAAAGCTGCCAACCGTCGCATTTCCGCTTGCCGCGAAATCCTTCCCGGGCTTCTTCGTAACCTGATTGACCACGCCGCCAGCCCCGCCCGCGCCTTGCAGCAGGCCGGCTGACCCACGCATGACTTCGATCCTCTCATACATGGAAAGATCAAAACTTGCGTTGTTTAGTGTTCCCGCCGCATTGGGCGTTTCATCAATCGAGGTGGTGAGTTGATAGCCGCGTGAATAGAAATTGCTATTGGCCGTCGATCCTGGGAGAACACGGATACCGTTGATCTGACGCATGGCGTCCGTCATCGTCAGCATGTTGGAATCTTCCATCCGCTGCTGTGTGATTACGGAAATCGAGTGCGGAATATCCTTGAGGGCAACAGGCGTTTTCCCCCAGGCTTCCACAGCCGGAGCCGTATAGGAGCGGGACGTTCCATAGACGCGCAGATTTTCCGTGCCACCACTCACAACGGACGTCTCGTCATCATTTCCTGAGGGGCTGGGAGTCGAAGGCTGGGAGAGTGCAGGAAGAGCAGAGGCCTTCCTGCACGTCTGTGCAATTTTGGAACCTGCCCCCTGAACATCATGGCAGCGGGACACTTTCTGACGGCCCTTTTCACCAAACTCTGAGGCCTGTGCATCGGGAATACCCCCCATCACCAAGGTTCCGCAAATCAGGGCTGAACCGGAAACAGAGAAAAGAGCGGACCGCCGCAGCGTGTTTACGCTGTGATGTGTCATGAAACCCGCCCAGAAATGATAAGACTGCCGCATGATCTGTTTCACTTTAAGAATATTATTCTGCGACATGACACCCGGTACTGGTTTCACCTGTTGAACCGGATGCCTGTCTATCGCGCGCCCTCAGGAATGAGAAGGCAGACGCGCGCTATGGAACTGCATCAAAGCCTGTCTCTTCAACGGCTTCGCGCAAACCTGCCACGGTTGTAACAGTCGGATCATAGGCAATCGTCACCTGGCCACCATCCAGAACGACAGCCACGGCGGAAACACCATCGACACCCTCCAGCGCCTCTCGAAGACGCTTCGCACATCCTTCACAAGACATTCCCTCAACCGTCAGATGTGCTGTCTGTGTCATGACTTCTTTGCCCCCGATACCCAAACATTCTTGGAATTCTGCGATTCCATTATACCCCCTTTGGGTATGTACTTTTTCCTTAGGCAATTCAGAGAGAGTTTTGAAATTAAAATCGTTAATGGAACGAATTAAAATTTATATACGGTGGGCGGGTATCCATCAAAAACACCTCTCACCAGAAATCGCTCTTCCATTTATTCCCTGCCCCGGTATAGGATCGAGCCACAAAGCAGACAGAAGAAATCGGCTGTCTGTCTGGAACAGGGATCTGAGATGCTCAGAACGCATACCCGGAGATGGCTTGGTCTGATCGCCTGTCTGCTGATGCAGATCGGAGTGATGGCTGGTGCATTTCCGGCTCATGCCGCAACCCGAGCACACACCATGACCATGGATCACTGTACATCCATGACACAATCCGCTTCCGTCAGTTGTGCCCAGCATGACATGCAGAACATGACGTCAGAGGCTTCGCCCCATCATCATGACAGTCACGGGCAAGGCTGCTGCCATATTCATGCGACGTCAGCAGAGCCCGCACTGGCGCTTGCACATTTGACGCCGCTTTCCACTCAGATCGCCATTTCCGGGCGCTTCGTTCAGTCTGGCCATCCGTCCCTGTCTGGCACAGACTGGATCCCCACCCCCCCTCCCCCCAAATCGCAGCTGTCCTGAAACGTCCCGATCCGTAAGCGTGCGGGCCTGTCATGGGTCTGAATACGCTGCGGCTTTCCTGCACCGTTTCCCGGTTTTCAGCACATGCACAGTTTTTCCAGTCTCGCACGCGGTTTGACGCGTCGTCGCTTCGTCACAAGTCTTGGCGCCGGGGCCTGCCTGAGCGCCCTGCCTCAACAGGCAAAAGCCGAAGGTCGCCCGTCTTCCGGCTGCCTGCCCGCAATGCCGTCCAATACATGGGACCTGGAGGTCAGCCGCACGCATGTTTCCCTGGATGGAAAATCCATGCATGCGCCCAGCATTGGCGGCACTGTCCCTGGTCCCATCCTGCGCTGGAAACAGGGTGAGACCGTCACTCTGAATGTCCGGAATATGCTGGATGAAACAACCTCGATCCACTGGCACGGAATTCGAGTACCAGCGAATATGGACGGCGTACCCGGCCTGAGTTTTGCGGGCATCCCACCCGGCGAAACCTTCACCTATCGCTTTCGTCTGCATCAGAGTGGCACATACTGGTATCACAGCCATTCCAACATGCAGGAAGCGATGGGCCTGTATGGCGCAATCGTCATTGACCCAATCCGTCCTGACCCAAATGTCTGTGACCGGGATTATGTCGTCTTTCTGGGGGAATGGACCGATGTCATGCCCCATGACATCGTGAACAATCTCAAAATGCAGGACGATTATTACGTCTTCCGCCAACGCACGGCTGCGTCCTTCCCGAAAGAAGCCCGGGAAGCCGGAAGCGCCATGGCCGCACTGAAAGACAGGCTCGCCTGGTCCCGGATGAACATGGCGGCGACCGACATCGCGGACGTCTCCGGCGCCATTTACACCTATACGCTCAACGGCCATGCCCCGGACATGAACTGGAACGGTCTGTTCCGCCCCGGCGAGCGCGTGCGTCTGCGGTTCATCAATGGCGCCACCATGACGCTGTTTGACGTCCGTATTCCGGGTCTCGAGATGCTGGTCGTTCAGGCGGATGGAAACGATGTCGAGCCGGTTCCGGTCGATGAATTCCGGATCGGGGTAGCGGAAACCTATGACGTCATCGTGCAGCCAAAGGAAGACCGCGCGTACACAATCTTTGCCCAGAGCGAGGATCGCACAGGCTTTGCCCGCGGAACACTGGCCCCTCGCGTCGGCATGAGCAGTCTGATCCCGCCCATGGACCCCCGCCCTGTCCGCACCATGGTGGATATGGGCATGGGAGAAATGAAGCCGGGCGAAAGCATGGATCACATGTCCATGTCCGGCATGGACATGAAGGGGATGGACCACATGCACATGGCAGGTATGGACATGAGCCATATGGGGCACATGGCCATGCCGCAAATGGAAGTGGACGATCCGGGGCCACCTCCCATCAACGTAGAGAACCAGAACGTCGCCATGATGCCCATGGACCGAACAGGCAGCCCAGGGGACGGACTGGAGAATAACGGCCGTCGTGTCCTGAACTATAAACAGCTTCGTGCCACACGGCCCGGCGCAGACCCGCGCCCACCCTCACGGGAAATCATCCTGCACCTGACCGGCAATATGGAGCGCTATATCTGGGGCTTCAATGGCAGGAAATTCTCGGAATCCGGGCCGATCAAACTGAAAAAGGGCGAACGTGTCCGTTTCACATTAATCAACGACACGATGATGGAACACCCGATCCATCTGCATGGCCTCTGGAGCGAACTGGAGAACGGCCAGGGAGAATACCGCCCTTACAAGCACACCATCATTTCCCAGCCTGGGTCCCGCATGAGCTATCTTGTCACAGCGGATGTCCCCGGCATGTGGGCCTATCACTGTCACCTACTGTACCACATGGATCTTGGCATGTTCCGTACCGTGGTGGTGTCATGAGAGCCGTGTTGGCAACAGTGCTGTTCCTTGTTGGGGCTGGGACAGCGCATGCGAAAGACAGCCCGCAATATCAGGCCGCAGACGCGCCTGTTCCAGGAGCCGTCACGCATCTTGGCAATATCATGCCCGTCATGATGGACCAGAGCAGCTGGTTCCACGGTATTCTTGAACAGGCCGAAGGGCGTTACGCACCATCTGGCACTGATTTCCGCTGGGATGGTGAAGTCTGGTATGGCACGGATTATGACCGCCTCTGGATCAAGTCAGAAGGCACCCTTGAAAAAGGGCGCCTGAGCGACGGCCAGCAGGACATTCTCTACAGCCGCGCCATTTCGACTTACTGGAACCTTCAGGGCGGCGTCCGCGTCGATCTGGATGATGGCCCCACGCGGACCTGGGGCGCCTTCGGCATACAGGGGCTGGCCCTTTACCAGTTCGAGTTTCAGGCCACAGGCTATGTCAGCGATCGGGGACGCTTTGGCGCACGCGTCGAGGGGTCTTATGACTTTCTGCTGACCAACCGGCTCATCCTCCAGCCTCAGGCCGAGTTCAATCTTTACACAAAGTCAGATTCGTCCCGACTGGCAGGTGCTGGCCTGTCGGACGTGGATGCCGGTCTACGGCTGCGTTACGAACTCTGGCGCAAATTCGCCCCTTATGTGGGCGTCACCTATTCCGGCCATCTGACGCAGGCCCGCAGGATTGTGCGCGATCAGGGCGAAAAGCCCGGTTCGGTCCGCTTCAGCCTCGGTATCAGAAGCTGGTTCTGATTTTCATATCTTTCTGGAGTTTTCATCATGACAAAAACCCTCTCCGCTCTTGCAGCCCTGCTCTTTGCAACAGCAGCCCAGGCTGCCCCCGCATCAACGCCCAAGCCGTCCTCAACAACGCCGGCTGACCCGCTTGCAGGCCTGAACATGGATCAGCAGATGGAGCTCTGCGATCGTCTTGAAACATCGAAAAAGCAGAACAAGCCGCTTTCGCCAAAAATGCAGCAGCAGCTTAAGGCGTGTCAGGCCATGAGCATGGAGTCCACACCTGGCCCAGCCCCCGACGCCACACAGGACCGCTAAACCTTTTCTCAAAAAAGAAGAGGCGTCAGCGCATCATCCGGCGTACGACCTGCAAAAGCTCGTCAATCGCCTCTTCGCCCCCATCCTCCTGCACAGCTTTTCTGACGCACCCATTGGCATGCGTGGACAGAATCTGGATGGAGACACCGTCCAGTGCAGACTTGATGGCGGAAATCTGCGTCAGAATATCCACGCAGTAACGGTCATCCTGAATCATGTTCAGAACGCCACCAACCTGGCCTTCAATGCGGCGAATACGGTTCAGAAGTGCCTTTTTCTGCGGCTGTTCAACGCGCTTTTCTCCCGCTGTCTCACTGGTGGCACAGTGAACACACCCTTCTGTCGGAAGTTCGTCATCGTTTGTTGTTACAATACTCATGGGACACAGCTCCTCTGCGGTCATGCCGTAGGGTGCATAGCACCCCTGCGTTCCTTACGGCCATGCCGGAAAAGGCAACACGCCCTGTCACCTCAATCAAACTCTCTTCCTTCCCATTAAAAAGTCCAGAGAAACTGCGGTCAGATCTTAAAAAGGAAGATGTGGATGCAATTAATTCTCATCTCTCTCTTCCCGACTTTGCCCGATGAGCCTATCTAGAGTGCAGTCAGCCTCTCCTGAAGAGCGCTGGTACGCACTGGGATATGAAGCTGATGTGGTATCTGGATACGCTCCCCAAGGGGAATTACGCCATTATTGATCGGGTTGAAGAGCGGACTGCGGCTGATCCGATCAGTGCGCGCCTGTGTGAACTCGGCTTTGTCCCTGGCGAAAGTGTCAAAATCGTCGCGACCGGGCCAGTCGGCGCAGATCCTATTGCTGTCACTCTCGGAACCTCCCGCTTTGCCCTTCGTAAAGGGGAAGCCGCCCGGATCGTTCTCCGACGACCCGTCTGACACGTACCATGGCCTCTCCGACACCGTCGCTTCAGGCAGACTCCACGCTGCACATCGCGTTGGTAGGAAATCCCAACTGCGGCAAAACTTCACTGTTCAACCAGTTAACTGGCAGCCGCCAGAAAGTCGCGAACTACGCTGGTGTGACTGTTGAGCGGAAAGAAGGGTTCTTCTCCACCCCGCAGGGCCGCTCTATCCGTGTTCTGGACCTTCCGGGAGCCTACAGCCTTTCCTCCACCAGCCCTGATGAAGATGTCACGCGAGATGTCTGCCTTGGTCGGCATCGTACGGAGACACGCCCCCAGCTTCTGATTGGCGTTGTCTCTGCGACCAATCTTCGCCTGCACCTGCGTTTTCTGCTGGAACTCCGGGAGCTTGGCGTCCCCATCATTGTTGCCCTCAACATGATGGACGAAGCCAAACGTAACGGCATGTCCATCGACATTGCAGGACTTGAGCGCGATTTGGGCATGCCCATTATTCCTGTTATCAGCCTGCATAAACAGGGTGTTCAACCCCTCCTGGAGGCCTTGGATCGCCCTGTCCCACCACCTCCCGCCCCCTCGCCATCAGGTGCGGATCTTCACGCTGAAGTACGCCGACTGATCCAGACCTATGTCACAGACCGCTCCGCAGGGCAGGAGAGGCTGGTGGATCGTCTTGACCGCTGGTTTCTGCACCCCGTCTGGGGGCCGGTCATTCTGCTCGTTGTTCTGTTCGTCATGTTCCAGACCGTTTTTGCATGGGCCCAGCCCCTCATGGACGCTCTGGAAGGCGGTATAACCATGCTAGGCGAGCTGCTCCTCAGGCCATTGCCTGACGGGGTTTTGAAAAGCCTTCTGGCCGATGGCGTCATTGCTGGTGCAGGCATGGTTATCGTTTTTCTGCCACAGATCCTGATCCTCTTCCTCTGGATTCTGGCGCTGGAGGAATCCGGCTACCTGCCCCGTGCCGCATTTCTACTTGATCGCCTGATGGCTCTTGCCGGGTTGAGCGGACGCTCTTTCATTCCTCTGCTGTCGAGCTTTGCCTGCGCCATTCCCGGCATTATGGCGGCCCGAACCATTCAGAACCCGCGTGACCGGCTGGTAACGATCCTGATCGCTCCATTGATGACGTGTTCGGCACGTCTGCCGGTTTATACGCTTCTGATTGGCGCATTTATTCCACACAAAACCGTTCTGGGAGTTCTGGGGCTTCAGGGACTGGTCCTGTTCGCGCTGTATGCCGTCGCCATTGTGAGCGGTGTGATCGCAGCCCGTATCATGACGCGTGGCGTCAAATCTGAAGAGCATCCGCTGCTTCTGGAACTGCCGCCCTACCGTCGCCCGAACCTGAAAAGTCTGGCGTTAGGGCTCTGGCAGCGCGCGGTCATGTTCCTGTCGCGCGTTGGAACAATCATCGTTTCGCTGAATGTTCTGCTCTGGGGACTGTCCAGCTTTCCGCTTCCCCCGCAAGGGGCTACGGGCGCAGCCATTGATTACAGTCTGGCTGGACGGATTGGCCATCTGATGCTGACAATTTTCGCCCCAATCGGTTTCAACTGGCAGATCTGCGTATCGCTCATTCCGGGCCTAGTGGCCCGTGAAGTTGCAGTGAGCGCGCTGGCGACCGTTTATGCTCTTGGCGTCAGCGAAGATGCAGCTCCCGAAAAGCTTCTTCCCCTCCTGTCCAGCCAATGGAGCATTGCAACTGCATTGTCGCTTCTGGCGTGGTATGTTTACGCACCCCAGTGCATTTCCACCCTGGCTGTCATGCGCCGGGAAACGCGATCGATGAAGATCGTTCTAGGTGCAACCGCCTATCTTTTCGGGTTGGCATATTTCGCCGCATTCGTCGTTTTCCATCTGACCAAAGCCATCACAGGAGAAGCCTGATGATCGAGACTATCATTGCCGTGCTGCTGGTCTCTCTTGCAGCGCTTTACTGGTACACACGCCTTTTCCCGGCGAACTGGGGAAGGCTGAAGCTCTCCCTGGGCCTCCAGAGCCATATTCCCGCCAAGGCACCGTCCAAAGGCTGTGATAACTGTTCTGCTTGTAGTGGCAAGTCCGGCGGCTGCCACTGAAATCGAACCCTAGAAAAGTTTCTGCACTTTTCTGGACAGACGGCATGCGTTCAGTGAATTGCCAGCATGTCAGGTATGACTTTTCACGGAAACTGCAGCGCGAGAGCAGATAGCCAAATTCTGGCTATCTGCTTTATCGTAACCTCAGAAATCTGACTTTTCTTGGCTAGAAATAAACTTCTGAAATCTATCTCAGAGGTCCACCCGCAGTCGGCCACCAACCATTCGGGGCGTTCCCGGAATTCCAAAAATTCCGTTCAACCCTGTCTGACGTGTCACATCATAATGACGGTCCAGAACGTTGTTCGCATAGGCTGAGACAGACCATTTCCCACTTTTCGGCGCAAAGGTCAGACCAACATTCATCAGGAAATATGCGGGCATCCGGTACAGGTTGTTCCCGGGAACATCGACCTGAGACCCACGATAGCTGTAGTCGATGTAAGGCGTGAGCGTCCAATGTGCATCCAGCTTCGCCTTGTAGGATGCCGATCCTTCCAGGGTCAGCTTGGGAATACCCATATCAACACCAGCATAGCTGCGATAAAGCGCCATCAGCTTGCCGGTCTTGACGTAGGTTGCCGCCACAGCGGTTGTATCAATCGCGCTGTAATCATCATAATTTCCGCGCTCATAACCAAAGTGCTGATGCAGCAACAGCCCGGGAATGGGATTGGCATCAATGCCCAGTTCCACGCCCCAGATCCGGCTCTTGGAAATATTTACGTACTGCCCGACTACGCCGTAGTTCGGCACCACCGCCAACCCCGCGACCTGCTGGCCATGATAATCATACCAGAACGCATTGCCATTCACGCGCAGCTTGTGATTCCAGTAGTCGGACTTGAAACCAACCTCATAAGCCAGCAGGGATTCAGGCTTGGTGGGCGTAAGCTGCGAGGCCACAACCGTATTGTTGGCTGTAAATCCGCCTGGCTTGAAGCCTTTCCGGATTGAACCATACAGCATCAGGTTGTCGAGCGCCTGATATTCAAGTCCACCCATCCCGGCAAACTGGTTTGTCAGAGCGCCACGCCGCCCATAATGAGTGTCGTACGGGGTCGGATACACAGCCGTATTATAGCGCATCGTCTGCATGTTATAGAGGTCACGATCGTCGGACTCATGCGTAATTCCGGCCCGCACGTGCAGCCGTTTCGTAACCGTGAAACGCACATGGCCATACTGGCTGAATGCCTGCTGGTCCTGGTTATAACTCGTGCGCTGGATGTAAGGCCGTGAGCCCGAACCGGTATAATCGTTGTAAATCACTGAATGCATCTGCGTGCGGTCATAGTACATGCCCACATCCCATTGCAGCCGGTCATGCGGATTGTGGGATGCCAGCTTCACCTCCTGTGAGAACAGATTGGCATCCGTATTGACGTCATCATCGTAGATTGCGTAGCCCGTGCCATCCAGATCCATCAGATTATGCACATACATCTGCTGAAACGCGGTAATCGTGCTCAGGTCAGCGAACCCCAGAGACCGGGTGAAATTGATACCCGCCCCCCAGAACGTGTTGTTGTAGGACGGCTTGGTGCCTGCCGAATTCCCCGTGAGCTTCAGAAATGCCGGCGTAAAGCCCCAGCCCGTTTTCAGATTGTCCTGATAGGCAGGTGTATTGCGTGCCAGATCCTGGACATTGAAGGCGCCCATCGCCTGTGAATTATCCTGCACCCAGTTGCCACTGAAGACGATGTTCGTCTTGTCATCCGGCTGCCACGCAATCTTGGCACGAAGACCACCTTTGTTGGCGTTTCCCAGGGATTGCCCGGTATTGATGTTCTTCTGAAAGCCACCTCCCTGCTGTGTGAAACCGGCGATACGATACTGGACGTTGGATGACAGCGGCCCGGACACATAGAGATTGGTAATGCTGCGATTATACGTCGCGATGTCTTCGGATGCGCCGTAATGGAAGGTCTTCGTCGGATCCGCCGTCTTGATATTGATTTCACCTGCAGTGACTGTCTGACCATGCGTAAAACCCGACGGACCAGTGTTCACATCCACGCCGGACATATCGAACATCGCCGCACCGGCCATATATCCGATGGGGAGCGCCACGCCGTCCACGTATGTCATCACCGATGGGGTGTTATTGGCGGTAAAATCGTTCAGCCCCACACCGCGCAACGTGAAGTTTACCGCAGAACTTGAACCCTGCGGCTGCACAGTCAAATTAGGTGCCAGGTTCATCAGCCCCTTCACATCTGTCACCTGATGTCGGGCGAGTTCAGTTGCATCAATATGGGTGACAGAAACACCCTGATGCTGTGTCGCCAACGGTCCGAGGGCATTTTTTGTTCGATACACCCGGATTGATTCCGGATCGGAAGAGGGGTTTGCATGTCGAACGCGCGCTTGCGAAACCGCAGAAGAACCATGAGAAGTCGCTGCGCGACTGACAGCAGCACGCCCCTTCGTTCCATGCCCGCTCTTTTCGATCGTGGTGGCTGCAACTGCCGTTATTGGCAACGTCAGGACCAATGCGGTTGTACACAGAAGAATATTGTTTAATCGGAACATTTCAGGTCTCCCCGGAACAACACCGGCTATCAGAGGGTGTAGCAGCCATGCGAAGTGCATGATGGATTTCAGGGCGGGATCCGGACTTCATCAGTCCAGGCATCCCGCAAAATTCTGGAAACTCAGTACGTGCTTTCGATCTCTTCGAGAGAGAGGTTTACGGTCGACGGTCCAAAGACCAGAATGGACAATGCGCCGAAGAGAAGGATCAGAGCCGTCATGCCGAACACGCCCGCAAATCCGGCCTTTGGATACAGCGCTCCAATCAGAAGTGGCGCAGCGATCGCCCCAATACGACCAATTGCTGATGCACTTCCCATTCCCGTCGCACGAAGGGCTGTCGGGAAAATTTCGGGCGTGTAGGCATAAACCCCGGCGAACGTGCCATTCATAAAAAATGACAGCAAAATTCCTGCAATCAGGATACCTGTCGATGACGACACAAGCGCCATACTGGCAGCGCTGATCACGGCAGCCCCCAGATACGTCACGATTGTCGTTTTTCTTCCGAAATATTCGTTACAGAAGCCAGCGCTGAAATAGCCGGGGATCTGCGCTACACAAATGGCAATAGAAAATCCGAAGCTATGCGTAATGGTGAAGCCACGTGCGATGAGCAGCGTCGGCAACCAGGAGAAAAACGCATAATAGCTGAACGTGACGGCCAGCCACAGAACCCAGCTCATCGCCGTGATACGCCATAGCTGGGCACGCCAGAGCCCTACAAATTGTCCCGCAAAAGATGTTTTAATGGATGGGACTGACTCAGCTTCATAGGATGGCGATAGGACGCCAATGTTCTTTTCAATCTTGCAAAGAACAGCATGAGCAGTATCGCCTTGTCCGGTAGCCAGCAGCCATCGTGGGGATTCCGGCAACGCACGGCGCCACCACAACAGCATAACCACCGGACACGCCGTCAAACCTATTGCCCAACGCCATCCATTTTCCGATCCCGGCACCAGCGCGTAGCCCAGCAAGGATGCAGCCACAAATCCAAATGAGAAAAACCCTGCCAGTGCGCCAGTGAAAATTCCGCGATATCGACGCGGTACAAATTCCGAAAGATAAGGAGCGATAATGGCAGATTCAGCGCCCGTTCCAATCCCAGACAAAACACGCGCCAGTACAAAACCATGCCAGGAAACACACAGCGCCGAGATAAGAGACCCAACGCAATAGCAGGCAAGCGCCCACATCATGACAGAGCGCCTTCCCCACCGGTCTGCGACCGCCCCAGCCGTCAACGCGCCAATGAAATATCCAAAAAATGCTCCGCTCCCCAAGAGACCGAGCTGGGCCATGGACAGGCCCCATACATGCTGCAGGGCGGGCATGACGAACGCGAGAATGGCGCCATCAAGCCCGTCGAAGCAGTATCCTGCACCGCCGAGAAGCAGGAGCCTGTAGTGAAAGCTGGAGAATGGGAGACGCTCCAGTCGGTCTGCAATGGACATGTGTTTCTATCCCGGAACGATGTAGAGTGTTGAAGCGCAGTTCTGCCCGGTTACCCTGAACGCCCCGGAATATTCACGGCGACAGGGCAACACAGACGAACCTCGGTAAAGAGCTTCGATATTTCGGAAATGCTTACCCGACGATCAGGTCTTCTTTTCTGTCGGGATATTTCGTGAGCACTTCATACCCGGTTTCCGTCACCAGAACCGTATCTGAGTGGCGATAACCACCTTTACCGTTCAGATAGATGCCTGGCTCGATACTGAAAATCATGCCCGGCTGAATAACGTTGTCTTCGCCCAGCGCCAGGAACGGCGCTTCATGACTTGTCACGCCAAAACTATGTCCGGTGCGATGCAGGGGCGTCTCGTATCCTGCCGCATGAGCAATAGCCTGACAGGCCGCATCAATTTCCGAACCAATAGCGCCAGGTTTGAGCATGTCATACGCCTTGAGGCGCATTTCCATCATCGTATCGAAAGGCCGTTTTGTATCTTCGGGAATGCTGTTGAGGAAAAACGTCCGCTCGATTTCAGCGCCATAACCGTTGATCTTGCCAGCTACCAGCCCCAGAAACGGGCCGCCTGGCTCGCATGTTGCAGTCAGGCAGGAGAAGTTATGCGGATCATCCGTAAAAGCCGGTGGCTGAATGAGACCAGCCGCATGACTGGACATGACATTATACTGCGGTGATTCCGTCAGACAGCGCTGATAAAAGTAAGACGTTACGTCGCCAATGGCATGAGCGACCATTACACCCGGCTTCACTTGCCCTAACATCATCGCCAGCGCTTTTGTCATCACGTCACTTGTCCAGGCAATCCGCGATATTTCGTGCGCTGACTTGACCTCACGGATCTCGTCAATGATGTTCAGAAGCTTAATCGGGTTCCCGATCTGCGCTTGCAGATATGCTGGACAGGCGCCTTCAATCCCGACTGTTCCCTGTGTGGGCAGAGCGTCCGAAAACCGGTCAGACCAGCGTTTTCCGACAACTGCGGGAAACTCAGCATAGTCCAGAAGCGTCAAATCTCCGACCTTGTGACGCAGCACATGCGGGACTTCGAGAACCGGCACAACGAAGAACGTTTCCGTCATCGTCAGAATCAGAACGAACGGGCGTTCATGTACAAAATTCGCGAAATTCGTCAGGTAATAGACATTATCCGGATCGAAAGAGACATAGGCGGTCAGGCCGGCCTGCTCCATCTTTTCACGAACCCGGCGATGACGTTCAGCGATCTCAGGCGCGGAAACCTGTGCAGCGGTGAGAGGCGGCATCGTCATGTTTGACCCTATCTGTCTGGAACCAGCTGCCTTCCCTCCGGGGTGAGCTGCTGGTGAATCTACATAAAAGCAATACAACCTACTTGTTTTATAAGCGTCAAGAAAATTATTCTAAATCTGCAATGACCCTCTTGGAGACAGACTGTTCGTGATCCGCCGCGTCTTCAGGCCGGACGTGCCGCAATCCTCAGAAACTCCGTGCGTGAAAACTGGCGCCACACTTCGAAAGAACGCGCCAGATTCTCCACAGGCACCCCACGCGCGCGCTCGACAGCCAAGCCTCGGAGCAAGGCCGAATTGAGCAGCCGCAGTTCGACAAAGCGCGGATCTGGTGGTGCCATACGCTGCCCGGAAAGCCAGCGGGTCATAAACTGATCAATGCGCTCAAGAACGGGCGCCGTCACAGCTTCCAGATCAGGATCGCTCCGGCGTGCCAGCTCAATTTCCACTGTCGCCAGAAATTCCGGCCCGTCCGTAACCAGCCGCCACATCGTGTCCAGCATGGCATCTACACGCTGCTCAGGTGTGGCCTGCATACTCAGTGCCCGCCGGTAGAGCCGCGCGCGCTTGAGTGCATAATGGCGCAGAACAGTCGCCATAACCTGCGACTTGGTTGGAAAATGATGCTGCAAAGCTCCAAGGCTGACATTTGCCGTCTTGGAAATGCGCTGGATGGTTGTGGCCGCGTACCCTTGGGTCTGCAACAGCATGACCGTCGCCTCCAGAATTTTGGCGCGCGTCGCAGCACTCCGATCAGCTTGGGTGCGCCGACGGGGCAGCAGGAGACTGGAAGGTGAAGGAGCGGTCATAGGCCTTAAGATCAGGGGATCTATCGAACAACACTTTCGATACGGCCCTGATTCTTACAGAAGCAGCCGCAGGTAGGGAATACTCAGCACCAGCACCGTCAGGGAACATCCAATCACCGTCTGGAGACAGTCACCTGGCCACCTGATACACAATATGCGGGCAGTTCGCCCCCATCGACCTGTTTGTGATGTGCCCGACCTCACGACAAAGTCGAGCGTTGCTTTTCAGATGGATTGTGCAGACAGCTTCGCTTTGGCCGCATTAGAAACGGGTCTCCCGGCCAAAATGGGTAAAACCTTATAAAAGATCAGACAACCGCCATCAGCGCTGCGTTACCACCTGCCGCCGTTGTATTAGTGCTGCAAACCCGTTCCTGCACCAACCATTCCATCGGATAGTGACCATGCTCGTCAGGGGTATGGAGACATACGACAGGCCCCTGATCGGACTGAAGCGCAGACAGAACCTGTTTCCTGATCGCCTCGTCTCCGTTGCAAAGCGCGATATCACACTGGGTACTGCCTGATACCGGCAGGACATGCGACAGAAGCCCAACTGGCGGTGGTGGCAAACGACGCCATATTTCTGCAGGAATAGCGCAGACATTTCCAGCGGTCAGAGCATCCGTGACCTGTTGGCACACGTCTTCAAGTGTCGGGCCTGCACAGAGAACTGTCCCACGCGCCGTCAATGTATAGACGTTTTCTTCGCCAACAGGTCCAGGAAGAGTGAGTTGAGCCCCCAGCAGCGTTCCGACACTGGCTTTTGCCCGGAAGTCGGGGACGATTGCCCGGAGCCATTGGCCAGCGGCATTCAAAACAACCGGCAAATCCCGTCTGGAAAACCCTTTGATCTCGGGACGATGTGCGAGAAGACGACGCAGATAAAGCGGTCCACCTGCCTTGGGGCCGGTTCCCGAAAGGCCGTGCCCTCCGAAAGGCTGAACACCGACCACTGCACCCACAAGATTACGATTGATGTAGATATTGCCTGCGTCAGATGCCGCTTTCAGATCCTCGATTGTTTTATCAATCCGCGAATGGACACCAAATGTCAGCGCATATCCCGTGTCATGGATGTTTTTCATCACTTGCGGAAGTTCATCCCGCTGGTAGCGGACAACATGCAGAACCGGGCCGAAGATTTCACGCTGAAGAACTGAAAGACTGTCAATTTCAATCAGTGTCGGCGCGACGAAGGTTCCGTTTTCACAGTCTGCCTCAAGCGGTGACTGATGAATTCTGAAACCTCGCGCACGCAGCTCCTCGATATGACGCAGGATACCAGCCTGCGCCTCAGCACTGATGACCGGGCCAACATCCGTCTCAGGCAGTGAGGGATCACCCGTTCGCAGTTCGTCCATCGCGCCCTTGAGCATGGTGAGGACACGATCTGCGCTGTCGTCCTGAAGGCACAGCACACGCAGAGCACTACAGCGCTGCCCCGCACTGTCAAAAGCGGACGACAGAACGTCTGCAACAACCTGCTCGGAAAGGGCGGAACTGTCCACGACAAGAGCATTCTGGCCGCCCGTTTCCGCAATCAGCGGGACGGGCGAACCATTCGGATTCAGGCGTTGGGAAAGCTGCTTTTCGATCAGCTTGGCAACTTCCGTTGACCCCGTAAACAGGACGCCCGTCACCCGTGGATCTGCGACCAGCGCCGCTCCAATGTCACCTCCCCCCTGCACAAGCTGCACGACCGCTTCGGGGACGCCAGATTCATGCAGACAACGGATCGCTTCCCTGGCAATCAGAGGCGTTTCTTCAGCCGGCTTGGCGAGAACACTGTTGCCGGCAGCGAGGGATGCGGAAACCTGTCCCAGAAAAATGGCAAGCGGGAAATTCCACGGGCTGATACACACCACCGGCCCGAGCGGAACAGCCGTACCGTCAGCAAAGTCACGTCGGATTTGTGCAGCATAATAGCGCAGAAAATCGACCGCTTCCCGGATTTCAGAGACAGCATTCGCAAGAGTCTTGCCCGCCTCCCGGATGATGAGCCCCATCAGACGCGGCATATCGTCTTCGAGATGGCTGGCAGCCTTTTCAAGACACGCCGCGCGCTCTGAAACAGGCGTGTTCTTCCAGACTTCAAAGCCGTCCTGCGCTTTGCGGATCACGTCTTTCACATCCTCAACAGATGTGGCCTGAATAAAGCCGACCTTGTCCTGCCTGTTGGCGGGATTGGTAATAGCCTCTCCTGTCTGCGCGCCAAAAGTCGTTGGAATACTCAGTGTCAGCCCAAGAGCTTTCAGGGTATTTTCATCAGAAAGATCAAGCCCGCGAGAATTCTGGCGCTCGGGCTGGAACATATCCAGAGGGAGCCGAATTGCACCGGCAGGGAGGCTGGCAGCCAATGTGACCGGATCCGTGATCAGTTCCTCGATCGAAATAGCCGGGTCTTGAATACGGTTTACGAAAGACGAATTGGCTCCATTCTCCAGCAGGCGACGCACGAGGTAAGCCAACAGCGTCTCATGCGTCCCCACAGGCGCGTAAACCCGGACAGGTCTGTCCAGCTTCTCAGGGCCAACAACCTCCTTGTAGAGTGTCTCCCCCATGCCGTGCAGGCACTGAAATTCATATGACTCTACGGTGAAGTCAGGGTCGGCAAGGGCATGAATGCTTGCCAGCGTCTGGGCATTATGGGTCGCAAACTGCGGGAAAATAGCATCTGAGGCCGCCAGAAGCTTTTTGGCGCAGGCGATATAGGAGATGTCTGTGTGAACCTTCTGCGTAAAAAGTGGAAAATTCTCCATTCCTTCCACCTGGGCCCGTTTGATCTCGCTGTCCCAGTATGCACCCTTTACCAAACGCACCATCAGGCGATGATTTGTCCGGCGGGCCAGGTCGATGATCCAGTCAAGAACAAACGGCGCGCGCTTCTGGTAGGCTTGGACCACAAAACCAATGCCCTTCCAGTCCTTCAGGGCGTCGTCGTGGCACAGAGCTTCCAGAAGGTCGAGCGACAGCTCAAGCCGTTCCGTTTCTTCAGCATCAATATTGAAACCGATATCGTACTGACAGGCCAGACGCGCGAGTGCTGTAAGACGTGGTCCAAGTTCCGCAAGAACCCGGTCTCTCTGAAGGCGGCTGTAACGCGGATGCAGAGCTGAAAGCTTGACGGAGATTCCCGGTCCCCGATAAACACCAGCGCCAGCTGCCGCTTTGCCAATCGCATGAATGGCCAGTTCATAATCACGGTAATACCGGTCTGCGTCCGCCATGGTCGTGGCAGCTTCACCCAGCATATCGTAGGAATACCGGAAGCCCTTTGCGACCAAAGGCTTGCTGTTTTCTAGAGCATTTTCGATGGTCTGACCGGTAACAAACTGCTCTCCCATCATGCGCATCGCCAGATCCACACCTCTGCGGATTACAGGCTCACCACATCGTCCAATCAGGCCTTTGAGGCTTCTTGGAAGCGTTCTGGTCTGTTCCGCAGACAAAACTTTTCCAGAGACAACCAGCCCCCATGTCGCGGCATTCACGAACAGGGAGGACTTGCGACTGATATGCTCGTGCCACTGGCCACTTCCAATCTTGTCACGGATCAGAGCGTCACGTGTTGGCAGATCGGGGATACGCAGCAGGGCCTCGGCAAGGCACATCAGCGCCACACCTTCCTGCGACGACAAATCATATTCCTGAACCAGATCCTGCACGATACCACTACTGCCGGACTGGCGAAGCGCCTCAACCAGACGGCGTGCTGTCTGGCGTGCCAGCACAGCCTGCTTCTCATCGAGTGCAGCCTCCCGGGACAGCACTTCCACACGACCCGCTTCCGGAACACGGATATGATCGGTAATGGCCTGACGCAGCAGGGAACGCGAAGGAACGGTGGCAGCAAGCGACGCAAAAGATGTGGTCATGAGGGTACCGCTGGTTTGATTGTCCTTCCCAGATATTGAAACGCTCACGAAACAGGGAATGGTATTTTACCAAAGACAACGAATTAAGTTCGGTATATTGATTTTTTGGAAAATTATATTTGCAGGCAGTTTCCTAATGGACGACATGGATCGCAGAATTCTGAGACTTTTGCAGAAAGACGGCCGTATCACAAATCTGGATCTCTCCCGGCAGATCCATCTCAGTCCCGCCGCCACCCTTGAACGCGTCCGTAAGCTGGAACAAAACGGCGTTATTCGGGGCTACATGGCGCGCATCGACCCAGAGACCATCAATCTGGGGCTGCTGGTCTTCATTCAGGTGACGCTGGATCGCACCAGCCCCGATATTTTTGAGTCTTTTTCGAAGGCTCTGAAAACCATTCCGCAGGTCTGCGAATGCTACATGGTGGCGGGAGGTTTTGATTATCTGGTGAAAGCGCGGGTCAAGGACATGGCCGCGTATCGAAATTTCCTTGGAAAGACCCTGACTCGCCTGCCAGGAGTGCGTCAGACCCATACTTATACTGTCATGGAAGAAATAAAATCCGACCCTGAACTTCCCTTGTTCTAAGAACCCTTTTGGAAATTCACGGATGAGCGTTTCGGCTTGCGGGGGATCCTGGCTATCCGGCCCCTCTGCTCTGGCGTCCACACCCAGCGTTTGAATCACATCAGACCGATTTTCCAGACAGGCTCAAAGAGCTTTCTATTAATGGACGACGCCAGCCACTCTAGGCTCAGGACTCATAGCCAGAAGATGACGGTTGCGGCG
>NZ_BANH01000009.1 GCF_000964465.1 Gluconobacter thailandicus F149-1 = NBRC 100600 | reverse complement strand
TCACAGACTGCATCGTGCTCATCACACAAAGCTATGTACGTCCGACAGTCTTTCAAGACCTAACAGGCCCTAGGGTATAAATCATATACATGTGGTAATTATAATTTTATTAAAGAAATAAATTAAGAAATAAGGCTAATATTTTTCACGAAAGCTGTTAACTGGCTCTGACTATTAATGCCTATTCTAGAGAATATTTCTTTCACCATTTGACGTGCTGTTCCTTCGGATATTTTCATCTCCAAAGCGGAATCTTTTACGGATTTACCGTTGGCAATAAGGCAGGCAATTTTCGCTTGAGATTTTGTTAGGAGCAAATCCCTCAGAACAGCTTCGGTTTTGAGGCCTACATTTTGGATAGAAAACACAATCATTTTGGTGCTTCCATTTGTAGAGGTGTCCAGATCTTTCTCTAGGATAATAATCTTCCCGTATAAAATTTTTCCGCTTTCGCAATAAATTTTAAAGACCTTATTTATAGAAGATTTTTGAGAAATAATTTTTTCTATATTTTTATTATATGAATTATATTTTGTTCTTATTTTTCCATCTTTGATGAAAATACCGTCATTTTCCATATTTAATAGAATTTTGTTCGCATGTATCACGGTGTTGTCTTCGTTTAATATTGCAACACCATATGGTATTTCCTCAAATAAATTTTCAAATATTCGGATAGATTTAGATTTTCTGTTGAAATTTATTGATAATTCTACAGAATTTATAATATGAGGGGTTACTTTTATCATATTTTGTTTTATTTTTTCGCTATCGTTGTTGTCCATTCCTATTGGGGATTGGACTGATAATATAAATCTATGTCCAACATCGGTTTTGAATAAGACGTTATGGATGCGTCTAACACCAAAAACTCTGAGAAAATCTTGATAAAATGGAATATGATCTATTTCGTTTTCGCTTAAAAATTGATCATCTTTATATATAAATCCAGAAGTTAAATCTATTTTACTATAATTTTCCGATAATGGAGATTTATTTTTCCAATAATTATAGTACAAATTCTCAGTTTCCGTATTTTCGTTTGATCCATATCGCCAATTCTGCATATCCGCATCCATAGGGATTATGGCGGCTCCTCCATAGCTGCTCTCTGTGCAATAATAAGAAATATTTTTTAGGCAATTATACCAATAATTATTATCTTTAATGGTTTTATATATATCTTTTGTAATGAATTCATGACGTTTCATTTTTTTTGTTCCTGGATTGACGCCTAATTACCAGGTGAAAATAATCAAAAAAAAGCAAACGGCCACTACCATATGGGAGTGGTGGCTCAAATGCCATTTCTTCAAAAGCGGAAGGGTGTGTCTCGGATACCCGTCCACTCATGGCATTAAGGGTAGTTCTCGGGCGTCACTCGTGTAAAAGCAGGAGCGAAACATGGTAGCGTCAGTCATTTTTACCCCTACGGGGGGCTCGCAAACTGTCCTTAAAGCTGAAAATGGAACAGTCGTAATAGGGGAATCTGGAAGTATTTCCGGAGCCGCTTTTTATTCTGGGTTGCCTGTTCCAGATGCAAGTCAGGCAACGACAGGGAATGTTATTATAAATAGCAACTCGAATGTTTCTGCATCAACTTGGAAGGTTGGTACCTCGTCTGAGACATCTGTCGTTACAGTAGAAGAGGGAGGATCTCTAACTCTCGACAATAGTGTTACGGTTTCCAGCAATTCCAAGATTGTTATCAGCGCTGGAGGTACTCTGGTCCTGAGTGGTTATGCGACCACAACGCCGGGTCTTATACAGTTTGACGAGGGTGGTGGCGGAACAATTGAAATTGCTGCTGGGACTACTCCAAGTATTATTGGATATATAACCAATATTAAAGAAAACGACACAATTATTCTGAATGGCCTTTCGGCAGACGGGTATACCTATGTTGATGGTGTTTATACACTCACCAATAATGGGCAGCCGATTTCCGGAACGTCTTCCTTTCAGTTGCCGGCTGCAAATCAGGGAACGACATTCAGCGTTGTGACGGTCAACGGTAAAACCTATCTCACGACGCTGGTGGTGGTGTGCTTTTTACGTGGATCGATGATTCGTACCCCCCATGGCGACGTTGCTGTGGAAGATCTGTCCATAGGCGATGAAGTGAGTGTCTATGATTGGCAAGCGAACAAGGAAGTGAACCGGAAAGTTGTCTGGGTTGGCAATAAGAAAGCTTCAGTATTTCCTGGCTTGCCTGATGATAAGGCTGGCTATCCGGTTCGGCTTCTCAGGGATGCTCTGGGGGACGGGGCGCCATATAAAGATCTGCTGATTACCTCTGAACATTGCCTGTTTTTTGAAGGAAAATTTGTTCCTGTCCGGATGTTGGTAAATGGTCGTTCTATTTTTTACGACATGAAAATTACTTCTTATGAATATTTTCATATAGAAACGGAAATGCATTCTGTCATCACGGCGAATGGTGTTCTTACAGAAAGCTATCTCGACACTGGGAACCGGAGTTCTTTTCGTCAGAGTGGGAGTGTTGTCGCACTTCCTACAGACAGAAAAACGTGGGCTGAAAATGGAAGTGCACCTCTTGATGTGAGTCGTAGCTTCGTAGAGCCCCTGTTTCACATGTTTTCTGCTCGGGCGCAGAGTGCCAAAGTTGAAAATAACGCTCGGATATTCTCTTTAACCGAAGATGCAGGTCTTCATCTTTCCACAGATACGGGTGCCATTATTCGAAAGAGCCGCGAGGCAGATGGGCGTGTTATGTTCATGATCCCCGCCGACGTGAAAAAAGTTCGTCTTGTATCCCGTACCAGTCGTCCGAGTGACAGCATTGGCCCGTTTGTGGATGATCGACGAAATCTTGGCGTCCTTATTGGCGATATTGTGCTGTTTGAAGAGAGTCGCACCGATCGCATTACTACTCACCTTATGGAGAGTACTCTTGAAGGATGGAGTGAACCGGAGAAAGGTGGCATGCGTTGGACAATGGGGAATGCATTACTACCCCTAGGCAATCGTTCCCCCAACACTATCGCTATTTTGGCCATCCAGATTAAAGCGGGCGGCCCTTACCTCGTGACTGAAGAGCAGGAGCACTTTCTGGCTCAAAGGGCCTGATTCGACCTGGAAATGAGTTTAGGATTTTTTTATGGCTCTGCTCTTTGGAGGGCAGGGTTACATGGAATTTTCCCGCAGATATGTAATCCCGTATGCCCCCGGAACCATGCGTTCCGGGGGTTATGTGTTTTCAGGCTGCTGCCATGCCGCGCAGGACATAAGGCAGGATGCCGCCGTGGCGGTAATAGTCGGCTTCATCCACTGTATCGACACGGCAGAGCAACGGTACCTGCTGCTGGGTGTCATCCTGACGGGTGATGGTCATGATCAGTGTCTTGCGAGGCGTCAGGTCGCTGATGCCGGCAATACTGATCGTTTCGGTGCCATCTAGCCCCAAGGTTTTGCGGGTTGTGCCTTCCTCGAATGTCAGGGGTAGAACACCCATGCCGACGAGGTTCGAGCGGTGAATACGCTCGAAGCTTTCCGCAATCACGGCTTTCACGCCAAGCAGACGCGTACCTTTGGCTGCCCAGTCGCGGGAAGAGCCCATGCCATATTCCTTGCCGCCGAAAACGACCAGCGGTGTACCTTCTGCGGCATAACGGGTTGCGGCATCGTAGATCGGCATGAGCGTTCCATCGGGCTGATGGCGTGTCATGCCGCCTTCGGTTCCGGGTGCCATCTCGTTGCGGATACGGATGTTGGCGAACGTTCCACGCACCATGACGCGATCATTGCCACGACGGGAGCCGTAGGAGTTGAAATCCTTGACCGCGACCTGATGCTCCTGAAGGTACTCACCTGCTGGGGAAGATGCAGCGATAGAACCCGCCGGGGAGATATGGTCCGTCGTGATGTTGTCGCCCAGCAGAGCCAGAATGCGCGCGCCGGAAATATCGGTCGGGTTTTGGGGATCGGCCTTCAGGTCTGTGAAGTAGGGCGGGTCCTGCACATAGGTTGAGCCAGGCTGCCATTTGAAGGTGGCGGAATCGCTGGCAGATCCGAGAGCCTGCCATTCGGGCGTGCCTTCGGTGATGCGGCTGTAGCGATCTACGAAGGCTTCACGGGTGACTGCCGTGCCGACCAGTTCCGCGACTTCGTGATTGGACGGCCAGATATCCTTCAGGTGGACCGGCGTTCCATCTGGTGCGTGGCCCAGAACGGCGGTCGTGATGTCCTGCCGCATGGTGCCCAGCAGAGCATAGGCGACCACAAGAGGAGGGCTGGCGAGGTAGTTCGCGCGGACGTTCGGCGAGATGCGTCCTTCGAAATTGCGGTTGCCCGAGAGAACGGACGTTGCAACCAGATTGTGGCCTTCAATTGCATCGACAAGCGGCTGGTCCAGAGGGCCGGAATTGCCGATGCAGGTCGTGCAGCCATAGCCTACGGTTTCGAAGCCGAGCGCATCAAGGTCAGCGGACAGGCCAGCACGATTCAGATAATCCGTCACGACCTGAGAGCCAGGGGCAAGGGATGTCTTGACCCAGGGCTTGGGCTTAAGACCAAGCGCACGCGCCTTTCGGGCGACCAGACCAGCAGCTACGAGAACAGCAGGATTGGACGTGTTGGTGCAGGATGTGATGGCCGCGATGACGACCGAGCCATGTTCCAGCGCGTAATCCGTTCTTGCGACCGGAGCGGTGACGGTGGTGTTTTCCGGTTTGACGCCGAGCGTCTCGGTAAGGGCCTTCTCGAAAGCCTCGGAGGCAGAGCGGAGTTCAACGCGGTCCTGTGGACGCTTCGGACCAGCAAGGGATGGGGTGACAGTGCTGAGATCCAGTGAGAGCGTGGACGAGAAAACTGGTTCTGGCGTGGATGCGTCACGGAACATGCCCTGCGCCCGCAGATAGGCTTCGACAAGCGCAATCCGGTGTTCATCACGGCCGGTCTGACGCAGGTAATCCAGTGCCAGCGCATCGACAGGGAAAAAGCCGCAGGTTGCGCCATATTCCGGGGCCATGTTGGCGATGGTTGCGCGGTCTGCAACGGGCAGATGGTCCAGCGCAGGCCCATAGAATTCGACAAATTTCCCGACAACGCCCTTGGCACGGAGCATCTGCGTGATGGTCAGAACAAGATCTGTGGCCGTTGTGCCTTCTGGAAGTTTGCCATCCAGACGAAAGCCGACGACATCCGGAATGAGCATGGAAATCGGCTGGCCGAGCATTGCGGCTTCGGCTTCAATGCCGCCGACGCCCCAGCCCAGAACACCCAGTCCATTGACCATGGTGGTGTGGGAATCCGTGCCGTATAGCGTATCCGGATAGGCGTAGGTCACGCCGTCGATCGTGCTGGTCCAGACAACTTGAGACAGGTATTCCAGATTGACCTGATGGCAGATGCCTGCACCCGGCGGCACAACGCGGAACTGGTCGAATGCCTGTTGGCCCCAGCGCAGGAACGCATACCGTTCGCCATTTCGTTCGAATTCCAGCGATACGTTCTGCTGAAGCGCATCCGCCCGACCCGCGACATCGACCATGACGGAATGGTCGATCACGAGATCCACGGGGACGAGCGGATTGACCTTCCGCGGGTCTCCGTTGAGCGACAGGATACCGTCGCGCATGGCGGCCAGATCGACAACGGCTGGAACGCCTGTGAAATCCTGCATCAGGATGCGGGACGGCTTGAACGGTACTTCCTGCGTGGAACCGGCATAGCGCAGCCAGTCTGCGATGGCCTGTGCATCTTCCACCTTGTAGCTCGTACCGTCCGTGAAGCGCAGGACGTTCTCAAGCAGAACCTTGAGGCTGACTGGAAGACGGGAAATATCCCCGATTTTCTCCGCGGCCACGGGAAGGGAGAAATAGCGATAGGTCTGTCCGTCAAGGGACAGGTCGCGCTGGCTGCCCAGAAGATCGCGTCCAACCTGTTTCATGATGTCTGTATCCCTGCTGGTCGTGTCGTCTGTTCAGTGAATGGCGCGCAGGAGGGCCTGCGTAACGTCTTCTGTCGTGGCCGTGCCGCCCAGATCGCGGGTGCGGATGCCGTCCGTCGTCAGGATCTGCTTCATGCCGCCGTCAAGACGGGCGGAAAGATCCTGACGTCCTACATGGGCCAGCATCATGCTGGCGGCCATCATGAGCGCCAGCGGGTTGGCAACCCCCTTGCCAGCAATATCCGGGGCCGATCCGTGGACGGCTTCAAACACGGCCATCTTCTCCCCGATATTGGCTCCCGGAGCCATGCCCAGACCGCCCACGAGGCCAGCGGTCAGGTCCGAGAGGATATCACCAAACAGGTTGGTTGTGACGATAACATCGTAATTTTCCGGCTTGATGACGAGTTCCATCGCGCAGGCATCGACAATACGTTCCTCAAGCTCGATGCGGCCTTCATATTCGGCAGCAACGCGACGACCTTCATGCAGGAAGATGCCGCTGAGGATCTTGAGAATATTGGCCTTGTGAACCAACGTGACCTTCTTGCGGCCATTCTTCACAGCATATTCGAAAGCGAACCTTACGATACGATTACATTCCGCACGTGTGTTGAAGCCTGCCCCATAGGCTACGGCTTCAGGGTCGTCGCCCACACGCATGTAGTGTTCCATGGCCGCATAGAGACCCTCGACGTTCTCGCGGATCACAACCAGATCAACATTGCTGTAACGACCACCCGGAACAATCGTCTGCGTTGGGCGGACATTGGCATACAGATCGAATTGCTGACGGAGGGTCACATTGATGGAACGGAAACCCTTGCCGACCGGTGTTGTCAGTGGGCCTTTGAGAACCAGCCCCGTGCGGGCAATGCTGTCGAGCGTCGCATCGGGAAGGGCGCTGCCCTGATTTTCCAGAGCGCCCATTCCTGCATTCTGATGATCCCAGACGAAGGGCGCGCCGAGTGCATCCAGAACAGTCGTTACGGAGGCCATGATCTCAGGTCCGATACCGTCACCGGAGATGAGCGTGGCGGGAATCTTGTCGGTCATGGCGTATCCTGTCTGTCCGTGCGTAGAAGGCGTGCGGACTTTAGTGGGGAAAGCTGCTAGGTCCAATATTTCGTTGCAGGTTTCATCATACCTTAAAGGTATCGCATGGTTGAGTTACGTCATTTCCGCGCTGTTGTGGTTATTGCCGAAGAGGGAAACCTGACGCGGGCGGCAGAACGGCTGGGGATTCAGCAGCCTCCTCTGACACGGATGCTGCGATCCTGCGAAGAAACGATGGGTGTTCAACTTTTTGAGCGCCATGCCAAAGGCATGCGTCTGACGGCTGCCGGGCGCAGTATGCTCAAGGGCGCGTATGACATTCTCGACCGGGTTGATGAGACGGTTGAGGATGTGAGGCGGGTGGTACGGGGCGAAAGTGGCGAACTGTCTGTTGGTTTTACCAATTCGGCCATGTGTCATCCTAGTCTCCCGGCCGTATTGGGGCACTTCAGGGAGAGTTGGCCGGATGTGACGCTGAGCCTGACAGAAGGCAATTCCAGTCAGCTTCTTGGGGCTTTGCGAGATGATCTTGTGGACGTGGCGTTCGTGCGTGCCTCCATCCCGGATGTATCGGATGTGATGGTGGAACTGATTCTGGAAGAGCCGATGGTGGTGGCGGTTCCCAGGGCGCACCCACTGGCTCTCAACCCACCAGCAGAGGGGCTCAGGCTGGCGGATCTCGAGAACGAAGACTTCATCCTCTATCAGAGCCAGTATAACAACGGCCTCTACAAGACGATTGTAGATGCCTGTCTGGGTGCCGGATTTATGCCCAATATTCGGCAGAAAGGCCCGCAGCTTATGGCTGCGTTAAGTCTCGTAGCCGGAGGGCTGGGTATTTCTGTTGTGCCGCATTCGATGCAACAGCATCATGCAGGGCAGATTACTTACATTCCTCTCTCATCCCGCACGGCCCTGACGGCGCCTGTTTATCTTGTGTACCGGTCTGTGCGGATGACGGGCGCCAAGCTGTATTTTATTCATCAGGCGCGCCAGATGCGGACGCGCCTGTTCGGGACGCCTAAAATGCCGTCCTAACGAAGGGCCTGTGTTTCCCGGATCAGGGCGTGGATGAACGCCAGCTTTTCCCGCACACCTGCCGTCAGGACAAATGGGTAAAAATCAGCCAGCCCCATAGAGCGGTTGAGGCTGTTGACTGCAGATGTTAGCGGAACCCAGGCGTCCATGATCTCGTCAAAGGTCGCGGTCAGATAGGGGTCGTTCATCGGGCCATCCGTCGACAGGGTGGATGGATCCGGAATGCCGGGATGAATTGTGACACCGTAGGCCCAGGCCGTTTCAAGAGTGGAGACGATGTGCAGGTAATGGGCCCATGTCTCGGCAAAATCTTCCCACGGATGGGACGTGGCGTAGCTGCTGACGTGGCGTTCGCGCCAGTCTTCCGGAGGGGGATTGTTATAGTGGCGTTGTAGAGCGTCCTGATAATCCTGACTGTCATCTCCGAAGATGGCGCGGCAGCTTTCCAGGCGTCCGGCATCGCGCACCAGAACATTCCAGTAGTAATGGCCGATCTCATGGCGGAAATGGCCGAGAAGGGTGCGGTAATACTCCCCCATTTCCACGCGCATGCGTTCGCGCTCTGCGTCGTCAGCTTCGCGGATGGCCAGCGTGACGAGACCGTTGTTATGGCCGGTCATGACTGGGGCTGAGCCGTCCGGCGCATCATCAAGAAAATTAAACGCAAGTCCGTTGTTCGGATCTTCCCGCCAGCTCCGGATCGGGAGCTTGAGGCGCATCAAGGTATAGAACAGACGATGCTTGGCGACTTCGATTTTCCGCCACCGTTCAAGGTTTTTCGGATCTTCCAGATTGGGAATGGTCCGATTGAAGCGGCAGGCGAAACAGACGGGCGGCTGGCCTGTCTGGCTTGGGGTCGTAAGCCAGTTGCAGGCGTCATGGTCATGGTTGGAGCAGTAAACGAGTTCTGCGTTCCGAACCTGTGGTTCCATGGGATGCCACCGGCCATGACCCGCAGGTTCAAGGGCCGTCAGTGCGGAAAGGCCGGGGAGATACCCAACCGGATGATGGCAGGACTCACATGTTGTATTTTCGAAATACAGAGCCTGCTGGCAGCACTGACACGAGAAAAGTTTCACAGCTTCGGCACCTTATGCAGCTCTTGCCGAAGCATGATGTCAGGTCTTTGCCACTTCATGCAAATGCTGTGCTTCCATCAGAACATCGAAACGTGCCTGACAGTGATCCAGAAGGCCTGAAACCGGGGCTGCGTCTTCTGGTGTTGCGGAAACAGCAAGAGGAATATGGTTTTGTGCCGTGATCAGTCCGGACGTCGTATCGAAACCCAGCCAGCCATGCTGGGGCAGCAGGATTTCAGCCCAGGCGTGAAGATCGCAGATGAGCCCGTGTGGGGCGTTTTCCTGCGAGGAGGACTGAATGAGATATCCGGAGACAAAGCGGGCGGCGAAGCCGAGATGGCGTGCAAAAGCCACCAGAAGCCACCCACTGTCCCGGCAGGAACCCGTCTGGCGAGACAGCGTTTCAGCAGGTGTCCAGATTCCTGGTTCCATGCGGGGCTGATAGCGCAGAGCAGCGGCAATCCGGCGATTGAGCCAGACCAGCCGGTCCAGATCCGTTTCCCCTGATGATGAAAACTCTTCGTTCAGAAAGGCTTCCAGGATAGACTTGTCTTCAATCTCCTCTCTGTAGAACGGACTGACTTCTTCAGTGGGGTAGCGTGGGGCGATGAGGGGATTGTAGGGCGTCAGATCTACCGTCATGCGGACTTCGATATCGAAATGCGATACCCGGTCCTGGAAGGTGGCTTTGGCAACGGTATTGGCATACAGGTCCTGATGCCAGGTAATCTGGCTCTCACCGGGACCAATGCTCAGGGCATAGGCCAGAACCGTGTTGCATGTTCTGGCCGGAGGGCGCAGACGGATCGTCTGGGGACCCAGAAACACGGGACGATCATAGCGATAGGAAGTGTGATGACGGATCATCACGGGCGTGTTCATTCTCTCATGTTTCCTGAAAGCCGCGCATGACCTTCTGGTTTTCAGTCCCTGAGGGATGCGGGCGGTAGTCCTTGATCCTTCTCCCATCGTAACAGGAAGAGCGGGAACGGCAACTCTCCTGATATGTTCTGGAAAAAACAGAACTGCTTCGTGCTTTTCCTCCTTGGCAAACAGGGCGGAATTGATAGGTTAATAAATAATCGTAATGATCCGGCCGGGTATGCTTCATACAATCGTCGGGTAAGGAAGCGGGGCATACAGATGAAGTCCAACGTCTTGCACTCCCAGGCCCAGGAAGCCGGTATTTTTTCTGCCTATCACAGGCCTGAATTCTTTTGCGAACTCATGAACCGTGGAGAAGAGCTCCCGGAAGCCCTTCGGCAGGTTCAGGAACGCCTGGCGCATTTTGACATCAAGGAACTGCGGTATCGCACTGCGAATGCCGAAACACAGCTCTATCGGCTGGGGATTACGTTTACTGTTTATACGGATCGTGAGGCCATTGATCGTGTTCTGCCGTTCGATGTCATTCCACGTGTGCTGACAGCCGAGGAATGGGCATTCATCGAACGGGGCGTGCAACAGCGCGTCAAGGCGATCAACATGTTCCTGTGGGACATCTACCATGACCGGAAAATCCTTCAGGACGGTCTGATTCCCGCAGATCTGGTTCTGAAAAATGCCAATTACTGTCAGGCGATGGTCGGAGTGGATGTTCCAGGTGGCGTTTATGTCCATATCAACGGAACGGATCTGATCCGGGATCGGAGCGGGCGGTTTCTGGTTCTGGAAGACAATGCGAGAACACCCTCAGGCGTGTCGTATGTGATCGAGAACCGGCACATGATGCTGCGGCTTATGCCGGATCTGGCGTCTGGAGTGCCGCTGCGTTCTGTTGAAGACTATGGACTGCGCCTGCATCGGGCTCTGTGTGATGTCGCTCCCGAAGGTGTTGAAAATCCACAGGTGGTTCTGCTGTCTCCCGGGATCTACAATTCCGCCTATTTCGAGCATGTGTTTCTGGCGCGTGAGATGGGTGTGCCTCTTGTGGAGGGGCGCGATCTTCTGGTGGAGAACCACCATGTCTATATGCGGACCGTCGCGGGATTGCGCCCGGTTCACTCCATCTATCGCCGCATTGACGATGCCTTTCTGGACCCGCTGGCCTTTAACCCGGAAAGCCTTCTGGGCGTGCCAGGATTGGTCGAGGCGTATCGGCGTGGGAATGTGACGATTGCCAATGCGCTGGGCACAGGCGTTGCAGACGACAAGGCTGTGTATGCGTACATGCCCCGGATCATCAAGTATTACCTCAATGAAGAGCCTATTCTGGGGAGCGTAGAGACGCATATTTGCGCTGAACCGGAAGGGTTGGCTTTTACGCTTGCCAATCTCGAAAGGCTTGTCGTGAAGCCTGTGGGAGAGTCGGGCGGGTACGGACTACTGATTGGTCCCCATGCAACCGAAAGCGAGCTTGAGGATTTCAGGCAGCGCTTGCAGGATAATCCGTCAAATTATATCAGCCAACCCGTCATCGACCTGTCTGTGTCGCCCACCCTGTGTGATGCGGGCGTGGAAGCGCGCCATGTGGATCTGCGTCCCTTCGCCCTGACTGGGAAATCGACCTGGGTTCTGCCCGGTGGGTTGTCCCGTGTGGCGCTTCGGAAAGGCTCTCTGGTGGTGAATTCCTCTCAAGGTGGCGGGTCCAAGGATACCTGGGTGATGTCCGTATGACACAGCTATCTCCAACCTCGAACGGAATGCTCTCCAACCTCAACACGCTTCTGTCGCGCTATGCCGAGAGCATGATGTGGCTGGCCCGTTACATGGAGCGTATCGAAAATCTGGCCCGCCTGATTGAAGTCACGGAAGCATTTGTCCGGGGGCCGGATGGTAAAACCGTCTGGGAAACAATCGTCCAGATCAACTCCGATGAGGAGCGGTTTCAGGCGCTGCATCCTGCTGCAACGGAGCAGGATTACATCCAGTTCTACATCACTGACCTGGCCAATCCGAGTTCCATCAAGGGCATGGCGAATGCGGTGCGTGAAAATGCCCGCTCTGCACGGCCGCTGATTTCCACAGAAATGTGGATGCACCTGAACGTCTTCACACGATGGGTGCTGGACCTTGACCCGTCAGACATCCGCCGGACTGGCCTTTCTGCTCTGTGCAACAGGATCAAGCAGGAGTGTCAGACGCATACAGGCGTGACGGAAGGGACGCTTTACCGCGATCAGGCGTGGCTATTTTATCTTCTGGGTCGCCATCTGGAACGCAGCGATCAGATTACCCGTCTGATTGACACACGGTACCATACACTTCTGCCCTGCGAGGAAGAGGTCGGCTCGGAAATCGATACGACACAGTGGGCGTCTGTTCTGCGCTCTGCTGCGGCTTATCATGCGTTTCGCCGTTTGCAGCCCGTAACAACCACACCTGCCAACGTTGTTGGGTTTCTGTTGAAAAATGAAGGATTCCCACGGTCTCTGGCCCTGAACCTTCGGCAGACTGATACGGTACTGGCGGCTCTGTCTGCGCATTACAATCTACGGCGGCAGAATTACGCCATTCAGGAACGGTTGTCTGAACTTCGGGCTACTTTGGAAGATCAGACGGCCGAGGAAATCATCATTCGCGGGCTCCATGAATACATGCACTGGATCCAGAACCAGATCGAAGCGATCCAGAGTGAAGTCGCGGCTGCTTATTGGCCTCCGGTTGAAAGACTTCATCTTTCTGAATGTCATGGGGAGCAATGACAGCGTAAAGGCATGAGCAGGATCGGGGACAGCATTAAAATGTCCTGCCTCTCCGACGGGTTGAGAAGCGTTAGAACCATTTCAGGAGGTTGCGCAAAATACGCGTCTTCCGGAATGTATGCCACTCTGTGAACTGTCGCGACGAAGCCCTCGTTGGTCTTTGATCGAGACGCGATGTCTACTCAGACATCAGGCGCCAGATTACTTTGGTAAACCTCAGAGTTCAGCGGCCGGGCCGGCCCTTGGGCAAGGGCCTGCACGACTGGGCCGAAAATTCACTTTTTACCATGGGTGTTGCGTTGCTTTGGGGCGTCTGGCGGCCTCCTCTATGAGGGGGCCGCCAGAATTTTTCAGGCAATAGAGGCTCGGAAAATGTCAGTCCTGCTTCAGGACGCCGCAGGCAACGCGGGCACCAGAGCCGCCAATGGGCTGGCTTTTGTAATCGTCAGCCTGAGCGTGGATTACAACGGAACTTCCGTCAGCATCCAGCAACGCTGCACGCGAAGAAGCACCTCTCAGGGAAACAAACGTCGAGTAGATTTCTGCTGATGCACTCCCATCCGGGGCCGCATAGATGTTGGTCAGATCGCCAAAATCATTTGCATTGTCATTAAGTACGCCATGAATGACAGACTTCGCCGTATGGACATGTGCTCCGGCACTGGTGAACTTCGGCGCAGCGCAGTCGCCTTTTTCATGGAAATGGATTCCGTGCCAGCCGGGCGTAAGGCCTTTGGCTTCGATATGAAGCAGGACGCCTTTCGGAGCATCCGTAACGCGCACGGTCCCTGCAGGCTTTCCGCTTGCGTCAATGAGATTGGCTGTTGCTGTCTCGGCTGAAAACGCAAGAGATGGCGTCACGACCAAACCAATCGTCAAAAATGCCCTGAGTTTTGATGTCAGTTCAAACATTGAAAAATGCCTTTCTGGGTGAGGGGGTGTAGTGCAATGCTTTGGATGACGTTGTCGTAAATCAGAATCAATATCAACAAGGTTTGTGTCTGCCCTCATCTCTTCTTCGAGAGCATCATGAGCTGGTCCCGGTTTTATTTTCTGGCCTGAATGTGGAAGAGGCGTTCCTGGGCCCAACGGCAGATTTTTCAATGTCTGGGATATGACAAAAAGAAACCAGTCACGAGCATTGCTTCTTTCGTTTTATTCTTGCGGGAAGCATGGCAGAAGGCGATTTCGCCCCGCGTGATAGCTTCATCACAGTGGTCAGGGAAATTATGCTTTTCAAAACTCTTCCCACACAGACCGTTATTGGACTGTGTGCACTATTCGCGTGTACTTTTACCGCACTGACCAGTGAAGTCGCGCCCGTTGGTCTGCTGATCGACATGGCGCAGGCCTTTCATATTGCCGAGGGTCAGGCAGGACTGGCCGTCAGTGCGTTCGCCCTGATGGTTGCTTTCGGGGCCGTGCCTTTGACCATTCTGACAGCCGCGATCGATCGAAAGAGACTGATGCTGCTTTCCCTGGGCGGCTATGTTCTTTCCAATCTGATCGTCGCTCTTGCCCCGACATTCCTGGTCTTGTGTGCAGGGCGGGCGCTCGGTGGAATCGCACATGCGCTGCTGATGTCGATTGTCTCAGCCTACGCCGCGCGGCTGGTGCCGCCGAAGATGACCGGACGAGCCATCTCGTTTGTTTATGGTGGAACGTCTCTGGGCTCTATTCTGGGCGTGCCTGGCGCGGCCGCTATCGGGCACTTTGCAAGCTGGCGTGTTGCGATGCTGGTGATGACAGGTATTGCCGTGCTGCTGACGGCCTGCATTGCTTTTTTCCTGCCCCCAGTCGCGACGTCCGGAGACGCGAGCACCAACCTGCCCGCCATGGGATCCCGAAAGGCCATGCGGATCTTCCTGATGGTTGTGGCTATTGATGCGATCTTCTTCGTTGCTCACAACATGCTCTACACATACGTCACGCCTCTGCTGCTGGCTCATGGCCTTCCCAAAGGGGTTCTCAGTATTGCGCTTCTTCTGACCGGCGCTGTGAGTATTCTTGGACTGTGGGGCGCGGGTCAGATTGTTGATCGCTGGCCTGCCGCAGGAATGTTCGCAGGGGGAATGGCCATGCTGATCGGCATGGGCCTCATGTATGGGCACATTCTCTCTGGATGGTGGTCTGTAGCGTCAGTCGCTCTTTGGTGTAGCGGCTATTCGGCCATCATTCCTTTTGTCATGTCAGGCGCAATTCGCGCGCGGGCAACGCGACCGGACGTGGCTGGAGCGGCCATCAATGGGGGTAGTAATCTTGGTATTCTTCTGGGGTCCGCGCTGGGAGGTCAGATTCTGACCTGGAGCGGTTTCAACACGCTTACCCCCATTGCGATCGTCATCACGCTGACTGCCATTCTGCTGGCAGTTCTCAATCCTGGATCGTTTCCTCGTACCCTTCACTCCTCTGAGGATGAAGCGGTGTCCTGAAAACGAAAAAGGGGCCGGATGGAAATCCGGCCCCTTTTTTAATGCGGTGATCCAGTCTTGTCGGACTGAATTTCCCGTTATCAGAACGAGGTGGACAGTGTGCCCATCATCGCGAACGGCGGCATGATGTAATAGCTCGGTGCCGTGTCAGCACTGATCTTGTGGCCATACACACCTGTTGTGGCTCTGGCATTGTTGGAGAAGTAGTAAACGCCACCCAGCTTGTACTGGCCTGTCAGGTTGGTGAAGTTCAGCTTGAACACCGGGGACTGGGCGATGAAGAATTTCGGCAGATGATAGCCAAGCGTCAGAGAATCCGAGAAGTAGGATGGCATGTACTGATCGTTCATGAAGGACGATGCCTGCTTGGACGTGTAATGCACGCTGGCGTTCAGGAAGAACGGGCCTTCGTTATAGGTCAGACCAACGCTGCCTGAGAACTTCGGCGACATAACAGCCGTTTTGCCCTTGGTCCGCATATAGTCGACGGAACCATCATCGGCCGTTGTCTGCAGATTGTTATCCATCGTCGTGTGCAGGTATTCAAACGCGAAATACGGGCTGAAACGATGGAAGAGCGGTCGGGTAGACAGCATGACGTCCACACCGCGGATTGTTTCGCCGCCTGCGTTGATGGTCTGGCTGACCTGAACGTCGTTGCTGAACATGTTGACCGACAGCAGACGGTTGGAGACGTTCATGTTGAAGAGGCTGATATCCGCCAGGAACAGATCATCGTTATAGCGGTAACCCAGTTCTTCCTTGATGGAATACTGGGGCTTTGCCCCTGCGCCGGATGTCGTCATGACGCCGGTGCTCGTGCTGTAGCGTGAGATCATGTTGATCGGGGAAGGCGCGCGGAAATCACCCTCAGCATTGATGTAAAGCTGATGATGAGGGGCGAAGTTGTATGACCATGAGAAACGCGGCGTTGGCGAGACATAGGTGTGATTGGTGCGCCCTGCCGTGCTGGGAAGGTAATCCTGTCCCTCCAGCGTCATGGACGTCACCTTGATGCCGCCTGTGATGGACATCTTGCGATCCAGAAGATGAACAGTGTCTTCCAGGAAGCCCGAGTTCAGACTGTAGGAGCCCAGGTAATCTACGGAATAGTAGATGCTGCCGCTTGTGGTTCGGTAATAGGATGACTTGTCTGTATCAGCTGGCTGTGCGCCAGTTGTCTGGTTCATTCTCGACAGGGGGGTGCGCAGGGAATAGCGATATTCCTCGTGCCAGTAACCGATCTGTCCGTCGTTGTTCTCGGAATGCCAGCCCAGTGCCGCAACCACGCCTCCCTGCTGGGTCACGGACATGGAGTTGGTGGAGACCGCTGCACGTGTTGAGGTGCTGATTCTGCCGTCGCCGTTCAAATCAACGCGCTGGAGGGCTGTTCCTGCGTACGTGCGGCCTTCCTGAAGGCGGGATGCACTGTTCAGCGTGATGTCGGAGCGCTCGTAGTAGGGGGAAATGTTCAGCGTGAAGGTGTTGTTCAGCGCGAACTTCATGGGCATGGACAGATAGAACTGGTCTTTGTCCGTACCGCGTACGCCATAGTAATTGCCCGGAGATACCGCGTTGAATTCAGCTGTATAGCTCAACGGGGTCGAGACCGGCCGCCCATGCTTGTCATTCTGGAAGTTGGCCAGTGTCGGGTAGCGATTCAGGTAGTAATGTGAATGGTTGTAGCCTGCAAACAGGTCAATGGAACTGCGTGTGCCAATCTGTTTCTGGGCACGGAAATCCATATGCTTGCGATCACTGTCGCCCGAACCGCGCCATGCATCGGAATGGGTGTTGGAAAACGAGGCATAGCTGGTGATGCCGGTGTGGCCAATCTCGCCTGAGTCCAGACGGATGAAACCGCGTGTCCGGTTGAAGGAACCATAGCTTCCGGAGATCAGGCCACCAAACTTCTTGGAAGGCGCGCGCGTGGTGATGCTCAGAGCGCCAGCACCAGCGGAGGTCAGTGGATCTTCAACGGAAATGGAGCCGGGGCTCATGCTTTCGGCGGCAATATTGTTGCTGTCGATATAGTTCTGCACGAAATTGGATGCGGAGGACGTGCCGCCGTTTGCGATTGGCATGCCGTTCAGCATGATGCCGATGTCGTTGTCATACAGACCACGGCTCTGCATGGAGCCACCTTCGTTCCCGCTCGGGTCCGGCGTTGTGATGTTCACGCTTGGCAGATTGGCGATCAGGTCGAGCGGGCTGCTCGTGGGGCTTTGCATCTCGATATAGTTCTGCGTCACGGTCTGTACGGCGCGGGAGGCTGTTTCGACACGCATCATGCCGCCACCTGGCTGATGGCGCGTTCCCGTCACACTGATGGACTCCTTGCCAGCCTCAACGGTGGGCGCGGGGTGAGCACGGTGCTTGGCAGGCTCGGTCGTGGGGGAGGTTGCCGCATAGGCGGTGGGGACAGTGATGGACAGACCGCTCAGAAATGTCGCTGCCGCAAGAGTTTTCTTTCCCTGCCCGAAAAGAGCGTTAAGCGGAACGGAGAGTCCGGAACGGCTGGAGCGGCTGGGCGGGAAAGAACAGGATGACATGTCGAGGACTCGTTTTGCAGAATGACAACGCTTCGATAGCGTTATGAAGTGGGTAAACTAAGATAAAGGAGACAATTATAAGAACATTCCAAAGAAAAAATTGATAGTTTCAATTTCTGTCAAGGAAATGCTGTCGTTCAGGACGCACGTCGATCCAGAAGGGACCGGGCTGAAAAGACGCTGATGAACGAAATGACCGCTGTCAGGATCATGTAGAGGGCGGGGGCGTGAGAAAGACCGGTCCAGGAAATCAGGGCTGCATTTGTCAGAGGCGCAAGACCGCCGAACAGAACCACTCCGAAAGAATATCCCATGGTAAGCCCACGCCCTCTGCGTTCACTGGGGAAAATCTGGCCGATGAAGCCGTCGAGGGCAGCGAAATAGAACAGTCCGCTCAGATTGAACAGAAGGGGCATGAGCAGAACTGCTTCCGGCACCGTCTTGATCAGTTCGAAGGCAGGAATAGGCAGAAGGGTCAGAAACGCGCAGGACCAGAGCATCGGCGCTACGCTGTGGGTCCTGTCAAAACGGTCTGCCAGTTTCCATCTCAGCGGGGTGAACAGGAGCTGGCCACCATAGGTCAGAAGAGGGGCCAGCGATGTGCTGAGGCCGGAGAGACTGTACTGGCTGCGCGCATAATGAGGCATGTAAAGCCCCAGATAGGTGATGCCACTGCCAAGAGCGACGGAGCCCATGATGAGGGCCGTCCGGAGAACCGTATCGGGTTGCAGGAATGGCGCCGGGGCTGAAAGGGCACGGGTTGCTGTCTCGGCGCTTTCCGGGGGCAGCATCATGCGCAGGATCAATCCACTGATGCCTGCCGCAGCTCCCAGACCGGTTGCAATACGGAAGCCATAGGTCTCGAATGTTGTTGCAGGAAGCGCGAGACCGAGAATTAGCACGACCGTTGCGGCACACAGGGAGGCGGTGATCTGCCCAATAGCCTGCCAGCTTGCTGCCCGGGCCTCATGCCTTGGGGCGTGTTCGATCAGATAGGATGTGGCGCTTCCAAATTCTCCGCCCAGTGAAAAGCCATGAAGAAGTCTGGCCAGAATGACCAGCCCAGGCGCAGCAATGCCAATCTCCTGATAGGACGGTGTGAGGGTAATCAGCAGACTGCCCAGGGCCATCAGCAGGATGCAGACCATCATTGTGGAGACGCGGCCACGCCTGTCTGCATAGTTTCCCAGAACGACGGCGCCGAGCGGTCTTGCCAGAAGTGTCAGGCCAAAAGTCGCGAGGGAGAGGCCGAGTTGGGACAGTGGCCAGTTGGCGGGGAAAAACGTACGGCCTATCGACGCTGAAAAATACGCGTAAATGACGAAATCATAATACTCGACGATATTGCCAATGATGGAGGCAATCACCGCCTGATTAGGTTTGTGGAACGGCCATACGCCCATCATCCGGCTTGTGTGTTGCCAAGAGACTGGATCAGGAACTGGATGAATGATCGCAGTGTCGGAGCGCTATAGCGCTCCTTGTGGTAGAGCAGATAGATCGGGCGGGAAGGAAGGGTGTAATCCGGCAGCAGTGCCGAGAGTTTTCCTTCCCGGATGTCTTCCCGCACCAGATCGGACGGCAGCATGGCAATCCCCATGCCCGAAAGGGCTGCACGACGCATGGCCTGCGTGTTGTTGAACAACCCTTTACGCTGCATTTCGACAGAGATGTGTCCCTGTGGCCCTTCAAAACGCCATTCACGCCGGGCCCAGTGCCAGGGAGATGCGGGCGTGTAGGAGAAGGCAAGGGCATCGTGCATGGCGAGCTGATGGGGAGACAGGAGTTCTTCCCGCTGGGACAGATAGGCCGGGGAGGCGCAGAGCGTCATGGTGTAGTCGGACAGACGGCGGCAGATCAGGGAAGATGGCTCTGGAACGCCCAGTCGGATGGCAATGTCGAATTTCTCATGCGTCAGATCGACGCTGCGTTCCGTCAGGACAAGATCTACGTCCACGGCGGGGTGTTCTTTGAGATAAGCCGCGATGCAGGGGGTGATGCTCTGGGTGCCGTAAGTAACAGGAGCTGTAATGCGGAGAGTTCCTGCAGGAAGGCTCTGGGCGGCTTCGGCCATACGCTCGGTTTCATCGAGCATGCTGAGGATTTTCTGGCATTTGGCGAAGTAGAGGGAGCCGAAGGCCGTGAGGCTTTGGCGTCTGGTGGTGCGACGCAGCAGACTGGTGCCCAGCCGCTCTTCAAGCAGGCGCACGTAGTTTCCCACCATTGTGGGTGAGATGCCGCAACGCTCTGCAGCGGCTGTCATGCTTCCTGTTTCGACGACGGCAATAAAGGTCGTCATGGCCTGAAAAACGTTCATTGCAAACCGAAGGTTGATAATTATCGCACCATAACAGCATTTATCGCGAAGATCGAAGACCGTAACGGTTTGATGTAGATGCTCCCTGTCAGGAACTGAAAGTTGATATTGTCCATGCGTATCAGAAGTGCGGCTCTCCCCCAACGAAAGGTTTACGCCCGGACCCCCGTTCTTGTGGGCCTGTTGGGAGCAACCGCACTTGGTCTGAGCGCCTGTGCGCATTATTTGCCACCTGCGGCACCTGTCTCGCAGCCCTCTGGTGCCAGTACGTTCATGGCGGCAACAGCCAATCCCATGGCTTCCAAAGCGGCTTCGGATGTTCTCGCGAAAGGTGGAAGCGCAGTGGATGCTGCCATCGCTGCGCAGATGGTTCTGGCCGTGGTGGAGCCTCAGGCATCTGGTCTGGGTGGGGGGTCAACCATCCTGTACTGGGACCGCGCCGCTGATCATCTGAGTTTCTTTGACGGTCTGGCCAGTGCTCCAATGGGCATGCAGCGGGACTTCATGCATGACCAGAATGGCGTTCGTATTCCGGAAGCGAAGCTCCAGCGGAGTGGGCGCGTCGTTGGCGTTCCTGGCACTTTGCGAACGCTGGCCCTTCTGCATGACCGCTATGGCAAGCTCCCATGGGCGGATCTGTTCCAGCCTGCGATTGCTGCAGCCCGCGATGGCTTTCCACTGGCAGGGTATCTCCATCTTGTCCTGACGGAACGCCCAGAGCTGGCTCACGAATCTCAGTTCTCCGCCTATTTCGATGCAGAGGGCCAGCCGCTTCCCAAGGGTACGATTCTGCATAACGCCGCCCTTGCTGGCACACTGGAGCAGGTGTCGAAGCAGGGAGCTGAGTATTTCTACACGGGCGACTTTGCGAAAAAGCTTTCAGCCGCCGTGGCCAGTGGCACGTATCCGGGCAAGCTCACACCTGCGGATCTGAAGGCTTACAAGGTTCATGAACGCACCCCACTGTGTGTGACGGCTTTCAATCGCCGGATCTGTTCTTCTGCCCCGCCTGTGGCGGGCGGCCTGTCCGTATTGCAGCAACTGGTCATTCTGGATCGGTTGAAGATCGGTCAGTATGCGCCAGGCAGCGTTGAGGCAGCACATCTGCTGCTGGAAGCGTCACGTCTGGCTGAGGCCGACCGCCGGAAATATGCAGCTGATCCAGACTATACCCGCGTTGATACAGCGGCTCTTCTTGACCCGGCTTATCTGGATCGGCGCGCGGCGCTGGTCGCTAAGGGCGAAGCCGCAAATCGTGTGACGGCGGGGCAGCTCAAGGGAAAACTGGCTCTTCTGCCGTCCTCCGATCCGATGACAGTACCGGCCACAACGCATCTTTCCATTCGTGATGCGTCTGGCAATGCGCTGTCTTTCACGACGACGATCAATCTGAATTTTGGTTCGGATATCGTGGTGGACGGTGTGGTGCTGAACAATGCCATCACGAATTTTGCCAGCCATCCTTTCGTGAATGGCTGCCCTGCCGCCAATATCGCAGCTCCAGGGAAACGCCCGATAACAACCATGTCTCCGACAATCGTGTTCGGCCAGAATGGTCAGCCTGAGGTGATAGTGGGTGCTGGCGGTGGCGCGCGGATTATTGACTCCGTTGTGCAGACACTGGTGGGATATCTGGCCTGGGGACAGAATATCCGCACAGCGATTGAGCAGCCGCGCATTGGCGCCCAGAACCATGCTGAAGAGCTGGAACAGGGAACATCTGCCGCCGGGCTGGCTTCGGCGCTGAGTGCCATGGGGCATCATCCGAAAATCGACGTCATGAACGCAGCCGTTCAGGGCATCACCATTGGGCCAGATGGCCTCAAGGGGTGGGGCGATCCGCACCGTGACGGCGTTGCCGTCGGTCAGTAATATCCGCCTCGATCTGCTGGAGACATTCATGAAGCTTTCATTCCGTTCGGTGCTTTGCGCTGCCACCCTCCTGTCCCTCTCGGCCTGCGCGACACCGTCCCAGCCGGAAAAGCCTCAGGTCGCGGCGGAGGTTGATCGTAATCTGGGCGATGGGGGAGTTAGTGACTTCTACACGCCTCCAGCGCAGGTTCCCGCAACGGTTGGCCAGATGATCCGCACGCAGGACATCACCGACCGTCCTCTGCCGGAAAACGCCGCCACGGCTGTGCGGACGCTCTATACGTCCATTAGTGGCGTGAATGCGCCCGATCCGGTCACGGTCTCCGGGCAGATCATTTTCCCAAAAGGGACGCCGCCGAAAGGTGGCTGGCCGGTTGTGGCTTGGGAGCATGGCACGACGGGTATTGCAGATATTTGTGCTCCTTCATGGAGAGGCTACCTGTCGCGTGACCGCGCCTATCTGGATCACTGGCTGAAAGCTGGTTTCGCGGTCGTCGCCAGTGACTATCAGGGATTGGGCACGCCGGGTCCGCATCCGTATCTGATGTACCGTCCAGAAGGATACAGTGTTCTGAATGGCCTGCGGGCTGCGCTGACGCAGTACAAGGGAACGCTTCAGAACCGCATTATTTTGGTCGGCCAGTCTCAGGGTGGCGGTGCAGCACTCGGAACGGCCTGGCTTGCTCCGCAATATGCGCCGGATCTGCATGTGCTTGGGACGGTTGCGACCGGTGTCGTGACGCAGTTCAAGCTGCCTGAGCATCCGAAGCACACGCCTCTTCCGCGCCTGAATGTGGAGCCGCCTCACATGGCTGCGGCGTTCGGGATCCTGACGATCGAAGGGTCGCGCAAGAGCCTGCATCCGGACGTCGATGTCCGAGCAAATATGACAGAGAAGGGGAAGGACCTGTCCCATCAGGCCCGTCAGTCCTGCCTTGGAGATCTGTTTCGCTACACGGAAGCGCACGATATTACGGAAGAGAATGCCTATGCGGGGGATACATCCCGGCTTGAGGCAGATTTCCAGGATGCCTTCACGATCCCTGATGCTCACATGACCATGCCGGTGTTTGTGGGAACGGGTCTTGCAGATAACGAAGCAGGCGTGGCTCAGCAGTATAATGCCGTTGCTGCCATGTGTGATGCGGGTACGAACGTGACGTGGAAGACCTATCCCGGGCTGACTCACAACGGGGCCGTCAACGGCTCTGTGGAAGATTCCGTGCCGTTTGCATTGGCGCTCCTGAAAGGACATCATCCGAAAGGAAACTGCGGGACTATTAAACCCGTTTCCGCAGTGGAGAAGGCGCTGCCGGGAATTCGTTGGAACAACTAAGAACTCTGTCGGCATATGCGCTTTCGCCGAACAGGATGGAGACGGGTATGCCGACGATTGAAATCTGTGTTGAAGATGCTGTCGGCCTGCGGACAGCGCAGCGCCCAGGCGTCACGCGCATTGAGCTGTGTTCGGCTCTCGCCCTTGGTGGTCTGACGCCTTCAGCCGGGCTGATGCGTCTGGCTGGGCAGTCCAGGGTGCCGGTCTATGCCATGATCCGTCCACGGGAAGGCGGCTTCGTGTTTACCGCTGAAGAAGTCGACCAGATGCTGGCGGACATTGACGCGGCCCGCGCTGCGGGGCTGGCAGGTGTCGTTCTCGGTGCAGCCCTGAACGACCGTACGCTCGATATGCATACCCTGAAGCTGTTGTCTGACGCGTGTGGTGACATGGGGCGGACGCTGCACCGTGTTTTTGACCTTACGCCCAATCCGCTGACAGCGGTTGATCAGGCTGTCGAGCTAGGGTTCGAGCGCATTCTGACGTCGGGTCAGGCCGTCATTGCCCCAAAGGGTCAGTCTGTTCTGAAGAACATCGTGAATCATGCGGCTGGCCGGATTGAGATCATGGCTGGAAGCGGCGTGCGGGTCGGGAATGTTCGCGAGCTTGTGCAGGAAACAGGCGTTACGGCCATTCATGCGTCATGCCGCGGGCCGTCGGTGGGACAGGCCTGTCGCGTTTGGGAGTTGGGCTTCGGGCGACTGGCCTCGCGAACCAGTGGCCGGATCATTGATCAGATGCTTGCCATCCTTGCAGAAGACGCCACGCTGCCGGTGGCATGACGCCGTTTCAGAGCCTTTTTCTTAAGGCGGACTGAAGCTGGAGTGGCGTATTGGTCACCAGGATATCAATGGGGAGGGCTTTTGCACGCTGGGCACCCTCGTCAGGGGACACAGCATCAACAATGGCAGTCGGGCCAAGAAGATCCGTTATGACGACGGCTCCCGCCTCATATGCTGCTCTGAACAGGGCGGGGTCTGAATTTTGGGGAACATAGGCTGCAAAGCGCCGCGTCCCTGAGATCTTGCGATAGGTTGCAAGGTCATCTGGTTTTGTAACCAGTACAGAAACCAAGGCATTCGGATCAGCCTCGAAAGCCTCGCGGGCCTGCTTTTCGTGGAATGTGAGAACTACGACGCGGCCTGAAAGACTCTGGTGCCGGACAGGTTTCAGGGCATCTGTAGGCGGCACATCCTTGATGTCGAGCATTAGTAGAACGTCAGGTCTTCTGGCAGCCCAATCAAGCACATCGCTGTATGCTGGAATGTGTTCTCCCGTTGGACCAGAGGAATTTCTCAGGCGCAGTTTCTGAACGGCCTTCTGATTGAGTTCAGCGAGAGGACCGTGACCAGTCGTTGTTCGGTCAACGTCCAGATCATGCAGCAGAACAATCTGGCCAGTTTTGTCCTTTGCGAGATCGATTTCCATCATGAATGGGCCGGCCTTATGGGTGCGACGCATTTCGGCAAGGCTGTTTTCTGTACCGGACGGGCTGGTCCAGCCTCGATGTGCACAAATCAGCGGATGTGACATCATGGGGGCCGTCAAAGACTGTGCCAGCACAGAAGATGTGCATGACAAATCCATCAGCGCCGACAGCCCGTAAACGATGAAAATCCGGCGCTTCATGATCAGTTCCGCCTGTGGGAAGTAGGATGGAAAGACCGTAGGCCTTCTGTTGTTGAAATAGAAGACTGGCTTCTGTTTCGACATCTGCTGGTGAAACGGGACTGGAGCCGCTACAGAATTTTCAGATTATGAGAAGAGGAACACCCGTAATGACTGCGTCCGTCGTGATGTATGGCATCAAGGCCTGCGACACTATGAAAAAGGCCCGTGCATGGCTGGAGGAACGGGGTGTTTCGTACATTTTTCATGATTACAAAAAGGACGGAATTTCTGAGGAGATTCTGAAGACCTGGATCAGTCAGATTGGCTGGGACGTTCTCCTCAACAAGGCTGGCACGACATTCCGAAAATTGCCTCCCGAGCAGAAAGAGGGGCTGACAGAAGAGCGTGCTGTAACCCTGATGCTGGCTCAACCTTCCATGATCAAGAGACCTGTCCTGACGCGTGACGGTACGGTTCTGCGTGTTGGCTTTCGCCCGGCAGACTATGAAGAGACGTTTCCGGCCTGAGCCGGAAACTGTCAGATCGGCAGGTTCAGGGCTTTGATTTTGCGGTGAAGGGTCGAGCGGCTGACTCCCAGCGTGCGGGCTGCTGCACTCACATTGCCCTGTGTTGTCGCCAGAGCAGACCGGATGACGTGAACTTCCGCCTTGCGGAAGCTCAGTTCGTCTTCTGAATCCAGAAAATTCATGAGTGCGGGCAGGTGTTCCAGTTCGCCATCTGGCCAGTGCATTCGCATACGGCTGGAATGCGTCGCGCCCCTGACGTGTCCGTCCGGGTCCAGAGCAACCAGAGGCGTAGAGCTTTCCGTTGCCAGACCTAATGTGATGATGGTTTCGTTCGGGAAGAATTGCCGGAACAGCCGCTCTTCAATCTGGCGCGCTGTAGAGATCATGGTCTCCATCAGCAGGCTGGAGAAAGGCATGATGTCATTGCCGGCGAAGGAGCAGATGTTCAGAACGCCTGCCAGCTTCCCGTTTGCATTGTAAAGTGGGGCAGCAATTCCGGTCAGATTCCGAAAGCAGAGGCGCCAGTGCTGACTTTGCAGCACCATGACGGGCTTTTTCTCCTGCAGACAGGTGCCGATGCTGTTCGTTCCGGCATTCTCCTCGTCCCATAAGGCTCCTGCCTGAAAGCCCCAGCGACGACACCCCGTCAGATCTTCCCGGCTGGTCTGGCGTGAGAGCACCACACCATTGGCATCGGCCAGCATGACCGTGAATCCCAAGGCCATGACCAGTGAATGAAGCCGCTCCATCTCCGGGAGGGCGTGCTGGATCAGCAAGCGCGTCCGGTTGCTGACAAAGCGTAGTTCCGGGGCACTCAGCAGGCGCGTTTCCCAACGCTCTGCCGGGTCCAGATTGTAGTTGGCCGAGCACCGCGTCCATGAGTCGGACAGTCCAGCCTGTGGCGTTATCCTGTTCATGCCCGTCCTCCGGCCTGCGCACCTGTCGCAGGATTGCGACAGGTGGTGATGCTGCAGTCACATTCGGGTGAATGTTGTGTGATTAAGGATGGTCGCCAGGGGGATGCGGCGTGAACAAAGCAGCGAAAGCGCAGAGCTGAACGGATCTGGCTATTTCCTCCGGATATCCCGGACCTGAAAGGGCTCTCACCTTTCTTACGGAACGCTTTTGTCGGGAGGTTGGATTCATGGATGAGGAAAAAGCTTTTCAAGGCAGTCATCCGGTCAGCGGGGTCAAGCCTGCGAGCCAGTCTTTCACTCTCGCACAGCCATATGGGGCCGGGACCATATCCTGCCTCCAGAGCAATTAAGAGAGACAAAATATTTCAGAAAAGATGGTTTCCATTTTTTGAAGAACAGAGGTGTCATGTCTTCTTCTCTCCAGAGGGTGCTCTCGCCAGTAACCTCTATCCTGCTCGCACTTGTCGGGCTTTTCCTGCTGGGCGGGGGCGGTTATCTGCTCGTGCTCGGCGGATCGTGGTTCTACGCGCTGATGGGCGTTGTCATGCTCGTGGCGGCGGCAGTCGGACTGAAAAGCCCGGCTCAGGCAGGACGCATTTTCGCAGGCCTGCTGCTGGTTGCGACGATCTGGTCCGTCATTGAAGTCGGTTTCAACATCTGGGGCCTTGAAGTCCGTCTGTTCACGCTGATCGGCATCGCCTGCTGGATGATGCTGCCGTGGGTCTGGCGTTCGGGTGCATCCTGGATGTCGGACAAGCGTGAACTCCTCGGTTCTGCCGTCATTGCCGGTGTGGCTCTCGTTGCAAGCTGCTTCACGTCCTATTCCATTGACGGTACGCTGCCTGCTGACCGTATGGCTGCCGCCAATCAGGTTGATGAGACGGGCAAGAACACTCCGGCTTCCGACTGGCCTGCGTATGGCCGCACTGTCGGTGGTGATCGTTACAGCCCGCTGGATCAGATCACACCAGCCAATATCAGCAACCTGAAGCGCGCCTGGATTACCCGCACGGGTGATGTCCAGAAGGCTGACGAAGGCACTGTCGCTGGCCCGGATCAGGGACATGAATTCAACCTTGAAGTCACGCCGATCAAGGTGGATGACACCCTGTATCTTTGCACGCCGCACAACTGGGTCATGGCCCTTGATGCTGCAACCGGCAAGGTGAAGTGGAAGTTCGATCCGAAGCCTGCGGCTGAAGATCTGGCTGCCAACGTCTATCTCGCCTGCCGTGGCGTCTCCTACTACAAAGCTCCGGAAGACTATACCGCTCCTGATGGCTCCAAGGCCTGTCAGAAGCGTATCTTCTCTCCTGTTGGGGACGTTCGTCTCCTTGCTGTCGATGCGGAAACAGGCAAGCCCTGTGAAGACTTCGGTGAGCATGGCTTCATCTCCCTGCGCCAGTATCTCGGTCATGTGCCGCATGGCTTCCACTTCGTGACGTCTCCGCCATTGGTGGTGAAGGATCGTGTGGTTCTCGGCGGCTGGATCTTTGACAACCAGGCAAACTTCGAGCCGTCTGGTGCCATCCGTGCGTTCAACCCGATCTCTGGTGAAATCGAGTGGGCCTGGGACGCTGGTCACAACCCGGAAAACTGGAAGCCTGGCCCGAATGACGAGCTGACGCGTGACACCCCGAATGCCTGGGGCGTTTACACGGCAGATCCGGACCTCGGCCTGCTGTATATCCCGACGGGTAACTCTCCGCCGGATAACTGGGGTGGCACACGTCGTCCGTTCGACGATGCAACATCAAGCGCAACCATTGCTCTCGATATCGAGACGGGTGAGCGTCGTTGGACCTTCCAGACCGTGCATCACGACCTGTGGGACATGGATCTTCCAATCGGTCCGTCCATGGTTGATCTGCCTGGCCAGAATGGTGAGTCCGTACCGGCTCTGATCCAGAGCACGAAGCGTGGCGAGTTCTTCGTTCTGGATCGTCGTACCGGCAAGCCGGTTCCGGGTTATCCGGTTGAGGAACGTCCGGTTCCGACCGCTGGCGTTGCCGCAGATGACCATGTTTCTCCGACGCAGCCTTTCGCTGTCGGTCTGCCGTCTCTGACGCCGCCTGACCTGAAGGAAAGCGACATGTGGGGCGCGACGCTGCTGGATCAGATGATCTGCCGCATCCAGTTCCGTCAGTCCGCTTACGAAGGTCAGTTCACGCCGCCGCATGTTGGCAAGACGACCATCGTCTATCCGGCATTCTATGGTGTGGTTGACTGGCAGGGTGCGTCCATCGACCCGCAGCGTAAGCTGCTGATTGCCAATGCCAGCTACCTGCCGTTCCGGATCCGTCTGGAAAAGCGTAACCATGCTGAAGCCTCCGGTATCCTGCCGAAGTGGGACGGCAAGGGGGACAAGCCGGAAGCCAAGGGCGATGCACTCAGCGTTTCCCCTGACTACGGTACGCCTTACATCGCTTACACCAGCCCATGGCTGAACCCGCTTCAGATCCCCTGCAAGGGACCGGTCTGGGGTACGATCACTGCCATCGATCTGGTGACGAAGAAGATCGTCTGGCAGCACCCTGTCGGTACGACGCGCGACACGGGTCCTTTCCGGACGCATAACAACCTTCCGCTTCCGACCGGCATGTACAATATCGGCGGCAGTGTGATCACAAAGGGTGGCGTGTCCTTCATGGGTGCGACGGCTGATGATTACCTGCGTGCCTTTGACGTCTCGACCGGTAAGGTCATCTGGCGTGACCGTCTGCCGGCTGGTGGGCAGGCAACCCCGATGTCCTATCAAATGGGTGGGAAGCAGTATGTTGTGATCGCCGCTGGTGGTCATGGGGGCCTTGGCACCCGAAGTGGCGATTATATCATCGCTTACACGATTGACGGACAGCAGGGTGCAGCCGCGCACTGATCTGACCGGGTTACTGGTGGGGCGTGTCTCTTAGGGGAGACGCTCCACACTCAATACTTCTCCAGCGGAAATAAATGTCATGGTTCGCACGATCTGGTCCGGAGGGTGTCTCCGGGCCCTGAGTCTCCTATTGCCCGCATCCTCCCTTCTGCCAGCCGTTACGGCCCATGCTGCTGATATTCCGCTGGCTATTATTGGCCCGCATGAATATGACCTGCCGGTCGATTTCAAACCCTTCAACGTGCTCGTACAGTACGGAGACGGGAACGCTGCCGGCAGCACTTACGATAGCGGTGGCCGACGTCAGCCGACTGGCGGGAGTCACACCTGGGCTGGCATGACCAAATATGTGCACTTCCGTAGCTTTGACGCCATTCCACATGTTGGATTTGCGTTTGAGGTCATTCAGTCGGAGAGCTTTGTGCTTTCACAAGGCACGAATTACGGCGGCCTTGGCCCGACGATTGTCGGCCCTGCCGTCTGGTTCAAACCGAATGCGCACAGCACCTTTGGTATCCAGACGTTCATGCAGACGCCTGTTGGCACGCGGGATGCGTTGTCCCCGAATTACTGGTCAAATCTTTCCAGCTTCATGTTCGATTACGAGTGGAAGCATTTCAGCTTTGATGGTGATCTGGGTGCGATCGTAGCTTCGACCAAGCACAAAACCGGTGAACACAGCTATTCGCCAGGAACAGTCTTTCATTCCAACCTTCGTTTCAGTTGGAAGGCAAGTAAGATCGTCGAACCGTTCTTTGCGTTTGACTGGCAGAATACGGCAGGAATGCGGGATAATACGGCCAATAGCTGGGTGAGCGAGTCTAGCGGCCGTGAAGTTGCTCTTGGCGTTGGTGCCATGGTTAACATTTCCAAGCGCGTGTCCCTGACCGGGCGGTATTCTCATTCCGTCGATGGCAGAAACGTGCCTGAGACGAACGCCTATTACATGAAGCTTGTCTATCTCTGGTAAAATTGGCTCCGGTAAGACTGGCTTTTCCCTGCCGGGCGTTGGGCTGCTAGAGACCTAACGTTCGTCGGGCAAGGCGACAGGCGGCCAGATCCCAGGCGGCACAGCCGACACTCTTGAAGAAAACCGGACCTTCCGGCTTCTCGCTACCTGACAGATAAGCGGCCAGAGGTTTGACCTCCCTCCAGTCTTTCCTTGCCTGAATAATATCGCCTGCTTCTGAGGGTGCACCGATCGGGTCATCCACAATACAGGTACTGCCATTGACGATAGTCGGACCGATTTCAATCATCTCAGGCCGATAAGCCCCAACACCAATGATCAGCCGTGTAGAAACCGGGGGCTCATCATAAAGGGTGCTTTGACTACTGGTAACGGTGATGACCACATCTGGGTCAAAGTATTCCCGATCGGCATTGCGCAGTTGCAGGGCACGGTATGCAGGGCTTTCTATGAGGGCGATGACGCGCTCGGCGGAGCGGCCTCGAATATAAACCGTGATCCCGGGATAAAGCGCGTTTAGTGCTTCGAGATGGGCTTTGGCCTGTACGCCAGTGCCAATAAGAAGAACGGTTTTCAGGCCAGCTGGACGGAAACGTTCCAGCCCAAGCATGGATATGGCGGCGGTCCGTCGTTCTGTCGTGGCAACGCCATTCAATGAGAAAAGAAAACGTCCGTCGATGGCGTCCATGCAAGTGACCTGTCCCTGAATGGCAGGAAGGTCTCGCGCCGTGTTGCCGTTATAGAGCGTCAGCAGTTTGGTAGTGAGGATATCGGGCGCACAAGCGATCATGGACATGACTGTTCCGGTACGATCAATCGTTGGAACGACCATGCGTTCAGGGCAGGATATTTGACCGTTGTGATAATCCCGGACCGCGCTACGCAGCGTTTCCACAAGATCAGGAAACGGAAGCAGCTTTCGTGTTTCGGCGGCGGTCAAAGTCTTCACGGGGCACCTTTCTGCTATTAGCCAGGAAGATGCCCCGTATGAGTTTGGAAATGAAGGGATCGCAGAAGATCGACCTTGTCTGAATCAGGCGGCAGCCTTGGGGCGGAAGCGGGCCGTCGAAACATCGCACTCGTACGCGTCGGCGACGGAATGGGGATCAAGCGCCAGTTCATCCACAGCATCCAGGATACGGTCTACTTTCGCATCATCCATCAGCACGCTGAAGTTGAGGCGCGTCCAGCCTGGTTTCTCGATTTCCTGACCGGAGAGAATGGCCTGACGGATCGTATCGGAGGCAGTCTCGTCAATATCAAGCAGGCGATGGGCGTAGGGGCCGGCACAGGCACAGCCACCACGAACCTGAATGCCATAACGGTCCGAAAGCATACGCGTGAAAAGCTGCTGATGGATGAGACCACCCGTAGCGGTATCACGAATCTGGAACGAAAAGATCGGCAGGGCTTTTGCCGTGGCATGGCCCAGAATTCTGATATTCGGGTTTTTGCTCCAGCGTGCAACGGCCCGTGCGCGAAGCTCGGCATTCCGTTTATCCATGAAGCTCTGACCGATTACGTCCTTGACGATGAATGCCAGCGCCGCACGGATGTCGCCAATGACGTCCGGAGTTCCGCTTTCTTCAAGGGCGGCGAGGTTGGTGGAGTAATCATGATTCCACGGAGAAACGAATTTGACCGTGCCACCGCCGGGGAGCACTGGACCACAGCGCGTGACAGCGTCATTGCGAACAATCAGAACGCCGGATGCTGCTGGTCCACCGATGAATTTGTGGCAGGACACAACAACCGCATCCTTTTCCACGGTCGTTCCCGGCTTCATGTCGATGGGCAGATACGGGGCAGCGCCTGCATAGTCCCAGATCGAGAGCGCACCGTGTGTCTTCAGAAGGGCCGTGACGGCGTCCACGTCCGTCATGATGCCGGTGACATTGGAGGCAGCTGAGAACGAGCCGACTTTCAGGCGGCCTTCATCGCAGGACGTCAGAGCTTTTTCAAGAATGGCCAGATCCGGACCGCCATCGGCGGCTTCCGGGATTTCGATAATTTCCGCACCGCTTTCCCGCCAGGGAAGAATGTTGGAATGGTGCTCGTAAGGGCCGATGAAAATGACCGGGCGATTGCCAGCCGCACAGCGGGCAGGAATTTCCAGCAGGTGTACGAGACGGTTCAGCCCTGCCGTTGCACCGTTGCCCATGAAGATGGTCGTGAAACGATCTTCTGGCGCATGACACAGCCGTGCGATCGTGGCACGGGCCGAATTACGCATCCGGGTCATGTAGGCACCACACAGGGAAGCTTCCGTGTGGCTGTTGGCGTAGTAGGGGAGAACCTCGTTCATCACGAAGGTCTCGACCTGAACCAGGGCGCGGCCGGATGCGACGTAATCCGCATAGAGCATCGACTGTACGCCAAATGGGCTCATGAACTTCGTGCCGTCTCCAAGAACACCTTTGCGCAGGGCATTACGTCCCGTGGCACGCAGGGCCTGCTCAAACTGCGCGAGTGCCGTTGCGCTGTTCTCAAGACTGCCGATCGTTTCCATGCTGCCTGGTCCTTCCCTGATCCGATGGACAGAAAATATCTCACTAAAATGGGAAAAGCCGCACCTTTCTTGTAGACGAAATCTGGTTTCTTGTTGTCATTTACACCATTATGAGCAGAATCATCGATCAAACAGACCGCGCCATCCTCCGCATCCTCCAGAAGCAGGGAACGCCATCCCAGCGTGAACTGGCCGAACAGGTCGGTCTGTCGCAGAATGCCTGCTGGCGGCGCCTGAATGCCCTGAGAGAGAGCGGAATTATCAGCCACGATACCGTCAGGCTTAATGCACAGGCTCTGGGGCTGACGCTGACGGTGTTTGTTCTGATGCGAACGCGCCATCATTCACGCGAATGGTTCGAAACGTTCCGCAACGTGGTCGTTTCGATTCCAAACATCGTTGATTTTTACCGGATTGCCGGTGAGTATGATTACCTTCTCAAGGTCGTGGCCTGTGACATGAACGATTTCGATCGTGTCTATCAGCAGATCATCAGCAAGGTCGAGCTGGACGCCATTACCTCTTACATGACCATGGAAACCCTGGCGGACAACAGGGATCTTCCGGTCTGACGGACCACTGACAGGGACATTTCATGACTGAACCAGACCAACTCGCCCACAGTCTGAGAACACGGCACATTGTCATGATTGCTCTGGGTGGCGTGATCGGTGCTGGTTTCTTCATCGGCTCATCTGCTGCTCTCTCAATGGGTGGCCCGGCGGTCATTGTGTCTTACGTTCTGGCAGGACTTCTGGTCTGGCTGGTCAACAGCATGATGCGGGATCTGTCCTCCCTGACGCCGGGACGGGCGTCCTTTCTGGGGCAGATCCGTTATGCCCTCGGGGATCGTTTTGGCTTTGTGGCGGGCTGGACGTACTGGCTGACCTGGGTGACGGTTATCGGTGTTGAAGCGATTGCCGTCACGTCCATGCTTACACCCTATATTCCCGTTCCTTATGCAGTTCTGGAACTGCTGGTGCTGGGTGCCATGACAGCCGTCAATCTGCTCTCCGTCAGAGGCTACGGTGAGTTCGAGTACTGGTTTTCAGCCATCAAGGTCCTGGCCATCATTGTATTCAGCGGAATTTGTTTCTGGGCACTCGGTGCTCATTCCATTCCGGTGAAAGAGAATCTGTTTAGTCATGGAGGTGTTCTGCCGCATGGCCTCCTCGCGCTCCTGGCTGTCATTCCGACAGTCCTGTTTTCCATGGGAGGAAGCGAAATTGCGACCGTCGCTGCCGTTGAGTCCGACAATACGGAACGGAATATCGCGCGCGCGACCCGCACCATTCCCTTGCGCATTGGTGTTTTCTATCTCGTCACCATTTCGCTGATCCTGTGTCTTGTTCCATGGAGCGATATTGTGCCGGGGCAGTCACCCTTCCTGCTGGTTCTGAACCGTTTCCATGTGCCTTTTGCCGGGCTGGCGATGGGGATCGTCATTCTTGTTGCTGCTCTGTCGAGCCTGAATTCCGGGATCTATGTGACGTCCCGTATTCTGTATGAACTTGCGGAAACAGGCGATGCGCCATCCACTTTCCTTGTGGTCGAGCCTAAAACGCAGCTTCCCCGTCGCGCCCTTCTGGCCAGCGTTGGAGCATCCATCTTTGTTGCAGCGACGGCTGTTTTGTCGCCGGGTCTGATCTTTGCTGTTCTGGTTAGCCTGACGGGCGGTTTTATGCTGTTCAACAATGCGCTTCTTGTTTTCGGGCGGCTGAAAATCATGCCGCAGAAGGCTACCGGGGCCTATGTGGCTCTGGCCCTGATTGGCATGGCGATTATTGCCATGATGATCCAGCCTGAGACGCGCTCACAGATCGAAATGGGCGCATTTGCGATTGTGGTAATCCTGCTGGCCGAGCGTTTTCTGCCGCGAGCCAAGCGGCTTCAGAACAACGCACCCTGAGCGGGCGATAATGGAACGTTCGCGCCCATATCCCTTAGGATCCAGGCGCGGAGAACAGCCAGGATTGCCTGTTGGTCTTTCTCCGTCAGGGGCTTTCCGGCGCTGAGACCGTGCCATTTTGACAGGCATCCACGACAGCAGGAGCCGGTAGCGTGCTGGGCAATGAACACCGGATGGCCGCGCATGGGGGTCTGCTTTCCGTCCTGTGGAGGATGGGCCGGAGCCAGCCGATCCCGAATGAACGCCGCGCCGTGTTCCATGACGGCGTCCAATCCCCGGTTTTCCAGATACTGTCGCGCCTGTTCGTCCAGATGGAAGCGGGCTCTGAAACGGGATTTCTGAAGTCGCAGGAGAAGCTCTTCGGGGGAAGAAACGCTCAAGACGGATCAACCTTCTGAAAATACGCAAAAAAATGCTCTGAGGGCGCTTTCACCCTCTGTGAGAACATCTGTTCTTACTCCATATGGTGCGGGATGGACGCTTTTCCGAGACGCACCCGAACTGATTCTGCATCAGGTGACATGGCCAACCTGCCAGTTCTGACCCCTCTTCAGGTTCAGGATCTGTTCACGGCCCGTCTGGATGAGATCTGTGCCCGGTTTGAAGAATGGGGGTTCCCGCTCGTTGTCGCCGGGCAACTGGGCGATGTCGCGCCTAATGCTTACCGAAAATATTATCAGCTTCCCCTGACGGACCCACAGCTTGGAACGTCGATTTCGCTTGAGGCCACCAAGACCATCCTGGCGGCGGCAGATGTTCGGGCGGGTGATTATGTACGGGTGACGGGTTTTCTGAGGGCGCGACATCTGCGGGGGCAGGTTGCGCTTCGTTTTGAGGCACTGGCCGTTGAACCTTACGATCCCGGAAGGCAGAAGGTGGATCGGGCGGAAAAATCGCTTCTTGATGTTCTTCGGGGACTGAGTTGGGAATTCCATCCTTATCCTGAGCGGCGGGAAGTAAGGCTTCTGCTGATCCATTCTGCCTCTTCCAATGCTCTTGTGACGGAAGATTTTCTTCAGGGGCTGGGGGGGGGATGGCGGTCAGACCGCATTCGGGCACTCCCTGTCGCGATGACAGACCCGCATCGTATTGCCGATGCTATCGGGACGTGTCGGGAAGACATTATTGTTCTGATCCGCGGCGGTGGGGATGCGTCGGAATTTGCGGTGTTCGAACATCCGGCTGTTCTTGAGGCCCTTGCGAACTGTCAGGCGCATCGCGTCCTTGGCGTAGGGCATACAGCCAATCGGACACTGGCCGAGCGTCTCGTTGACCACGCTGCCACTACACCAGCCGATGCCGGGCATTATATCCGCCGAATGAGCGGGCGCCTCTGGCAGCAGCAGGAGGAAGCGCGGGCGCAGCAGGAAGAAATTGTTGCGCTCCGGGAAAGCGCGACGTCCATGGCGGTTATGCCGCCTGGCCCGGCCTGGGGAACAAAGCTCAGAAATGGCCTTGTCCTCCTCGGGTTTGGTTTGCTTCTGGGATGGTTGCTGCCGCGCTTTCTCTGATCCTAGAGGAGCGTCCCGATTTCGGGGGCAGCCTGGCCCAGCGCGGCACGACCCTCTTCAGACAATGTGGTTGCAACCCGGGCGACGTCCAGAAGTGAGCGGTTCGGATGGAAAAAGAGCCATGTGCAGAAGCCCGGAAGAGACAGGCCTTCTGGCGTATCCGAGGCGGGCAACGAAAGTGGAGCAGGTGAAAGCGCCAGCTTTGCCGGTATTTTCTTGAAGGCCTGATCCCCAACAGCATCATTGACGAAGAAATGCACGGTATCGTCGGAGGCCATCTGTATGCGGAGTACCGGCTGCTGCAAAGCGCCTGTTGCGTAGCGGACTGGGCGTCCATCCAGAGACAGTAGCGTCAGGATATCGGGATGACTGTCCTGATACACAGCGATCAGTTTCTTGTCTGGTTCGAGACCTTCTTCATCAGAACGGGTTGTTAGTGTTCCGGATTCTGTCAGCGTTAAAAAGCGGCCTGACATATCCTGCAGGAAGCATGTTCTTGTCCGGCTCGGCAGTGGCGCGGCCTGAGGTGTCAGGAGGAGCCGCTCACGCTCGGAAGGGCGGACGCGGTGGAACGAGAATGAGGCATGATGCCCTTCGTCCGGAATGGTTGCGACGCTCTCGGGAGTGGGAGCAAGCATCGTACGCAGGCTTTCTCCCAAACCGGCCAACAGTGTTTCCAGACCCTGTTGGGTCACGGCTCCTGTCAGCGCGTCCCGTATTGGAAGCATCCCGTCTAATCTCCGTTCTGGGGAGCGGTCTTCCTGATCCTGGCAAAGATAATGGGCGGCAAGATGAGATGGCATATGAGGATCACCGGCCCAGACATAATGGAGAATACGGGCACCATTCCACCGGGCGGGTGTGGAAAAATGCGTGAAATCCTGCCCATCGGCGTGGACAAGGTTATCCATGGGGAGGCCAGAAAAGACAGCGTCTGAAACGGTTTCCAGAGCTGATGTGCGGGCAAGAATACGGACAAAACCATTGTCAGAAAATGCCGGCGTGCTCCGATAGTGGAAGCGGCTGATCAGGCACGATCCGGTCACCGATTGAACTGGCTGGCCGTAGACGCACCAGTTGATGGCAATTCCGTCCGCGGTGCGGCCTGTGTTCAGAAGGTCATCCAGCGTTGACGATGGATCAAGAAACTCATCCGCATCGAGGATCAGAAGCCAGTCCTGATCCTGTCGTGCAAGACGAATGGCCTCCGCGGTCAAGGCCTCGCGACGCTCTGTTGATGACAGGGTGTCGGGAAGTACGCAGTCCAGCAGTTCTACGGGGCCAACCTTGCCGGCAGCTCGGGCAATGGCCTGTGTGCCGTCTGTCGAACCCGCATCCACGACAAGAATCCGCTCGAATCCGAGGGACAGATGCCAGGCCAGCCACTCTCCAAGAAGGGGAGCGGCATTTCGTGTCAGAACTGCGCAGATCGCATTTGCCATAAGGAGGTTTCTTTTTCCATTTGGTTAGCGAACGTCCACCCGGACCACGGGATGCTTGACGGAACCGTCTGCTACGGCATGCATCTCAATCTGGATAGGCTGTGCACCGGCCGTGTTGATGCGTCGGGCCACAGGCTCCAGGTCAGCCTGGGTTGCATCCGTCATGGCCTTGGCCTGCGCTGCGGGATCATCCTGCAGCGGGACCAGAAGCTGCACAATGAACAGGACGTTCTCCTTGCGGGCAAGCGCGGCTTTGACAGCCTTGTCTACGATGGGTCCGTAATCGGATTCCGGTGTTCCGTCCTCGATCTGCAGGAAAGGTGGTTTTGGCTTTGGTGCAGGAGGGGCCGGCGGAACGTATGGCTTGGGCGGCTTGCCGGCCTGTGGGTTGAACGTGCGCTGATCAATCAGCTTGCAGCCAGCCAGCAGGGGAGTCACCAGCAGGATGCTTCCCGCCAGAAGAAGGGCACGTGGAGCCATGATGCCTCGGAAGGAACAAAAATTGCGGATAATTGCAGCCATATTGTGCGGGACCGTCGCAGGAACGGAGGGTTTCGGCAAGATTAAGCGCACCAAGTTCATGAAAAACTGTGCCGACCCCCTGTTGCTTCCCTGTAGCGATGCTATGGATGATGCCCTTTCGTCAGAATAGCGGAGTAGGCAGGCATGGCGGTAAAAATCGCGATCAACGGTTTCGGACGTATCGGACGTCTCGTTCTGCGCGGCATCATTGAGAGCGGCCGTACGGACGTTGAAGTCGTGGCCATCAACGATCTGGGATCGGTAGAGGCGAACGCGCATCTCCTGGGCCATGACAGTGTTCACGGCCGCCTGCCGGGCAAGGTTCGCGCTGAAGGCAATGCGCTCATCATTGAAGCCAATGGTCGCACCTATGGGCCGATCAAGGTGTCTGCCGAGCGTGACCCGTCCAAAGTGCCGTTTGAAGGCATTGACGTTGCCATGGAGTGCACGGGCCTGTTCACGACCCGTGAAAAGGCTGCTGCCCTTCTGGAAGCCGGCGCAAAGCGCGTGATCGTCTCGGCTCCGGCAACGGGTGTCGATGCGACCATCGTCTTCGGCGTGAACGATGATGTTCTGACACCAGATATGAAGGTGATTTCCAACGCCTCCTGCACCACGAACTGCCTTGCACCTGTTGCGTCTGTTCTGGACGAAGCATTCGGCATCGAGCGTGGCTACATGGTCACAATCCATTCTTACACGGGTGACCAGCGTACGGTGGACACGCTCCACAAGGATCCGCGTCGTGCCCGTGCCGCTGCCCTGAACATGATCCCGACGTCCACGGGTGCTGCGAAGGCTGTTGGCCTGGTTCTGCCGCACCTGAAGGGCAAGCTGGACGGTACAGCCATCCGTGTTCCAACACCGAACGTGTCTCTCGTGTCCCTCGACTTCGTGCCGACGACCGCTCCGGCTTCCGTTGAGGCCGTGAACGAAGTCATGCGTGTTGCATCCGAAGGCAAGCTCAAGGGCGTGCTGGATTACAATACGCATCCGCTGGTGAGCACGGACTTCAACCACTCCTCTGCATCCTCCACGTTCGATGCCACGCAGACGGCTCTGGTCGATGGCGGCCAGCTTGTTCGCATCTGCGCCTGGTATGACAACGAGTGGGGTTTCTCCAACCGTATGGCGGATACGGCCGCCGTTTTCGGGAGCCTCTGAACCATGGTGTTCCGCACGCTCGATAACCTGGAGGCACGTGGTAAGCGCGTGCTCGTCCGGGCTGATCTGAACGTGCCGATGCATGACGGCGTCATCACTGACGCCACGCGCATCGAGCGCGTTGCCCCGACCATCAGCGAACTCGCCGACAAGGGCGCACGTGTTGTGGTCCTGAGCCATTTCGACCGCCCGAAGGGCAAGGTCGTTCCGAGCATGTCCCTGCACCCAATCGCCGAGAAGCTCGGCGAAGTGCTGGGTAAGCCCGTGACCTTTGTTCCTGAGTGCGTTGGTCCAACCGTTGAGGCGGCTGTTGCCGCTCTCAAGGATGGGGACGTGCTGGTTCTGGAAAACACGCGCTTCCATGCGGGTGAGGAAGCCAACGATCCGGCTTTCGCCAAGGCTCTCGCAGAGAATGGCGATATTTTCGTCAATGATGCGTTCTCGGCGGCTCATCGCGCTCATGCCTCGACCGAAGGCGTCGCGCACGATCTGCCGTCCTTCGCCGGGCGTCTGATGCAGGCTGAACTGTCTGCTCTGTCGGCCGCGCTGGAAAATCCGGAGCGTCCGGTTGGTGCCATCATCGGTGGATCCAAGATTTCCACGAAGCTGGATCTGATTGGCAACGTCATCGAGAAGGTGGACACGCTGTTCATCACCGGTGCGATGGCCAACACCTTCCTGGCAGCGGAAGGTATTGCTGTGGGCAAGTCCCTGCAGGAAGCCGACATGCACGAAACGGCTCGCAAGATTGCGCATCTTGCGCAGGAAAAGGGCTGTGAGATCGTGCTGCCGGTCGATGCTGTTGTGGCGCGCGAGTTCAAGGCTGGTGCCGAGAGTTCGGTCTGCCTGATCGGTGAGGTTCCGGCTGATGCCATGATACTCGATGCTGGTCCGCGTACGGTCGAGCTGATCAACGAGCGTCTGGCAACTCTGAAGACGCTGGTCTGGAATGGCCCGCTTGGTGCTTTCGAGATTGAGCCCTTTGACCGTGCAACGGTTGAAGTCGCACAGGAAGCGGCCCGCCTGACGCAGGAAGGCAAGTTGCGGACTGTGGCTGGCGGTGGCGACACGGTCTCCGCTCTGCGCCATGCCGGTGTGGCCGGCAAGATGAGCTACGTCTCAACGGCTGGCGGTGCGTTCCTTGAATGGCTTGAAGGCAAGATCCTTCCGGGCATTGAAGTGCTCCGTACGACAGGCCAGCAACTCGGTCTGGACTGAATTTCAAAAGCGGGGAGGGTAACCTTCCCGCTTTTTTTGGATGACCTTACGGAAAGAAAATTTCCTCAATTCTACGCCCGAAAAGTTGCGAAATCGTGAAAGCTAAAGGGAGGCTCGGATCATAGCGTCCTTTTTCGATGGCGTTGACCGTTTGTCTTGAAACAGCCAGCGCTGCGGCCAGATCAGCCTGACTCCAGCTGCGTTCTGCCCGAAGTTCCTTGAGGCAATTGTTCACCGATAACGTCTTTGGGCGACAATGCCACTGATCCACCAGAGAGCGCCCATAATCGGCCAGACCGCAAAAGCTCTGAGCTGAGGCAGACCAGCACTTTCAGCGAAGCCCCAGGCAAAAGTCAGTAGGGCAGTTCCCAGGAATGACATTGCGATCGCATCCAGCTGAATGCGCCGTTGCAATTCATCCATTCGCCAGATTGCGCGCATGATGGCCCATGCCGCAGCTAGAGCTCCCAGCATGGGGGTGAGCGCCAGAGCTATTTTTACTGGGAATGGGGGGTGGAGTGCGCGTTCCAGGTAATTGGCTCCGAACAGCAACACAACATACAGGGTCACAGCACTGCCAAGTTCAATGAGATATTGTCGACCATACAGCATCTCTTATCTCTCTTTTTGTAAAGGATACTTTACTTTTTGAATAAGAATGTCAAGCAGGCTTTACATGTAGAATCCAAACTTGGCGTATGCACCGATCACGTTTTGTGACGTCATGAAACTTTCTAATTTTTCTAATTGTAATTAGGAGCTGCGACTCAGCACACTGCTTTCAGCCTTCCGTTCTGCTGGAATCCGCCTGATGCGCCTTATGCCTGCTTTGTTGAGGTCCTTTCCCCTGTTCGTTCTGGCGACAGGCTCGTGTAACGCACTGGCTGCTGAGGCGGTGCCGTCGGGTTTGTCCGACAAGAAGCCGTTTGCCGCTTTTACGCATCCTTTTGACGTGTCGCTGTCTCAGGCGGCCTCGGCTGATCCAAGGCAGGGAGCCGCACTGATGCATAGTCTGGAGCACCAGAGGGTGAGCGTGGCAGCAAAGCAGATGGCGGCCGGGTTCGGGGCGGCACCTTTGCCAGACGAAAATATTGAGGGGCCCAGGGATGCGACCCAGTCAGATGTCTATCTCAAACCAGACTTCTTTTCGAACAAGGTTGGCACGATAGACGACGCTGCTGCGGAAAATCATGCAGACCAGCACCGAAAAGGGGCGGGTACGGTGGCAGGCGGTCTGGCGCTCGCGGTCCCGCTTTCGCAGTAAGTAGGGCTTACGTCAGATGTGGCGGTAGATGTAAATTGAATGGTTCCGGCCCTGGAATCTATAAACTGATGTGTAGCTCGCTCTGATTTCTCGGAAAATTTCATTTCGGATAGAAAAATTTTCCAGCAGCGGAAGAGGGTCTTCCGTCACAATATAGGCTGGCTTTTCCGCGAGAACCCTTCGGGTTTCCTGCATGACGTCCATGCCCGTTGCATGTGCTTCGATTTTTTCGTGGAAATGCCCAGGAAAAGGATGGTTTGTCAGAGGGCACCAGTAAGGTGTGTCATAGAGCGCTGGCGGACCCTGATAAATAAAGACGCAACCGGGCTTCTGGCTTATGACCTTCAGCATCGCCTGAAAAGTCTGTTGGTCTCCATTTTCAAGCCGATGTTTTCGAAGACTGTACTGGCCCGTGAGTGAAACAGCGCAAAGCAGGGCAAGCACCCATGCCCGACCTGCTCTCCAGTACCACAAAGGAGCGCAGGTCAGAGCCAGAGGAGCGGCAAGAGGGAGCGCGTAATGCGGATACCAGCCCCCAAAAGTGAGAATGCCCAGACATGCGGCGCAGGACCAGAGCGTAAGATAGAGATATTGAGGTTGGGATATTTTTTGATACGCGAGGGCTGCTGTCGCGATGAGCCCTACCATGAGAGGGAGGATAGCTCTCAGCATGCGCAACTGTAGGTGACGGGTTTCCTCGTCAGGTGCGTGGCCTCGCAGGAAAATGGATTCAAGATTGGCAAAGATCCATGCTGAGCCATGCCCGATCGCCACATAGAAGCAGAAGACAGCAAGGGTTGGCAGGAGGCCTGCAATCGCAAACAGAGCGGCCTTCTGAATGGCTTTGGACGTAGAGCGGTATGTGAGCCCGATGCGAGCGACGCTATACAGCCCGACAAAAATACCTTCAAACACCACGGTATATTTTAGCTGCATGGCAAGGCCGAACAGGAGCATAGCCAGAAGAAGCCGACTGTCCTGATGCTTCCTCTCTGGGTGGGTGAGGGCCTGAAGAACGAGAGCGACTGCTGCGGCTACAGGAAGGTTGTAAAAAACGGGTGTCTGCCCGCCTTCACCCTGTGAGAGGTTCAGAAGTGCCACATAGAGAAGGGCTGACATGAAAGCGCCTGCCGCAGGAGCAATGGTCTGACCCATGCGAAACAGAAGCCATGCGGTTCCCCATACGGCTGCCATTGCGCCTGTTTGATAGGCGAGAATTCTGTAAGAGCCGAAGAGATGGAAGAAAGCGTAAAGGAGAAAGATCCCGAACGGCTTTCTGTCCCAGACCTGCAGGTAGGGTAGATCGCCGTGGAGGAGGCGCCCTCCACCGAAAAGGTAAAATTCTTCATCAACATGGATGAGAGGATTGCCAAAGGTCTGAAACCTGCTGACAAAAATAAACGAGAGCAGAACAAAATTCAGTACAAGTGTTTTGTGACGCTCAAACATAAATCGGAATTGCCAATACGATGTCTGGCTACAAGTTTATCAGCGATATCATTTCTTTATATATTTATTTGTAATCGTCAGGAAAGCGTATCTTGTTCCGGTTTGAGAAAACATTTTGTTAGGGAACTTCAGAAAGCCGTCTACAAAAAAGGCTGCCAAGCATCATGCTGGCAGCCCCCTTTTGTTGGAAAAAATGGATGATCAGTTCTGAAGGCCGTTCTCACGGCGGCGATGTTCAACTTCAGAAGCCATTGCTTTCTGCAGCTTTTCCATCGCACGGGCTTCAATCTGACGGATCCGCTCACGGGAGACATTGTAGTGGTGAGACAGATCCTCGAGCGTTGATGGTTCTTCCTTCAGGCGACGTTCTGCCAGAATGTGACGTTCGCGTTCATTCAGGGTCATCATGGCCTGATCGAGCAGTGCTTTCCGTCCACTGAATTCCTCGGAAGCAGCATAGGTCTGCTCCTGGTTTTCGGTGTCGTCTACCAGCCAGTCCTGCCACTCACCTTCGCCATCAATGCGGAGGGGAGCATTCAGACTGTGATCCGGTGCGGCAAGACGCTGGTTCATGGACACCACATCCTGCTCGGGAACACCGAGAGTCGTGGCGATGGAATTGACCTGCTCAGGTTTCAGATCACCGTCGTCAATGGCCTGCATCTGCCCTTTCAGGCGACGCAGATTGAAGAACAGTTTCTTCTGCGAGGCGGTCGTGCCCATTTTCACCAGTGACCAGCTATGCAGGATGTATTCCTGCATGGCGGCGCGGATCCACCACATGGCGTAGGTTGCAAGTCGGAAGCCGCGCTCCGGATCGAAGCGGCGGACGGCCTGCATCATGCCGATGTTGCCTTCGCTGATCAGTTCATTCACAGGGAGACCGTAGCCGCGATAGCCCATGGCAATCTTGGCAACGAGACGGAGGTGAGAGGTGACCAGTCGGTGTGCGGCACTGGTGTCTTCGTTCTTGCGCCAGGCACGGGAGAGATCAAGCTCTTCCTGTGGCGTCAGAAGGGGGAATTTGCGGATTTCCTGAAGGTAACGGGTAAGGTTGCTTTCGGGACCCACTGAGATGACAGCTGGAGATGCCATGGTCTTCGACTCCTTTCGCCCGGGGTGTTGCCTTGCCCGATGAGGATGAAGACTCATACGAACTGGCGGCAGGAAGGTTCCTCACACCCAGGTGACGCATTGGGAAGGACTATCACGTCCCCAGCCGCTTACCCCCAAACTGGGCAGTGCACGGTGGTACGATCCGTTCCGGCGGCGCGTCAGCTCGTCGGATAGGAGTGTTTATGACAGGCTGAGCCGAAAAGGTCAAGAACTTTTAGAGGTTGAGCCTGTCAGGCGCATTTTCAAGTCCTGAAAATCCTGAGGAGGCGCAGTTTCGAAGGAAAGCGGCTTTTTTGTCCGTGGGTGGATGAAGCCGAGTCGAGCTGCATGGAGCGCCTGCCGAGGGAAATCAAGAGCAGCATCCTTTGCATCCTGTGGCAACCCACGCGCTGCTGCAGGGATTCGACGCAGGTAAACCGGGTCTCCCAAAAGCGGATGTCCTGCCTGAGACAGATGGACGCGAATCTGGTGTGTTCGGCCGGTAGCCAGTTTGCATTCAATCAGGGAGACACTGGCGTGAATGGGCTCCAGCAGTTTGAAGCGTGTCAGCGCAGGCTTCCCACCCGACTGTACGACCGTCATGCGCTTGCGATCTTTCTTGTCCCGACCAATGGCACCGTCGAATTCGCCTGAAGCCGGGAGTAGTCCCCATGCCAGAGCCATATAAGCCCGGTCGATGTCTCTCGCAGCGAAAGCTTCGGACAGGGCGTTATGGGCCATGGCGTTCTTCGCCACGACCATCAGCCCAGACGTGTCCTTGTCCAGCCGATGCACGATTCCTGGCCGTTTTTCACCGCCGATGCCTTCAAAACCCTCCCCGCAATGTCCGAGTAGGGCGTTCACGAGGGTCCCGGTTTCATTGCCGGGAGCCGGGTGCGTGACGAGGCCGGCCTGTTTGTCCAGAACGATCAGATCCCGGTCTTCATAGAGAATGGTAAGGGGCAGGTCCTCTGCCATCGGGCGTGCCGGCAGGGGGGCGGGAAAGGAAAGGACCAGATCCATTCCTTCGCGCAGAATATCGGCCGGTTCACGGACAGCCTGCCCGTTCCGGGTCAGATGGCCCTCTTCGATAAGGGTCTTGACCCGGGAGCGGGAAATCGTGCCGATGGCGTCAGCGAGGGCGCGATCTACGCGCTGGCCTGCCAGACTGGCATCAACAACAAGGCGGAACGGGGTTTCAGGATCTGACATGAATCAGGGTTTAGCCGAGGATCGGACGGGCAGCGAGTCAGGGACGTCAAAAGCGTTGTTTGCAGCCGTCATCATTATGGGTGTCATGATTGTTGCAGGCGTGGCGGTCATGATCGGTGTGATCGCGCATCGGATGATGCATCCTCATCATGGTGTCACCGTGGAAACCTCATTGACAAACGGTTTTACCCGTCTGGCTCTGCCGTTGGCTGAAGGGGAGCATATCACCAACGTGACAGCGCGTGGTGACGGGATGATGGCCGTGACACTTGGTCGACCGGGCTCTGAGCGGGTTCTGTTGTGGAATCCGGATGCCGGAAAAGTGGTGGCCGAACTGGATTTCGGGTCTGCTGCCAGCGCACCCTGAACATTCCAGACGCTGATGCGTTTCCATGGGTGAGATCATATCAGGACAGAGATCATGGGACGCATCATTGACGCCGCTCTGGCAACGGCAACCGTTTTCGGCGCACAGTATTTTGGGCGGGAAGTTAGCCCTGCCGAAGAGGGTTCAACGCGGCGCTGGTTTCACCATCTGAACAAACCCGCGTTTTCGCCCCCGGCTCCCGTCTATGCTGTCGTCTGGACATTGCTTGACGGTCTTCTGGCATGGTCGGGGTATCGTCTGTTACGGGCAGAGTCGTCCTTTAAGCGGACGCTTGCGCTGTCCCTCTGGGCTATCTGTGTCGCCGGTGTAGCAGGATTTCCGTTCGCCGTTTTCCGCAAGCGACGGCTTGATGCCGGGCTGGCTATCTGCATCGGGCTGGTTGTGACGTCTGGTGCGTCAATCTGCACCGCCAAGAAGGTGGATCGCTGTGCGGCAAAGCTTCAGATCCCCTTCTTTGTCTGGCTGACGTTCGCCGTATTCGTTCAGGAAGAAGTCTGGCGCCGTAACTGACCGGCTTCAATGTTGCCCAGGATGGAGGCCATAAGGCCTGGGAACCGGGCCTCCAGTTCCTGCAGGCGCAGTGAGTTATGATGCTGCACACCCTCGATCCGGGTGTGCAGAATGCCGCTTTCCCGCAAGACCTGAAAATGATGGGACATGCTGGATTTGGGGCGAGATCCGATCAGGGCCGCACAATTTGCCTCTCCCAGACCATAAAGCCGCTGAACGATGTCCAGCCGTATGGGATCGGCCAAAGCCCGAAGGACCGTGATCAGATCAAGTTTCTCAAGATCGGGCGAGTCATGGCAGGGCATATGGCGTCTTATCCCTTCCTTGTAGAATTGACGCAACACTTCTATGGTTCGATCGTTGTCGAACTATGGAAGTTTCGATCAAGGAGTACCCTTTCATGGCCGATCTTTTCGATCCTATTGAAATAGGTGACTTTTCAGCCAAAAATCGCATTTTCATGTCTCCCCTTACGCGTGCCCGTGCTGGTCGTGACGCGGTTCCGACGCCGATCATGGCAAAGTATTACGAGCAGCGCGCAGGCGCGGGACTCATCATCACGGAAGCGACTGGTATTTCTCGGGAAGGATTAGGGTGGCCCTATGCACCGGGGATCTGGTCCGATGAACAGGTTGAAGCCTGGAAGCCAATTACAAAGGCTGTTCATGACAAGGGCGGGCGCATTGTCTGTCAGCTCTGGCATATGGGCCGGATGGTTCATTCGTCAGTGACGGGGCTACAACCGGTTGCTCCGTCCGCCACGACGGCTCCCGGTCAAGCACACACCTATGACGGGAAGGTGCCATATGAGCAGGCAAGGGCACTACAACTCGATGAAATTCCGCGGATATTGGCCGATTATGAAACGGCATCCCGGAATGCGATCAAAGCGGGTTTTGATGGCATTCAGCTTCATGCTGCCAATGGGTATCTGATCGATGAATTCCTGAAAGATGGAACGAACCACCGCACAGACGAGTATGGTGGCTCTCCCGAAAACAGAATTCGGTTTCTCTCGCAGGTGGTGGAGCGTATTATTGCGACCATTGGTGCAGAAAAGACCGGTGTTAGGCTCTCTCCGAATGGAGACACTCAGGGCTGCATGGACTCTGCTCCCGAAACGGTATTCATTCCCGCTGCATCCGAACTGGAGCGTCAAGGTGTGGCGTGGCTGGAACTCCGTGAGCCGGGTTTGAATGGAACTTTTGGGAGCACGGATCAGCCGAAGCTTTCTCCGGAAATCCGCAAGGTGTTCCGTCGACCGCTAATTCTTAATCAGGACTACACGTTCGAAGCTGCGCAGGAAGCGGTTCAGCAGCACCACGCGGATGCAATTGCCTTCGGCCGTAAATTCATTTCGAATCCTGACCTTCCAACGCGCTTTGCAAAAAACCTGCCTTTGCAGCCTGACGAGATGGCAACCTGGTATAGCCGGGGAGAGCACGGGTATACGGATTATCCGTTTGCAGAATGATTGAAAACAATTGCCGGAGGACAGGAACCTCCGGCAATTTTGAATGGCAATGCCAGATTAAGCAGACAGTGTGATCCGTTCTTCTGTCTGCGCGGTGTCGGGCAGGTAAGGTCCTCCCGCCACAACTTCGATGGCGAGCATACCCAGGCTGTTTGGCAGCCTGTTGTCGAGGACGAGCAATGCGTCACCATTTGTCCATCTGAAGCCACCGGCTTCCCGGGCATACCAACCATTCTGGGCGCGCTCATCGTTCTGTGCTGTCAGGCAGAGTGAACGTCCTGAGTCGTAGAATGTAATATCCCCCACATAGATCCCAAGTTTGCGCCTGTCATTCATAAAGGGCCCGATTGTCTCATGGGGGGAGTTTGCCCGGGACACCAGACGGACGGATCTGACGGACGCAGGAATCATGAACATGCTGCGCCCACCTGCTTCGCGGGTTTTTTGCAGGATCAGACCGGTATCAGTGATGAGATGGAAGTCAGGGTCTGTGATGAGGGATGGGGGGTGCTCATCCATGGAACAGCCCAGAAGACCCAGTCGTTCGCAGATCTGATGGTACAGCGGCTGAACGTCATCCTGCGCCACAGCAAGCGGGGCTGCTGCATCCGTATCCCAACTCCGAACTTTGCCGCCTAGCCTGACCACTGTTCCTTCCTGGCGGAAGCTGTACCGGTTTCCAGTGTCCAAATATGTTTCCGTCAGCAGGCCATTTGCCATAATGATGGAATGATTTTTGGTCTCGATGTGGAAGTAATCGTAGTTGGTAATACTGCGGTCATAGAAAATAGATTTTCCATTGACGAGCATACGCACAGGAGTGAAGGCGCCGTTCAGGAAAAGGCAGTGTTCTGCCGTAACAAGAAGGTCCTGAGAAGGAACGCCAGTTGCAATGGCGTCCTTGATAATCCGGACCGGATAGCCGGCTGCATCATCTGGAAGGGCTGGATTAACGGTGACATGTGCCGTGCCCGCCCACACCAGAGAAGCCGCACTTTCCTGCCCGTTTACGTAGGTTTTGACCAGATCACCGATCTTAAGGGTTTCGACGGCTTTTTCTCCGTCGGGTGTCTGGATCATGCTGCCTGCGAGATAACAGGTGATGACACCACCGCTCCCGTCAGATTGGGTGAAAGTCTTGGTGTATCCGCCCGCTAATAAATTGTATGTTCCTGTGGATTTAAGATTGAAAGGGTCTCCACTCAGGGTTATTTCGCGGCCTACCCCGACAATTCCCAGTAAGCTTACACCATCACCGATTGTTGTCTGATTTGTTATTGAGTTATAAACAGCCGGAATGGATGTAGCACTTGGGAAATCCATTACAAAATTACTTGGAATTGTTGTCGTAGTATTTCCACTCACATCTACAAAATTGATAGGAAGATTAAGTACACCTACGCTCAGGCCGGTAGTTTCAATTTTAACTTCGCCGCCTGCGGGTCCTACCGTAATGCCATTCAGAACCTTGGCGCCAATGAGGCCGCCCTGAACATCAAGAATACCACCATTCACGGTGACTGACGTTCCGACGCCAGCGTTCAGTAGTCCACCACCGATCTTGGCTGTGGCGCCATTCTGGACAGTAACGGATGAGAGAGCCTGAACTCCTGCGAGGCCAGTTGTCAGATCAACGACAACATTATCCCCGGAAGGGGTACTATTATTTTTTGTTATAACAATAGAACTAAGTGCAGAAAGACCAGCCAAAGAAGAGAGGTCGCCAGAGCTATAGACCGTAGCGACTCCTGCATTTACGCTTACTAATGAGGCTGTCATTTTTGATCTCCATGGCATTTTCATTAACGGAAATGGCGATCACAATAACGATCTTTCCCGAAAATATAATTTTCAACCTATGCCCTGTAACGATTCTTGTGCAAGGAAAAAATTAACATCAAAATTGATAGAAAATTAACAATTTAATTATGTTAACTTATTGAAAGAACATCATTATTTTGTGTCTTAAGATGTCTTTGGTTTTCAGGATGAGTTCACGATTTTGTTATAATCAGTGATTGGTTCATTATTTTTGTTTCGAAATCAGGCAATTCCGTTAAGAGGAATGCAGGTTTTTATTACCGTTATGCCTGAATTTTTTATTGCGATTTGATAGTCGCCTGAGGGCTGCTCAGGCGGCGTTCTGATGTCATGCGCATCCGCTATGCGCATCCGCTATGCGCTGATGCTGTTGCGCTGTGATAGAATAACAGGATGGCATCCGGGGACCATGAGGCAACCTTCAAAATAGGGCCGTATTTCCGGAAAATATGAGGCTGTTGTCCGCAGTTCTGTCAGAAAATGGAAAGCCTTGCGCCGTCATTGAGAAAGATGATGCCGCAAGGCTGGATCGCTTTTGCTGTGGATACAGAAGGATCTTGCTGCATGGCGGCTAGACAACCGCCTCTGCACAAGTGTCGAAACGCTCTGTTAGCGTGTTATATGTTTCATTCAGTTGGTCGTGCCAGTTCATACAGGGCCACTGCCGCAGCGTTGGAAACATTGAGGCTCTCCATGTTTCCAGGCATATAGACACTCGAAATTTCATCGCATGTTTCGCGCGTCAGTCGACGTAGTCCCGCACCTTCGGCGCCAAGCACCAATGCGACGCGGCGTTTCCCAAAACTTGCTCCGTCAAGGCGTGTGCCTCCGGCATCAAGACCCACAACCCAGACATCCTGGGATTGAAGAGTAGCAAGCGCACGTGACAGATTGACTTCGCGAATGATGGGAACGAGGTCCAGTGCGCCAGAAGCGGCCTTGGCCATGGCACCACTTTCCTGCGGTGTGTTGCGATCCTGAACGAGAAGGGCACACGCACCAAAAGCCGCGGCAGAGCGAAGAATGGCGCCGATGTTACGCGGATCTGTGACCTGATCCAGGACCAGCATCGGGCCCGGGCGTTCAAGGGCCTCATGAATGGTTGGTGGTTCAAGCGGCTCTACGCGTAGGCAGACACCCTGGTGAACGGCATCCCGCTCACAGAGGCGATCCAGTCGTTCACGATCGACGGTTTGTGGTCGGGCACGGGAAGATTGGCTGAATGCAGCCCCTGCCTCTTGTGTGGCAAGAAACTCAAGAATCACCCGGTCTGGATTGTTCAATGCAGCTTCCACTGCATGATGACCATATATCCAATAACCTGACGCAGGTTTTCCTGAGCGTGAGGGGCGGTCGGCATTGCCGGAGCGTTGTGGACCTTTGTCCGCATGGCGGGACGAGGGGGCGGAACGGGGGGAGGGGCGTCTGGACATGAAAAAATCATATAATCGACGATAGGCAATTGACATAGCCGTCTATCCGCCATATTCCAACCGCCGACCCGGAGAGGTGCCCGAGTGGCTAAAGGGGGCGGACTGTAAATCCGCTGGCGTACGCCTACGTTGGTTCGAATCCAACTCTCTCCACCAGGTCCTCTTTTTTCCTAAAAAAACAAACGCTTAGCCAAAGTCAGCGTCACTTCAGGTTAACGCTGCGTCACTGGTCTAGCGTCACCTTGATGCTATGGCTCGGTCCTGCCTTCGTTGATAGAAGGCGGCATGGATATGGCTAATCTGACCAACTGGGATGGACTCTATGATGTCCGCTTCATCATCCCGAAAGACCGCTGGCAGGATGCTGGCAAGGTGCTTGGTTCCCAGACGGGAATCCTAAAAGACATCCTCGAAAAGATGCCCTGAGGCTTCGTGATGCCGCTCTTGCGGCAAGCGGGAAGCAACTGAACAGGAAGCTGATAGATGCAGGACTTCATACTCTTGAGTTGCGGTCCGGGGCTCAGCTAATTGTTGCGATTGCTTTTGCTTCCGCATTTTCGGCGGTTATGGCAGCTGCCTGCATTTCAGAAATTGCAAAGAACAAGTGGGTCGGCGGCCGTGTGCAGCTTACGAAAATTCTGTGCCATTTGGTGTGAAGGCATCACGTGTTCTGATCTTTCTTCAGTGTTTTGAGTTGCCTTTCGATCTCGATGAGACGTTGCTTCCGCCAGAGACCTCCTCCGTATCCGGTCAGAGACCCATCTGAGCCGATCACGCGGTGGCAGGGAATCATCAGTGCGATCTGGTTGGCGCCATTGGCACGTGCAACAGCCCTCACGGCTGAAGGGCGACCAATTTGCCGTGCAATGTCAGAATAGCTTCGTGTTTCACCTGCCGGGATTGTCTGCAAAGCACTCCAAACCTGGCGTGTGAAGGGGGTGGCGTTCAAGGCGAGCGGGGTCTGAAAGCTATCAGAACGGGCGGAAAAATATGCTTCCAGTTCACTCGCGGCCTGCTCTGAAGGTGGGAGCCGTCCGATCCCAATGCCCCCATCTGAAGTCTTGTGAAGACGCTTGAGTTCTGTAGGGAGTGCCTTGCGATCCAGAAACTCCAGAAGATGCAGGTGGCTTCGACTGCTGACAGCAATCATGTCCCCCAGAGGGGTCGGTATCCAGGTCGCCTGAAGAAGCTTGTTGGGGCGTAGTTCGGCGGGAGTGCAGCCCAGCAGCCGGGCAAAAGCGGAGCGGAACGCGCTGGCGGACTCAAAACTGGCCTCATGTTGCGCCGTAATGACCTTGCCGCCGCCTGCTAATGTTTCGAAGCCTTCGCGGAGGCGACGTTGACGTGCCATTTCCAGAAAAGTCATTCCAAACTGTCGCTTGAAACTGCGCCGTATTGTCGAAGGGTCGTAACCCATTTTGACGATATGATCTTCTGACCAGCGAGTATCAGGATGTGTTTCGAGGTTTTGTAAAAGCACAGAAATCGCAGGATCGGCGAGTGCGGCAGCTTGAAGGGGATGGCAGCGCTTGCAGGGGCGAAAACCTGCTTCCATGCATTCCCCGATGGTTTGGTAGAACGTGCAGTGCTCACGCTTTGGCTTTCGCGCGGGGCACGTCAGGCGACAAAAAACACCTGTTGAAGAGACGCATACAAAAGCCTGTCCATCGAAACATTCGTCGCGGGAGAGCAGTGCAGCATAAAGTGTTTCTGGGTCTGGAAGATCGAATAGCATTCTGAAACTCTAAAACCGTATGACGTGTCATGTCGCCGGTTTTCAGGCGTGGATTTTTTTCAGTCAAATATCGTCTGATGGTCTGAATTTTGATGGCCTCCGGGGATGAGGGGGCAGGTGTCATACGAGCATTTTTGCGCGTGGCTTGAGGTCCGGTGTCCGAGATTTATTCGAAAAAACCACAAACCGTAGATTCAAATAAATTGAACGTTTGGTCAGAAAATTCTTGCATCCAAGCGTTCCGAACTCATACCGTTCTGTTTACGAACCAATCAGGGGCATGAGATGGGTACACGATTCGACATTGCCTGCGGCCGGTTGCCAGAGGCCGTTCTGGATCTCAATTTCGCCGACGCTCATCCCGGCTTGAGCCATGAGCAGGCTGCGTTGGAAGCAGATCGATGTTTTTACTGCTACGATGCGCCATGTGTTGAGGCATGCCCGACGGGCATCGACATTCCGCGCTTCATCAAGGCGATCGCCTCAGACAATCTGGCAGGCGCATCGCGAACCATTCTTCAGTCCAACATTCTTGGTGGGTCGTGTGCCCGAGTTTGCCCGACCGAAATCCTGTGTGAGCAAAAATGCGTTCATACCGCGATCGAAGCCAACCATGCCGTCCGGATTGGCGCGCTTCAGCGATTTGCAACAGACTGGCAGATGAACCAGACAGCCCATCCGTTCCAACGTGAGAAAAGTACGGGGCGGCGTGTGGCGGTCGTGGGCGCGGGGCCGGCAGGTCTGGCTTGTGCGCATCGTTTGGCCATGCATGGTCATGACGTGACGATCTTTGATCGGCACGATGCGCCTGGCGGTCTCAACCAATATGGCGTGGCCGCCTACAAACTGGCTGATAATTTTGCCCAGAAAGAAATCGATTTCCTTATGTCTATTGGGGGGATTCGTTTTCAGGGCGGTGCCGTGCTCGGGCAAACAGTGACACTGGCTGACCTGCGGCAGAGCTATCATGCCGTTTTCCTTGGGATCGGTTTGTCCGGGGTGCGGGCACTCGGATTTGAGAATGAGTGCGTTGAAGGGGTTCTGGATGCGGTAGCGTTCATCGAAACGCTCAGATCCAGCACTTTGTCTGAAGTTCCCGTGGGGCGGCGGGTTGTCGTGATCGGTGGCGGTAATACGGCTGTTGACGCGGCAGTGCAGGCAAAGCGCCTGGGGGCTGAAGAGGTAACGCTTGTCTATCGGCGGGGCGCCGAGCACATGTCCGCTACACCCGTTGAGCGGGAATGGGCGCAGACCAACGGCGTTACGGTACGTTTCTGGGCGTCTCCCCTTCATCTTCTGACGGATCAGGGGGCCGTACAGGGCATTCGCTTTGCCCGTGGGGCGCCTGAAGGGGGCTATGACCCTCAGGACAGCTTTACGCTTGAGGCTGACATGGTTCTGAAAGCAATCGGGCAGGTATTTGTGCCTGATCCGATCCAGAATGATCAGATCCTCGTAGAAAATGGTCGCATTGTTGTGGACGCTAACGGGCGGACATCAATGCCAGGCGTTTATGCCGGAGGAGACTGCACGGCAGGCGAAGATCTAACTGTTGCCGCCGTTCGGGATGGGCGTGATGCTGCCGAAGCCATTCATACGGAATTGATGACCACCAGCGTTGAAAAGGACGCGAACAATGGCTGATTTACGGACCGTTTTTGCCGGTATCAAATCTCCCAATCCGTTCTGGCTGGCTTCCGCTCCTCCCACAGATAAGGAATATAACGTCCGTCGCGCTTTTCAGGCCGGCTGGGGTGGCGTTGTGTGGAAAACACTTGGTGAAGATCCGCCTGTCGTCAATTTGAGCTCCCGCTATGGAGCCTTGGGGTTTGAAGGACGCAGATTAATTGGTCTCAATAATATCGAGCTGATTTCAGATCGTCCGCTTGCGACCAATATTGCGGAAATCAAACGCGTCAAACGGGAGTTTCCAGACCGGGCCGTGATAGTCAGCCTGATGGTTCCCTGTGAGGAAGACAAATGGAAAGCCATTCTTCCCATTGTGGAAGAAACGGGCGCGGATGGGATCGAACTGAATTTCGGATGCCCGCATGGCATGTCTGAGCGCAACATGGGCGCGGCAGTCGGGCAGGTTCCGGAATATGTGGAAATGGTTACGCGGTGGTGCAAGCAGAACACCCGCATGCCGGTGATCGTCAAATTAACGCCGAACGTGACCAATATCCTGATGCCAGCAAGGGCAGCACGGGCAGGGGGGGCGGATGCCGTATCGCTGATCAACACGATCCAGTCCGTCATTGGTGTTGATCTCGATGCCATGGCGCCGATGCCGGTCGTGGGCGGCAAAGGGACACACGGTGGATATTGTGGTCCTGCCGTCAAGCCGATTGCCCTGCGCATGATTGGGGAGATCGCCCGGGATCCGACCATGGCCGGTATTCCGATTTCCGGCATCGGTGGTATCAGTAACTGGCGGGATTCTGCGGAATTCCTGGCGATGGGTGCCGGATCTCTCCAGGTCTGCACTGCTGCCATGCATTATGGTTTCCGTATCGTCGAAGACATGATCGATGGTCTGTCCAACTGGATGGACGGAAAGGGTTATGCGCGGCTGGACGATGTGACAGGGCGGGCGGTCTCGCGGTTCGTGCCCTGGAACCAGCTCAACATGAAATTCCGGACCATTGCTGACATTGATCAGGATGCCTGTATCGGGTGCGGGCTCTGTCACATCGCCTGTGAAGATACGTCGCATCAGGCCATTTCAAAACGGAATGGGCCGGATCGCCGCCATTATGAGGTGATTGATGATGAGTGTGTCGGATGCAATCTCTGCGCCCATGTCTGCCCGGTCGATGACTGCATCACGATGGTTCCGCAGCCTGTCGATGGTGAACTGACATGGCCTGAACATCCTTCAAACCCTCACCGGATTACAGCCTGAAACGCAGGAGCCGCCCAGCCAGGGCAGGGCGTATCCCTACGAACTGACGAAGGACAACCGGCATGATTCAAAGCAACATCCGCATTGATGGGGACGCTCTCTGGGCAGATCTGATGGATACCGCCCGGTTTGGTGGGACGCCCAAAGGTGGTATTCGTCGCCTGACACTGACGCAGGAGGACAGGCAGGTTCGGGAATGGTTTGCATCGACCTGCGAAAAGCTGGGCTGCACCATTACTGTTGATACGATGGGGAACATGTTTGCCCGACGTCCGGGCCAGGATGCCAGCCTGCCTCCCATCACCATGGGTAGTCATCTTGATACCCAGCCGACGGGTGGAAAATTTGACGGTATTCTCGGTGTTCTGGGTGGTCTGGCAGTGCTACGCGCACTTCATGAGGCCGGGCATGTCACGCGACATCCCATTGAACTGATCAACTGGACGAACGAGGAAGGCTCCCGTTTTACGCCTCCGATGATGTGCTCTGGCGTTTTTGCAGGGGTGTTCACTGAGCAGGAAGTCCTGGACAAGCGCGATCGAGCCGGCGCGCGATTTGGGGACGAACTGGTAGCAATTGGTTACCGGGGGGAAGAAAACTGTGGAGACCATCCAATAACCGCATATTTTGAACTTCATATCGAACAGGGGCCTATTCTCGAAGTGGAGAACCGGGTCATCGGAGCTGTCTCGGGCGTGCAGGGTATGCGCTGGTATGAAGTGACGGTAAAAGGCAAGGACGCGCATGCGGGATCGACCCCGATGCCGATGCGGCATGATGCTCTGTTGGCGGCCTCAAAAATGATCGTTGCCCTCTCGGACGTGGCTCTTGCAAATGCCCCGGGAGCGGTAGGGACGGTCGGCCTGATCGAGAACAGACCCAACAGCAACAATGTGGTGCCGGGTGAGACGTTCTTTACCGTTGATATTCGGCACCGTGATGACGCTGTGGTTGCGGCGATGGAGCAGGACTTTATGTCCCGCTTTCGCCAGATTGCAGAGGTGGCTGGCGTGACGCTGGATATTGTTCCGATCTGGGATGCTCCGGCTGTTCATTTCGATGCCCGTTGCGTGGACATGGTTGCGGAGTCCGCGCGGCAGATGGGGTATGAGCCACTCCCGATCGTTTCTGGTCCGGGCCACGATGCAGCCTATCTGGCCAAAGTTGCTCCGACGGCCATGATTTTCGTTCCGTGCAGGGATGGCCTGAGCCATAACGAGGAAGAAAGCATTACCGAAAGCGAAGCCGAGGCAGGGGCCAATGTTCTTCTCGGAGCTGTTCTGCGCGCCGATAGCACCTTCTAGATCCTCGCGAGAGGCAGGGGCTTGTCGTTCGGCCGGAGAACTGTCAAAAATCTGCTCCCGCATAGCAGGCCGGGAGCAATACGGTGCCAAAAGACAGTCTGGAGGCAGCTCCGAGCCCCAGAAAGAGAGCAAAAGCCGGGGCACCTCGACGTGCCACCATTCCGCAGATTCTCAACGCGGCAGAATGGACGTTCGGTACGCGCGGCCTGAAAGGGACTCGCCTGGAGGATATTGCGAAGGTCTGCGATATCCCCAAAGCGAATATCCTTTACTATTTTGGCTCCAAAGAAGAGCTCTACAACGCCACATTGACCCGGCTTCTGGATGTCTGGCTGACGGACGCTGATACCTGGCTGTCTCCTGAGCGAGATCCACTGGAGGGGCTGCGTGGCTACATTGAAGCCAAAATAGTATTCTCCCGCACGCGCCCAGAAGGTTCGCGCCTGTTTGCACAGGAGCTTCTTTCGGGAGGGCTCATGGTGCAGGACTTCCTGAAAGGAGAATTACGCGCTCATGTGGCTCGTCATGTGGCGATTTTCCTCGACTGGCAAGCAAGGGGTATCATGGCCCCCATCGACCCAACACATTTTCTCTTCCTGCTCTGGTCAGGTACGCAAGCCTATGCGGACATGCAGGTTCAATACGAGGCCGTTCTGGACCGCGCGCCCCTGACTGATGCGGACTACGAAACCGGTATTGCCACGATCATGACGCTTGTTGGCCCGCTTTTCCGCCCGTTGGCGCCAGACGTGTCAGCAGAAGGTGGAAAGCCAGGCCAGAGAAAAATCCCGTAAACCAGGCGAAGTTCTGAAATGCGGCCAGCGCAGGCACGAACACGTTAGCCAATCCCACAAGGACAGCAAGCACCAGCGCCCAGACCGCTACTGGATTGACGCCTCTGCGATACCAGTATCGGGCTGCGGGATCGGTACTATAGAGCGCGTTCACGTCCAGCGTCTGTCGCTGAACGAGGTAGTAATCTGCCAGTAGAATACCCGTGACCGGCGCAATAAACAGTCCCAGAACATCAAGGGTGAGATGGATCAGGGCGGGCTGAGCGTAAAGATTCCATGGGGTGAGGATGATGGCGCCAATGGACGCGATAATCCCGCCGCCTCTCCACGAAATCGAAGCAGGCGCGATATTGGAAAAATCGAAGGCAGCAGAGACAAAATTGGCGGAAATATTGATGCCGATGGTTGCCACAACGAATGTCAGAATCCCTACAAGCATGATGGTCTGATTATCAAGTCTGGTCACCGTTTCGACAGGATCAATCAGGATTGTTCCAAAGACAGGCTGAGTTAGCGTAACTGTCGTCAAGGCAAGGGCGGAGAACGCCATGAAATTGATGGGCAGGCCCCAGAAATTTCCGCGTCGTACAGCCTCGATACTGACGCCATATCGCGAAAAATCACCGAAATTCAAAACAATGGGAGAGAAGAAAGCAATTGTCAGGGAGATGACGTTCAGGAGCCCGGTCAGGTGTTGGCTCAGGGTAAGATCTGAACGCGGGAGAGCGGAAAAGCTGATTTGCCCACGGGTTTTCCAGAGCAGAATGCCGTCCAGAAGAACCATCATGATATAAATCGCCGGGCCGGACCAGTCGATGAAGTGACGGATGGACTCCATGCCACGCCAGAACACGGCCAGTTGCAGGGACCAGATCAGCAGGAATGCGAGCCATCCCATCATGGATAGTCCAAGCAGGCCGTGCTGATGCACATCACTGTAAGCCGTCAGAGAGGGCATCACGCGTAACAGAAACAGGACAACGGCATTCGATGCCAGCCAGGTCTGAATTCCGTACCAGCCAATTGCGATAATCCCCCGTACAAGGGCAGGAATGATGGCCCCATAAACACCAAAGACACTCCGGATAATAACCGGGAAGGGGGCACCAGAACGCAGACTCGGCACGGCGATCAGGTTGCACAGAACCTGTACGGCAATGATTGCGACCAGAAGGGCGAAAAGGACACTGCTGACCGGGAGTCCCATGGCGAAGAATGTACCGACTGTCATGTATCCAGCGACGCTGTGAACATCCGACATCCAGAGGAAAAGATAGTCTTTCCAGGCCCAGTGTCTGTCCTGAACAGGCGCCAGGTCGGCATTTGTCAAACGACTTGAGGCGTGCACGTCCGGCAGTTGTGTCATGACTGATGATCCCTGTTCTCGAAAAAAAATCCGGCAGTGCAATCGTTATGTTGACCGAATGGTCAGATTAGCCATACAGTTTCGGTAAGACAACGACATTGTGCCAATCGCTTTTCCTGAATGGAAGGGATGTCATGCTCCTGATCAAGGGTGGAACAGTTGTTACGTCGGAAAGGCGGTTTCGCGCAGACGTCCTGTGTGATGACGACGGACGGATTGCAGACGTTCAGCCGGACATGGATGCGCCGATCGGCAGTACGATTGTCGAGGCTGACGGACTGCTTGTCATGCCGGGCGGGATAGACCCACATACCCATATGGAAATGCCCTTCATGGGCACGACAGCCAGTGACGATTTTTATACCGGCACCGCCGCCGGGCTGGCTGGTGGAAACACCAGCATTATCGACTTCGTTATTCCTGATCAAAAGCAGTCCCTGCATGATGCCTGGAAAGCATGGCGGGACAAGGCTGAGAAAGCGGCTTCCGATTATGGCTTTCATGTCGCGGTAACGCACTGGGATGAGCAGGTTCATGACGACATGGGCACGCTTGTACGGGAGTGTGGGGTCAATTCCTTCAAGCATTTCATGGCCTACAAGAATGCCTTGATGGTGGATGATGAAACGTTTCTCAACTCCATGCGTCGTGCGGGCGAACTGGGCGCTTTGTGTACCGTGCACGCTGAAAACGGAGACGCTGTTTCATTCCTTCAGGACTCATTGTTGAAGGAAGGCAGAACCGGTCCGGATGCTCATCCGCTTTCCCGTCCGGCCAGTGTCGAAGGGGAAGCGACCCAACGGGCTATCACACTGGCATCCGTCAGCAACACGCCACTTTACATCGTGCATGTCTCTACCCGGGAGGCGACCGACGCCATTGCCGCGGCGCGACTGCGGGGCATGAAGGTCTATGGAGAGGTGCTTCCCCAGCATCTGGTTTTTGATGACAGCGTTTATCAGTCCTCAGACTGGTTGCAGGCGTCCCGGTACGTCATGAGTCCGCCCTTCCGGGAAAAATCCCATCAGCAGGCGCTCTGGGGTGGCCTTTCATCGGGCCAGTTGCAGACAACGGCTACAGATCACTGCTGCTTCTGTCGATCCCAGAAGGAAACGGGGCTGACAAATTTCACGCGTATTCCCAATGGCGTTCCCGGCATTGAAGATCGTATGAGCGTTCTGTGGCATCACGGGGTCGCAAGCGGAAAGCTTACCCCGGAGCAGTTCGTTGCAGTGACGTCCACCAATACGGCGAGCATCTTCAATCTTCATGCCCGTAAAGGGCTGATTGCTACCGGTGCGGATGCAGATATCGTCTTGTGGGACCCTTTGGCCACACGAACCATTTCGTCCGGTACGCATCACCAGAACGTCGACTACAACATTTATGAAGGCATGACGGTCACTGGGGTGGCAAAAAAAACCATCAGCCAGGGGCGTGTGGTCTGGGATGATGGCACGTTGCGCGCCGAGCGTGGACAGGGCCGATACGTGGAGCGCAAGCCATTCAGGAGCACTGCTCTGAATGGCACAGAGAGAGTCCAATGAACGAATTGAAAAATGAAAGCCTGTGCGCGCTCGCGATGAGTGAAGGCCGCAACTGGATGCCTTTTACCGCCAACAGGCTGGTGAATGGTCGGGGCGATCATCGTGTCGTGGCTTTGGCCAAGGGGCCTTATTATACAATGGCTGACGGTCGCACCGTTTTTGATAGCCTGTCCGGGCTATGGTGTACGCCGCTTGGGCATGGACATCCCCGTATTGTAGAGGCCCTCCGTCAGCAGGCAGAGACCCTGGATTTTGCTCCAGGGTTCCAAATGACACATGCGCCAGCGGTCACGCTGGCAGCGCGCATTGCCAGGATGGCTCCAGACGGACTGGAACATGTCTTTTTTGCAAATTCAGGATCAGAAGCTGTTGATACAGCGCTGAAAATTGCCATCGGGTTTCATAAATTGCGTGGAGACGGTGGGCGTTTCCGTCTGATTGGGCGGGAACGCGGCTATCATGGTGTCGGGTTCGGCGGAATGTCTGTTGGCGGCATCGTTTCCAACCGGAAGATGTTTGCGACGGTCATGATGCCGGGCGTTGATCATCTTCGTCATCCCTATGACCACGCTCATGTCGCCTTTTCAAAAGGGCAGCCGGAATGGGGAGCTTGTCTGGCCGATGATCTTGAAAGACTGGTAGCCCTCCATGACGCCTCCACGATTGCTGCGGTAATTGTGGAGCCCGTGCAGGGATCTACAGGTGTTTTGGTGCCTCCCATTGGGTATCTTCAGAAGCTCAGGGAAATCTGCACGAAGCACGGCATTCTTCTTATTTTTGATGAAGTAATTACCGGATTTGGCCGCATGGGAGAGAACTTTGCCTCCCAGAGATTTGGCGTCACACCTGACATGATTACGTTTGCCAAAGCCGTCACGAACGGGATCGTGCCGATGGGAGGTGTCATTGTCACATCTGAAATTTACAAGACATTCATGAGCGGTCCGGAAAGCGCGATAGAGTTTGCGCACGGCTACACTTATTCTGGGCATCCTCTGGCAGCAGCCGTCGCTCATACTGTCCTTGATATTATGGAAGAGGAAGATACGAATGCGCGGGTGAGGGCACTTGAACCAGTGCTGGAAGAGGAAGTCCATTCACTTCGGGGTCTGAGTTCCGTAAAGGATTTACGAAATATCGGATTTACAGCAGCTATCGAACTTTCTCCGCTGCCTGAAAAATCTGCCCTCCGAAGTGTTCAGCTTTTCGAATACGGCTTGCAAGAAGGTGTACTTTTGAGAGTAACGGGAGACACGATTTCCTTTGGGCCGCCATTTATTTCGACCCCAGACCAAATCAGGGAGATGATCCAGAAGGTCCGGAATGTTCTTCTGAGGTGTGAAGAAGACTTCTGATCTGTTTGACGTAGAACCTCAAATTCCGGTCAATAATTTTCGAAAGCCGAATGATGCACTATCATTCGGCTAACGCTGTTTGTGGGTATTTTATTTATATTATTTGAATAATTTTTCAGATTTTCGTTGACTAGAAAATACATAATATTTCATTATCATATCGTAATATATACAGAGCGACTTTCCTGACTGCCCTGAATGTCGGAGAAAAAAAGTGAAAGCACTGGTTTCTCGTTTGCTTCTCAGTACCATTTTGGGTTCGACGATCATTGTATTGGAGACTGACAGTCTTAAAGCGGCACCGTTATCACGGGCGCGACATGTCCCGACCAAACATTCTGTCGCACCTCCATCCGCAAAAACCCGTCCTCACAGAACATCCATGACGGCGACCAGTGAAGAAAATGTCGGGGTCAGGGGGTCAAGACGTGCACGCGATTCCGGCGGCGGCATGATGCGCGTGGAGACCGCTCCGTATGCAGTGCAATCTGTCGGGAAGCAATATATCGAGATGAGAAGTCCCACATCCACCGGGCTGGATGTCGTGCAAAATCTGCCGAGTGTCAGTATCGCGATGCCGGATACATCGGGGATAAAAGGCGGCGCTCTTTATATGCGGGGCTTCACAGATGCTGATACGGCGCTCCTTCTTGATGGCGCCCCAGCATCTTTGGCTGCGTATCTCCAGCAGAATGTGGATGCAGAAAATATCGAAACTGTCACTATGACACCTGGCAGTTCTCCCATTGATGCTCCGGCGTCTAATGCGACAGCCGGCACACTCGATGAGCGGACTTACACACCGGGCAAGAAAGCCGGTGGGAGCATGGATTTCTCCTATGGCACTAATAATATGTCGCGTGAGTTTGTGCGACTAGAATCCGGAGAAATAGGAAATTCAGGAATTCGGTCTTACATTTCGGTTTCAAATACACATTCGCGCCAATGGATGGGGGCGGGAACGAACCGGCGAACACATGTCGATGTCGGATTATTCAAGGAATTTACGAACGGCTCGACCGTAAAGTTTTTTGGTTCCTGGAATAATTCAATGTTCACGATTGATGCCTATCCAGATGCCAAGACGTTCTACGATTACAAGCACACTGGAAACGGATATAATCGTACAAATATCTGGGACAGAAATTCCACCTCGGCCGGGAATTACTGGCAGGGAAATATTGATTCCTGGAACCAGTTTTTTGTCACGACGCAAGCTCACATCATCATCAATAAACGCCTAAGTTTCGACCTGTCGCCTTATTTTGCTACCGGTTTTGGATGGGACGGCTCTTCAGCCGGTACGCCATCTTCCACAGGGGCAACTTATTATTATGGAAACGGACAAAAAGTAGATGCCTCCGCGCCACTCAGCACATACTGGGCCCAGCACTGGTCTCCTCAGGTAGGGCTTGTGGCCAAGCTCGGATATGACATTGATCGCCATAATCATCTTTCTTTTGGCTACTGGTATGAAAATAATGCCGTCGATTATTTCTTCCCAACGATGGCCACGAAGGAAAATGGCCGCAACGCCAAGACCAATGATGCTGCCTATAAACTTTACACGGCGGATGGTCAGGAGGCGATTTACCGGTACAACGCTGGTTACGAACTGAATTCGTTCTTCATTGAAGATACAGCAAAATATTTCGACGATCGATTGCTCGTAAATGCAGGTTTCAAGTATGTTATGTCCAACTACTGGGACAGGGCTTCAGGATTAAGCCAATTTACGATTGGTGCGAATTCGACAGCGCCGTTGCCGCATCTGTCAGTTTCATACAAGCTTGATACACACAGTCAGATCTACCTGAATGCAGAAGGGGATTTCCGTCAGCCATCGCCGTCCCAGCTTTCGGCATCGACATCTCTGCCCAAAAACCAGTATTCAATCACCGAGCAAATTGGGTATCGCTATAATAACCGCTATCTGACGCTCGATATCGCGGCGTTTAATTCGAATATTACAAACCGACTTTTAACAACATATCTTCCCAATACAGCCTATGCGGTTTCAAACGCGGGAAACCAGACAATTCGAGGCTTTGATGCCATGATTGCAGGACGCGAATTCCATCATTTCAGCCCCTATGCCTCTATTGAGTACCTGCACGGCACATTTGATTCCAACATTCCTTATGGAGACACCTATCTCCCGACAAAAGGAAAGCAGTCCATTCTGACGCCTAGGGTTCTGGCGAATTTTGGTCTTACGTATAGCAATGCAGGATTTTTCGGAAACTTCAGTCTCCACTATACGGGGCCTCAGTCTGTTACGCTCGTGAATGATCAGAGAATGCCTGGGTTCGTCACGAATACTCTGGCACTTGGATATCATTTCAAGCCACTTTATTTCCTGAAAACACCGACATTCCGTCTGAATTTTTCAAATCTGACAGGGTCAGTTATTCGCGTCGGGACAACCGGAATTACCGATAACTATCGCAACGTCACTCTGCTTGACGGTAGCACTCTTGCAGGGGGAAGTGGTGCGTCTTTTTATGTGCTGCCCCGGTTTTCAATGACCGGAACCATTTCTTCAGATTTTTGATATTAAAGTTGTGAGATGCATCGCTGTTGCGTGCAAATTTCAGGCGCAGCAGCCGTTACTGAGAACGTATTGCTTTGCCTTCCCGGCAGGCAAAAACCAGAGCCGATTTTGTTTGTGCATCCCGCCCGTTCCTTAAGCTGGACCTCTCCTGAACATGCCCCCAGAATTCCACGTAAAGAGGACCTGATTTCTTGCGTCCTGGCTCAATCCGATACAGGCAAGTTCTATATTATCTTTAGTCATACGTGAGATAATAATATTTCGTTTTTATTTACGCGGACAATTTTTTACCCCCTGTACCTCAATCAGAGTGCAGGAAAGCAACCTTTCATGTTCAGAACGGCTTCTTATCGTTGGCGTTTTCTATATGGCACGATGCTTGGGGCCTGCTGCACGTCGTTGATTTCCTTTCCCGCTGAGGCACGGGAAGGGACTGACACAGATCATGACACCAGTGTTTCGGCAGAAAATGTCATTGTAACGGGCACCCGTACGGCAGTTAAAGCTTCCCGAAGCATGGCGCCCATCGCCATTTTTACGGCAAATGATTTGAAAAAAACCGGGCAGACCAGTCTGCGGAACGCCCTGACAGCGCTTGATCCATCCATCAATAATACGCCTGGATATCCCGGTCAGCTCGGCTTCACGACGAAAACCATGTCTCTGCGTGGGCTTCCCGCTAACGAAACGCTGGTTCTCGTAAATGGCAAGCGCCGTCATACGATGTCCTCCGTGTTTTATGGAGGCGCCATGCAGGGGCAGTCACCGGTCGATCTGGATATGATTCCGTTTTCCGCAGTGGATCATGTCGAAATTCTCAAGGACGGTGCCGCTGCCCAATACGGATCGGACGCCATTGCCGGGGTGATCAACATTATCCTCAAATCCGCCAATCACGGAGGGAGTGCCGAGCTGGGGTATAATCAGTATGGCTGGACGGTTGGCACTCTGGGGGATTACGGACGTGGGGGAAACCTGAATTACAATCAGGGTTTCAAGATCGGTCGCAGCGGATTTCTGAATATCACGGCTGAATTCGTTGGAAATCAGGCGACCAATAACGCCGGATATGTTCCCAGAACGCAAGGAGGAAAGCCGGTTCTCCTCTATCCGCTTCTGGCCAATGGTGAACAGGACCCGCGAGAGAGCGGAAATCGTTACCGCCAGATCTCGGGACAGCCAGAATCACAGCGACAGAGTATCGCCTACAACATGGAGGTTCCTCTCTCGGACGCAGCAACATTCTATTCTTATGGAACGTACAGCCATCGCACGATTTTCGCATCTGCCTGGTACCGGCCGTCCAATTCCCAGCAGAACATCATGAGCGTCTACCCCGAGGGATACTTGCCAACGGATACGACGGAAGATCATGATTTTCAGATCACCAGCGGTGTTCGTGGTCGCGATTTCTTCGGCTGGCAGTGGGATGCAGGCGTCAATTACGGGCGTAATCTCAGCAGTATCGGTATTCAGAATACCCTCAACAATTCCCTCGGGCCAGACAGCCAGCACAAATTCCATCTTCAATCGCTGGATAATTCTGAACTGACAGCAGATTTCGATATCAAACGCAGCTTTCGCACTGGTCTTTTTTCCAGCCCCCTTCAGGTCGCGGGAGGAATTGAATACCGGTACAATGAATATGGTGTTTCGGCAGGTGAACCCGCCTCCTATGCTGATGGTGGGTACGTTTTTCCAGCCAGTTATGTCTTTCCAAGTGCCAGCCCGGCATTGCCCGGAGCCTCAGGGCTGGGCTTTACGTCACCTTCGCAGGCTGGAACACACTCTCGCATGAACGGGGCGTTCTATCTGGACCTGACTCAGAAACTGACCAAGGATCTGACTGTCAATCTTTCCGGGCGTGACGAACAGTATAGCGATTTTGGAAACACACTGAGCGGAAAGGCTTCAGTGCGGTATCAGGTCACGCCCTGGCTGGCTCTGAGAGGGTCTGCCAGTAATGGCTTTCATGCCCCGACACTTCAGCAGCAGTATTTTCAGAGTACTGCACTCTATTACTCGGTACTCCCAAGTACCAACCAGCTTGTGCAGTCTTATACGACCTATGCTTCCGTGGATAATCCGGGTGCGCGCGCTTTAGGGGCAACAACTCTGAAGCCGGAGACGTCTCATAATTTCAACGTTGGCTTTGTTCTGACACCTGTAAAGAACTTGGACATCTCGCTGGATGCCTATCGAATTGATATTTTCAACCAGATTGTTCCGATTTCTGTGGCGGGTTCAGGGGTTGCAGGCGCTCGCGTGCTGGAGATCCTGCATTCGGCAGGCGTGGTTCCTAATGATGGGCGTTATTACGGCTATACCTATGAACGGAACGCTGCACATACGAGAGCGACAGGTCTGGATCTTCAGGCTCATTACCTGACGCGTTTTGGTCGTGCGGGCTCCGTGACATGGAGCCTGATGATGAATCAGCAGCAGCATCAGATCATTCGGGTCAATCCACTTAACGTCAATCTTGGGTCTGGTATTACGGCTCTGTTCCGCAGCCAGATCGGAAACATCACGACGCTTTATCCGCGCAATACCATCCGCCTGAATGCGACATGGAATATCCAGCGCTGGTCCACCACGCTTCGCCTCTCACGCTACTCTGCAACCAAGCTGCTGAGTGATCGAGGGGCTGCCTACGACGAGACTGTTGCTCCTGCGTGGCTGGTAGATTTCGATCTGACCTATCGCTTCCCGAACCGTATCAAAGTGTCTGTTGGCGGAAATAACGTTTTCAATCATCGCCCACAGACCCTGAGTGCAACAGCCCAGAGTGCTGCATCTCTTCTTCAGGTGAACCCGAATTACAGTTCCGCCGCCATCTACGGTGCGGAGGGAGGATATTACTATGGCAAAGTCGCCTGGAGCTGGTGAACTCATGACACTGACACGTCGACGCAGCCTTATGCTCGGGCTGGGAGGTCTTTTGTTCGCTGCGGTCCACCGGCATGGCATTTCGGGTGCTTACGCCGCGGAACCTTTGCGCATCGGGGATCAGAAGGGAGGGGCACGCTCTCTTCTGAAAGCAGCAGGAATAGGAGATAACGCTTCGTCACCCCTTCATTGGAGCCTGTTTGCCGGGGCTCCGATGCTGATACAGGCGTTGACGGCAAAAGCCATTGATGCCGGGGTTATCGGGGATGCGCCGCTGGTCTTTGCCCAGAGTGGATCTGATGAAATCAGGGCGATCGCAGGCGTGCAGACGGATGGAACGACAACGGCTGTCGTCGTGCAGCCAGACAGTACCGTCCGATCTGTCGCGGATCTGAAAGGAAAGCGTATTGCGACCCTGAAGGGGCAGACCGGTCATTATCTCGTTCTGGCGGCACTGAAAGCAGCGGGGCTTCAAGCGACCGATGTTCGGTTTGTTTTCATTCCCCTTGTGGCGGCAAAACTGGCCTTACAAACGGGCGCCGTAGATGCATGGGCAACATGGGGGCCCTACATTTCGGACGCCAAGGTCTCCAATGGAGCACGCGAGATCGTGAACGGTGGTCAGCTCATGAGCGGCCTAAGCTATGTCGTGGCCACTCGGGAAGCGTTGGAAAAGAACCGGGAAGGGCTGGTGAGTTATGTGCAGCAGCTTAAGGCCGGGCATCAGTGGATGCAAACCCATACAGACGATTATGCTAAGGTGTGGGCAGAAGAAGTCGGCCTATCCCTTCCTGTAGCGAAGGATGTCGTACGCACGATGCGCGGGACGATTATTCCCCTAACGCCAGATATCGTTGCCAAGCAACAGCAGGTTTCCGACTTCATGGCCGAGACGGGAATGATCTCTGGAAAACTGAATGCGCAGGCCGTCATGGATGGCAGTTTCACGTTCTGACAAAAGGGTTGCAGATGTCTTATTCACCAGGCCGCAGCTTCGCACTTGGAGCGTATCTGACCGGTTCCGCCACGAACGGAGATGCCTGGCGGGCACCGGGCGAAGATGTGGACGCAGATATCAGTTTTGAGCGGTATCGCTCATATGTGGATCTGCTGGAGCAGGGGCGCTTTGATAGCATATTTCTGTACGACAACATGCTGCCCATTCCTGATCCTTCAGCGATCGCTGATACCCCTGTGCTGGCCCGGTGGGACACTTTTACCCTCCTGTCTGCACTGGCTGTCACTTCGCGGCATATCGGCCTGATTGGCACAGCCAGCACAACATTCAATGAGCCGTATAATGTGGCCCGGCGTGTCGCCACGCTGGATCGGTTGAGTAATGGACGCGCTGGCTGGAATGTCGTGACTGCGACGGGTGGAGGCGAAAACTTCAATCTGCCACGACATGTCGATCATCAGGAGCGTTATGAGCGCGCGCACGAGTTCGTGGATGTCGTGACTGGGCTATGGAAGAGCGTACAACCGGATGCGATCCTGCGGGACAAAGAAAGCGGTCGATGGCTCGATCCAGCCAAGGTTCACCCCCTTAATCACAAAGGGCACTTTTACAGTGTCGCGGGTCCGCTGAATGCGCCTCCTCCCGTTCAAAGCCGTCCCGTTCTGGCTCAGGCGGGGGCGTCAGGGGCAGGGAAGGAACTGGCGGCGCGCATTGGTGAAGTCATTTACACGGCAGAATATGACCCTGCTGCGGGACGGGATTACAGAGCAGATGTTCTGGATCGGGCACGGCGCTACGGCCGAACAGAAGCGCACTTGCGGATCCTTCCTGGGTTAGCGCCTTTTGTGGGACGCACGGAGGATGAGGCGCGTGGCAAATTCGAGACTTATCTGAGCTGCCTGAACGCGGGAGAAGTTCTGCGGAGCTTTTCGGCCTACGCCAGTCTGGGCATTGATCTGTCCCAGTGGCCAGACGGACAGCCTATCCGACTGAAAGACGTGGAAGAGACCAATAGCCACAAAAGTCGACAATCTCTTATTGTGGACTGGATCAGGCGCGAAGCTCCTACGACCAAGGATGTCCTCAGGACTTTTACCAAAGGTGGCCACCGAATTCTGGTAGGGACGCCTCAATCCATTGTGGATGATATGGAAGGCTGGTACCGGACGGGAGCTTCAGATGGCTTCAACATTATGTTCACGTCTGCACCTGACGGTATCCGGGATTTCGTGACGCTGGTTGTTCCCGAATTGCAAAAACGGGGGCTTCTGCGTCGGGAATACGCTGGACGCACCTTGCGTGAGAATTTAGGCCTGCCCCGTCTTTGAAATCAAAAAATAGAGTAAGATCTTTCCGCGCTTGAGCCGAGCGCGGAAACTGAACACCCAGTTCAGAACATCGTCGTGGGCCTACGAATCAAAGCAAAGCGTTTTGTCTGTGGCGGACAAAAACTTACACAGAATTCGGAAAGCGTATTTCGTCTTTTCAAAAAAAACTGGTGCGAGCTGCGGAACTCGAACCAGCTCCGCATCATTTTTGAGATGCTGGGAGTGTCTCAATTTCGGCAGAAAACGGCGGAATATGAAGCTCTTCTCAGTGAACGTTATGGAGTACAGGTTTGGAGAAAAACTTTGGTCCGTCAAGGGCTGCACGACACTACACATATCCGGATGAAAGGATGAGAAATCTTGTCATGAAATCGGTCTAGTCCGTTGCGGGTTATTCCGGGTTTATGTGCGGGAAAATTGGTCGTAAGGATGATTGATAGATTAAACTTCTATCAATCATAAAATACAGATAAAGTGATCGATATAACTCTGAGGTATCGATCATGCGTTGGAACTGGCAGCTTCCTGACTGGCCGCACTTTCAGTTTGAGAAAATCCGGTTGAGGGATGCTGAAACGCAGTTCCTAAAGGGAGCAGGCATTGTCGTAGGTGCCATGCAGCATCTCGACAAAGACGCCAGTCAGCAGCTTGTCGTTCAGATGATCTCTCAGGAAATGGTCGAGAGCTCGGCCATTGAAGGCGAGGTGCTTGATCGGGCCAGTGTTCAATCCTCGATTGCCCGACAGCTAGGCTTTGCAGCAGACAGGCGACGTTCCACGCCTGCCGAGGCAGGAGCCGCTGAACTGATGGCAGATCTGTATCGTCATTATGCCTCTCCTTTAACGGACCAAAGTCTGTTTGACTGGCATGCCATGCTCATGAACGGCCGTCGCGATCTGGACGTCATCGGTGGATATCGAACTCATGCTGAGGCCATGCAGATTATCTCCGGCCCCCTTCATGAACCGCACATCCATTTTGAGGCCCCGTCATCTCAAAGCGTGCCTTCCGAGATGACCCAGTTTATTGGCTGGTTCAACAGAACAGCTCCATATGGGACTGACCCCTTACCCGCGATTGAACGGGCTGCGATTGCGCATCTGTGGTTTGAGACCATCCATCCCTTCGAAGACGGGAACGGTCGCATCGGAAGGGCCATTGCTGAAAAAGCACTGGCGCAAAGTCTTGAAGCTCCGACGCTGACGGCTTTGGCTGCGACCATCAATACGCACAAGAAGGTGTATTATCTCGAACTGCACCGAGCCAGTGAGACAAACCGGATAGAAGGCTGGATGGTCTGGTTTTCCCAGATCGTACTGGAAGCTCAATCTCGCACGCTTCAGACCATTCGGTTCCTGATTGAGAAGACGAGGCTTCTGGACCGCCTTCGGGGAAAGCTGAACATTCGTCAGGAAAAGGCTTTGCTTCGGATGCTGGCTGAAGGGCCTGATGGATTTCAAGGTGGTCTGAGCGCCCAGAATTATCGGTCCATCACCGGGGCAACGTCTGCCACGGCAACTCGTGACCTGGCAGAGCTTGTCACGCTCGGAGCGCTCAACCGGACAGGAGAAAACCGGTATGCCCGATACAGTTTACTGATTGGGCAGCATCGACCCTAACAGCAAAAATTCAGGCTCCGACGGTAAGCATTCAGATTGGCTACATTG
>NZ_BANH01000010.1 GCF_000964465.1 Gluconobacter thailandicus F149-1 = NBRC 100600 | reverse complement strand
CGTGGTCGGTTCTGTTTGCCTCCGTTGGCAGGATGACGGCCCGCGCTCTGATGGTTCTGCTTGTCCTTGCCCTGATTCTGAAGGGGGCAGACATCTTCCGGAATCTGGTTGGTCATTACACCCGTCAGGGCACCAATCCGCTTTGGCTTGTGGCGACCTGGGGCATGGTCGCTGTCATCCTGTTTGGCGCCCTGTTCGTGGTCATCGGGTTTCTGCGCGTTCTGTGGCGTCTGTTTCAGAACAAGCGACAGGCCATCAAGACCCTCAGCGACACCATCAACAGCAACCCCCGCTTTCTTGAGAGCCTGTGACGTGGGCTCTGCTTCTCCATCAAAAAGGAAAACCGTCTTGACGATGATGAAAACAGCGGCTCTGGCTGTTGTACTGGGCTGTCTGAGTGCCTGCTCCTCGGCTGGCAATGCCTCCCTGAAGAGTGTCACGGCTGCGGATGTGGACCGCTCCATTCGCGATGGTGTCACAACCTCGTCCCAGCTCCGTCAGCTCTACGGCGAGCCGTCCGAAACGTCCTTCGAGAACGGCAATGAGCAGTGGGTGTATGTGTATTCGTCCACCCGGCAGGATGGTCTGTCCATGGTGCAGGACGTGGTAGGGCTTGGCGTTCTGGGAACCAGAGACAGCGCCAAAAGCAATATCCTCAAGGTGACACTCCACAAGGACATCGTGGTCCATCACAGCTTTACCACCAGCCAGAATACTGGCGGCAGCGGACTGAGGCAGTAACGTCATGAGCAGGTCTTTCCTTCCGGCTTTCGTCCTCGTGCTGGCTGTCAGCACTGTTCCGCTCTCCGTCCATGCCCAGAGCCTGACCCAGTGTCTGCTGGCGCACAATCAGGGTCTCATCACACCGGCCTGTGCCCATCTTCTGGGACTGTCTGTGCCACCGTCCCAGCCTCAGACGCCTCCCGACAATGGCGGGGTGCATCTCAGGCAGACCGTGACTTATCAGCCCCTCGACAACGTGTTCGGGCAGGACAGCATTCTTGGTCTTAGGCTCGGAATGACACAGGCCGACGCCACCAGCACCCTGACGTCCTATTGCGGCAAAGCTCCTCAGGTGACGAACACCTATCTGTCCACCACCTACAAGGGTGTCGGGGTCAACACGCAGTATTTCCCCAGCACCCTGACCTGTCAGAAGGGACAGGACAGCCTGACTGTGCGCCTGTCCATTCCTGTGATGGGGGCGGTGGTCACGAAGATTGAACGGTCTGCGTCCTTTCCCATGGAAGCCTCCCCGCATTACACGGACCTTCAGGCGGATATCGCATCCAAATACGGTCTGCATCTTCAGCCCATGACCCGCTACGGCACACCCTCCGGGACAGCCTATGCCGGACCGGATGGAAAGGTCGTGACGACCCAGACCGGGACGACTGCGGAAGCGAATGAACCGCTGACCTACACGACACCCCATGAGATGGCCTATCTCTCGGTGACGGTCATTCCGGTCGGTGAAAACCTCTCCAATGTCTCCGGCCTCCGTCTGACACTGGAAGATTTACGGGCTGAAGAGGTCATGTATGCTGAACTGTTCAAGCAGATGAATGGCTCGGTCGATGCCAAGCTCTCCGGCAGTACGGTCAAGGCAGCTCTTTAAAGCGAGAGAGTGGAGCGCTGTGTCTTCTGTCTGTCGGGAGATGGAATTGTCCTGACAGGCAGGGATTGCGAACTGGTTTGTCCAGCCTCTGTCTTCGTCAGGTCTGCCAGACGCTTCAGAGCCTCCTCCGGATTGGTTCTTGCCAAGAGCAGCAGTTCCACATCCCGCGTCTTTTCCAGATGAGCCACCAGTCTCTCTATCCCGGCTTTCGCTGTCAGGTATCTGCGAACCTCGGGGGTCTTCTGCCATGCCCTGTGCTGACGCTCCCGACCTGACACGACACGTTCCGCCATCCAGTTCACGGCATAGGCAAAATTGTCATCGTCCAGCAGGTCGAGTTTGCCGACCTCGTGACGGTCATAGCCATAGCGATGCAGCAGACCCTCGAACGCGGCTCTGGCTCTTTGGATGTCAGCTCCGTTCCAGAGATTCCAGACACTCGCTTTTTCTTTGGCCTGTTTCCACGCCTGACGAGCGGGGGCCAGTCTCTGTTCCTGCGTTTTGCGAAGAACCGATGCATCCCGGCTTTTCGGGTCGGGATAGGGTTCAGGAGGCAGGTTCTGCCACTGGCTTTGAAAGCTGGTAAGGATTTCGGTCAGCAGGGCCGCAAAGCGTTTCTGGTCGTGCAGTAATTCACGGAGCTGGTTGTCTCTTTCCGCTTCCTGAGCATTGAAGTCGATGACCGACTGGATTTCCGCGTGTGACATGCCCTCCGTGATGGCAGAGCGGGATGAGTGCAGAAGCGGAGCAATGGGTCCCAGCCAGTGAGGCTTTGGAGACAGAGAGTTCGGAGAAGGGGAGGGGAGTGCAGACCCGGAAGAGGAGCCAGATTTTTCCTTTTCCTCCGAAGTCTCATCGGACTCCTCCGTTCTGTCGCTATGGGGGTCAACGGGGGTTTCCCCCTTGCCAGTTGGGTCTCGTGTGTCACGAGGGCCAGGGCTGGCTATCCCTTTTTGTCTCATGGCTTCCGGGTCTGTTCTGAGCTGCTGAAGCTCGGCTTTTTTCAGGCCCAGCAGACGGGAGAGAGACCCCACAAAGACCCCGTTTCCGTCTTTCAGAATCAGGACATCCGGTTTCTTGTGGCCTGCTTCCAGGGACCAGCCAAGCTCTGTGAGGGTCTGTTCAAATGCCTGCCAGCTTTGGCTACGGGAGAACAGCTCCCGGACCGCGTATTTGATGTCGAACGGACTGGCTCCCTGTCTCTGGGATTGTCTGGACTGCGGGTCTGACAGACAGGAGTTCGGGAGCGGTCCTTCGCAGAGAGCCTTCAGACGGTCGCGGTATTCCTCTGGAACAGCGTGATACACGGCCACGTTATGGCGTCCCTTCGTCAGTTCAAGACCGTGTTTCAGCTCGAACAGACGGGCGACTTTTTCCTGACGTTCATAGCGATGCGAGACATCGAGAACCTTTCCGGTCTCGGCATTCGTCGTGCGAACCAGAAACTGGCAGTGGCGATTGTCTGCTTTGCCATCGTGGCGGGTTTTGGTGTGGATGACGGCAAGACACACATCCGAGGCCTGAAACCCGAACTCTCTGGCGAGCATGGTGATGCAGTCCGCAAACTGTTCGTCAGTCAGCTTCTCTTTCGAAGAGACCTGGAAGTGCTGAACGGCATTCACACGATGAAAGGCGGCTGCGTCCGCGATACAGTCATCGACATCCTGACGTCTGCCTTTCCAGAGCAGGATATGCTCGTTCTCGTCTGTCTTCTCCACAAGATGATGGAAAATGGCTCCTGACCCGGAGGAGGTTTTGATGGGATTGCTCTTGAGTATCATCGCACCCGCCTCAGAGCCCTGTTGATGCGGGCTTTCAGGGTGTCGATGTCCGCAGGCAGGGCAGCGATATCGACCTGTTCCCCTGTATTCAGTCGTCTGGCTATCTGGTTCAGGTTGTTGCCAATGGCAGACAGCTCACGACGTAACGCCAGAAGCTCCTCTGCAATCGAAGCCCCTCCTGCCAGTTCGTTCAGCAGAACTTTCCTGCACCATGCAGACAGTCTGCGTGCTCCTGCTGTGGTTTTTAGTCTCTCCCGTTCTTCCGGTCTGACCCGGATATGCAATGTCTCCGTTTTCATAATGTCCCTCGCACGTGTGAGTCATTATAGCTCTGGGAGATGCAGGGGAGAGTGTATCGTCTTCTGTATTCGGAAGTGATTTCTGAGTGATGCATAAGTATTTGTATATATAGATTCATCAAAAAGCATTTATTTTTCGAAACGACCAAATAAATACTTGACATCGAGGTCTGTATGGGCTATACGTCTCCTTGCCCCACAAACGGAGGCGAAAGATAAAGGAAGATGTCATACGTATATAATATAATGAAACAGTTCGAACTTGCGGAAATGAACGCAGTCGAGAGAGCTAAATCCCTTGGAACATCAAGCCATATAGGCAATGCTCCCCTGTCAGTGGCAGAGGTCGAGCGTATTGTTTCCATCATCAGGGCAGACCTGAAGGGACAAGAGTTCACAACAGCAAAACGTGCGAATGCGTATGCTGAAACTCTTAGAAAATCTGCATATTTGAGAGATGTGAAGCCTGACCATATGCTGAACTTCTTTCTGGATTCACGCATTCCAGCGAGTGAAGTCAGTGCTTTGGGATGGGAGCAGGAAGACATCAGGGCGGAGCGAAAAGGCTTCGGAAACGCGCTCTTTGTTGCGTTGGGATTGCTGGTTTTCCGGGACTGGGAACGGTATCACGGGCATAGCTGGGCTTGCGAAACCCAGTACGTTCAGTGGTTTATCCGCTTTGCTCCCGAGGAGTTCAATGTAGGGGCATCCATTGCTCTCCATGCCCATTTCGACCTCGGCTTTTCTCTTCTGGCAGAGATGAAGGGCAAGAAGCCTCTGTCCTGGTCCTATGAAGGACTGGGAGGTCAGCCATGAGCAGTCTTGCTACCACAATCACCGAACTATGCCGCGAAATGAAAGCCCTGGAAGCGGAGGCCTCTCGCTTTAAAGAAGCGCGTCTCCTTTTTGAGATGTGTGGTAAAAAAGATAAGGCTCAGGCTTTGAATAAAAGTGAGAAAAAGATGAGAAAACTCATTCTTTCTTTTGAATGTGTGACGAGTCATCTCAATGAAAAACGGGAACTCGAGGAATGAGAATGTCAGCGAAATTATGAGCTGATGTGCTCATTTGGCGCCCGCCTTCACTGATACTGTTTTCTGGTAAATGAGAGGCCTCACGGAATGTGAGCCTCTCCCCATAAAAACAGTAACTCGGTGCTGTTAGCTTCTTTTTTTGCGTGGAAAATATTTATGTCTGACAGAGCGTGCGCGCCAATTGGCTTGCATTTTCCCAGTAACGCGTTGCCACAGGGCTTTCCCGGTGCATAACGATGTCCAGAGACACAAGGCGTAGATTGGCAAATCCTGCAATTCAGGAGCAGGCGTTTCCTGAAATGGAGAAACGTGGCGACAGGAGGTATGACCTTGAACCGCGACCCTACAGACACTTGCGTTCAACCCCGCCCTTGCCCGTTTCTGTCCATTCTGCACCGTGTTTCCAGTCAGATTTCAATGTCCTATGCCTCTGTAGGTGGGGGCTGACTCCTGGAACATAGCCGTTCGTAAGGGAGGCCAATATGGGGGACACCTTCTTGGCAGTCATTTAAACAAGTTGGAACAAAATCAGAATGAACCCCTGTTTTCCCTGCTGAAACCTTCTGTCTGACCATGGAGGTCTGGCTGACAGGGGATGTATTGAAATCCTTCACTGTCCTGAAATGCATGACATGCACCAGAGCTGTCAGAACCCTTGGCATTCCTGGACGGACATAATGGAAATCGGGATGACGGGCTGATATTCGGTTCAGCCTCTCATCGGAAAATCCACGCATCAGAAGCAGCGCTGTTCCGCCAAAGGCTTTCCGCTTTATCAGTCTGTGAGCTGTGGCAATCCTGGCATCTGACAGGGTTCCGTATCGCTTGCCTGCGTAGATACTCGTGTAACGGGCTCGGATGTCGCGTGTCAGACCGATGAAGGTCAGACTGGTCTCAGGCTTGCCGTAGTCCTTGGTGAGATAGAGGGAGACGGACAGCACATCGCGGATGTCCTTGATGGCTTCCGCCTGTCGTTTAATCTCGTTTGGAAAGGCTTGGAGTATCTGTTCTTCGAGCCATGCTCTCTGAGCTGGGTCGATATAGAGCTGGATATGATAGTGCGGTGTTTCATCGTCCTGGAGTTCGAGCGCTGTCATGCCCAGAAGCAGGACGTCTTTCTCTCTGGCTTTGCGTCTGACGGTTTTCCAGCGTCGCGAGATTTCTGCCTTGGCTTCTTCATAGGAACAGGCATGGTACTCTCCGGGTAGTGTCAGGGTCAGGAACAGCCCCTGATAGCCCAGAAATCCGGTAGCAAAATCATGCAGACTGTCAGCTATCGCCAGCGTGACCGCATAGTGTTTCCTGAGCTGCCACTGACGGAGCGTATGCGCTGACAGGCCAGTGTCCGGGTTCTGTCTGTCTGGAACCACGATGAAGGACTTGCTGGCTGCCAGCTTCTCGTCATCAAAGGCCTTCTGAACCCTGTCGTGCTCAGGGGAGAGTTCCAGCATTCTACGGAGATTGCGGCGTAACCTGTTGGCTTTGCGTGTGAGAACCTGCCCTGTGATTCGCTGGGTCTGCTTCAGTTCACTGTATGACTGGGAAAGAAGGTCAAAGCTGGAAACGAGGTCTGGTGACAGGGTTTCCACCCAGTCCACGACTTCCATGGCGACCTGTTCGGTCTCTTCGAAACAGGCGAGAAACTCGCAATTTTCTGCGACCTTGCAGGTGATTTCGTTCTTGTAAATCCCATGCAGGGGTAACAGCCTGCGCCAGACATCGGGTCTGGTGGTTCTTATCCACTGGTCTATCTCGTCATACTGCACATCATCCTACATCTTTCCCCGTGTAATCGTGGAGAGAGGCAGAATGGTCTATAATGGTCCTGTCGTAGAAACATGTTGTACTTCCTTCTCCGAACTGGTCTCCGGGATGTTTTCCAGTCCTGAGAGGGAAGTATAGCAGACAGAAATGCAGTTTTGTTTCAGCGCAGGGTTATCGGTTTTTTATTTCCATGGGGTCCCAGCTTTCGAACTTCACTGTTCGAACGACTTTCATCAGGTTCGATGGTGTTGTCCCTGCATTGTAATGGCTTCCCATTCCGGCTGTTTCATGGCCCAGAATCTGGTCAATCCACTCTACCGGGTAGTTCAGTCCATCGCTTCGGTGACCAAGCATGGTTCGGAACAGATGTCGGAAACTGTGAAATGTTGTCTCACGAGGCAGACCCGCATCTTTCTTGAACTTGCTAAACCTTTGAGAGAAAGCCGCTCCATATTTATTAGTGGAGGCAGCATAAGGAAGGTCGAAAAATATCCGGTCTCTTTTGGATTTCTCGCAGTTTTTGGCGCGTTCAATCAATCCGGTAGAGTTCTTGATATAGGAATGAACGGGAATGAGACGTTCACCGGCCTCTGATTTTGGGTTCCAGATTTCCTTCCCATCCGCATCTCGATGAATCCGGATATCGAAACAGAGAACACCCTCAACTTCATGAATATCGCATGGGCGAAGTCTGCAAATTTCTTCCAGCCTCATGCCTGTATAGGTCGCAACGGATATAATCTGTCTGACTGTGTTGATATTAATCCGTGGCTTCCACAGGGTTTCCATGAGAGCCGCCAGCTCTGTTTCCTTGAACGGCCTTCTGTCCACGGTCTGTTCGTTAATGGCCGTTACCATATGCTTCGACCAGATATCGTATTCCTTCTTGTCGTCCAGTTCTCCAATCGAGATGGCATAACTCCAGATTTCGGCCATCTTGTTGATGTGTCGGCTCATCGTGTCTGTTGATAAAGTCACGTATCCAGGATTTCGCGTCCGGTGGTATGCGACAATTTCTCCCAGAGTCATCGTTTCTTCTTTGGGAGATTTCCCCCAGTATTTGGGCATCTGTCTCAAGACGTTGATGAAAGCTGATGAGTCTTTACGGGTAAAAGTATGCAGCTCACGGGTGGTGTCAGTGAATCTGCCAAACAGACTGCACGCGGCTACAAAGTGGTTATAGGTCTCTATGGAGACGCTTGCCCTCTTAATTTCCAGATACCTGTTGGCAATGTCTCTGAAGGGGACCGAGGAGATTCTTGACGGAATCTGGTGGTGCATGACAGGAGCAGCGGGAGCCTGCTGGCTCATATCGGGTATCTTGGAGATGGCCTGACCCAGCAGGGCTAACAGTTGACCTTCCCGCTCATGATTGCCTGCTGCTTTGGCAGATTCCAGTTCTGCACCCAGACGCTGGATTTCGTTCAGAAGGTGAGCGTTTCGGCCATCCACGTCCTGCACGAACTGCTGAAGGAATCTGTCAGAGGCTCCTGAGAGATATTTTTTCTTTACGTCAATTCCGGCACTAGCTCCTGCCAGCCAATCCTCTTTGAAATCAGACGGGTGGAGCTTCACCATCTCCAGAAGATAATTCTTAAGGTCAAACTTTTCAGGCAAGGCACCACCACCCGACAGGAAACAGAACAGGTTCTCGACCTGTCCATATATCATGCCCGCACGGGACGTGGCGTCTCTCTTCCTGTGCGTGCCTAGAGAGAGCCAGATTTCAGTCTGACCCAAAGCATCACGAATATGTGAAGGGACTACTCTGCGGAAGTGGTAACAGCCATTTTTTCGTTTGAGCATTGGAGCCAGTTTTGGGGACGAAAATGGAGAAAAGTCCCAAAACTCAATTTTTTACCCGAATAAAATCCGTTTGATATCAATGATTTATATCGGAGTTTGGCTGGGGCGGGAGGATTCGAACCTCCGCATGGCGGAATCAAAATCCGCTGCCTTACCGCTTGGCTACGCCCCAGCAGACGCGTTTCAGGAACGCGCTGGAACGGCTTTTAATCCGAACCAGCATGCTTCGTAAAGCCCAATATCAGGATTCAAGTTCCAGTTCGTGATCGGGCAGGCCGGTGTTGCGCATGGCGTCGTCCATTTTACGACGTGCGGACGCTTTGAGGACGCCAAGCCGTTCAGCGCGGTTCAGGGCGCTGTCGAGGGCCGCCATGGTGCTGCCGAGATCCTGGCTCTCGTCTTTTTCCCAGGCGCGCAGGGCGTGGCCCCATACGGCGGTCAGGGCATTGACGCGCCAGAGGCCGCCCAGTCCTGAGCAGTCCATGCCTGCGGCGTCTGCGAGCCAGCGCATGGAATCCATGGTGGCACCGGCCAGAAGGGCGGCGAGTGGGGGATCGTAAGGGAGGGCGTGCAGGACGGCGCGGACGCCTTCGCGGTATTCTTCGAAAATATCGAAGCGTCGCATCATCAGGTCGAAGAGATATTCGCGCAGGGTGCCACCGTTACCGTCGTCCCGGAGGGCGCTTTCATCTGCCAGTCGGCCGAGGCGGAGGAGGAGCAGGGGTTTGACGGGGTAACGGGAGCGCACGGCATCGACTGGGAGGCCCGCTTCACGTGCGGCATCCACGAGCGAGAACCGGTGCCATCCGTCTGTTCCCGCCAGGCTTAACGCGGATTGCAGAAGGGCGATGTCGAAGGCTTCCCTGTCCAGTTCCGGTGCGCTGTCTGGTGTCAGCTCATCGGTGTCAAATGGGTCCTGCCGTTCTTCCATTGCCGGTCTCCTGTCAAAAACATGTTTCTTATGGTGGGAGCGTTTGCCTGGGGCGGCAAGTTCCCACCAGAAAGAAACGGTTATCCGGCGAGTTCGTCGGCCCGTTTTGTCGCGGCGTCAATGGCTTTTGCAATATTTGCAGGCCAGGCGTCGGGCGCCATGAGGACGCTCAGGGCTGCGGCGGTGGTTCCGTTGGGGCTTGTGACGGCCTTACGGAGGTCTTCTGCGTCATCGGGCAGGTCGTCGAGCATGCGGCCTGCACCGTAGATGGTGCCGCGCGCCAGACGGCGTGCTGTTTCCTTGGAGAGGCCGTGGGCTTCCCCGGCTTTTTCCAGCAGTTCTGCGAGCAGGAACACGTAGGCCGGGCCAGATCCGGAGACGGCTGTTACGGCGAGAAGGTCTTCTTCTTTTTTAACGCGGACGACGTCGCCCACGGCGAAGAGGAGCTCATGGCAGAGTGTGGCCTGTTCGGTTGTAGCGTTGGGTGGAGCGTAGAAGCCGCTGATCCCGGCGCCAATGGCCGAGGGGGTATTGGGCATGGCGCGGAGGACGGGAATTTCAGCCCCGGCTTTGGCTGCTGCTGAGGCGAGAGCTTCGCAGGTGCGGCCAGCCATGACGGAGAGGAGGGCTGATTTCTCGAACCGGCTTCCGAGGGCTTTGCCGATGTCTTCGATGGTTTTGTCGGCACCAGCTGGTTTGACGGCGAGAACAATGATGTCTGGTGTGAAAGATGCCGGGATTTCGGCGGGGCTGTTGGCGATTGTCAGGGTGTCGTCCGAGCCTGTTCGGTGACGGTCAAGGACGACGATTTTTGGGGGTGTGGGGGAGGCGAGCCACCCGTCGAGTAGCGCGCCTCCCAGTTTGCCACAGCCAGCCAGAAGGATTGAGGGTGTAGAAGGCAAGGTCAGGCGTCTCCAACACAGTCTAGCATTGCGGCATCCAGTGCATCCTGAGGGGATTTTCCACCCCAGAGAGCGAACTGGAAGGCGGGATAAAATCTTTCACATTCGGACATGGCGATGTCGATCAGGTCTTCCATGCTTTCGCCGGGAAGCGTGGCGACGCCGCGCATGAGAAGCGTATGGCGGAAGGCTGGGGTTCCGGTTTCGGTGTCGATGGTGAAATGGCCGACCCAGAGGCGGTTATTTGCCAGCGAAACCAGTTCGTGGACATCGGCCCGGCGTGTGGCGGGAGAGCGGAGGTCCAGCGTGCAGTTCAGGTGCAGCGCGGACAGTTCGTCCGACCATGTGAAGTAGAGAGAATAATCACACCACTGGCCTGGGGCCTGGGCTGCCATTTCGGACTGGCCGAGGCGTTCGAACTCCCATTCATACAGGCCCATGACCTGTTCCATGATGTCGAGCGGATGGGATTCGGTTTCGGTGGTGAGTGAGGTGCTCAGGGCAGGCATGTCGGATCTCCCAAGGCCGTGGAGCCTGGCACCGGCCGTGCGCCGGTGCGGCGCTCCAGATGTCTGCGTCTGGGGGCAGGGTGCCTGCCTCCAGCACTCATCACGTTATGGGCCCTTTTGAGACTGCGCAAGTATTACGAGCATCTTCAGTGAGTTCGTACGAAGATGTGTTGCAGTGTTGGCGCAGTCGAGCGGGGTGGATTAGCCCTGCGGGCCGCCTTTTTCTTCTGTTGCCAGTTCTTCAAGGGCGGTCAGGCGCGATTCGATGGCGGCGAGGCGGCCTTCTGCTTCGTCCTGTGCCATGCGGGCGCGGGTGGCCATTTCCTGTACCGCGTCGAACTCGTCCCGGCGCACCAGTTCGAGAGAGGTCAGGATTTCATCGACGCGGGTGCGGATGATGGAGTGCAGTTCTTCGCGGGCACCGGTAACAGCGGAAAAAGCATTGCCGGCAAGGCCTGCGAGGTCGTCGAAGAAGCGGGGTCTGTCAGACATGGGAGAAACTCCTGCAGAGAGGCGGCGTGTCATGTGTGGCGCGTCGCTTGGATCGTTTTCGGGGGCAGACTATACAGGAAGGATGATTATCGTCACCGGCGGAGCCGGATTCATTGGATCGTGCCTTCATGCCGCCCTGCGCCAGCGCGGGCTGCGGACGGTTATCGTGGACCGGCTGCATGAGGGGGTGAAGTGGCGGAACCTGGCCTCGCATGCGCCCGATCAGATCATCACGCCTGAGGCGCTTCCGGGTTTCCTTGAGAAATCGCCAAAGGTCGAGGCAGTGTTCCATATGGGAGCCATCAGTGCCACGACGGCGCGGGATGGGGATCTGGTGTGGTCGACCAATGTGGCGTTGTCGCAGTTTCTCTGGCGCTGGTGTGCGCAGAATGATGTCCGGATGATTTACGCTTCTTCGGCGGCCACATATGGTGCGGCGGACAAGCCTGAGATGTTCCGGGATGGTCTGGAGGCGATTGATCCTCTGAAGCCACTGAACCTTTATGGCTGGTCCAAGCAGGCGTTTGATCTATGGGTGAAGCGGGAGCTTGCAGCGGGGCATCCGGCTCCGAAGCAATGGGCTGGGCTCAAGTTTTTCAATGTTTACGGGCCGAACGAGTATCACAAGGGGTCCATGATCTCCGTTGTGAAAGTCAAATATGATGACCTTCAGCGTGGGTCAGCAGCCAAGTTGTTCAAGTCCGATATTCCCGGCCTGCCGGATGGTCAGCAGAAGCGTGATTTCATCTGGGTTGGTGATGTGGTGAATGTCATGTTGTGGCTGTTCGACCATCCGGATGTCAGTGGACTGTTCAACTGTGGAACCGGCGTGGCGCGGAGCTATCTGGATCTTGCTTATGCGGTCTGTGATGCGGCGCATCAGGCTCGGGACGTCGAGTTCGTCGAGATGCCTGAGAAGCTGCGGGGGCAGTACCAGTCCTATACCTGTGCGGATATGAGCCGACTGCGGGCTGCGGGCTATGATCTGCCGTTTACAACTCTTGAAGATGGTATCCGGCAGTATGTCCGGGATTATCTTTCCCGATCGGAGCCAAACCTTTGAGCCAGCCACTGATGTTCCCGGGGTTTGACCCTGTTGCGTTCCATGTCGGGCCTTTGCCTGTGCGGTGGTATGCGCTGGCTTATATGGTGTCTTTCATCATTGCTCTGCCTATTGCGCGGCGGTTGAATCGTCTTGCTCCGGAAGTGGCGACAAGTGAGCAGGTCGATGATTTTCTGTTTTACGCCATTCTGGGTGTTTTGCTCGGTGGTCGTCTTGGGTACGTGCTGTTCTACCGGCCTCTGGATTATCTCGCGCACCCGGTAGACATCATCAAGACATGGGACGGCGGGATGTCGTTCCATGGTGGCGCGCTGGGCGTCATTCTGGCGCTGGCGTTTTTCTCCTGGAAGAACCGTCTGAGCTTTCTGGCTTTTGCTGACCGTATTGTGCCGGTTGTTCCGATCGGGCTGGCGCTGGGCCGGTGTGCGAATTTCGTGAATGGGGAATTGTGGGGACGTCCGGCGTCTCCGGATCTGCCTTGGGCGATGGTGTTTCCGACGGGTGGGGCGGTCGCGCGGCACCCTTCCGAGCTTTATGAAGCGCTGACGGAAGGTGTTCTGCTGCTGTGTGTGATGCTGTTTGCGGCATCGCGGCCCCGACTGCGGGGGCATTTCGGATTCCTGTCGGGGTTATTCCTGTTCGGGTATGCCTGTGCGCGGAGTTTCTGTGAGTTCTTCCGGGAGCCGGATGCGAATATCGGTTTCCTGGCGGGAGGCGTGACGATGGGGCAGATCCTGTGCATTCCCATGGCGCTCGCCGGGATTGGATTGATGACCTACGCTTTCCGTCGTCCTCGGCAGGAGACGGCACATGTCTGAGGCTGTTCTGGGGAGTGATCTGCTCGGCGTGCCGCATGGGTTTTTTACCCGTCTGGGCGGCATTTCTCCCAAGCCTTATGACAGTTTGAATTGTTCTCTGTCGTCCCCTGATGATCTGGCGAATGTGCGGGAGAACCGGGCGCGCGTGGCTCGGCAGATTCAGGTTGACCCTGACATGTTGCTGGGTCTGAAGCAGACTCATAGCGACATTACGGTTCCTGTGACTGCTGAGACGCCTCTTTGGACTATGGGGGCCGGGCAGAATGGCGATGCGTTGGTGACGGATCGACCTGAGGTGGGTGTCAGCGTCATTACGGCGGACTGTGGGCCTGTTCTGCTCGCTTCGGGCGATGGCCGTGTTGTCGGGGCTGCTCATGCAGGGTGGCGTGGGGCGGCTGGCGGAATTCTGGAATCCGTTGTGGCGCAGATGGAGGCTCTTGGGGCTTCAGGGATCCGGGCTGCTGTCGGGCCGTGTATCGGGCCGGAAAGCTACGAAGTAGGGCCGGATATGCGAGAGGCAGTTCTGGCGCAGGATCAGGACGCTGAGGCGTTCTTCCGTTTGGCAGAGCGTGCCGGGCATTTCATGTTTGATCTGCCGGGTTACTGCGCTGCGCGCCTGCGGGCCGCTGGGGTTCAGAAGATCGAAGTGCTTGGCGTTAATACACTGACAGATCAGCGGTTCTTCAGCCATCGGCGCCGGACGCTGGCAGGCGGGGGCCATATTGGGCATCAGATTTCGGCCATTCGACCCCGTCTTTCATCATAATATTTCTGCGGCATTGTAAGCTTGTTCCGGGAGCGGTGGGTGTTATCGTTCCGGAATGAAAATGCTTCGTCCTGTCCAGATTCTGTGTTCTGCCGCGATGGCGGTGTGTATGTGCGGTGCGGCTTATGCAGCGCCGTCGCATCTTCTTGTTCGTAATGCCCTGATCTTTTCGATGGCCGATGGGCAGAAAACGCCTTTCAAAGGGTATTTTTCGGTCCGCTCGGATGGCGTGATCGATCACATCGGAGTTGGTCTTCCGCCCACAGAGCTGAAAGCTGATCAGGATGTGGATCTGCATGGGCATTGGGTGATGCCGGGGTTCATTTCCGCGCATAGCCATCTCTGGCAGGCTGCCTATCGGGGGCTGGCGGCGGATCAGACGCTGATGGGCTGGATTGAAGCTCTCTATTCCGGAAAGGCGAGCGTTGCACGGCCTGAGGATATTTACTGGTTCACGCTGGAGGGGGCGCTGGATCATCTCGCGCATGGCGTGACGGCGGCTTACAATTTCAACTATGGCGGAGCGAATTCCGGTGTTGTTGAAACGACGGATCGGTTGCAGTTCCAGGCAGAGGCAGTCTCTGGACTCCGGTTCGTGCATGGGCTGGAGCCTTTGCCAGGCAAAGCCGATGTGTCGCTTTCTAGAGCCCGGCAGCATGTGAGCGATTTTCTGGCGTGGTCCGCCGGGCAGCATGTGGGGTCCACGTTCCTGTCCGTGATGATCAATGGTGGGACGGGATTTCACGACACCGGAGAGGTTGCGAAGATCGAAGGGGCATTGATGCGGGAGTATCATCTATCCAACCAGAGTCATTATCTGGAGCCGCCTGAAAACGTTTCAGCCCAGCAGACCCGGTTCCACTGGTTTGAGGATGAAGGCATTCTCGGGCCGCATCTGATCTTTGGACATTTCATTCATACGACGCCTGAGATCATTGCCCGATCCGTAAAGGCAGGGGCGTCCATGGTCTGGAATCCGCTTTCAAATGGTCGTTTGGCGTCAGGGACGGCGGATATTCCGGCCTATCTGAAAGCGGGTTTGCGGGTTGGGATGGGAGAGGATGGGGAAGCCAGTGCGGATCTGGCTGATCCTTTCGAAAACATGCGGACCGGGCTTTATGCCATCCGGGACAAGTACCAGAGCGCTGCAATCATGAGCCCGTATGATGTGGTGCGCCTGCACACGCGAGGGAGTGCAGATGTTCTGGAGGTCGGGGATCGTCTTGGGAGTCTGGAGGTCGGGAAATTTGCGGATTTTCTTGTGATTGATCCGACCAATCTTGGGTATGTGTTTGACCCGTATGCCACGCTGGTTTTTGCGGCGGCTCAGGAAAATCTGGAGCAGGTCTATGTGGGGGGCGTGTTGATGGTGGAGCATGGCAAGCCGCTGAAGCAGGATTTTGCGCATGTTCGGCAGGAAGCTGATCGACGGGTTGCGGCCTCTGTTCAGCATTAAAAAAGCCGGGGTGTGATCCCCGGCTTTTTTTATGTCAGACATTGTGGGTTTTAGCTTCACGATCCCAGAAGCGGAGCTTCCGGCAGGTTGTGATGAAGGGTTGGAAATCGCCATCGTTTTTGATGGCAATTACACCATCGTCCATGTCGTCGGGCGTGATGCCGCCTTTTGCAAGAAGAGGCGCAGCGTCCGGGCCGTAGGCGATGAATTTGGCGTGGGCGAAGGCATCTGCCACGAAGTCACGGGCTGTTGCTTCCCGGCTAAGAAGTTTTGTTCCCTCAGCAGAAGAGAGCAGCACGACGGCGTCGTAAAGCACGGACGGCGCACCGACGATTTTCTGGCCTGCCGGGACGGTTTTGCCATCTGTCAGTGTTACGCCGCCGACAACAGGGGCGACCAGTTCAATCAATGTGCCTTCCGCCTTTGCAGCTTTCTGAAGAGCGTCCAGCAGGGCTGCATCCGTACCGTCTGTAATCACGACACCCAGTTTACGGCCTGCGAAGGAGGCGGGCCCGTTCTTGAGGATGCTGAGCGCTGTTGAGGCGGCCAGGTCGGTGATGGGTGTACGGGCAGCCGGAGCCGGGGCAGGCAGGTCTTTCAGGCCCAGACCTTCAGCTACACCCTTGGCCAGCGTTTCATCCACATTCAGCAGATGAGCGACGACGCGGGACCGGATGTTTGGCGTCTCAACCTTGCTGAGTTCGAACACGAACGCGTTTTTGATGTGCGTTTGTTCGGGCTTTGTCTGGCTGATGTAGAACTGACGTGCCTGGCTGTAGTGATCGGCGAAGAGTTCACCGCGTTCGCGGGTCGTGCGACCGTTGTCATCGGGGAAGTGTCTGTAGCCGGTCTTGGGGTTTTCACGCGGGCCTGCACCCCAGGAATTGGGCTCGTAATTCACGCGGCCCTTCGGGTTGTGCATGGCGGCGTGGCCGTCCTGCTGGAAGTTATGGAACGGGCACTTGGGCGCGTTAATGGGAATGTGTGTGAAGTTCGGGCCGCCGAGCCGCTTTGTCTGCGTATCCAGATACGAGAAGTTCCGGCCTTGCAGGAGCGGATCGTTGGTGAAGCCGATACCGGGGACGACGTTCTGGGTGCAGAAGGCGACCTGTTCGGTTTCGGCGAAGAAGTTGTCGACCATGCGGTCCAGCACGAGGCGACCGATCCGGCGGACAGGGACAAGTTCTTCCGGGATGAGTTTGGTCGCATCCAGAATGTCGAAGTCGAATTTGTCAGCGAAGGCGTCGTCAAAGAGCTGTACGCCCAGTTCCCATTCCGGATAATCGCCGGATTCGATGGCTTGCCAAAGGTCACGGCGGTGGAAGTCAGGGTCCGCGCCGTTGATCTTGACGGCTTCGTTCCAGACGACGGACTGAAGGCCCTGCTTCGGCTTCCAATGGAACTTCACATAGGTGGATTTTCCCTCGGCGTTTATGAGCCGGAAGGTGTGGACGCCGAAACCTTCCATGAAGCGGAAGGAGCGGGGGAGGGCCCGGTCTGACATGATCCAGAGGAGCATGTGGACGGTTTCGGGCGAGAGGGATGCGAAATCCCAGAAGTTGTCATGGGCGGACTGCGCCTGCGGGAAACCGCGATCAGGCTCTTCCTTTACGGCGTGTACCATGTCCGGGAACTTGATGGCGTCCTGGATGAAGAATACGGGCATGTTGTTGCCCACGAGATCCCAGTTGCCCTCCTCGGTGTAGAGCTTCACGGCGAAACCGCGGACGTCGCGGGCGAGATCGAATGAGCCCTTGCCACCTGCGACGGTTGAGAAGCGCACGAATGCCGGGACACGTGTGCCGGTTTTGCCGAGGACGCTTGCGGTTGTGTAGTCGGAGAGGGAGTCTGTGAGTTCGAAGAAGCCATGAGCGCCGTAGCCGCGGGCATGAACAACGCGTTCGGGAATGCGTTCGTGATCGAAGTGGAAGATCTTTTCCCGGAAATGGAAGTCTTCCAGAAGCGTTCCGCCGCGCGGGCCTGCTTTCAGGGAGTTCTGGTCATCCGCGACGGGTACGCCCTGCTGGGTGGTCAGGGTTGGTGTGTTGCCGTCTGCCGTCTGATGGGTTGCGCCCTGGGGGCCGCGCTCGAAGGTCTGGTCACCGATGGTCACGGTGGTGCGTTTGTCTGCCGTGTCGCTCATGGTTCGGTCCGATCTATTGTCGACGCGAATGTCCGGGGTGAATAACGCCGGGCACTTCGTTTTAAATTCGGTAAGTCGATTTCCACTTCGGGAAATCCTTCACTTTAGAAGTCTGAGTCCCCGGTAAATGTTCCGGAAAATAATTTGATGAAATGTTCTGAACTGAATGAAAGATTGGGTCGTTAGGGCTTCTTACTTGCATTTTTTATGCAGCACAGGAGGCTTGAATGCCTGTCGATCCACGTAATCGTTATCCTCAGCCTCCTTTTGAGGGGCAAAGTCAGCCTTTTCCGGGACTGTCATCAAAAATGACTCCGCAGCCTGATTACGGTGAAAAGACCTATCAGGGCTCCGGGAAGCTGACAGGGCAGGTGGCTCTGATTACGGGGGGTGATTCAGGGATTGGGCGCGCTGTGGCGCTGGCTTTTGCTCGTGAGGGGGCGGAGGTTGCGATTTCCTATCTTGAGACTGAAAGTCAGGATGCAAATGATATTGCCGGGCAGGTTGAAGCGGAGGGGCGTCGTTGCCTTCTGCTGCCAGGGGATATCCGTGAGGCGTCGCATTGCAAACTGCTTGTTGGCAGGGTTCTGGAAGAGTTCGGTCGTCTCGATATTCTCGTGAACAATGCTGCGTTTCAGAACTGGGCGGAGCATCTGGAGGATATCAGTGACGATGAGTGGCGGCGTCATTTTGATACGAACACGCATGCCCTGTTTTATCTGACGAAGGCTGCTCTGCCGCATCTGAAGCCGGGGTCGTCCATCATTAATACGTCTTCCGTTAATCTGAAGACGCCACCACAGATTCTTGTGCCGTATTCGATGACGAAAGCGGCTATTGCGAACTTTACGGTGAGTATGGCGCAGCAGCTTGCGTCCCGCGGCATTCGGGTGAATGGCGTTATGCCTGGCCCGATCTGGACGCCGTTCATTGCTACCGGAATGCCGGAAGAAGCGCAGAAGAGCATTGGTTCCGATGTTCCGCTTGGCCGTCCGGGCCAGCCAGCGGAACTGGCTGGAGCTTATGTATATTTTGCTGACCCGCTGAACAGTTACACGACGGGCGCTCTGTTGCCTGTTAATGGCGGGATGCCGATGCTCTAACCGGGGCTAAAATTCTGGATTTCAGTAGAACGCCTGCTCCTGATCGAGCGGGCGTTTTTCTGTTTTGGGGCCGAAGAGCAGGGTGATACTTGCCCCAATGAGCAGGACGCAGGTTGTGAGGCCGAAGACACCGGGGAAACCGGCTTTCGGGTAAATCCAGCCAATCAGGATGGGCGATGAGATGGCGCCCAGACGGGCAATTGCAGAGGCCAGTCCTATGCCTCTTCCGCGCAGGGATGTCGGGAAGAGTTCGGGGGTGTAGGCGTAGATGCCGCCGTAGGTTCCGTTCATGAACATGGACAGCAGGATTCCGAAGAGCAGGACCTGGGTGGGTGTCTGGCTTGCGGCCATGCCGATGGCACTGATCCCGCCACCGACCATGAAGGTAGCGACCGTGGCGCGTCGGCCGAGACGTTCCGTGCAGAAGGCCGAGGCCAGGTATCCGGGAAGTTGTGCTGTGTAGATCGAGATGGCGTAGGCAAAGCTGCGGGTCACGGTCATGCCGCGCTCGATCATGAGCGTCGGGATCCAGGTGAAGAACGCGTAGAAGCAGAAGGTGATGCTTAGCCACATGACCCAGCTCATGAATGTGGAGCGTCTGAGGCCGGGGGCGAAAAGGTCGCTCAGAGGGCGGTTTGTTGTTCTGGTTGTATCGGGGGTTGTCGAAAGACCGGCGGCTAGTCCGGCGCTTTGTTCTATGGTTCCGACAATTCGGCAGGCTTCGTGCGTTCGCCCCTGCTGATCGAGCCATCTTGGAGACTCGGGAAGGGTACGTCGCCACCAGAGGAGCATCAGGACGGGTAGTGCTGTGGCAACGAGGGCCCATCGCCAGCCATCCGGTGACGAAGGGACGATCATGAAGCCTAGAATGGCGGCGGCAACGTAACCGAAAGAATAGAAGCCGGTCAGGCTGGCCGTGAAGGCGCCGCGATAACGGGATGAGACGAATTCGCTCAGATAGGGGGCGATGATCGTGGCTTCTGCGCCGGCGCCCAGTCCAGCGAGAAGACGGGCACTGAAGAAGCTGCTGAATGTGCCGGAGACTGCCGAAAGAAGGGACCCGATGGCGTAGAGCGCGAGGGCGCTCATCATAACGGAGCGGCGGCCCGATCTGTCAGCCCACCATCCGGCCAGCAGGGAGCCGAGGCCATATCCCAGATAGGTGGCGCTCCCCAGAACGCCCAGGGCCGGGCCGGACAGGTGCCATTCCGTTTTCAGAACCGGGAGGGTGAAAGCAACGATGGCGGAGTCCAGACCGTCGAACATGTATCCGCAGCCACCAAGGATCAGGAGCCGACGGTGGAAAGGGGTGAAGGGCAGGTGTTCGAGGCGTTGGGCGATGCTCATGGATTCTCTGTGACGGGGGCAGCTATGGGACGTGCGACAGACTATCCGGCGGTTTGGGGGAGGGTCCAGCCATGGCGGCGCTGGTTATGAGGATGATGGAATCCGGGAAAAAGGTTGTGTTGAGCGCAGTTTTCCGCTACTCCGCCGCTCGCGCAGGCACCCCTGGAGGTCTGCGTGGTTAACGAAATTCAATACGCAGGAGCGTAACAGTGGCTAAATTGACGACACTTGCTGTCTCGACGCGCGCGAAGGCTGGTAAGGGGGCAGCGCGCGCAACGAGACGTGCCGGGCTGGTTCCGGCAGTAATCTATGGTGGCAAGCAGGAGCCTTCCATCATTGCTCTTGATCCGCGCGTGATCATGAAGGAACTGCACCGTGGTGGCTGGTCCTCCCGCGTGTACAATCTGGCAGCGGAAGGCGCAGAGCCGGTTGCAGCCCTGATCCGCGACGTGCAGCTGCACCCGGTTTCCGATGCTCCGATCCATGTGGACTTCCAGCGCGTTTCCGCTGGCACGAAGGTTCACGTTGAAGTCTCCATCGTCTTCACAGGCGAAGAAAAGGCTCCGGGCATCAAGCGCGGTGGCGTTCTGAACGTTGTCCGTCATTATGTTGACGTTGCTGCTGATCCGGCCAACATTCCTGAGCACTTCACGGCTGACCTGAGCGCTCTGGATATTCATGACAGCGTTCGCTGGGCTGACCTGAAGGGCACCGAAGGCGTTGCTCTGACGGGTGGTCAGGCTACGGATATCGTGATCGCTTCCGTTGCTCCGCCGACCATCGATGCAGAGATGGAAGCTGAAGCTGCTGCGAAGGCTGCTGCCGCTGCTGAAGCCGCTGCAAAGCCGGGCGCAAAGAAGAAGTAAGTCATGAGGCTCTGGACCGGTCTCGGCAACCCCGAGCCGGGGATGAGCCGTCATCGACATAACATCGGCTTTATGGCGGTTGATGAAATCGCCAGGCGTCACGGGTTTTCCCCGTGGCGCAAGCGCTTTCGGGGGGAGACTTCCGAGGGTGTTCTTGGGGGGCAGAAAATCCTGCTCCTCAAGCCGATGACTTACATGAACCTGTCGGGTGACAGCGTTCAGCAGGCCGCGCAGTTCTTCAAGATCGCGCAGGCCGACATCACCGTTTTCCATGATGAACTCGATCTTGCATTTGGCAAGCTGCGTATCAAACGCGGCGGCGGTGCGGCAGGGCATAATGGCCTGCGCTCAATGGATCGCTGTCTTCCCGGGCCTGATTACTGGCGTGTGCGGATGGGCATTGGCCATCCGGGGCACAAGGACCGGGTGCATGGGCATGTTCTGGGAAATTTCGCCAAGGCGGAAGAACCGGAGCTGGAACGGTGGCTCGAGGCGATTGCAGATGCCGCGCCTATTCTGGCCAAGGGCGAGAATGAAGCGTTCATGACGAAAGTCGCGCTGCTCACGGCCTGACTGTGGTTTTACTGAAATGGCCGGTCAGAGCTGGTCTGACAAACAGGGCGAAGACGTCCATCAGGGCGTGAAGCCCCATCAGCAAGATCAGGGGTGTTCCGTTGAGGGCCCGTAGCGTGAAGAATGCGCCGATTATGGTCGTTGCCAGGACGCCCTTTCTGCCCTGATACCAGTGCATTCCGCCGAAAAGAAGCGTTGAAAGAACGGTTCCGGCGATGAGGTTCCCGCCAATGTCTTTGACGAGCAAGGGTAGGGTCAGCCGGAAAAACAGTTCTTCGCCAAATCCCGCATTCACACAGAGCAGCAAGACGAGGCCCGCTTCAGGGATGGTGCGTGGGATGAGGGCTGTGAAGTCTCCCAATGTAAGGGTTTGAGAGGTTCGTCCCAGTTTTCTTCGCAAAAGGAAGAAACTGATTACGAAGAAGATTCCGCAGGCTAGTCCGACTAGAAAGGCGGGGGACGTCTCAGTCGGGGGTGATGAATGGTGAAGGCTTCCGGGCGAGAGGCGAAGCTGAGTCAGCGGAAACCATTGTGGGTGGTTTGAGAGAAAATGGAGGCTGAAAAGCCCTCCTGCGTCGAACAAAAGAATGCTCTGGAAAAGCCATTTTCGATAAAACGATTGGCGTTTGTCAGTGTCTGATGTGTTTCGGAAAATCTTCCAGTCTTTTGATCCTTGGACGCTATGGTGAATGCAGGCGATCAAGAGGACCAAAAGCAAAAAGGGTGCCATAAAGATCTGTCTTTCCAATATGGAAAGATTAGTCATCATTTTCCATATTGGAAAATCAATAGAATGCCGCAGGATGGTTATGGAATTGAAGATGTGATGGGCCGTGAGGATGCGCGGGTTCATCTGGCAGCCTTGGAAACCTTTCAAGGGAAAATGACCGAAGAACTGACCTGTCCGTTGTGGTATGCGCCTGTCATTGGGGGGGCTTTTCGCAATGCTGACATACGCGATGAGCCTTGAGCGGCCGTTTATGTTTGCTCTTGAAGGGGAATGCTTTGCGATTACGGCTGCCCTCTAGGCCGTTGCGCGTCGGCGATTGGGATATTTTGTTAACGGCTACCGACGCGGACGAACGCGGAAGATCGCATTTGGGTTGCTGATGTTTCTGTATTGCATGATGGGGCTGTCGGGGGCGGGTGCGTGGATCTGGCATCTGGGCTGGCTGCCGACAGTCGCTGCTGCTGCGAGTTTCTTGGCTGGATGTTGGGGGAGTGTTCTCTGGCAGAGAGTCTGGCGGGCTGATATGACGGCGGAGTTGTGAGTGCTGTTCCCCAGTTTGATCCGGTCATCCATCCTCCTGTGCGGTTGCAGCTTGCAGCGGCATTGTCGAAAGTGAGTGACATGGAGTTCGGACGAGCCAGGGATCTTCTGGGTGTGAGTGACTCCGTGCTGTCCAAGCATCTCGCTCAGATGCAGGAGGCGGGTTATGTGCGCCTGCGTAAGGCTCCTTTAGGTGGTCGTCAGCGAACGTGGCTTGTTCTGACCTCACAGGGGCGGAGTGCGTTGCAGAACCATGTTCGGGCATTACAGGATTTGGCTGGAATTATAGGCTAGAGAATGTTTCCTGCGCCAAAGAGGTTGTGGGTTTCTGCGGTTTCTGCGAACACAGGGCGACTGAATTTTGAGACTGGGCTGGCCAAGCTGGCGGCCTGAAAGATGGAGAGCACAATGGGTTTCAATTGCGGCATCGTTGGTCTGCCCAATGTTGGCAAGTCCACGTTGTTCAATGCCCTGACGGAAACAGCCGCAGCGCAGGCAGCGAACTACCCATTCTGCACCATTGAACCAAATACGGGCCGTGTTGCTGTGCCGGACCCGCGGCTGGATATTCTGGTGAAGATCGGCAAGTCCCAGAAAGAAATTCCGACCAGCCTTGAGTTTGTTGATATTGCGGGTCTGGTCCGTGGTGCGTCCAAGGGTGAGGGGCTGGGAAACCAGTTTCTGGCGAATATCCGTGAGACGGATGCGATCATCCATGTTCTGCGTTGCTTCGAAGACGATGACATCACGCATGTTGAAGGTGGGGTGGATCCGGTTCGGGATGCGGACATCATCGAGACTGAACTGATGCTTGCGGATCTGGAAAGCCTTGAAAAGCGCCAGATCAACCTTCAGAAGCGCGCCCGTGGAAATGACCGCGAAGCACAGGCTCAGCTTGAGCTGATGGAGCCGCTGATTGCGGCACTGCGTGATGGTAAACCTGCCCGTACGGCGGTGCCGAAGGGCCAGGAAGAGGAGGCTGCGCGCCTTCAGCTTCTGACGACGAAGCCGGTTCTGTATGTTTGCAACGTTGAGGAGGCTTCTGCGGCCACTGGAAACGCTCACTCGGAGGCGGTTCGCAAGCGCGCTGAGGAAGAAGGCGCTGGGGTTGTGATCGTGTCTGCGGCGATCGAGGCTGAGGTCAGTCAGTTGCCGCAGGAAGATCGTACGGAGTTCCTGGAAGGGCTTGGTCTGAGCGACAGTGGCCTGGATCGTGTGATTGCGGCCGGTTATCGCCTGCTGGGTCTGAGGACGTACTTCACGGTCGGGCCTAAGGAAGCGCGTGCCTGGACCATTACGGCTGGAACGAAAGCGCCTCAGGCTGCTGCCGTTATTCACAATGACTTCGAACGTGGCTTCATTGCCTGCGAAACGGTTGCTTTTGACGACTATGTGGCCTGCAATGGTGAAGCAGGAGCCAAGGAGGCCGGGAAATTGCGTATCGAAGGCAAGGAATATGTTGTGCAGGACGGAGATATTCTCCTGTTCCGGTTCAATGTCTGACGCGGCTTCTATCCTGAAAAGCCTGACGGACAAGGCCCGTCAGGCTAGCCGGAGTCTGGCTCGGGCTGATGAGGTCACGCGGAACCTGGCGCTTACGGCCGCGGCTGCGGCACTGCGTGAAAATTCCGAAGCGATTGTTGCGGCCAACCAGCAGGATCTGGCCACACTGTCTGCTGACCGGACGGCAGCGTTCCAGGATCGTCTGACGCTGACGGCTGAGCGGGTCGAGGCTATGGCGAAGGGTCTGGAAGACGTTGCCAGGCTGCCAGACCCGCTTGGACGTATTCTGGCGGAGTGGGAGCGACCAAACGGGTTGCTGTTCCGCCGGGTTGCGGTGCCTCTTGGCGTCATTGGCATGATTTACGAAAGCCGACCGAATGTTGGCGCTGATGCTGCGGCGCTTTGCATCAAGTCGGGCAATGCCGTCATTCTGCGCGGGGGGGGCGAAAGCCTGAATTCGGCGCGTGCCATTCATGCTGCGATGGTTTCTGGGTTGGAGCAGGCGGGTCTTGATCCGGCTTGTGTTCAGATTCTGCCGTCTGCTGATCGTGCGCTGGTTGGGGCTCTTCTTCAGGCGGCTGATGGGGTTGATCTCATTATTCCGCGTGGTGGGAAGTCCCTGGTTGAGCGCGTTCAGCGTGAGGCGCGTGTGCCTGTTCTGGCGCATGCGGATGGGCTGAATCATACATATGTTCATGCCAGTGCTGATTCGGAGATGGCGCGTCGGGTTCTGCTGGATGCCAAGATGCGTCGGACGGGGATCTGTGGGGCAACGGAGACGCTGCTGATTGATCGGGCGATTGCTCCGTCACTGCTGCCGTTGATTGTGGACGACCTGGCTGCAAAAGGGTGTACGTTCCGGGCTGATGAAGCGGCTAGGGCGATTGTTCCGTCTTTACCGGCGGCCAGTGAGGCGGATTTTGATACCGAGTGGCTGGATTCAATTCTGTCCATTGCCGTTGTGGATGGCGTTGAAGAGGCATTGGAGCACATTGCACATCATGGCAGTGCGCATACGGAAGCGATCATTGCCGAAGATCCCGAAACTGCTGCCGTGTTCCTGAACGGCACAGACAGTGCGGTGGTGTTGTGGAATGCGTCCACGCAGTTCTGTGACGGTGGTGAGTTTGGATTCGGGGCGGAGATTGGTATCGCCACAGGGCGGATGCATGCCCGTGGGCCGGTCGGTCTCGAGCAGTTGACCTGCTATCGCTACGAAGTTCGTGGCAATGGACAGGTGCGCGGCTGACCGTGATCCCGACATTTGGGGACGGGCGCCGGATGCGAATTGGCCTTCTGGGAGGGTCTTTCAATCCGGCGCATATCGGGCATCTTCAGGTGGCGCAACGTGCCTTGCGTGCTCTTCGGCTGGATCAGGTCTGGCTTATGGTATCACCGGGAAATCCGCTGAAGCCTCGGAAGGGTATGGGGACGTTCAGGGCGCGGCTTGCATCGGCGCAGAGGTTTGCGGACGGGCGCCGGGTCTGTGCGACGGATATCGAATTTCGTCTGAAACAGCGTTATACGGTAAAGACTGTGGCGTTGTTGAAGCAGCGTTTTCCGAATGTGCAGTTTGTCTGGCTCATGGGTGCGGATGGGCTGGCCCAGTTTTCCCGGTGGAAAAACTGGCGTGCTCTGGCGCGGATGATTCCGATCGCGATTCTGCCTCGGCCAGGGAGTGTGACGCCAGCTTTGCATGGAGCAGCAGCCTCGGTTTTGCGTCGAAATCGGCGGCCATCGAGAGAGGCTCCTCTCCTGGGGCGTAGAAAAGGAAGCGCTTGGACGTTCCTTTCTGCGCCGCAGAACGATATATCGGCTACAGCGTTGCGCGAGTCTGGGCAAACCTGTCTGGACGCGGATCAGGAGTAAAAACCATCACCAAGACGACCTCAACCGACCCGAAGGCCAAGACCACGCGTCGGAAAACCAGCACCCCTGATGCGGCACTGGCCGAGGCTGCCAAGGTGCCGGGAACGCCTCGCAAGAAGGCTGCTGCTGCTGGTCCGAAGAAGACAGCAGTCAAGCGCGAGCCTGTGCAGCCGGATGTTCTGACGAAAATGCTCTCCATCATCACGGCGAGCCTTGAGGAAGACAAGGCAGAAGACATTGTGGTGGTGGATCTGGTGGGACGCGCCAATTTTGCTGACCGCATGGTTGTCGCTACAGGTCTGGCGGACCGTCAGATTGCGGCCATGGCTCATCACATCGAGAAGAAACTGGGTGAAGAGGGCTTCAACCGTGTTCTCGTCGAAGGGGCCAATGGCAGTGACTGGGTGCTGCTTGATGCTGGCGACATCGTTGTTCACCTCTTCAAGCCGGAAAGCCGCGAACTCTACGGTCTCGAAAAGATGTGGAGCGCTGATCTGGATTCGAGCGAATCCGAAGTGGCTGTGGGCAAGGACGAAGAGCAGGGCTGAATGAAGCTTGTTGCGATCGGACGTCTGAAGTCCGGGCCGGAACGGGAACTGTTTGACCGTTATGCGGCTCGGATTCGTCCTGCTCTGACTGTTACAGAGCTACAGGCTTCCAAAGGCTCGATTCAGGAGCAGAAGCGGAAAGATGCCGGTGCGCTTCTGGGCGCTTGCCCTGACAACGCATTTGTCGTTGCGCTGGATGAGGGAGGCAAAACGCATGGTAGCTTGCAGTTTGCGACCCTTCTTTCCCGGTGGCAGGAAACGGGCCGTCCTCTTCATTTCCTCATAGGGGGCGCTGAAGGGCTAGATGGTTCTGTTATCCAGAGAGCGGATGCCGTTATTTCTCTGGGGGCCATGACGTGGCCTCACATGCTTGTACGGGTCATGATTGCAGAGCAGATTTTCAGGGCCCAGGCGATCAACTCCAATCATCCGTATCATAAGGATACGCGGCCTGACTGAGTTTCTCTCACTGGATTGGATACAAAAAAGCGGGGTAGATCCCCGCTTTTTTTATGAGCTCAATCTTAGCGGATTGACCGGTTGGGAGCGTCTGACGTGAAGGCGTCGTCAGGGGCTTCAGCCACTTCCGTGTTGCTCATCGGATGGCCCAGAGCGTTTGAACCGTGGAAAACGGCGCGATGACGGAAGGTCGTGGACCGGTTTTCGCGTGCCACCATAACCTGTGGAGCGGGACGGCCATCATCCGGGCGTCCATAGATAAAGCCGTAGGTGGGGTAGATGCTGCCGTATCGCCCGCTGCGGTCATTTAGGGCGACGCGGACTGCGCTCCAGTCATTATTGGGCGAGACGTCTACAACGCGCACATTGTGTGCGATGCCGTTGGAGGCCCAGTGAGACTGGTCAATGTAGATGGTACGGCTGTTTTCTACGGCACGAACGACGGCCACATGACCCAGTGGCATGCGGCGGATAGCGCGGAAGTTCAGGACTGACCCTGCTTCAGGGGCGTTGCCACGGGCGTAGCGGCCAGCAGCATTGTACCACCAGTCACGGGCATTACCGTGCAGGACAACGTCAGAAGCTTCTTTTGCGTAGGCTACGCACTGAATGACGTGGGCTGTAGAAAATGTGTGGTGGTGGTAGGAATGGGAAGCCCGGTGAGAGCGGAAGACACTGTGACCACCGTGTGATCCACGGAGGTGTTTGGCCTGTGCATGACTCGAAAAGAACATGACAGCTGAGAGCGCCAGGGCAGAGAAAAAAGTTTTCCGGCAACTTTTATGCGTCACGATCTTTTTGATCCTGAATTGGCTTGTGTCGTTCGGGTGACAGGGAGCTAACAATCTTCATGCAACCCTGACAAGGGCAGAATGCATTCCTGAGGGTTAAATTTTCATTTCCATTGAAAATCTTTCTCGCGTCGCACTCTGCCTTAATTATGCCTTATTGACCGAAAGCGGTTTATTTGGTCGTTGTCAGCATGATTTCTACGAGGATGCGCGGGTCAGCCATGACTGCCTGAACGCAGGCACGTGCAGGAGCCAGACCTTCCTGAAGCCATGCGGACCAGTGCGTGTTGAGAGCATCGCGATCAGCAATGTCCTTCAGCCAGATCTGTGCCTGAAGAATGCGGGTGTTGTCCGTGCCGTGCTCTTCGAGGATGGCATCCAACTGGGCCAGAACGTCCTTTGTCTGTCCGTTGATGTCCTGGGACAGATCTCTGGCGACGACACCCTGCGTAAAGATGAAGCCGTGATATTCCACCGCCTTGGACAGGATGGCGTTGGGTTCTGTGCGGATGATGCGGCTCATGGTGTATTCCTGATCCTGAGGGAAGAAAGGTGCAGAGTGATGTGCCTTTGAGGGCGGGTCAATCACCCCTTCGGTCCCTTGTGGTGGGGGGAAGGACGCGGTATCGCCGGGAACGATGGATGAACCGGCCGGTCGGGAGACAGAACCGTGGTCCCTTTGAATGTCAAAAGAGTAGCTGTGACGCCGATCCGGCAGAACTGCACGATCCTCTGGGATGAACGGAATCACGCCATCGTTGTGGATCCGGGCGGGGATGTGGATGACCTGCTTCAGGAACTTAATGGTCTGATAGTTGATGCGGTCCTGCTGACCCATGGACATCTTGATCATGCTGGCGGTGCTGATGAGCTTCGGGCACGTCTGACTGAAGCGCAGGGGAAGTCTGTTCCGGTTCTGGGGCCTGATCGTCGGGATGCGTTTCTTCTGAGCACTATTGAGAAGCAGGCGGCCCACTTTGGTTTAAGCGGCATGGTCAGTGTCGTTCCGGACCGGTTTCTTGAAGATGGAGAGATGCTGCGGCTGCTAGGGCACGATATTGAGGTGCGGCATCTTCCGGGTCATACGCCTGGACATGTGGTTTTTATTGACCATGCCAGTGGTCGAGCCATCGTCGGGGATACACTGTTTCGTCGGACGGTAGGGCGCACTGATTTTGCATATGGTGATTCCGAGGCCCTGATTGCTGGTATTCGCCAGCAACTGCTGAGTTTGCCGGATGATACCGTGGTGTTGTGTGGGCACGGGATGCCGACCACAATTGGTGAAGAGCGTCGCTCCAATCCGTTTCTTGTTGCTGGTCTATAAATTTTCAAAAGGATTTTTCATGCGACTTTCTGTGTGTTCCGTGTTGGTGGCTGCATGTTTGGTTGTTGGCGGTTTATCGGGTTCAGCTTATGCGGCGGAGGAACCGATCCGTCAGGCACAGCCGGTTCTGCTGACAGCCCCTCTGACGATCACCACGCATGATGGGATTAAGCATCAGTTTACGGTGGAGCTGGCTAAAACATACCGGCAGCAGGAAATCGGCGAGATGTTTCGCAAGGAGTTGCCGAAAGACAAAGGCATGCTCTTTCTTTGGCCGAGCCCGCAGGTGTCGGATATGTGGATGAGGAATACTCTGGTGTCTTTGGACATCGTGTTTATTGATTCTACCAACCATATTCATGCGATTGCTGAAAAGGCTGTGCCCTTGAGTGAGGCCATTCTCAGCAGCGACGGTCCTGTAGCCAACACGCTTGAGCTTGCTGGTGGTGTTACGGAAGAACTTGGTATCCGGGTGGGTGATACGGTCAGCAGTCCGGCTCTGAAGCACTGAGACGGCTGTGAAGGTTCTTGTTACTGGAGCTGCGGGCTTTATCGGGTTTCATGTTGCGGACGCATTGCTCGCTCGCGGGATGGATGTTGTTGGTGTTGATACGCTGAACAGCTATTACGACCGTTCTCTGAAAGAGGCGCGTCTGCAGCAGTTGCAGGGGCAGACCAATTTTTCGTTTCTGCAGATGGATGTGTCTGACAGGGATGGAATGAAGTCTCTTGTGGCGACTCATCCGGATATTGAGGTTATTATCCATCTGGCCGCGCAGGCAGGTGTTCGGTATTCGCTGGTGGATCCTTACTCCTACGTGCAGACCAACGTCATGGGGCAGGTCGTCCTGTTGGAAGCCTGTAGAGACCTGAAAGATCTGAAGCACTTCGTTTATGCGTCTTCGTCGTCTGTCTATGGCAGAAACCGGTCATTGCCTTTCAGGGAAGGTGATCGGGTAGACGAGCCTGGCTCTTTGTATGCCGTTACCAAGAGGGCGGGTGAGCTTACGGCGTCCACTTATGCGTATCTTTATGGAATTCCTCAGACAGGGTTGAGGTTCTTCACTGTTTATGGGGCATGGGGGCGCCCCGATATGGCGTATTATGGTTTTGCCGATGCGATCTGCACGGGAAAGCCTGTAACCCTTTACGAGGGTGCCGACCTGTCGCGGGATTTCACATATATAGATGATATCACCGCAGGCATTCTGGATGTCATGGATCTGCCGCCCGCGAGAGGCGAGGCGAGGCTTCTCAATCTGGGGGGAGATCGACCTGAGCGTGTGACCACTCTGATTGGTCTTCTGGAAAAATATCTCGGCAAGGCTGCGCGGATTGAACTTCAGAAACGGCCTGTCGCTGATATGGAGAAGACGTGGGCCAGTCTTGATGATGTGAAGGGGCTTTGCGGATGGGCGCCGCGAGTTTCCCTTGAAGAGGGCGTTATGAAATTTGCCGCTTGGTACCGGGAATTTCATAAAAATTGAGTTTTTTCGTTTTTTTATGATTTTGTGATTGACGGGTTCGGTGGGTAGTCTTA
>NZ_BANH01000011.1 GCF_000964465.1 Gluconobacter thailandicus F149-1 = NBRC 100600 | reverse complement strand
TGCGCAGAAATGCTCACCCGTGATTTTCCAAACAGGCTCTAAGATGATATGTTATGCATAGCATATAGTATATGCGCGATTGAGATGCGGTGTCATATGATTTTCAATATTTTTATAAAAATTAACCTTATAAAGGTAAATATTTATTCTCAGAGGGTATTGTAAAATAAAACTTAAAAAATAGAATGACAACGATTTTTCGATGCCATTCTAAATTGGGTTAATACTTATAGTATAATTGGTGGTGCACTCGAAATCCATGTAGGTAAAGAGATATCATTTTCTTTTTCCCAGAGTTTTTGCTCGCTTTGACTTCGAGAGGATAGAAAAGCAAAGGCGACATCTATGTCGCTTGCGGAAGTCAAATCTGAATATGCTTGGGGCTGAGAGAATTGAGACAATTTGGATACCAAATTGCTGAAGTGTTTTGGAAAGTCCTCTACCTTATAAAGGTGTATCTGCTCCCATGCGTGCATCCATTGGCGATTGCATTCAACGGTTCCTGATTTTGTATGAGGGTCAGGAGTCAGCCAACAGACCGACCGTCCTGAATGTGGATTGCGAAGACCGATATTGAATGTGTCTTCTTCTACCGGCTCGATTTTGAAAGGAATTACCTTTCCAAATCGGTCATCAAACTGGAGGTGTAGAATATCGTCTTCTGTTTCGCAGGTTAAATAAAGTGTATCAGGATCTTCACTAATTATAATTCCATAAATAGGCACATAATGACTTGGGTCAGCATTTTCTGTTACACTCACCACGTTTCCGGTTTCTCTATCTAGACTTGCACGGGATGAATGAATTGAAAAAATATTATAGACTTGAAAGCTGACCGATCCTGTATAGCCTTTCCAAGGCTGTATTTTCTTTATTTGCCCATATAGGGACAATTCGTAATTCTGTCGAATTTGTCTGACAATTTTTCTGACACGAAGAAGGAAGGAAGCATCTGGGGGATCGAGTGTGTCATTGACGTCGAAATCCTTGAAATAATTCATTGGCACAGGCGCATCCCTGATGTCGCTGCGTCTTTCTACCTTGTCCAGAAAATCAGCCAGACTGCGGCATGCGTAATGCCGGACACGAGCGTTATTCCATGAAGGATAGTTTTGAGTTCTTTCGGGATGTAGGGGATCCCACTGTATTTCTATGCCCTCTGAAGTAATATATGGGCCACTTACATCGAAGTGGTGAGGATTTATGTAACGACTGCTAGTCTTATCGAGTCGAAAAATTGATTTGACGATTTTGTTTGCGTCAAGGGAGTCAGTATTAGATCGACGAGTATAGGATTCGAATGGAGAAGAGTTTGGTGGTCGAGTTATGTATCCATTGCTTCCAAAGCAACACCAGTTGACTGCAATGGCCGATGCTTCTGGAAATTTCTTCAAGAAAGAATGCAAGTTTTGATTGTGACCTAAATCCAAGTATTCGTCGGAATCAAGAAACATCATCCAGTCAAATTTATTCTTAGCATCTGTAATGGCTTTTTCATATGTAAATTTTTGACGATGGTTAAAGCGAACGGATTTTTCAGACTTCTCCAGCCGCACATCGAAGGATTGCGCAGCTGCTTTGACAATGTCGGCGGTCTTATCTGTTGAGTCGTCATCATAGACGCAGATCGTCGTAAACCCTAGGGCAATGTGCCATCCTAACCACCACGCGATATCTCGCTCTTCGTTTTTGACAAATACAGCGAGGGCGAGGCGTTCTGACATTTCTTAACTTCCTTGATCCATAGTGAAGCTTTTGAAAGCTCCATTACGGCAATACCTTCGGGTCCGCTTACAGTAATATGGTTTTTTTCTCGCTGCAATCGGCAGGCGTTTATGATTTTTTCAGAAAAAGAAATAACAAAAATATTCCTATTTTAATAAGTAAAACAAAATAAAAATACAGAGGACCACCAATTAATCTGTATTTGTGGCCCTCTGTATATGTCAATTACTTGAGGCTTTTCTTAAGAAATCGATGCTTTCTACGCATGCGGCAGCAGCTTCGCGTCCCTTGTTTTCCGCGTCTTCGCGTGAGCGCGCAACGGCCTGAGCTTCAGTGTAAGTCGTCAGAATGCCGAAGGCGATTGGCACTTCGGTTGCAAGCTGGGCCTGCATGATGCCGATGGTTGCACCGAGAGAAATGAACTCGAAATGCGCCGTGTCACCCTTGATGACGCAGCCAAGGCAGATCACGCCTTCATACTTGCCAGATTTCGCCAGCTTTTGCGCCAGAAGGGGAAGTTCGAACGCGCCGGGAGCATCATAAACATCCACATCCGTAATGCCGCGCTCTTCCATCCACTCAAGCGCGCCGTTCTTCAGGCCGCCCGTAATCTCCGTGTTGAAGCGACTGACGATGATGGCCATTTTCGGTGCAGGCGAAAGACGAAGGTCCGGTGCGACGGGGATATGCTTGCTCATGCGGGCTGTTCCTGAAGAAAGTGACCCATCCGCGTCCGCTTGGTGGCGAGATAGGCTCTGTTGAAAGGGTTGGCCTCGATTTCCAGCCTCTCACGGGACTGAACATCAAAGCCGAAGCGGACAAGATTGGATTCCTTGTCCGGGTTGTTCGTCAGAAGGCGGAGAGAGGTTACGCCCAGATGCCGGAGTAGATCGGCTGCGGCATCCCATTCCCGCGCGTCGGCAGGCAGGCCGAGGGCCTCGTTGGCCTCAACCGTGTCCAGGCCCGCATCTTGCAGTTCATAGGCCCGGATCTTGTTGGCTAAGCCGATACCGCGTCCTTCGTGGCCTCGCAGATAGACCAGCACACCAGACTCTGCGGCGGAAATGCGTTCCAGAGCTTCCCGAAGCTGTGCGCCGCAGTCGCAGCGCAATGAACCAAGAGCATCCCCCGTCACGCATTCCGAATGCAGGCGGACAAGCGGCACGCCCTTGGACGGGTCGCCCTTTACGAGCGCCACATGCTCCACACCATCAACGGCCCGGAAAGCATGAATACGCAGGTCATGGCCGCCAAAAATGCTGGGGAGAGCCGAAACAGCAACCATCTCGCCAGTAGCCGGAACGGGTGTGCTGATCAGCTGGGCGTCATTCACGGGGCCACGTCCATGCTCACGGCACCACTCCTGAAGATCCGCAATGCTGACAATCGGAAGACCATGCTTTGCTGCATACCGGCGCAACTCCGGTAGGCGCATCATGCTGCCGTCATCAGCCATGATCTCACAGATCACACCAGCGGGTTCAAGGCCTGCAAGGCGTGCGATGTCGATCGAGCCTTCCGTGTGCCCATTGCGCGCAACCACACCTTCGGGGTGCGCCCGCAGGGGAAAGATGTGACCAGGCGAAACAACGTCCTCAGTCGTCGCATCCGGATTGGCAGCGACCACGATTGTCCGGGCGCGGTCTGCGGCGGAAATGCCTGTCGTGACGCCCGTGGCCGCCTCAATGGAAACCGTGAAGGCCGTTCCACGTGGATCTCGGTTGCGGCTGACCATGGGGGGGAGGCCAAGACGATCAACCTGCTCGGCTTCCAGTGGAAGGCAGACAAGCCCACGCGCTTCTCGCACCATGAAGTTGATGGCGTCCGGCGTGGCGAACTGTGCCGCCATAACCAGATCGCCCTCATTTTCACGGTTCTCGTCATCCACCATGACGACCATTCCGCCTGCGCGGATGGCCTCGATGGCGGCTTTCAGCGATGGCTTCATGATGCAACCTTTCCAAGTGTAGGGGAGAAGCGCAGCAGGTTCTCGACATACTTGGACAGCACATCGACCTCCACGTTCATCCGGGTGCCGATTTCCAGAGAAGAGAGATTCGTGTGTTCCCAGGTGTGGGGAATGATGGTCAGACCAACCTCGAACCCCGTCTGGTTGCCCCGAACAATCCCGTCATGCAGTTCGTTAACCGTCAGGCTGATACCATCAAAGGTGATGGAGCCTTTCTCCACGACATACTGGCGCAGATCCTGCGGCACAAAGACGCGCAGGGCATAGGAATCGCCAGCTTTCTGAACGCTGGCAAGGGTCGCGACATTGTCGACATGCCCTTGGACGATATGCCCGGAAAGACGTGTGCTGGCTGCAACGGCACGCTCAAGATTGACCTTCGAACCGGCCTTGAGTTGATCCAGCGGCGTACGGGATAACGTTTCGCCACTCAGGTGGAACGTCGCGAGGCCGGTGGCATCGAACGTCTCGACCGTCAGGCAAACACCATTGATCGCGACGCTTTCGCCGAGTTCCAGATCCGGAAAGCCCGTCTCGATGGTCAGGTCCATGGCCTTGTCCCGGAGGGAGACAGAACGGACAGTGCCCAGACGCTCTACGATTCCAGAGAACATGCGTTTTCCCTCAGCAGTCGAAGCGGGCTCTCGTCCCGCGATTGAAGTGTGATGTGATCGGTGTCGCCATCCTTGCGAATGGTCAGCCAGTCATCCCAGAGACCGGAATTGGACACGGTTTTTAGAAGGGCAGGTCCAGCTTCCACCATGGCCCAGTTCACGCCGCGATCTGCCAGCATGGCTGGGACAGCCAGAAGGTCCGTACTTGTCAGGACTTCGAATCCGGCCTGCTCCATCTCGGCTTTCCAGTCCGCCGGAAGGCGTCCGTGACGGTCGCACACCACCAGCAGGCGTCTGGCGCGATTGGCATGGTCTGGAACCCGACGCACGGTGAAGCGTGGCTTGTCCGCAAGAACGGTGCCAACACCCGTGATGATGGCGTCCGTTGCGCGACGAAGTCTGTGCGCCAGCGTCAGCGATGATTCGGACGTAAAAGTTGTTTGACCAGCAGGTGGAATCATGGAGCCGTTATGATCCAAAGCCTGCTTCACGCTGATCCAGGGCCGATGACGCATTACGCGGCTCTGGAACGGGGCCAGTAGCGCACGACAATCGCGATGAAGATCGGCCAGTTCCGGAACATCCTCCAGAAACGTGACATCACATCCTCCCGGCATTTCCTGAAGACGTGCAGCTCCCCCGGCGGCCTGAAGAGTAGGATCTGCAACTCCGATCCAGACATGTTCAACGGGGCTATTGCGCAGGGCCTCGCTGCATGGCGGTGTCCGGCCCGTGTGGTTGCAGGGCTCCAGCGTCACAAGCGCCGTTCGGACCTGATCGAGCACGCCGACATCCCGCGCCTGCGCAAGCGCCATGGCTTCGGCATGTGGCTGGCCAGCTTTCGGATGAACGCCAACCGTCAGGATACGGCCTTCGCCATCCAGCAACGCACAACCAACAGAAGGATTGGGTGAAGTCGCCCCGAGCGTGTCTATCGCGTGAGCAATGATCACACGAAAGCCATCCCGGATCGGAGCAAGATTTGAAGATGCGGAAAAGGCGGTCTGTTTCAACAAGGCTGCGGTCTTCGGTCCCAATCAGGGACGTCCGCAGGGCGCACGCCGCCCTTAACCGATGATGAGCGCAGGAACGGCGTGCATATGCACACTGTCCCTACCCGACATCGGGCAAGTGCTGCATTCTCTCTCATCCGGACTATGACCGTCGGCTCTGGAGTCTCACCAGATCTGCTTGACCCTTCTTCCATATAAGGAGGAAGGCGCTCGCGGGCTCAGATAGACCGAAATCCATCAATACCGCCGGTGGGGAGTTTCACCCCGCCCCGAGAACGTCTGTTCAGACTGGAATATGAGACCGGGAAATTACAGATTACAAGTGGAATCACATCAACACTGGTTAAAAACACCTCAAGTCTCACATTTCGTGATCTTGTCGGTTTGGGGAGCGGGCAAGAAAAAACCGCCGGAGAGCCCCCCGGCGGTTGATTCATTGATCTTTCGTCTGAACGAATAAAGATCAGTGTGTGGATGCATCCGTGTGACGCTGGATAGCATCCTGCGTTGCGTTGGCACCGCGGGACACGTTGTGACCCACAGCGCTCACGTCCTGGCCAGCACCATGAACAGTGTTGCAGGCCGAAAGAGAAACGGCAGCACCGGACAGCAGCGTCAGGGACAGTGCAACACGGGCGATGGACTTGATGGACATTAGATATAACTCCTCCGAAAGAGCGTTCGGTATCGAAACGCTATTCGAGATGGAAAGTTCATTGAAGGTAAGGATTTTGTGTGACTGAAATATTTCAAAATGAAACATAAATTCCCGCTCAAAATCATAACCTTATGAACAAAACCGCCTGTCAGACGCTATCCCCTTCGTATCACAGCAACGAGGACCAGATGTCTGCCCAAGGTCACCAAACTTCCGCCTCACCTGTCATTGTCTGGTTCCGGGAGGACCTGCGGTTCAGCGATCATCCAGCATTACAGGCGGCTACCGCCACAGGGCACCCGCTGATCTGTGTCTATGTTCTGGATGATGAAACACCAGCTCTTCACGCCCTTGGCGGTGCATCGCGATGGTGGCTGCATGGGGCTTTGTCAGACCTCAGAAGTACGCTGAGCCGCCATCATGGCACGCTTTTGACGCTCAAAGGATCGGCGGAAAAGCTGATTCCGCAACTCGCTAAGGAGACTGACGCGCAGGGCGTATACTGGCATCATCGACTACATCAGAAAGAGCGTGAACAGGACGAACAGATCGCGTCCGCGCTCGATAAACAGGGTGTTTCTTCAGAGGCGTCCTGGGGAACAGTTCTGCTGGACCCTAAGCAGGTTCAGACCAAGGAAGGGCGATTCTATCAGGTCTTCACGGCCTTCTGGAAAGCCTTCCAGAGTCAGGACGTGCCTGTGCCTCTCGATCCTCCTGCGCATCTGTCATTTCACCCGCTGCCCGATGACCTCCTGAGTAAATACCGTCTTGATGAGACAACCCTTCTCCCCACGCACCCGGACTGGGCAGCCGGCTTGCGCGCCACTTGGGAGCCGGGGGAAAGGGAAGCACACGAGCATCTCGAAGACTTCCTTCGGCATGACTGCGCCCGTTACGGCAAGGGTCGTGACGAAATGGGCCGGGAAGGAACGTCGCGTCTGTCGCCCTATCTTGCTTCTGGCGCCATTTCTCCCCGTCAGGTCTGGGAAGCTATCCAGAAAAAGGGCGCGCATGATGAAGGCGCGAGGATATTCCTCTCCGAAATCGGGTGGCGAGAATTCGCGAAATATACGCTCTTCCATCAGCCACGTTTGCCTGACGTTAGTCTTGGTCAGAAATTTGGAAAGATGCCGTGGCGAAAGAGCGAACAGGATCTGACTGCCTGGCAACAGGGGCGGACGGGTGTACCTGTCGTGGATGCTGGAATGCGCCAGTTGTGGAAGACAGGATGGATGCACAACCGCGCCCGGATGATCGTGGGATCATTCCTGACAAAGCATCTGCTGATTGACTGGCGTCAGGGCGAAGCGTGGTTCCGCGATACGCTTGTGGATGCGGACTGGGCGAGCAACGCCATGAACTGGCAGTGGGTCGCCGGGACAGGCATAGACGCGTCCCCGTTTTTCCGCATTTTCAATCCAACGCGTCAGGGCGTCAAATTCGATCCGGATGGCGATTACATTCGTCAATGGGTTCCGGAGCTTAAGAAGCTGTCTGGAAAAGATCTGTTCGAGCCCTGGAATGCAAAAGAGGAAGATCTGGAGAGAGCAGGCGTGACGTTCGGGAAAACCTATCCAAGACCAATCGTAGATCTGAAGGAAGGCCGGGACCGGGCCATGGCCGCTTTCAGAAGCCTGTAAGCCTGACTGTCAGCCGGGGAAAGGCCCGGCTGACAACGGAATTTCAGAGACCGCCGTTCAGGAAGTTGCTTGCGTCGGTGCGGCTCTTCTTGCCGAGAGCGTTCAGGCGGTTCTTCTGTTCCTGAGGCGCATTCTTCAGCGTCTGAAGTCTTTGGGTCTGTTCTGTGCGCGTGGTGTTCAGCTTGTCACGCTCGCTGTTGATCTGCTTCTGAATACGCGCCTTCTGATTGGCGGGAGCATTCGTGTACTGGTCCTTGAGGGACTGGATCTTCTGGGTACGCTGTTCCTGCGCAGCCTTGGACTGGGCCTGATAATTCTGAAGCCGTGTATTCGCGCGGTCTTCCTTCTGCGCCAGATTTCCAAGAAAATCATTCTGGCTGGTGCTGTTCTGCGTGGCGGCAGCCGGGTCAGCTGCATGAGCATGAGAAACAACAGTAGCGGAGCCCATCAGAAGGCTGATGGCGAGCATGGAACGGAAGAAAAGACGGGATTTCATGAAGTCTCCTGTAAATGTCTGGCGGGAAGACATCAGTTCATCATGGCGGGAATGTGGCCCCGCAGTGATGACAGGACTATTCGAGACCTTCTGCGATGGCAGAAATGCGTTCAAATTGCATAATTGTAATGTGCGTAATGTTGCGAATGCTTATGAGACCCTCCCGTTTGAAAGCACTCAGCACCCGACTGACTGTTTCGATAGTCAGTCCAAGATAATCAGCGATATCCGTACGGGGCATCGGGAGATCAAGTTCGATCTGATGTGGAGTTTCCTGACAGGCCGCGCCCAGAAGGCGGATACGCTCCATAAGAAATGTGGCGAGGCGTTCCCGGGCAGTCTTGCGGCCTAAAAGCGTCATCCGTGCCTGCAGGAGGCTGAGTTCACGGGATGCCTCCTGTCGCAGTCGATGTTCCAGATTGGGAAAGCGAGCTGTGAGTCTCTGCATGGAGGCATGCGGAAAACGACATAGAACCGCAGTGCCGAGCGCCTCTGCGCCGAATGCATAGCTTTTGGATGCCGCCAGCCCCAGAAAATCTCCGCCTTCAGCAAAGCCCGTAATTTGGCGTCGTCCATCAGGAAGAAGTGTGAAAATTTTGACACGTCCACCAGTCACAACAAAGAAATCGTGAGCCGGAGAGCCTTCCTCTATAAATGATCGACCATCCGGAACCGTCATTTTTGAAGACTCGCTTGCCAGGATAGCGAGATCACAGTCTTCGATCGCGCTGCAGATACTATGTTCACGCCCGATGCAGTGTGAACAGCGGTCATGAACTTCTTCCGGGGGGCGTGACGACGTCATGACTGTTTGTTCTCTCCCGGCATGAAACATTTCCTCTGACGGCCACACCTATAGCACATAATTCCCCAGACTTGATCCAGGTCAAGGTGAGGGAGGGGGAGGAGTGCTTTCTGAGGTCAACTATTGTTGATGGAACCTCCCGTATGAAGACGTCCGCTCTCGCGCTGGTCGCTGCCCTGGGTCTGGTAGCAACTCCTGCTTTCGCACAGACAACAGCTCCGCAGGCCACTGTTTCTGCTCCCATGACTGCGGCTCCTGTCCCGCAGGTCAATATCGTGCCGCCAGCTTCGGGTCATTGCGGCCTGTTCGAAACCTGCGCGAACACGAAGATCGGTCTCGGCAAGGGGGACTTCCTGATCCGTCTGTCGGCTCTGGGTGTGCTTCCGCAGGATACGTCTTCCCGCGTGAAGGTGATCGGCGGGCGCGTGAAGGCAACCAATCAGGTCGCTCCGGAATTCACGTTCGAATACTTCTTCACGGATCATATCTCCCTCGATCTGATTGCGGCCAGCACGCGTCATGAACTGGCTGCAGAAGACACCGCTCTGGGCAAGGTCGATCTGGGTAGCACATGGGTTCTGCCGCCAACGCTGACGCTGGCCTGGCATTTCCGTCCGCACAAGCGTTTCAACCCGTATGCAGGTGTCGGCCTGACGCTGGCGTTCTTCCACAACATCAGCCCGGCTGGTGGCGCCGTGCAGAAGCTTGACCTTCGCACGACGGTCGGCCCTGCAGCGAATGTCGGTTTCGACTATCAGCTCGTCGGCAACTGGTTCTTCAATTTCGACGCCAAGCAGATGTGGCTCTCCGTTCCTGCGTTCATCAACGAGCGCGGTGGAGCTGCCGGTCCTTACATCCACGCACGTGACAGCCTGAACCCGACGACGGTTGCCGCCGGTATTGAATATCGTTTCTGATCTGACGTCTTCAGACTGAACAGAGAAGCGGCTCATTCTTTCGGATGGGCCGCTTTTTTTGTGTAATTTTTAAGTCAGAACCATAAAATTTTTGCAATATGTTGCAGAGAGGCTTTAGAAAGTCCGAGTTTTCAGCTTCTAGTGGTTCCGGCTGACGGTGTGTGGGGTGTTTCCCTGCCATGAAATCGTCGGGGTTCAGGAATAGCAGGGCACTTTCTGCCTTTGCCGCTGTCGCGGCGAGGGCTGTCCAGCAGAGACGGGGTTTTCGAAAAGTATGCGTGTTGCGCGCGTCAGCGCTCTGGCCGTTGGCCTGCTGATTCTTGTCCTTCTTTTAGGTTTCTTTCTGAGAACTTGTCTGCTTGCTCCATCGCATGTGGCTGCGCCGGACGCGCCCATGCTGACGCGGCAAAATGGCAGTATCGTTGTCAGAGATGGCAGCCCTCTTCAGAAGCGCCTGGTTGTAACCCCCGTTGCGTCCTCCAGGGATACGACGGACGTTGTGCTGCCAGCTCAGGTTGTCGCTATGCCTGACCATCAGGTGAATGTGCTTGCACCTGCGACGGGCCGCATCATGAGTGTGGCCGTTCAGCTTGGGCAGCATGTCTCCCGCGGACAGGTCCTTGCGACCGTGGCTGCCAGTGATCTGGACCAAGCCTGGGCAGATGATCGTCGTGCCCGCGCCGCACTCGACTTTGCCAAGCGAGCCTATGACCGTGCGCGTGGCGTTCTGGCTGCTGGTGGAAACGCCGTAAAAGACCTCGAATCCGCCCGGAATGATCTCGCTCAGGCAGAAGCTGAGGCTCAGCGTACGCATCAGCGGCTCCAGGTTCTAGGCGCGCGTTCCGATTACGCTGCGCAGGGACAGGTTCCTCTGGTTTCCCCCATTGATGGCGTTGTCTCCACAACAAATATGGCCGTCGGGGAAAACATCACCGACTCAACGGCCGTTCAGATGACGCTGCTGGATCTTTCGTCTGTATGGGTTGCGGCAGCTGTTTCAGAAGATCGTACCGATGATCTGGTCGGTAACGTCACGCTGGATGTCACTTTCCCCTCAATACCGGGACGACATTGTGCGGGTCCGATGGCAACGCTGGATCCCGCTCTCAAGCCAGAAACCCGACGGGTGAACGCCTATGTAGTGTGCTCTAACCAGGACGGCAGACTGCGGCCAGGTGTGTTTGCCTCGGCAAAGCTCAATATTCCTGCAGATGCCTCCATTCTGGTGCCAAAGTCGGCGTTACTGATGAACAACGATCAGGTGTCCCTCTTCATCGAGACGTCTCCGCGCGTTTTCCAGAGACGTGTCGTGACGATCACTTATGATGAAGGCGATGATGTTCGGGTTCAGTCCGGTCTTTCAGCGGGTGAGCGGGTCGTGACAAGCGGCGCCATCCTGTTGAACGATGACTGACCGGACAGGCCAGCCACAATGATCGAACGTTTTATCGCCTGGTGCTTCGTGCGCCGGAACATCGTTTTTTTCGCTGCGGTTCTGCTTGCCCTTATGGGCAGCTTTGCATGGCGTATTCTTCCTGTTGAGGCTTACCCGGATCTGGGCGCCGTCAGTGTTCAGGTTACGACGCAGCAGTCGGGCCTGGCGGCTGAGGAAATGGAACAGCAGGTCACGATCCCGCTGGAACGTATGCTGGCCAGTGTGCCGGGTGTGGCAGACAGTCGCTCGACCAGTACGTTTGGCCTGTCGCTTATCACGCTGATTTTCCGTGACGGCACGGATGTGTTCTGGGCCCGTCAGCAGGTGGAAACCATTCTGGCCAGCAACACGCTGCCCAATGGTGCACAGCCAACGCTGGGTCCGATTTCCGGCCCGACAGGCGAGATCTATCGCTATACGCTGGAGTCCGATGACAAGAACCTGATGCAGCTTTCGGACTCGCAGAAATGGACTGTCATTCCTGCGATGCTGCATGTGCCGGGTGTTGTCAGTGTCGATAATTTCGGCGGTTTCACCCGTGAGTATCAGCTGATCCTGAACCCCTCGTCCCTGATGCGATACTCGATCGGTCTGGAAGACGTTCTGACAGCAATCAGGAACAATAATATCAATGCTGGCGGCGGTCGCGTTTCGCGTGGGGAACAGTCCTATATCGTTCGCGGTGTAGGAATGATCCATTCGCTGGCAGACATGGGCAGCATCGTTGTCGCACAGCGCCACGGTGTGCCGGTTCTGATCCGTGATCTGGGAACGGTACAGTTCGGGCATCAGGTGCGTGAGGGCATTCTCGGCAAGGACCATAACCCCGATACCGTCGAAGGGGTCGTGACCATGCTGAGCGGGGCGAACCCGTCCGTCGTGCTGGAAGACCTGCACCAGACAGTCGCCAAGCTCCAGAAGCAGCTTGCCCCCCAGCATATTCGTCTTGTCCCTTACATGGACCGTGACAACCTCGTTCTTTCCACGACCCACAAGGTCACGGAAACGATGATTGAGGGCATTCTGCTGGTCGGCGTCATCCTGACGCTCTTCCTTGGCAGTCCGCGCAGCGCCATCGTTACGGCAGTGACCATTCCGCTGGCCCTGTCTGTCGTCTTTACCCTCATGCATTTCTTCGGCATGGCGGCAAATTTATTCTCGCTTGGTGCGGTTGATTTCGGCGTAATCGTGGATGGCGCCATCGTCATCATGGAGACGATCCTTCGCATTCGTGAGGAGCGCCCGACCGAAGCCCTGAATGCTGAAGATGTCCTGACCGTCGCCAAGCGCGCCGGACACGCGATCTTCTCGTCCACGCTTGTCATTATTCTTGCTTACAGCCCGCTCTTTGCGTTTGAAGGCAGTGAGGGCAAGCTGTTCCGCCCGATGGCCTATACGGTCAGTTTTGCGCTCCTTGGCGCACTGCTCTGCGCTTTGGCGCTGATCCCGTCCCTGAGCTTTCTGGCCCTTCGCAAGCCGCGCCACATCTGGCGTAACAAGCCGCTTGAATGGCTGCACGAACGCTATACCCACTGGCTCGGGCACTTCATTGATCGCCCGTTTATTGCCTATATCGGCGGTGCTGGCGCACTCGTTGCCGTCGTGTTCCTTGGCATGACGATCGGCCGGGAATTCCTGCCGGATCTTGATGAAGGGGCTCTCTGGATTCAGGTTCAGATGCCCACGGGCATTTCCCTTGAGAAAGGGGAGCAGATCGCCAATGAACTGCGTAATGCTGTGCGGGAGTTTCCGGAAACGTCCTATGCCATCACGCAGCTCGGACGCTCCGATGATGGTACGGACCCCTGGACGCCGTCCCATATTGAAATGCCAGTTGGCCTCAAGCCTTACGATCAATGGCCGTCTGGTGAAAACAAGGCACAGTTCGTGCAGCGTCTGCGTGCCAGACTGGCCAAGGTGCCGGGCATTGATTTTGGCATCAGCCAGCCCATTCAGGATAACATGAGCGATCTGGTGGGCGGTGCTCACAGCCCGCTCGTCCTGCGTGTTTACGGTAACGATTTTCAGGAGCTGCGCCGGATTGGCCAGCAGATCGTTGATGTCCTGCATCAGGTTCCGGGAACGGCAGAAGCCTCGATCTTCCAGGAGCCCCGCATCCCGCAGATTGCCGTTACGGCTGACCGTCTGGCCGCGGCCCGCTATGGAATCAGCGTCTCCGATATTTCCGACATGGTGTCCTACGCCATCGGTGATGCGCCGATCTCTACCGTCTATGAGGATGACCGCTTCTACAACGCAACGCTGCGTATTCCGCGTAAGGATGCTCAGGATCTCCAGAGCCTTGCGCAGCTTCCCTTGCTGGATGCGGAGGGGGCCTACATTCCTCTTTCACAGGTGGCGCATGTAGATCTGCGCATGGGTGAGAGCAACATCGCTCATGAGCTGAGCCATCGCCAGATTACGATCCGCGTGGATAATGGTCAGCGTCCTCTGTCGCAGTATCTTGCGGACGCACAGGCGCAGATTGAGAAATCCGTCCATTACGACAAGGAAAAATACACGCTCGAATGGGCCGGAACGTTCCAGCAGCAGGAGCGTGCCCAGAAGCGTTTGACGATCGCTTTGGCCATCATGTTTGCCATGATGCTGGTCCTGCTGTTCATCGAGTTCGGCAAGATCCGTCATGCCCTGCTCATTCTGAGCGTCGTGCCTCTGGCAACGCTGGGCGGCCTGATTGCCCTGCATGTGCGCGGTGAAACCCTCAATATCGCCACGGCTGTCGGGTTCATCGCGTTGTTCGGTGTTGCGGTGCAGAACGGCATCATCATGATCTCCAGCATCAACCGGCATCGTGCGGAGGGACATCCTGTGCGCTCGGCCACCATCATGGGGGCTGCCGAACGGTTCCGTCCCGTTCTCATGACCGCCACGGTTGCGAGCGCGGGTATGCTTCCGGCTGCCATGGCGACAGGCGTCGGGACGGACGTGCAGCGCGGTCTGGCTACGGTTGTGGTCGGTGGTCTTGGTATTGCCACGCTTCTCACGCTTTTTGCGCTCCCAGTGTATTTCAGTGAACTCGAAATGTGGGTGGAGCGCCGGAATGCCCGTCGTGCCAAGCCTGCTGAAGAAAGCGGAGCCCAGTCATGAAGCGGCTTCTGAACGGTTCGACGGCCCTTCTGGGTCTGCTGGTTCTCTCAGCCTGTGCTGTCGGTCCGGACTTTCATCGCCCTGATCTCCCAAAAGGCATGGACTATCAGTCTGCTCCACGCACGCCCACGGCTGGCCATGGCGTAACGGGATCTGGTGTGCCCCAGACGTTCCAGAGTGGCGTGGATATTCCGGGCAAATGGTGGGAGATCTTCCAGAACCCATCGCTCAATGCACTGGTCGAACAGGCACTGGCCAATAACCAGTCCCTGAAAGCCATGCAGACCGGCCTGAAATCAGCCTGGGAGCAGCGCCGGATCGAAGGTGCCGGTCTGTATCCAACGCTTTCGGCATCCTTTAATCCGACACGGAACAAGACCTCCCGGGTTTACTCACCCGTTCCAAACAACAATAGCTGGCTCTACAACGTCCATACGGCCCAGTTGACCGTCGGGTATGTGCCTGACCTTTGGGGCGGCACGCGGCGTGCCATCGAGGCTGCTGGTGCACAGGCGGAAATTCAGAAGTTCCAGCTTGAAGCGACCGCCCTGACGATGATTTCCGATCTGGTCAATGCCACGATCGAGGAAGCCTCCACCCGGGCGCAAATTGCAGCGACGCAGGACCTCATTGCGTCTCAGAAATCTACACTGGCTCTGATTACGAAGCGTCAGAAGCTGGGCGATGCGTCCCAGCAGGATATGGTGTCCCAGCTTGCATCGGTCGCGCAGCTTGAAGCCACATTGCCGGGCCTGAAGCTGCAACTGGCCCAGACGCGCGACCAGCTTGCCGTTCTGGTGGGGGAGGCGCCCAACTCGCCTCTCCCAGAGTTCCGGCTCGAACAGTTCACCCTGCCTCACACGCTCCCAGTATCGTTGCCGTCTGATCTCCTGAACCAGCGGCCTGACGTTCGGGCTGCACAGGCCCAAATCCAGTCCGCCAGTGCACAGGTCGGGGTTGCCATCGCTAACCGTCTGCCCAATGTGCAGCTCAGTGCGTTGCCTGGACAGGCTGTCGGTACGATGAGCGATTTCTTCAAGCCAGGATATGGTAACTGGACGATTGCCGCCACGGTGATGCAGCCAATTTTCCAGGGTGGTTCTTTGCTACATGCGGAGCGGCAGGCGCGTGACAACCTGCTTCAGGCAAATGAAACCTACAAGGCCACAGTGCTGACGGCTATTCAGGATGTGGCTGACAGCCTGCATGCACTGGATTTCGATGCAGATGCCCTGCAGGCAAACCAGAGCGCTTATGACGCTACCGCCCAAAGCCTGAAGATTGCTCACGCGCAGCTTCGTCTTGGTGACGTCAGCGAACTTCTGGTGCTGCAGGCTCAGCAGGCCAATGCTCAGGCAAGGCTCGCGCTGGTTCAGGCACAGGGCGCGCGCTATTCTGACAGTGTTGCCCTGTTTCAGTCACTCGGCGGGGGCTGGTGGAATCGCAATGACCTTGGAATGACACCGGCGGCGCAGAAGGCGCTCGGAAAGTCTCTTGTCCCTTGGTAAGGGCGCTGGGGTGGCAGGTCCGGGACATGCAGGTCACGGGCTGCCTCCTTTCCAGTCGTTTCAGTCAGAGGTTCTGAAAGGCCTGTGCAAGCTCTTTCTGAGCCTCTGATGGATCTCTGAAGCCGGCATCGACCTGTCCATTCAGCCAACCATGGTAATAGGACGGAGATTTGTCAGACCCCGGCTCGGTCATTCCGTGAAAGCCATCCAGATAGCCTTCCAGAATGTCAGCATCATCCAGTTTCCGAAATTCCGGTATCGTTCTGACCGGCTCGAACTCGGCCATTTCGGTTCCTCATACAATAACGACAGCAAGATGCCTGACCGCAGGCCAGCCAGCAAATACTCTTGGTGTGTCCCACAACATGGAGCACACAAGAGATGTCTCTCAAAATTACCCCAATCCTCCAGGGTGCATCGGCTCAGACCCGATTACCCCAGCATCCGCGGCTGGGCCCGCCGGATTATACCGCGAAACTCGCGATTGATCCGCAGACATGCGAAGACGCATACCGCCTAAGGTATGAAAGCTATCTTACTTCCGGGTACATAGAACCTAACGCGACCGGTCGGTTCATTGATGACTATGATGCAATGGCCAACAGCCGCACCGTTGTCATCTACAGGAACGATGTTCCTCTGGCCTCTGTCCGGGTGTCCCTGCTTGTTGCCGGGAGCGGGCTTCGTTCTCCGGGGGCCGATACCTTTCCTGAAGCTGTAAAAAGGCTTCTGGCGGACACTCCCTTTTCCGCAAGTGGACCGGGCCGAGGTCTGGAACTCACCCGACTGGTGCGTAGTCCCGCAGCGCAGAACAATCAGGGCCTTGTGTTCCTGCTGTACCGGGTGGCCGGCTATCTGGGCATGATGGCTCATGCACAGGTGGGGTTTGCGTGCGTCCGGAAGAACCATGTGTCGTTTTACAAACGGCTTGGTTACCGACCTGAGACAGAGCTGCGCCCTTATCCGGGGCTGAACTGCCCCATGCAACTCATGTCATCGAACCGGCAACGGTATGACGAGATCCGGGCGTCCTTTCCTCTGATCGATCCATTCACGAGCGCCACTGATGGTCTCGAAAATCTACTTTCCGGCGGCAGTGTCGCTCTCTGGCTGCGAGGAGCCGCGTAATGTCTATTCTTCTCCTTCTTGTACTGTCCGCTCTTAATTTTCTTTCATTCAGCTGGGGAGTGCGAAGTCACTTTCAGATGGGAAATGGAATGCCATTCCCGATGAAGATCCTCTCCGCATGCAGTCTTGTTTTTTACGGAGTATTTCTCGTCTCCCTGAGATCTGTGCACATGGATTCCTGGACCTTGGCCGGGACGACATTTCTTTTTGTTTCCGCTCTGGCCCTTTTCTGGTGGACTATCGCTACAACCCGCAGAAATCGGCCAGATGTTGCACATCATGAAGCGGCTCCCCATCAGCTTTACTGCAATGGCCCCTATCGTATAGTTCGGCATCCTTTCTATCTGGCTTATCTCCTGTTCTGGCTCGGCACGGCCCTGAGCGCCGGGGCGTGGCAGTGGCTGGGCGCGCTTCTGTTTACCGTTTGGTATAGTTGGCTGGCCTATCAGGAAGAACGTCGTTTTATTCAGTCGGACCTTGGTGATATTTATGCGGATTATCAGAGAAAATCCTGGATGCTGTTTCCGGTACCCTGGTTAAAATAAAGAAAATAATGGCGGGCGATAGTAAATCGATACAAATTCCATTTCTGGAATATCTGAAAAATATCTGGAAATTGTTCCAGATCAGTCAGCATGAAGAAAATGCCCCCTCACTTCGTCATGAACAGGCATCGGTTCTATCGCACGTCATATGGTTGTTCTCCATTCTGGGAATCAGCAGCAGCACACTCTTTACCCTGAGGTTTGGTAACGGGTTTCGTCTGCTGGTTTCCACTTTCTATATTGCGATTGTTTGTCTCTACCTTCTCCTGATCGCCACCAGTCTCCGCTGGCGCCGTGACCAGAACCATGACGCCCTCATTCGGGTCTCCATTCGAATTCTTTTCGTGCTGGGGCTCGTATGGGGCGGTCTGGTCAATATATTCGCCATGATGGTCGAACATCCCGGTGAAGAGGGGGCTGTTTTCGGCCTGATCATGGGGCTGGTCTCAACGCCGATGCTGGGGGTGCCAATTCGTGCGGCGCTGGCCTTTTTCCTGCCTATCAGTCTGTTCTGTACTCTCGCGGCCCTTGTAACGCTCCAGCCCGTCGAGAACGTGGCATTACTGTCGTTTCTTGGTTTTCTGGCCTTTGCCTTCATCGGCATCGTCTACATGAACAAGACGTTTCTGGAACGGTCTATCGGTCGTCTGAATCTGCAACGCCAGCATGAAACCCTTCAGGTCTTCCTGCGGGAATACGAACAGGTTGTATCTGACTGGCTGTGGGAAACAGACGCGAATGGGTGCCTGCGGAACGTGACTGGACGCATGCGGCAGTTTTTCCACTCTGTCCCGGGAGAGATCGAAGGATGCACTCTTGGCGCTTTGGGGGTGCAGGCAGAACATTCAACACAACCGGATATTGATGACCATATTCGTCAACGAAGGGCATTCAAGGATTTGCCCGTCATCCTGCGTCAAGGGGACGTTGAACAGCATCTGAAATTTACGGGATATCCGGTGCATGGCCGGAATGGCAGCTTCCTGGGGTTTCGTGGTGTTGCTTCGGATATTACAGAGCAGTGGAAAGCCCAGAATCGCATCCGCTATCTGGCGATGCATGACGATCTGACGGGTAGCCTGAGCCGGACTGCTTTCCTTGAAGCCATGCACGAATGCTGTGCAAAGCAGCATCCTTTTGCCCTTCTCCAGGTCGATCTGGATCATTTCAAACCTATCAATGACGAGTTTGGTCATGCGGTGGGTGACAGTATGCTCAAAGCGCTGTCTGATCGTATCCGAAGCGTTATCGGCCCTGACCATCTGATCGGCAGACTTGGCGGCGACGAATTCGCCGTACTTCTTCATGACGCCAACGAGCATGAGGCTGTCGCACGCAGCCAGGATATTGTTCGTGTTCTGAACGGCGAACTGAGTACAGGGAAGGTTACGCTGGCGCCAAGCGTCAGTATTGGGATTGCAGTCTCACCGGGTCATGGAGAAACAACGGATCTTCTTTTTCGAAGGTCTGATCTCGCTCTTTATGCCGCCAAGGAGCATCGCAATATCTGCTGCCTCTTCGAGAACGGCATGGAAATCAGTTATTTCAACCGGATCAGGCTGAGAGCTGACTTGACGAAGGCCCTGGAGAGAAACGAATTTTTTCTGGATTACCAGCCGATCTTTGACACCCTCACGCGCAGGCCCGTCTCCGTGGAGGCGCTGGTGCGCTGGCAGCATCCGACCGATGGCGTGGTGGGCCCCAACAATTTCATTGCAACTGCAGAAAGCTGCGATCTGATTGAAGAACTGGGCGCCTATGTGTTGCACGCAGCCTGTAGTGAGGCAATGAACTGGCTCGTGCCTCTTCCTGTGGCCGTCAATATTTCTCCGAAACAACTTCGTTCGGGGAGGCTTCCGGCCATTATTCAGGACTGCCTTTTAAAAACATCCTTTCCGGCTGAGCGGCTTGTTCTGGAAGTGACCGAAAGCGTGTTCCTGGTGGAAACAGCCCGAACACTCATGCAACTCGCAGCAATCCGGGCGCTAGGCGTCCGGCTCGTCCTGGATGATTTCGGAACAGGGTATTCGTCTCTGACTTATCTGCGTGGCTTTGATGTGGATGGGATCAAGGTTGATGCCTCTTTTACAAGAGACATGCTTCAGTCCCGGAAAGTCGCAGCTATCGTTCGTACGATCGCCCGGCTGGCCTGTGACATGAATGTCTACGTGGTGGCGGAGGGAGTGGAGACAGACGAGCAGCTGAACTGGCTGGAGCAGAACGGCATCGCTTTTGCTCAAGGCTATCTGCTGGGACGTCCACAAAGCCCGGAAAAATTGCAGGCTCTTTTCAGTGCCTGATACGGCCCATCCTGAAAGTCGGGATGGCTGAAACCACCCCGACTGTGTGCTTAGCGCGGCGTATAAATAGCGCTCAGGTAATCGGTGGTGCCATCCACGCGTTCCAGATGGGGGTAACGCAGACCCTCATGATAGGGGATGGAAACCGTATTGATATGCTCTCCTGACTTCACAACCAGACGGATAGTCTGCTTGGGATCTTTCTGGGCATCCGTAATGGCGTGACGCAGACGATCGCTGGTGTAGTCCATGTCATTGACGGCAAGAATGGTTTCCCCAGATGTCAGACCCGCTTTGAAGGCGGGGCTCATCCAGTGAACACGGGCGGTCTTTCCGGACTTGGTCACGCTCATTCCCAGAGAGAATGTCAGGTCCAGACCGTGACGCATTCCTTCCATGGCTTTGATGAAGGATGTTGGCTTGTCCGTGTAAACAAGCTTGTAACCACCGTTTTTCAGGCCATCCAGTGGTGCATGGGGTTGGATGGTATCCAGACGGTCATGCAGGAATTTTGCCCAGTCGTAAGGTTGTACGCTGTTCAGTGTCGCAACAACTTCATCGAACTGATAGGGGCTGACAATGAAGCTGCCGTTATTCGTGCCAAAGAAGGCTTTGGCAAAATCGTCGAGAGACTTTTGCCCGTTCGACAGCTTACGGATCAGCGTATCGGCATCCAGCCAGATCAGCTGTCCTTCGACGTAGTAATCTTCCGAACGCTGCCAGTCGCGCCATGACAGAGGGGCACGCTGGGCAATGACCGGATCGTTGGTGGTGTCTTCAAGCGGGCGCCAGATACGGCCAGACTGGTTGTCATACGTCGCCGCCATATAGGCCAGCGCTTCAAAACCCTGATCTTTCGTCACGAGACCGGAGCGGGCTGCCAGCACATTCCCCCAGTACTGGGTCTGTCCTTCATAAACCCACAGCAGGGACCCACGCTGCGGAACATTGAAGTTTGGTGCCCACATGTCGGCCGGGCGGCGATATTTTCCGTTCCAGGAATGGGTGTACTCATGCGCCAGAAGGTCGCGTTCCGGGAAAGTTTTGTCCCATTCCGTGAAATAGCCCGGAGCTGCCGCATTTTCGCTGGACTGATGATGCTCAAGACCGATCATGCCCAGCTCTTCCGTCAGGGCGAGCAGGAAATCGTAATGATCGTAATGATGAGAGCCAAACAGCGTTGTCGCCTGGCGGACGAGATTACGATGGGCTTCGATCTGCGCAGGTGTGGCGTTCAGGGAGTCCGGATCATCTGCCACAACGTTCAGGGCCACGGGAACATGGTCCGGGCCAGTCAGATCGATTTTCCGGAAATACCGGCCTGCGTAAATCGGGGAGTCGACCAGTGTGTTGTAGGTGGTGGCGTTGAAGTGTGTCTCATCGCCGTAAGCTGCGGCGCGGAGAGCCGAGCCAATCTGCCAGCCATGTGGCACCAGAACGCTCGGCTTCACCGTAATGTCGCGTGTGAAATAGCCAGCCGGGTAAAGCGAAACCTGATCCCACTGCACATTCACGATCGAAGGCGTCATGACGACGCGACCCTGATCCGGGGCCACTGGTGAAAGAAGCTGAAAATGCAGGTCCAGTGTTGGGGTGGTTGCGGAAACCGGAATGTGGAAGGCGGCGACATTGACGTTGTCCCGCTTCCAGGAGACGGTTTTGCCACCAGACTGAACCTTCAGGCTGGCAAACTGCTCAATGACGCCGGTGGGAGAATGATCTCCCGGAATCCACATGGGATACAGAAGGATCATTTCACCTTTCTGCATGGCCTCTTGCGGAACCGGGACCGTTTCATGAATGGACATGATGTGGTGTGCGGTGTCAGTCGCATCGACCGAAACCGTGAGAGCGCCGGGAAAAGGCTTGTCCTGTGGGTCAGGGACGGCCGGGGGCATTGGTAATGGTGCTGGCTGTGGTTGAGCGAGGGCTGGAGAGACCAGCCCACTGAAAGCCGTCAGTGCGACCAGAAGGCGTAAGCGCATCATAGGACAGGTTCCGGTTTGTAAATCAAAATCGTTTCTGCCCTAATTGCCTCAGGCGATACACACAAGAGGCAATGAAGTCGATGATACTCAGGCTCTTGGTTTGTGGCCCATTTTACGTCCGACGATCATGTAATGATCGAGAAGCGTATCGTATCGCCCCATAGCAACATCCATGGCGGCAGTGGGGTAGGTCGTTGCGTAGTATCTGTCGTCAAACTGGACGGGATTTTTCCCCTCCCAGAAACCATCACTGCTGAAATGATTGATCAGGCCGACAGGACCATATGCACTATAAAAAGAACCGATATCTCCATAAGTGTTGAGATAATCCGTGACGCTGAAAACGCTCAGGGCGTCATTAAGTGTTGGTTTGTTAGGGAAAGAATATGCCTGTCTCAGTTCCTCTGTCGGCACATACTGCCATGCAGTGCGCACTGGATCGAGATAGTCCCGATAGTGTGAAACATCGCGCGAATGATAAATTGGAAAAACATAGAATTCGTAGCGAGGGTCATCAAACGGCAACAGCATTGATGAGCGATGTTGCTGGGGGGAAAGAACGCCTGCAACCGGGAAAAAGATTTTCTTGGCGTCCGAAAGCCAGCTGGCGATCCATGAAAATGTGCTTAATGCGGGTACGATGTAGTGGGATCGGCGAATATAGTCGAAGTCCAGCGCTTCCCCGCGGGATGCAATGAAGCGCGCTTCCGGAAAGCGCTGTTTGAGTTCGTCCAGATAGGGGGATGGTGTCAGCTGGCCATAGAAAATTGGCTTCTTGCCTGTTTTCTGGATGAGGTGTTCATAAAATTCCGGGGGAAGCACGGTGTAGTCTGGGTGTAGCCCCGTAAGGATTTCACCCCCACGGATGTTGATGACAAGATCATCCGGACCACCATACTGATCGTTGTCCGAACAGACAGGGAAAAGCTTCTCGTATTCTGTCGTTCTTCGGTCAGGAAAATTGTCGATATGCTGGCTATAGCCTTCGAGACTGATAAATGCAGCATTCGAATTAGGGATAAGGTGGCGGTAGCCGTCAGTGGAAATACGACCACGAACCCGGGAGTTAATGTGCTCCCGATCGTGAATCCCAAATCTCTGGCTGGTATTGATGTCAGGGATTGAAATGTTGAAAAGTGGAATTCTTACATTGCAGACGGTACCATAGCCGAGATCTGACTGTAGCTTCAGGGCAGACAGATACATCATCATGATGTTTCCGGTATTGCCGTGCAGCGATACTTTTATTGTAAGATCTTTCATAGCCTGCAGTCCGGTTGTAGTTTAAGGCGACCATATCACCCACTGAAACAGCGGTCCATTGCAGGGCTTCTGATGGACAGGATCAGTGCGTTCAGACGCTTTCCGGAATACAGGGCCGAATGGACCAGCCTGTTTCTAAAGGTGTCAGATAAAGCGGAACAGCATTGGGTAGCCGAACATTGATGGGGAGATCCATGCCGGCCCGAAGGCTCCTGAACAGGGCTCCATGTGCTACAAAGAGGGGGGTACCTCCCTCTTCCAGCGTTCTGTTGACGGCAGTGACTGCACGGGCCTGAAGGGTTGCAAAGCTCTCGGCGCCTTCGGGGGTGTAGCGATCTTCGATCCAGGGGGCGTACCATTCCCCCATGGGTTGGCCTTCCTGCACCCCGAAGCAGACTTCCTTGAGTTCCGGATCAATGATGAGGGGCAGATCGGGCCCTCCGCTTGCACGGATGGCATTCCGGGCGTGCTCTGCGGTGACAAGTGCCCGGGACAGGGGAGAGGCGATAATCCGGTCGAAGGGCCTTTCGCCGTTGCGGAACAGTTCTGAAAAAACCTGTCCGGCACGTTCGGCCTGGGCCAGTCCGGTAGAGTTCAGGGGAATATCAGTCCGACCTTGGGAAAGGCCTCGGAGATTCCAGTCAGTTTCACCATGACGCAGATACCAGTAAGGCTTGGCAATGATCTTCGGCATGATGAAACCTTCGAAGTTGGGGAAAACTCAGTCGAAGAGAGAGGAGACCGAGCTTTCGTCTGCGACAGCGCTCATGGCGCGTGCCAGAAGATTAGCAGTCGTAATCTGGCGAATGTTTGGCGTGTCGAGCAGCGCCTGGGTGGCGGGGATGCTGTCCGTCAGGGTCAGCATGTTCAGAGGACTGTTTTTCACGCGTTCGCACGCATTGCCAGTCAGAACGCCGTGAGTGACATAGGCCTCGACGCCTTCTGCGCCACGACTCATGAGGGCATTGGCCGCGTTGCAGAGTGAACCACCACTGTCTACGATGTCATCCACCAGAACGCAGTAGCGGCCGGAAACATCCCCGATCACGTTCATGACTTCCGAAACGCCAGCGCGTTCGCGCCTTTTGTCGATGATGGCCAGATCAACGTTCAGGCGCTGGGCCAGTTGACGGGCACGAACCACCCCCCCGACATCCGGCGAAACGATCATCAGTTCGCGGTCCGGCAGACGCGTTTTAAGATCGCGTACGAAAAGCGGGGCTGCGTAAAGGTTATCCGTTGGAATATCGAAGAACCCCTGGATCTGCATGGCGTGCAGATCCATCGTCAGAATACGGTTGGCGCCAGCTTCCGTCAGAAGGTTGGCGACCAGCTTGGCGCTGATGGGCGTACGCGGGCCGGACTTACGGTCCTGACGGGCATAGCCGAAATACGGCATAACGGCCGTGACACGTTTGGCAGAGCCGCGGCGCAGCGCGTCCAGCATGACCAGCAGTTCCATAAGATGGTCATTTGTCGGCATGCAGGTGCTCTGCACGACGAAGACGTCCTCGCCGCGGACGTTCTCCTGAATTTCGACAAAGACTTCGCCATCGGCAAAGCGTTTGACTACTGTTTTGCACAGGGGCATCCGTAGTTCGTTCGCCACAGCACGGGCCAGCGGCAGATTACTGTTGCAGGCAACGATCTTCATGAAAACGGCCTCGTCCGGTATCCGTCAGGGGGGAGAATTGCGCGCTTTCTAACAGCGCACCTCCCTGCTGTCATCTGTTCTGCGACATTCTTTGAGAATGCAGGCAGACTTGATGTGGCAAGAGATGCAGGCGAAACACATCAGGAGACTGTCTGGGCGACCCCTTTCAAGGTCGCTTCACGCTTTGGAAAAGGTCAGGATATGCCCCTGAAAGACTGTACAGGTTTCGTTGGCAGAAGACTTCTGATTCAGGACCTTCCCAATGAGCGGGAAGCCAGAAATGTTGTATTCATTCCCCCAGGAAACGGCCCGGAATGGGGACTTTTTGACCCTTCAGGCCGCAGTGTTCCGGAGGCCATGCTTTATACGGGAGCTGGAGGGCTTCACACGCCGCTCTGCTCACGGACGGTCCAGACGCTTCCGGACTGCCCGGTTGTCAGCGATGCGTTCGATTACGTTTTTGTCGGAAATCTGGATCCGTCTTACGCTTATTTTCTGGCTAATTCTTTTTCGCGGCTCTGGAGTCTGCCTGCCTATCGCAGAAGCGGACTCAGGATCGTTTTCAGCGGTTCGCACTCCATCGCACAGATGATGCAGCAGGATTATTTCCGAATCATTGTGACGGCCCTGGGGCTGACGGAGCAGAATTTCCTGCAGGTTGTTGCGCCCGTTCGCTTTCCCAGAATCACAGTCGCAGCAGCAGCGTTTGAAGAGCTTTCACTGGTCCATACGGTATTTGCCGATCTGGCCCATCATGTTGGTCGCCAGGTTCTGCCGGAAGGAGCGCAGGTTCAGCCAGGACGTGTCCTGTTTTTCTCACAGGAAACATTGAAACAGGGAAATGTGCGGGTTGAAAACGAGGCGGTGCTGACTGCGGCGCTGCGGGAACGGGGCATTGGAATCGTTCATCCTCACCAGATGACCTTCCGGGAACAGCTCAAGCTGTGGGCCTCAAATCCGCTGGTCATTGCCTATAATGATGCTTGTCTGCATACCAGTATCTTCTTTCCGCAACGTCGGGTGATAACCTTGGCACACGGGTCGGATATGTGGGTCAATCAGTGTCTGGTAGATATGGTGAATGGAAATGATGCCCGGTATCTCCACGATACGGCCAGCCTGGAGCCTGTTGGCGCGGGACATGGCTTCCATATGAACTACCGTATTCCTGACCCGGAAAGGCTTGCGAGCGAGTTGGTGGAATTCGCGCTCGGGTAACGTCGTAAAAAAACGGCGCACAATTCTGTTTTGTGCGCCGTGATGTTGATCAGAACTGATAGGCCAGACCTGCATGCAGCGTCAGGTCGTTCGACAAGCTGCTGGAATAGCTACGAAAACCTGTGAAGCTTCCGGCAATGGAAAATCCGCCGTTGCTTGAAGGGTATGCGTTATTGAAGGCGGCCTGCGCGCGGTGTGTATAGGAATAATCTCCGCCTGCCGTCAGGTGCAGATGTCGCGTCATGCGGTAGTCGGCTCCCAATCCACCCTGCCAGAGGGAATGTATTGATGAGGTCTGCCCGTACTCAAAACCTGTATGGCTCTTCAGAACCTCCGCCCAGCCAAAGCGACCCCGCAGAACCAGTCTGGATGTAAGGGCATAATCTGCCTTGATTCCTGCTCCAACGAAGAAATTTCCCAAATCATCGAAGCTGTCATAACCGGTTGACAGATATCCGCCCTGGGCAAAAGGCGTCAGAAGCAGCGACTGGGAAAGAAGCAGGAAGTCCTTGCCGATTTCACCGCGCGTTGAAGTCGCCTTTGCGTTGTCATTGCCCCCGAAGCGGAACGTTTAGGGAGAACTTCCCCTATTGGGTGAAACAAGGCGGTATTTGTTGTTCCGCTGTCCATCCTGCAGCCCGAACTGGGCAGAAGCATAGAGATTGCTGATTCCAAAAGCATTGAACATGACCGAACTGTCTGCACGGAAGCCCGGAGTCCATCCAATGCGCTGGCTCTTGCTACTCCCTATGTCTTCATAGGGGCGTGTTCTGCCTCCGCCCATATATTCGGTTCCGGACAGGGATGTTGTCGTGGAAGACAGAGCGTCCTGAAACGATCCTGTGATGGAAAGACCGATCTCGCGGTTGACTGCAACGACCGGGGCAGGTTCTGCGAAAGCAGATGAGCCGGTCAGGAACGATATTCCCAAGATGGCCAGAAATATCTGATCCGATAGCGGACGCATGTAAGAACTCCGAGACACCAAGAGACTCAAAGCCCTAGCAGCTTGTTACGTTGTGAAACAATATCCCATACCTGTGTCCCAGACGGTTTATTTACTTTTTGTCGCATTTGTCACAGGCAGAGGCGTATGATCACGGCCGGAATAGTTGGTCACGATCGTTCGGACGGCCCCTGCTGCTTCTTCAGCTGCCATGCTCGCCGTATCCCCCCACGCACCATCAAGGGAATGTGCCGGAATATCGTGAAGCTGTGTGGCGGCGCCGGCTTCCTTGCCGTCCGGTGTGAGAACATGCCATGCGATTTCGATATGCTGTGAGGGCTTGCCATCGAGGGAGCCACCATCCGCCAGCTTAACGACACCACGAACTGTAAAATCTGCACCCTTGGGCTGGGTCTGAACCGAATTCGTTGCATCTGGCAGGGACGCATAGAAGGCGCGGGCCAGAGACTTGTCGCCGTCCCCGGGAGCACCCGTTACGCCAGAAAAATAGATTTTTGCCGCGCGATGCATCAGGCTGTGCTGGTCCTGCTGCATCATGTCTGCCTGAATACCGGTCAGCAGATTGGCCAGTTCCGGCGCTTCCTGTGTTGCTGCGCCCTTGAGTGCCATGGCATCGCCGGCACTCCATCCGGCCATATCAACAGCAGGCCCATCACTTTCCGCCCGGGCTTTTCCGTCCGGCGTCATGATGACGTAATGCGGGATAACGCTGGCATTGTGCGTGCGGGCACTCATCTTTACCCACCAGTCGCCCGGTTTTGTGGGTTGGGCGATTGCTGGAACGGACTGCGCCACCATGGCCTCCGCCAGTGCATGAGCCCAGAGCTGAGCGGCATCATCAGAGAGCAGGGAGTCCGCAGGTGTCGGAACAGCCAGTCGGGCTGGTGGAAGATTCGCCGTTGCCAGTTGCCGTGCACGCTGGCCGGGATCCGAAAATGGATGGGGCATGTCAAAACACCCAGCCAGACAGAGTGGCAGCAAAACAGGCAGGAAACGACGCATTGGTGCTCCGGGGTAGGGAAGGGACATCATGGAGTTTAGGAGACCACCGTCATGATGTCGAAACAGCGGCTTAACGGCGGATCAGGATGTAGTTGATCGTCACGTCGATATCAAAGTGATCGCCCTTCATGTCCGGCGGAACAGGTGGCAGATGCGCGCCCTGGAACATACCGGTCGTGGCTGCGTCCAGCGAATACGAACCCGATTGTCCCGTCAGGCGGACAGTCTTCACATGTCCGAAGCGATCCAGAACTACGTGCACGGAGGACGGTCCATCCTCGCCCGCCCGGGCTGCGTCTTCCGGATAATACATATGCGAGCGGATCCAGCGATCAATCTCGCCGCCGTAATCTTCGCTCACACCCTTGACGCTGGTACGTGTCTGATAAGGCGCATTGATGGCGCCATTCATGCTGAGCGGCCCCAGAGACATATCGATCGGGCCACCTGAACCGGCGGGGCGGCCGCGGCGATGACGATACGGAGAAGGCTGTTCGCCGAAAGAATAATCCATCGGATGAGACAGTGGATTGCTGTTGTTCGGTCGTACGGAGCGATGGGCCCGATGGCTGTGAGGCGTTGTCTGCTGACTGCGCTGGCTTGGCGCACTCCCGGGTGTGACAGGCGCCGGACTTGGGGCCGTCTTGGGAAGTTCGGCGGAGGGCTCCTGAGGTACAGGTGGCGCCGAAGGTGTTTCCGGTGTGGGAACGGCAGGCGTGGGGGCAGATTGCTGCTGCTCGGGCTGCTGCTGTTCCTGCTCAGTCTCTTGTGGGCTCTGCGGTGACGGCGGAGGAGGGGCTCCTCCTTCTTCATGAGCGCGTGGGCCCTGCATGCTGCTTTTGGATGGCGGCTGGTCAAACACCATTTCGACCTGTGGCTCATTTCCGGCAGGGGAGCCATGCATACCGTGATGCTGCGTGAGCAGGAGCGCCAGAACGGCCGCATGAATACCAGCAGAAATGCAGAACGGAACTGTAGGCCCAGGCTCCACAATGGTCTGCGGACGCATCATTGGCGTCAGAACAGGGCGAACTGCCGTGGCGGGTGGAACATAGTCCTGCAGTCTGGACCGTAGCCCGGATGGCGTGTGAACCGGACCTACAGGCGTGCGTGATCTTCCCGCGAACAGCTTGGGTTCGCGGCGTTCAGCCTTACCGCTGGAAGTTGGCATCGTCCCGCTCATACGTCGCGGCTGTGCCCGGAAGAGGAAAGGTGGCGGCAAGTCATCGCCAGGCTTTGTGCACCAGGGCGGGCGGGTGTGTCATCCGGCAGGCTGGTATCCGGTCTGGGGGTGGGCGTTGCGTCAGGAACCATCATGGCAGTAATGGACCTTTCACGAAAGAGACAAAGCGCCTCGTAATCCACAGGAAAGACAACTGCATGACAGACAGTCTCATATCGTGTCTTTCTGTTGATCCGGACGTTGCCGCCGCCGTCGAACGGATTGGGCCCTGCCGTCTCCGGGGACATGATGGGCAGGAACCTTATGACGCGCTGTTACGGGCCATTGCCGGGCAGCAGCTTCACGGTGCGGCTGCCCGACGAATTTTCGGTCGTCTGTGCCTTCTTGGGCATGCGTCTTCCGAAGACGGACCGCCTCCCGTGCCAGAAGCTCTACTGGCCTTTCCTGAAGAAACTCTGAGAGCTTGTGGTTTGTCTGCCAGTAAGCAGGCTGCCATGCGAGGCGTGGCTCAAGCCCGGCTGGAAGGTCTCGTGCCCACGCGTCTGGAGGCAGAAAGACTGGACGACGAGGATCTGATCCAGCGTCTGATCACCCTTCGCGGTGTTGGTCGATGGACTGTAGAAATGATTTTGATGTTCACGCTGGGCCGCCCGGATGTCATGCCTGTTGATGATTTCGGCGTGCGTGAAGGCTGGCGACGCATCAAGAGGCTGGAGACTGCCCCCAGACCCAAAGACCTCAAGACCGAAACACTCCGCTTTTCTCCGCACAGATCCGCCCTTGCCTGGTATTGCTGGCGGGTCGCGGAAGAGGGGAAGAAGACAGCTCCGAATATATTGACAGGTTAAATGTTCTGCCCCGTCAGGAACGCCATCATTTCAGAAATGAAAGGGCGTGGCTGTTCTGCATGAAGCCAGTGCCCTGCACCTTCCAGAGTTCGAATCCGGGCGTGAGGGAACAGGGCATGGATGAGCGGGTGATGTTCAGGCCTGACATAGCTTGAGTTCCCCCCTCGCAGGAACAGGGCTGGCCCTTCATAGGGAGCAACCTGAAGATCGGGCCAGCCTTCGATCTGGCCAATTCCCTGCGTAATCTCGTCAAATCCGATCGCCCATCCCGGAATGCCATCAAGAGAGACATTCTGCGCCATCAGTTCGGCTACAGCCCGACTTCCGGTGATCGGCTCCAGAAGGTCCAGGGTTTCGCTACGTGTAAGTTCTGGCGGAAAAGTGATGGCGTCCAGCTTTGTGATCATGTCTCCGTGCCCTTGCTGGGTCCGGGCGGGGGCCATATCCGCCACCATCAGGCGGGTCACGCGGTCAGGATCGGCCAATGCCAGCATCATGGCGACCTTTCCGCCCATCGAATGACCAACGACTGAAAAACGCTCGATCCCAAGATCATCAAGCGTTTCCAAAACATCCTGCGCCATGGCGGGATAGGTTACAGGACCATGCGGGCTTCCCCCATGGTTGCGGAGATCCAGGGCAATCGTCCGGAATGTCTGTGAAGCTTCACGCTGAAGAAATCCAAGATTGCGGGCTCTTCCGAAAAGACCATGCAGGAAAACAACCGTTTCCGGTCCATCTCCACGTTCTATGGCGTTGAGCTTCATGCATGATCCTTCCGTGACAGCAGTTGATTGAAAACAGCGTTGCGGCCAAACAGAACTACACCTGCCGTCGGGGAGACCACTTGTCCACCAGTCCCACCCGTAACGAATTGCGTTTTCGTCTGAAGCGTCACATGCGCTCGCTCCTTCGTCATCCGGCGCAGGCCCCGGTGACGTTGCGCGCGATGGTGCGTGCCGATGAAATCTGGCTCACCATGCTCGCCGCAGTCGTGGGCGCTTTGTCTGGCCTCTCCGTTGTATTGATTACAACCGTGACGCTGTCTTTGCACAGTGTTCTGTTCGGGAAGGGCAACACCCTGAACGGGCATCTGTCCGGTCTGACATGGCTGCCTCCCTGGCGTGTTCTGACGGTTCTGACGCTGGGCGGTCTGGCGCTCGGGCTCTTTGGAATTTTCGCCAGTAGAATCATGCCCCGTCGGCCTGTCGATCCGATCGAAGCCAATGCCCTGCATGGCGGGCGCATGTCCGTGCGGGACAGTCTCATCGTCGTGTTCCAGACGATCCTGTCCAATGGTATCGGCGGGTCTATCGGCCTTGAGGCAGGTTTTACCCAGATTGCTTCCGCATTGGGTTCGCGGATCGGGCAGTCTTTTCGTGTAAGGCGCGAAGACCTGCGTGTTCTGGTCGGCGCAGCTGCCGGTGCGGCCATTGGGGCTGCGTTCAATGCGCCGGTCGCAGGGGCATTCTACGCCTTTGAACTTGTGATCGGCTCTTATTCCCTCGTCAGTTTGCCGCCTGTCGCGATTGCGGCTCTCGCGGGTGTAGGGGTTGCGCATCTTTTTGGGCATGTTCCGGCGGCGGTCATGATTGCCGATCCGGGCGCGCTGACGTGGAATGGCAGTTTCAGCGTCGTCGTTATCAGCATTCTGTCCGCTTTGACGGCGATTGGCGTTATGCATTGCGTTACCCGGACGGAAACCCTGTTTCGTCTTCTTCCCGGCCCAGTCTGGCTGAAGCCCACTGTCGGGGGGGTGCTGGTCGGTGGTCTGGCCGTTATTCACCCTTCCGTCCTGTCAGCGGGACATGATGCCATGCGCGTGGTGTTCGCCGGATGGATCACGCCCTGGATGGCTCTGTGGCTGCTGCTGCTCAAGGCTATGGCATCCTGCATTTCGATCGGGTCCGGCTTCCGCGGGGGACTGTTTTTCGCATCCCTCTATCTGGGAACTCTGGCCGGAACCGTTTACGGTGCCCTGATGCAATGGCTGGGTCTGGCTCCCGTTTCCCTGACCGCATGCGCGCTGATCGGCATGAGCGCCATGGCCGTTGCTATCATCGGCAGTCCCATGACCATGGTATGTCTTCTCCTTGAGCTGACAGGCAGTATTTCCATGAGTGGGGCAACATTCGTGGCCGCCGTCCTGTCTCTCCTGACCGTTCGGCGCTTGTTTGGATACAGCTTTGCCACATGGCGCTTCCATCTGCGGGGGGAATCCATCCGCTCTGCCGTTGATATCGGCTGGATGCGGTCCCTGAACGTGCGCCGGATGATGCGCGGGCAAGTACGGACAATCCCGTCCGATACTCCGCTCAACCGGGCACAGGCCCTTTTCCCGCTCGGTTCAGCCCAGCGGATCGTTCTGCTGGACCGGGACGGACGTTATGCCGGAATGGTCAACGTAGCGGAACTTCAGGCCGTGCCATCAGCCGCAACACCTGTTGCGGCTCTGGCACATTTCGAAAATGCCATGCTGACCCCGCTCCTCAATGTCCGTGAAGCGGTAGAACTGTTCGAACGCGCTGAAGCCGATGCACTTGTCGTCGTGGAAGATCTACAGTCCCGACAGGTCGTGGGTATGCTCACGGAACATCACGCCCTGCGCCGCTATGCCGAAGAACTGGAACGCAGCCGTCGGACGCTTGCCGGGGAAGAAGGCACCGTTTCATGATGGTTGACCCTTGGCATGAGCCTCCATGCGCTTCACCATAACAGTCTGTTCACAGGAGAATTATCTATGTCCCATACGCCTGAAGATCGTCTCGCCGCTCTCGAAATCACCCTGCCGGAAGCTGCTGCACCCGTCGCCAATTATGTGACAACCGTTCTTACGGGGAACCTGCTTGTCGTGTCCGGCCAGCTTCCGCTGGTGGACGGCAAGCTGCTCATCACAGGCAAGCTGGGCGATGAAGTGTCTAACCATGCTGGTGTGGCCTGTGCCCGCGCCTGCCTGATCAACGTCATTTCCCAGGCAAAGGCTGCGCTGGGCGGTGATCTTTCCCGCATCAAGCGCGTTGTACGTCTTGGCGGCTTCATTGCCTGCACGCCGGAATTCACAGAGCATGCTGTTGTCATGAACGGCGCTTCCGATCTGGCTGTCGAAGTCTTTGGCGATGCAGGCCGTCATGCCCGTTCGACAATCGGTGTTCCAAGCCTGCCGGTCAACGCACCGGTTGAAGTGGAAGCCCTGTTCGAAGTCGTCTGATTCTGACTGGCGGGAGGTCTTCAAGGCTTCCCGCTTTGACAGGACTGAGGTCGTTTTTCCTCATCTGAGCCACACGTTTATTATAATACGTCAGACAGATTTGCAGGATCAGCCCTCATGAATGACTCTTCGGAGCTGGAATGGTCTCTGACGCTGCATGCGTCCATTCACGACATTGGTGCTGCCGAATGGGATGCCTGTGCGGGAGACGAGAACCCGTTCGTGTCGTTCGGATTTCTGTCCGCGCTTGAAGACAGTGGTTCCGTTGCGGATCGAGCCGGCTGGTTAGTGCGTCATGCTGCCCTCCGTGCGCCGGATGGCACAATTCTGGCGTTAGCCCCATTATATGGAAAAGCCCATTCCATGGGCGAGTATGTCTTCGATCAGTCCTGGGCTCGTGCCTATGAAGCCGCCGGTGGCCGGTATTACCCTAAATTCCAGTGCGCCGTTCCCTTTTCGCCGGTTCCTGGTCCACGTCTTCTACTCCGAAAAGACCTGCCAGATCCTGAGGCTGTCGGGCACGCTCTTGCAGCGGGGCTGAAGCAGGCCGCTGCGCAACTTGGTCTCTCTTCCGTTCACGCGACCTTCTGCAACGAACAGTCTATGGCGGCTTTCGAAAGAGCGGGATACCTGACACGGCTTGGCGTCCAATATCATTGGCACAATCAGGGATATGGCAGTTTTGAAGACTTCCTGAACGCGCTGTCCTCCCGCAAACGCAAGGCCTTGCGTAAGGAGCGGAAAGCCGCGCAGTCCTGCGGGCTGACATTCGTGACGCGGCGCGGGCAGGACATTACGCCTGCTGACTGGTCCGCGTTCTATCGCTTTTATCAATCCACCATCGACCGGAAATGGGGCAGCGCTTACCTCTCGGAAGAATTTTTCCCATTGCTTTCAGAGCGACTGGGGGACCGTGTGGTTCTGATGATGGCCGAACATAAGGGCAGGCCGGTCGCTGGAGCTCTGAACCTGATGGGACAGGATGCGCTTTTTGGCCGGAACTGGGGATGTGAGGGGGACTGGCCCTTCCTGCATTTCGAACTCTGTTACTATCAGGCCATCGACTTTGCGATTGCTCATGGCCTTAGCCGCGTTGAGGCCGGCGCTCAGGGGGAACACAAGATCCAGCGCGGCTATCTGCCAGCTTTTACCCATTCCGCTCATGCGATTGCTGACTCCGGCCTGTGCAATGCTGTGGCGGCTTTTCTGGACGAGGAGCGTGCGGCCATTCGCGATGAAGCAGAAGCCCTTGCGGCTTATTCTCCATATCGTCAGGACGACTCGATCTGATCGTACCGGTTAACGATTAGGAAAGGGTCTCACGGGTAAGCTCCGTCCTGACAGCGGGATGCCGGAGCTTCAGTCGTGGAGAACAGTACTTATATTGCCCTTTCGCGCATGGACGCCCAGCAGCGCGCCATGTCGGTCGTTGCCGAAAATATGTCGAATGCCTCGACAGTTGGCTACAAGCGCGAGAGCGTCCTGTTCAGCGATTACCTCTCCAAACAGCATGGAGCCAACCAGCCAACCGGCTCTGAGACGCAGACCTATACGCAGGATCGCGCAACCTATCGGGATTTCCAGCAGGGCGACCTGCAACAGACCGGAAACCCGCTCGATCTCGCGTTGGGTGGAGAAGGCTACTTCCAGGTGCAGACGGCCAACGGTGTGCGACTGACGCGCGCCGGGCGTTTCGAGAAGCAACAGGACGGAACAGTCGTCGATGAAGCCGGTAATGCGCTTCTGGACCGCGAAGGGCAGCCGATCGTCCTGCCGACGACGGATCATCAGCTGACGATTTCCTCGGATGGTGTGATTACGACTGAAACCGGTGAGGCCGGACAGATCGGAATTGTGACGGCTCGGGATAACAATACGCTGCAGGCAGAAGGCAGCCATCTTCTGCGCTCCGACCAGCCGACCAATGCTGTTGATCGCCCTCAGATCATGCAGGGCATGGTGGAAGGCAGCAATGTGCAGATGATGTCCGAAGTCACGAAGATGATGGATATCCAGCGCAATTTTGATTTCATGGCGCAGTTCGTGAATGCCGAAGCGACCCGCCAGCAGAACGCCATCGACAAAATCGTTCAGGTTTCAGCCTGACAGTTTTCCTGACGGGACAAGGATACATTCCACATGCGCGCACTCGACATCGCCGGAACGGGCATGCAGGCCCAGCAGACCAACGTTGAAACCATTTCCAACAATATCGCGAACATGAGTACCACGGGCTACAAGCGCTCACGTGCCGAGTTCCAGGATCTTATTTACCAGAATATTCGTCGTGTCGGTACAAGCTCTTCCGATACGGGCACGACGGTTCCGTCCGGTGCGCAGGTCGGTCTCGGTGTAAAGACTGCGGCGATTTACCGCATTAACGATCAGGGTAGCCTGGAGCAGACAAGCAATTCGCTGGATCTTGCCGTGCAGGGAAAAGGCTATTTCCAGATCCAGCTTCCGTCAGGGCAGCTTGCCTATACCCGTGACGGCACATTCTCGATGGACAACACCGGTTCGCTCGTTACAGCGGATGGTTACCAGCTGAGCCCAACCATCACGATTCCAAATAACGCCCAGAGTGTCAGCATCGATCAGTCCGGGCAGGTGAGTGTAACGGTCGCCGGGCAGAATAACTCCACAGTGGTTGGCCAGATCCAGCTCGCGACCTTCACGAATGAGAATGGCCTTGATGCCATGGGTCAGAACCTGTTCACGCCAACTACCGCCTCTGGGGACGCGATGTTGGGAACACCAAACACGACCGGCTATGGCAGCGTCATGCAGGGGTATGTCGAGAACTCCAACGTCAATGTCGTGACGGAGATCACTGATCTCATCACTGCGCAACGTGCTTATGAGATGAATAGCAAGGTCATCACATCTGCTGATGATATGATGCAGACTCTCAACAATCTGGGTGGCCGTTAATCATGGCGCGTGGGCTGTCATGCCTGACGCTGTTGACGTTGCTGGCATCCGGGTCTGTGCATGCGGCAAGCCTGCGAACCAATATCAGCGTTGATCACCCGCGGGTTCGACTGTCCGATCTGTTTTCTGGCCTGACCGCCGGGCAGGATGCTGACATTGGCGACGCTCCTGCGCTGGGGAGCAATTACGTTGTTGGCGGTCCTCAGCTTACGGCGATTGCCGCTCAATTTGGGGTGGACTGGCCGGACGCTTCGCCTCTCGTCTCCACAACCCTAACACGTGCAACCCGGATGATTGAAGACGACGACGTGCTGCCCGCGTTACGGCAGAGCTTCGATTTCCCGGCAGATGCACATGTTGAAATGACCCTGACCGGTTTTCGGCCGGTTGCTGTTCCTGCTCAGGAAACAGCAGCCCCTACCGTTCTGCATCTTGATCGCCCTCCTCATGGGGGAGGACATTTCAGTGCCCGTATGGAAGTTCCTTCCCTTGTGGGCGGGAAAGGAACGGCATTTTCTGTCACCGGCACCGTTACGATGGAAGTCAAGGCTGTTGCTCTCCGGCATTCCCTTCGGCCGGGACAACCCATTCTGCCTGAGGATGTTAGTGTAGCACTGGTCAGATCTTCGGACGTTCCGGATGATGCGCTGCAATCGGTGGACGATGCTGTGGGTCTGGAAGCAAGAAGTAGTCTGTCTGCGGGGCAGGTGCTGGCGTCTTCGCAGCTTGTTCATCCGCAGCTTGTCAGGCGTGGATCCCCGGTCGTGCTGTCTTATTCCCAGTCAAGCCTCCACCTGACTGTGTCCGGCACTGTCATGGAAGCGGGAGGAAAGGGCGACATGGTGCATGTCTATAATGCAGGCAGTCGTATGGTTCTGACTGGTCGCGTTATAGGCAGGACGGAAGTGGAGGTTATTCCTGGCATTACTCCACTTTCAGCAGATACTCGAAATCGTCCTGAGGCAGTCAGCCTGCCGACGCTCTGATACGTCAGGCTTTCTCCGGTTGAGAGCTGGAACGGCCCAGCCGGTGAATGCGCTGAATGATTTTTGCAACCAGTCGACGCATCCATTTCCCAATCGCATCCATCCAGAGATAGACGATTGGTGTCGTATAGAGCGTGAGAAGCTGGCTCACGATCATTCCACCCAGAACAGAAACACCCAGCGGCGCGCGCATTTCACTGCCATAACCATGGCCGATAATCAGCGGAACAGCGCCAAGTGCGGCAGCCAGGGACGTCATGAGGATAGGGCGGAAGCGGGTGATCGAAGCCTTGAAAATAGCGTCTTTTGGCGACAGCCCTTCAAACCGTTCAGCATGAATCGCGAAGTCGATGACCAGAATGGCATTCTTTTTCACGATACCTGTCAAAAGAATAATACCGATCACGGCCACGACGCTGAATGGCAGCCCGAAACACCACAATCCCATGACGGCTCCAATGCCAGCGGATGGCAGCGTCGAGAGAATGGTGATGGGATGGATCAGGCTTTCATAAAGAATACCCAACACGATATACATGACAGCAATGGCGGCTCCGAAGGCGAGCAAAGCGTTGATCATGACCTTGGTCGTATCGCCCGCAGTGCCTGTAAACTCACCTAGAATACCGTCAGGAGCGTGCGTATTCTTCATGGTGTCCTGAATCAGTTTGACACCCTGGGCATAAGTCACGCCCTGAGCCAGATCGAAGGAAATGGCTGTCGAATAATAGCCCGAACGATGGGTGACATCGAGTGGCTGCTGCTTCCACAGAACGGAGGCCACATTATCCAGTGGGATCATGGTTTCCATGGCAGACGAGACGGCTGAACCGCTCGATTTGTTACCGGAAATCTGGTTGGCGAGTGAGTTCTGGATAGAAGATGATGCAAGAGAGGCGAATGTACTTTCCGTCGCACTTGTAGAGGCCTTGGCCCGGACAAGGTTCGAAGCTATGCCACCGGCCGCGGTACCAGCGGATGTGGAGATCCAGATCTGATGTAGCATGTTCGGATCCGTGCGGTATTTTGGATCCAGAACCATGACGACACGGTGGGTCGTAAGCGGCAGGTGGATGGTTGAAACAATGGCCTGACCGTAGGAATCATACAGCACATTCTGGATAAGCTGCGGTGTCACCCCATATCGCGCTTCGGTGTCCCGGCGCACGGTAATGTAAGCTGCGACAGACTGACTTTCTGTTGCGGATGAGACGTTGATCATCTTTCCGGAAGCTCGCAGAGCGCCAAGCATCTTCGGCAGATAGTTGGTCAGGCTGGCAATATCTTCGCTGCGCAGCACATAACGGTAAGCGCCGGTGTTTTTCTGGCTGCTACCACCCTGGCTGTTCCCGCCGACATTCCAGAACATGACGTCTGCGCCCGGCTGGACTGGCACAGCTTTGCGGATACGCGCGAGAACTGTGGCGACAGGGGCGCGCTCACTTTTTTCCTTCAGGTGCAGATAGAGTTCGCCAGAATTCTTGTCGTCGCTGAAAATGGTTGTGGACGTGACATCCGGATCTTTCTGGACAATCGCGCCTACAGCCCGCAGCCGACGGTCAATTTCATCAAAGGACATGGTAGCATCCCCTTTGATACGACCGCCAATCAGGGAAATATCCTGCTCCGGAATAAATTCCTTTGGCATGATAATAACGGACCCGACCAGTAGGACGAAGCTGAGGGGAAGGGTCAGACCCATCAGGACCGTATGGCGAAGGCACCAGTGCATGGAGCGGGCATACAGGCGCACCATGCCGTCCAGTCCTGCTTCCGTGATGCGGATGATCGCACCACTCAGGCCAGTACGTGGTCCTGTGCCGTGGTCAATCTCCAGCATGCGGGCGCACATCATGGGCGTCAGGGTGAGGGAAAGCCACATCGAAATCACGATGGCGGAAATCATGGTCATGCAGAACTCGAACATGATCGAGCCTGCCGTTCCCGGAAGGAAAAGAAGCGGGATGAAGACGGCCACGAGGGAAGCGCTGATGGACAGGACGGTGAAACCGATCTCGGAGGAACCGAGGATACTGGCTTCATAACGGTCCATGCCGTTTTCCATGTGGCGAGCGATATTCTCCAGCACCACGATTGCATCGTCCACGACAAAGCCGACGGCAATTGTGAGGGACATCAGGGACAGCACGTCCAGCGTAAAGTTGAAATACGCCATGGCGGCCAGCGTGCCTGACAGGGCGATCGGTACAGTGACGGCAGGAATGACGGTCGTCATCACTTTCCGGAAGAATAACAGGATGACCAGCACCACCAGAATGACGGAAACCACCAGGGCTTCCTTGGCATCGTCGAGTGCAGCCCGGACGGAGCGTGAGGTGTCCAGCCCTACGACCAGTTTCACGCTTCCGGGCAAGCCGGCTCTCAGTTTGTCGAGATTGGCGTTGATCCCATTGACGATTTCGACGGTATTGGCGTGAGGTTGCCCTGAGACGACCATCGTAATGGCGCGATGACCATTGATGTAGCTGGTCTGGTAAACGTCCTGAACGCCGTCATAGACCGTGGCGACGTCTTTGAGGCGGACCGGATAGAAGCTGTTTCGGTATCCGACGATCAGATCCTGATACTGGTCCGCCTTGACTGCCTGATCGTTGGTGGACAGCAGCATCCGTTTGCCATGGCTGTCGATGAAGCCCTTTGGTGTGAAGGCATTGGCCGAGGCGAGAGCCGTACGGATGTCTTCAAATCCGATGCCCCATTTGTAGAGCGGGCCGGGGTTGAGCTCCACGCGGACTGCAGGGTTTGAAGACCCTACAACCTCTACACGACCAACCCCTTTGACCTGAGCGAGGTACGGTTTGACCTGAATATTCGCCACGTCATACAGCTCAGCCTGAGTCAGCTGATCGGTTGTGATGCTGAGCAGGTAGACTGGAAAGCCACTTCCATCGAGTTTGAACGCCTGTGGATCGTCATCCAGGGTTCCGGAGGGAAGGTCACTTCGTGCTGCTCTGAGTGCGGCCTGAACGTCTCGCAGGGCGCCATCAATGTTTCTGGAAGAGGAAAATTCCAGAAAAATCTGCGCCTGCCCCTGGCTGGTATCAGACTCGATGTGTTGCAGATCGGCAATCGAGCCGAGGCGTCGCTCCAGCGGTGTCGTGACGGAGGTCGCCATCTGTTGTGGGTCAGCGCCCGGCTGGGTGGCCACGACCATGATGTTGGTTGTGGTGGCGTCCGGCATCGTCGCAACGGGAAGTAAAGGATAGCAGATGAGACCCGCCATGAAGATGGCGATGGACATCAGTGTCGTTGCGACGGGACGATCTATGAACAGGCGGCAGAAATTCATGCCGACAGCTTATCCTCGATTACAGCCTTTTGGTCATTACTATTAGGACACGAAAAGTCATTTCATTGAATGAATATGGTCAGTAATCGGGCATTCCCTCGGGCTGGGCGGAGGGTTGTCGGCAGTAATAGAGTTCTGTGAGCCGCGGGGGGAGAAGGTCCGCCAGGCGTGCACCGAAAACAAGCCATTTGGGGAAAGTCACGCGTCGTCGGCCACGTAGGGTTCCCTGAAGTATCCGTTGAACGGCTTCATCTGTTGAAACAAGCCCTGGCATGGGGAAACGATTTTCTTTGACCATGGGGGTATCAACAAAACCGCAACAGACGCTGGTCAGCGTAATTCCTGCCTTTTCGAGCGTTGGGGCGGTTGCAATCGTGAAGCGATCAAGAGCAGCCTTGGAGGCTGAATAGGACGGGGTACCGGGATAGGATACAAAACCGGCTACAGACGCCATCATGCAGATCTGCCCGCGTCGCCCATGTTGATCGCGTGCCTGCTTCTTCATGACGTCCATGGCTGGGAAGAGCGTATTTAAAGAGCCAAGAAGATTTGTCTCAATCATGAGACGGGTATGCTCTTCGCGCTCCGGAGCGGGGGCCGCCCCTCTGGCCGGGGGAAGGCCGCCCGTAATGCCAGCGCAGGCGAAGACCATGTCCAGCCTGCCAATGCTTTCTTCGTGGATCCATTCAGCCATGGCCTGCCGGTCCCGGGTATCAATGACACGACTTCTGACCGTGGCACCCTGCGTCTCGCAAAGCCGCCGTGTCACGTCCAGACCTTCAGAATGGCAGTCTCCCAACACAAGGTGCTGGCCTGGCCGCCCCAGGCGGCGTGCCAGTCCTTGACCGATCCCTGAGGCAGCTCCGGTGATGAGAATCTTCACCGTGTCGTACAACTGCCTGGGGGTGTCTGACCGGCCATGAGGGTGCGGACAAACGAATGCGCATCGGTCGTTACGGAACTGAGAGTGCCGTTATGACTTGCGCCGGCATAGGTGTGATGGGTGACGGGTGTACCGGCAGCACAGAGTGCGGAAACCAGACGCTGCTGCTCGCTCGGGGAGGAGTGAAGATCCTGTGTGCCGGTCGCGATCATGACGGGAGTGGAAAGTGACAGGGACGGATATTCAGCCCATTTCAGTGCCGGCGCCAGAACAGCTTCCGCTCCGGGACGCAGCATTGTAGCCGGTGTCAGGCCCGAGCGGTGTGCCACGGGAAAGAAGTCTGAACTGCATGTCGTGGCGGCGTCATGCATGAGGGCCAGTGCCCGTGTCGTGAACACGGCGTTCGGATCAAAAGACGGGTCGGCCTGCGACAGGGAAGCACCTAAAGACAGAAGTTCGGGCACGGCTGGTGAGAAGCTGTGCGGATTGCGTGGATGGAGCAGATCCTGCACGCCCTGTGCGTCGAGATAAGGTGGAGCGATGGCTACAGTCCCGACGATATGCAGTTGTGGCGCGTAAGTGGCTGCCATGGCGGATGCTGCAAGGGCAGCCTGCGCGCCCTGTGAATGGCCGCTGAGAACGGTTGTCAGGGAGATGGCCGGGAAGCGGGCATGGGCGGCGCGAACAGAATCCAGCATGCTCATGCCTTCGGAGCGTGCATTAAGCAGCAGGGCATCCCCCGGTTCTCCGAGGCCCGGATAATCCGTTGCCACGATCGCGAAGCCCTGTTGGAGCCATGGCGCATAGAAATGCTCCTGCACGGTTCCCAGACCCATGACAGAGGGTGCGCAGGTCAGGTGGAGGCCACTTTCTCCATGTCCCCAGGCCAGAACCGGCCAGCCGCCAGCGGGAGGTGTGCCGCGCGGGATCAGGACTTCGGCAGAAACACGCACAAGCTGTTTCGGATTTCGGGCGTCCGAACTGCGGTATGTCAGACGCCAAGCCTGCCCCGGCATATGGGAGATCATGTGATCGATCTGAATGGCCTGTCCGGCCGCAACCGGTGCGCTCAGGGAATAGGAATCCCCATCGTCCTGAGACGCACAGCCAGAAAGAAGTGCGGCATAGGATGACAGACCGAGAAGTGCGGCAACACCGAGTGTTTTGCGAAAGCGGTTAAAGGTCATGGCTGCTTGTGATCTCCAGCGCAGGGAAACGCACCATAGCAGCGGAGGTTGTTGTCGGGGAGCCATCCCGACTTGGAGGACGGGCCATCCGGCGCTACAGAAGAGGCATAGTAAGAAAAGGATAGACCATGAGCGATACCCCTCCCGATCGTCTGTGCGCCAGCCCGGATAGCCCGTACTACAACGAAGAAGTTCTGATGCGTGGCGTTGGTGTTCGTCTCAAGGGCGAAGAAAAGACCAACGTTGAGGAATACTGCATCAGCGAAGGCTGGGCCCGTCTGTCTGTTGGCAAGGCTGTGGATCGCAAAGGCCGTCCGATGACGCTGAAGGTCACGGGTCCGGTTGAAGCCTGGTTCAAGGACGACGCGAAAGACGCATGATGACGCAGGTCAGCCCCCGCCGGATCATCATCGACACGGATCCGGGTCAGGACGATGCCGTGGCGATTCTGCTGGCGCTGGCCTCGCCAGAACTGAAGGTGGAATCGATCACGACCGTTGCCGGTAACGTGCCGCTTTCCCAGACGACGAAGAATGCCTGTGCTCTGCTTGAGTTGGCAGGGCGCGAAGATGTGCCTGTTTATGCTGGAGCCGCTCGTCCGCTCTACAAAGCACCTATCAGCGCCGAGCATGTACATGGGGAAACGGGAATGGCTGGTGCAAACCTGCCTGAACCTCATCTTCGTGCCCGGTCTGTCGACGCCGCGACGCATATCATTGACGTACTGCGGAAAGAGCCTGCGGGAACCATCACACTTGTCTGTCTGGGCCCGATGACAAATCTGGCCCACGCCCTGACGCATGCTCCCGATATTGCGCCGAAAATTGCCCATCTCGTGGCGATGGGCGGTGCACAGCGGGAAGGTGGTAACATCACGCCAACGGCTGAGTTCAACTTCTTCGTTGATCCTCACGCAGCGAAGATCGTGATGGCTGCGGGCATTCCCACCACACTTCTGCCGCTCGACGTGACCCACCGTGCCATTGCCACACCACGTAGGCTCGCACCGATTGCGGATCTGAAAACGCCTGTTGGGGATATGGTAGTTCGGATGCTGGGAGCGGAAGACCGTTTCGAGAAGATGAAATATGGCTGGGAAGGTGGTGCGCTTCACGACCCGATGACGATTGGCTGGCTGCTTCGTCCAGACCTGTTCAGCGGTCGGGAATGCAATGTCGAAATTGAAGTCGAATCCCCGTTATGCTTGGGGCAGAGTGTGGTGGACCTTTGGAAGGTAACCAATCGTCCTCCCAATGCGTTATGGATTGATAACGTTGATTCTGACGCGTTCTACACCCTTCTGATGGAACGACTGGCCCGTCTGATATAGGGTTTTCTCTATCGCCAGTCCCGTGACTTTGGAGCATCGAACATGGCAGACCCGACCCCACAGGATCGCTTCTCCGTTGTCATCATTGGTGGTGGTGCTGCAGGCATCACTATTGCCGCACAGCTGAAGCGCCAGAGGCCAAATCTCTCGGTGGCGATCATCGAACCTTCAACAACACATGCTTACCAGCCGGGCTGGACGCTTGTTGGCGCAGGCGTCATGACGCTGGCGGAAACGCTGCGTCAGGAAGGCGGACTGATTCCGAAAGACGTCACCTGGCTTCGTGACAGTGCGGTTTCTTTCGAGCCAGACGCCAATACCGTCACGCTTGAAAGCGGTCGTGTTGTGGAATATCGCCGTCTTGTTGTCTGCCCCGGTTTGCAGCTGGACTGGGACAAGATCGAGGGGCTTCCCGAGACGCTCGGCCGCAATGGTGTGACGTCCAATTATTCGCGCGAAACAGCAGCTTATACCTGGGAGTGCATTCGTCATCTGGATGGCGGAAAAGCACTGTTCACACAGCCTCCGATGCCGATCAAATGCGCAGGCGCGCCCCAGAAGATCGTGTACCTCGCCAGTGATCATTGGCGTAAGGAAGGGTCACTTCACCGTACTGAAGTCGATTTCTGCATTGCTGGCGATGCGCTGTTTGGTGTCAGCTACTTTGTCCCGTCTCTTCAGCGGCAGATCGATTTCTATGGGGTGAACCTCCACAAGAAAGAAAATCTCATCAAGGTAGATGGCGAGAAACGGGAAGCGACGTTCCAGATTGTTGGTACGGACGAAACCGTTGTCCGTAAGTTCGACATGCTCCATGTCGTTCCGCCACAGAGCGCCCCGGATTTCGTAAAGAAAAGCCCGCTGGCTAATGCTGCGGGATGGCTGGATGTCGATCCGGCAAGTTTGCGTCATGTGAAGTATGACACCGTGTTTGGTGCAGGTGACGTGATCGGAACCAGCAACGCCAAGACGGCAGCAGCAGCGCGCGAGCAGGCCCCCGTTGTCGTGACGAACCTGCTTGCTTCGCTGGATGGTCGGCCGCAGACGGGTGCTTACGATGGTTATGGTGCCTGCCCGCTGACGGTCGCTTACGGCAAGGTTGTGCTCGCAGAGTTCCTGTATGGTGGGAAGGTTGCTCCCAGTTTCCCATACGATCAGCGCAAGCCAAGCCGTTTTGCCTGGTTGCTGAAGACCGAGGTCTTTCCTCGGCTCTATTGGCAGGGAATGCTCAAAGGATATGACGTGAAGGTCAAGCACAAGGTGAAGGAAAGCGCCTGAACTTTAGAGGGCGTAGAAATAAAAAAGGCCGGGAGAAAATTCCCGGCCTTTTTTATAGCCATTGATCTTGCAATGCTTTTGCGAACAGAAAGTGGAGCCGTAGCGCCACTTTCTGTTCGCATGTTACGATCTGGAGATCAGAAATGGACTCCAAGGCTAAGCTGGAATGACCGACCCAGCATCGCATCGTAATAACGATTCAGACTGCCTTGATTCATGATTGTGCCAGGGTATTTCGGAAGAGCTTCCGTAATGTTGTTGATCATGAAGTTGGCATCGAAATTCTTCGTGATCTTATAGCCAATCGTTGTGTTGAAGTAAGCAAAGTCAGGGCGGCTGTTATGCTGGTAGGTCGTATCCGCAACCTGAAGAGCATATTTTGACTTTCCATAGTAAACGGTCTGCCACTGTACAAACAGAGGACCGCGTGTGTAGTTCAGGCTAAGAGTGAACTGGTTATCCGGATTGGCCAAATCTCCCACCTGCATGTAAGTGCTGCCAAGATAGGTCTGTTCGTTGCGAACATAGTGGATATATGTCCCACGTAGTTCGAGGTTTCCTGCGCTTGATGGCAGGCCAACACGGCGCAGCGGCAGATAATAACTTAGATTAGCCTGAAGAGCCTGCATGTGCTGGTTGGCAATATTGTAATAGCCACTGTGAAAATCGGTGATCTGATGATCGGATCCGCGCTGAAAGCTTTGGCAGTATGCGTCATTCGGGTTGTAAGAGGCGGAATCATAGCATGCAGACATGAGATCGCCGACACTCAGGTCCGTAATCTCGTTCTTGATCTTGATATCGATGAACGAAGCCGTCAGATCGAACCCTGGAACGAAGTGCGGATGCAGTTCCAGTGTACCCGTGAAGCTTTTGGAAGTTTCATTTTTCAGGCTCGTATTGCCGCCGTGCGTCCCTGGCATTGTCTGATTGACGATAGTGGACTCAAAGCCGGATGGAATGCCTGCTTTGGCGCAATTGGCGGCACGAATGGCTGGGTTCGGACCGGAATTTACGTATTCCTGAGAGCAGGGATCGTGCGCGCTAGAGTAAAGCTGTCCGTTAGGAGAAAAAAGCTCGGTAACAGAAGGATTTCGGACAGACTGTGCATAGTTGCCTGACAGACCAAAGTCCTGCGTTGGCCACCAGGCACCACCGAACATATATGTCCAGTAATTGCCTGTAATGCTGTTATTGATAAAGCGTCCGTTTGCCGTAGCGCTCAGGTTGTAAATACCTGGCACGTTCATGTTCGGGGAGACCAAGGGAATGTCGAGTTCTCCATAAACTTCATGCGTATGGTAGGCACCTGAGACGGGCGTAATGGGAATGCTATTTCCGTAACGCTTGTAGCTACCGTCGTCCTGAAGCCAGCCTCTTGAGAAGCTGCCGGGATCGAAGTTGTAGCTTTCACGACGGTGCTCGTAACCAATGTCCCAACGTACGTTACCAGCAGGAAGCTTCACAATTGTGCTGTTGATTTCAGCTTGCAGATCACGTTGAGCGTTACTGTTTTTCTGATGCGCGTCTGCAATCACATAATCACGCGCAGCTGGCGTCATTTGGTTGTAGCCAAACAGGTTGATCGGGGAGCAGGTTGAACTACGGGTTGCGATTGGCGCACTGTTATAAGGTGTGGCGCAAACAATATTGCCATTGCCATCTGTAGTGGCATTCAGCGCGTTCATGAGGTTCTGTGTGACAATGGATGGTTGCCACGTGTCATTCATGTACTTGCTGTACTCTCCCTGAACCTTCCAGTTAAAGCGACGACCAACCGCCTCAAAGTCTCCGTTCAGCCCTCCCTGGAAACGGAACATCTGGTTTGTTGTCTTGAACATACCGCCATCCAGATCCTGGTTGAGGCGGTTCATGTAAAAGGTGTCAGGTGATTGACCTGCGGCAACCAGTGCGCTGCGGATCTGTGAACGGACTTCCGGGCTCAGATACGGGTTGTTCGTGCTGACCGTATATGCACCGTTTACGATGGAATCGCTTGTATAACTGGCGAGAGATACCGGGTCGTCAAAACCACTGTCAGACCATGTTCCCTGTGCAACCGTGCTTGATGCTGAGCCGCGCTGGTACCAGCCCTGCCATGTTGCGTGCAGATGATCGGTAAAATCGTAATGCCCCAGCGTCGTCAGGTTTAGAGAATCTGAAGGGGTATAAAGCTGCTTATAATTGGCGAGTGAAAGCCCATTACCGCCGGTGGCGTAATAATTACCCTTGAGAGCCTGATTATAGGTGATTGGGACCAGAGAGCGACCATCCTGACTGAACATCATGCCGTTTCCTGTAGGGGAAGACAGTGCGACGTTTGCTCTACCGTTGCGCAGCGGCATTGTTCCATAATCCGCCGATGTCATCGGGATGCCTGTTACAGAACTCTGGATATAGCGGCTGTTGGGTGTCACGACATAAGAATAAGGGGATGACGAACCGACAGGAGTGCGCCGGTACCAGTCAGAGTACTCTCCTGTTAGGTTCGGGCGGTCATTTCCAACCATTCCACCGCTGTTGCGGTACTCAACATCAAAAACGACGCCACCTTTGTGGTGATCGAATTCTGTACCAGCTTTAAACGTGATCTTTTCCTGGGGGGCGTCTAGATTCTGGGTCCAGTTTCCCTGAGCATTGAAGTCAACACCAGTGAAATGGTCATCCAGTTCAAAGTTGACCACACCTGCTACTGCGTCTGCACCATAAGCAGCACCAGCGCCACCGTATTTCGTATCAATATTTTTGATAAGGGAAACGGGAATTGTTCCCACGTCCACCTGGGATCCGGTTGAAGATCCGAAAATAGAGGCAGTAGAGCCGCCAACCATGCGCATGCCGTTGACTAGTGTGAGCGTTCTTTGCTCACCCAAGTTGAAGAGGGCCATGAAGGTCTGGCCAGCACCAAATTTCCCCTGGCTGCCGATGGGGCTGTTCGATGGGGTTGAAAAGGCCGGGTTCTCACGGAGAAGTGCCAGACCAAGATTGGTATACCCGCGGGCAGCGAGTTGCTTTGCATCCAGGCGAGTGCCAGCCATGACGTTTGTCAGACGTGTCTGGGACAGTCTGGTTCCCGTGACGGTGACAGTTTCAGGGGCAGAAGAAGGAGCCTGTTGCAGGGCGGATTGTGCTACCTTCTGAGCAGGAGAGGGCGTAACTTTCGTTGCGACAGCCGAACCCTTTGCAGAAGGCTGAGCAGTAATGGCAGGTGTGCCCGTGTGGGTAGCTGTTGTTTTTTTTGCTGCACCCTTATGGGAAACGGAATGATGTTTCGTTGTTGCGTCTGCACGAGCTTCTGAAAGTGGAAGCGCCGTATATGAGATGCCAGCCAACAAGGCGATTTTTAGAAAAGCCGCGGAAGGTTTTCTGGCTGATTTTACGTGAACGTGGCCCGGAACCGATGTGGTCATTGCTGGCGGTGGTCCTTTCAGTAACGTTTCTGAATGTATCTTCAATTGCGAAACTGAAAGGAAATGTCACACAGGCGCAATAGTAACAATCGTTACAAGTATTGAGATTTTCCACGTGTGTCTGTTTTGACACATTTATTTCAAAGTGTGTAAATCATGAATGCGTTTGCTATCACAAGTGGTAAAGTCACCCATAAATTTATATCAATATTTTAGGCGTGTTTGTGTATGGATGCGGTTCGGAGAATACTCCGCTGTCTCACGCTTATTATTTAAATCTACAGGGTTGGTCGACAGTGGGTTGTTCATCCGTTTGAATAACCATCAGGGTAACGGCGTCATCCCCGACATTTCCGGCGAAATGTCCGACGTGACCCTTTGCGTCTTTGCGACTCATCTGGTCTTCCCCGAGAGAAATATCGCCTGGGCCCATTTCAACGCGTGCTCCATCCATTGCCGTAACGTACCAGGTTCCCCTGAGTGGAATGATCCATTGGACTTTCGGGTCTGGGTGCCAGCTGCCATCCCAGTGGGGTGGCTGCACTGTAGAAATGATCTGGGCCTGTCCTTCCTTGAGGCGATCCTGCCATTGTGGACCCGCGGGTTTGGACATGGTTTTCAGAACGTAGTTGTGGAACGGGCAGCGGGTCATGTGACTGGTGCCATTATGATCCGTCCAGTTATGCCAGTAATAGGCTGTTGGAGGTGTTGGGTTTTCTGCCAGCGCCGAATTGCTCAAGGTGGAAATTGCAGAAACGACGGTGAGGAAGAGCAGGATGCGTCGCATGGCTTATGATTCCTCATGGCGTGGCGGTGGCTGATAGCGTTTGGTCGGTGCGATGTCGTCGAAGCGTTCTCGGCTGGGGGTGGAGAGAAGTTCGATGATCATTCCCCATGGTGCGCGACCGTAGCAGAACATGTTACCCGGTCCGGCTTCGAGGGAGGGCTGACCCTGTGGTTCGGTTAACAGTTCGCCACCCGCTTTTGTAAATCGGGCGCATGCGGCATGAATGTCATCGACGTAAACCGCGAAATGCTGGAGGCCGAAATCATTGGCACGAAGAGCCGCTCTCTGATCAGGCCCATGTATTTCGAAAAGCTCGATCCCTGGGCCGTGTCCGAGGGACATCATACATATTTCCCAGACGACGGTTCCTTGCGGCAGACCAAGGATTGCTTCTGTCTGCGGGCCTTGTTGAGGGGACACATGTGTGACGTTGCGATAAAGCGCAATCGCACCAAGAGCCGCTTCTAAAAACGTGATGGCAAGGTTGATGTCTGGAACGGTGACGCCCACGTGATCTATGCCTCGTGGTAGTCCCGAATGGTCTGGGGTCATGGAGAGATCCTTCACTGATGCGAAGGTCTCAACAGGTGGACAAGGGTCATGGTTTCCATGACCCTCACGAGTTTATGACGGACTGTTTCTGTTTCAGGCTTCGTCGATGGGGCGCTTGGGCAGCAGGGCTGGCACGAAGAAAAGGGTGCAGATCAGGGTGCATCCCAGAGACATGAGCAGAAGCCGGCCCATGCTGGCTGTCCCCGGATGTGCCGAAGTTGCCAAAGATCCGAATGCTGTTGCTGTCGTCAGGGCTGAGAACAGGACAGCGCGGGCTGTCGGGGAGGTTAGCGGGCCTTTGATTCCTTCACGCCAGTTCATCACGAAGTAGATGTTGAACGAGACGCCGACGCCCAGCAGAAGCGGCAGGGCAATGATGTTGGCGTAGTTCAGCGTTTCAGGAACCGTGACAATCAGGATGACTGTCAGGAGCGCTGACAGCAGAAGCGGTGCCATGACAAGGGCTGCATCGAGGATGCGACGCAGCACAACCAGCAGGATGATGCTGATCATGATGAGGGCAGAAATTGCAGCAACCGTGAACGCATGAACGATCGTGTTGGCGCTCTCCGTGATCTCCATGGCCGGGCCACTGATATCCGGGCTGACCGAGCGTAACTGTGACACGAACTGGTGCATGACAGGCGTTTCGGAGATCTGACCTTTCGGGTGAATGGTCAGGCGCTGACGTCCGTCAGGAAGGGCATAATCCCTGCGAACGTATGCGGGAATATTGTCAATCGTGATGGCCTGGGGCTGCAATGCCGTGCGCAGCATGGAAAGCTGATCGGGCAGGAAGCGTGTCAGCGCATGGCTGGCGTTGACCAACGTTGCGTCCGGCGCTGTTGAAAGTACCGTGAGAGCCTGACGGATCTTTTCCAAGGGGGCGGGGAGCTGTGCCTTGACGTCATTCAGCTTGGCTGCTGCGGCCACGGCAGCAGCGCGAATGGCAGCGGCATCTGGTTCTGCTGCGGGAGTCTGAACCGTGATTGTTGGCAGCAGGATTGAGGCCGTATCCTCGATCATTGTCAGCTTGTCGGTCTGGTCGTCTGGAACCAGTGCGCCTAACCATAGCACGTCATGCACGCTGGAAAGCTTCGAGAACGCTGCAGCATTTTTCGCGGCATCTGGAATATTCGGAACCAGAAGCTGTGCGAAATAGGGTGTGGTGATCGGATTGTCTTCCAGAAGGTGAAGCGCGCGCATTCCTTCTGTGTCCGGGTTTTTGGTGTGTAGAGGGTCTGCATCAAACTTCAGGAGCGGCATGAGAGCCACGCCGACAACGCCAAGAAGTGCAAATACCCCGACAACCTTCTTTCGCTTGTGGCGCAACAACTGGTCTACAGGCGCCATGAACGTGAAGCCTGGCTCACCAGAGCCCAGCTTTGCCCTGAAGAGAAAGAGCAGCGCTGGCAGCAGCGTCATGGTGCAGAAAAATGCGATCAGCATGCCAAACCCGGCGATCAGGCCGAGCTGGGCGACGCCGATAAAGCTGGTCGGAGTAAAAGCAAGGAAGCCCGCAGCCGTCGCGAGGGACGCCACGAGGATCTGAGCCCCGCTCTCACGACCTGTCAGCATAATGGCGTCATGGAGGCTAGGCATGGTGCCGTTGTCATGACGTTGCCCGCGGAAACGCACGCTGTACTGAATGGCAAAATCCACGGCGATACCAACGAACAGGATCGCGAAGGCTACAGAAATGAGGTTCAGCTCTTTCACGGTCAGAGCCGCAAAGCCTGTTGTGAGGAGTAGTCCGGAAATCAGCGTCAGCAGAATGGGAACGATGACGCGGATCGAATGAACGGCAAGCACGAGCCATAACGCGACCAGAACCAGTGAGATCACCAGACCCAGAACCATGCCGTGCGCGACAGTCGAGAATTCCTCGTCGTTCAGTTTGACTTCACCTGTAATGGCACCAGAGGCTTGACCGGCTTTCACAAACTCAAGGCTGTCGATGGCCTTGCGCATTGCGGTTGTTGCGCCCTGACCTGGCTGAAGGGAGCTGTAATCGAGCTTCGGTTTCGTAACCACAAACTCGTAGCGGCTTCCTAGCTCAGCCAGTCGTCCGACCAGAAGGTTTTGCCATGACAGGTCCTGAGGATGACTTGCAGCAGCTTTCGTCAAGGAATCTGCAAACCCGTCCAGAGCGCCATTAAAGCCGGTCGGGATGCCTTGGCCAGCCTTGATGCCGTCGCCGATCAGACCGAGTGCGCCAAACAGACCGCGGGCAGACGGGTCAGCTGCGAGAGTTCCGAGGAAGGGCTGGGCAGAGACGATGGAGTCCAGAAGTGGCTCAAGGTCTTTCTTGTCGAGAAACAGGAAGCCATGGCTGTTGAAAAAGGGGTTGTCGCCCGGCAGGCTGACCATCTCGAAATGGTCATGATCCTGACTCAGCTTTGCTGCGAGTGCCCGAGCCGTTGCCCGACCCTGTTCCGGAATCTGGCTGTCGATGATAGCAACCAGCTGGTTATCATCCTGAGGGAAGAGACGATTCATCTCGTCCGTCCGCTGTTTCCAGGGCAGACTGCTGGCAAACATCTTGCCCGTGTCAGTTGTCACACTGAGGCGCATATAACTCAGTGCGACACATCCCGCACAGAGAAGCGCAAACAGAACCACCACCAGTGGCGCACGACGTGCACAGGCGGCATTCAGCCGGCCGATCAGATCCGAAAACATGGGGCCTACCCTTAACAGAACGGGCAGCATTTCCCTACCCCAACCTGACATTTCCGCCATCATGGGGCACAATGGAAGCCATGACGTGGACTCTCGATGGCATGGCTGAACATGAAAGTGTGATCAAGGGAAGTACTTTCCTTGCCCGTGCTGCCCCTGTGCCAGACGAAACAGCGGCTCTGGCGTTCTTTAATGAAGTTGCGGTTCCGGATGCGACGCATAACTGCTGGGCTTTCCGGACGGGACAGCGCTATCGCACGAGCGACGACGGCGAACCTTCTGGTACGGCAGGGCGCCCGATCCTGTCTGCCATCGAAGGGCAGGATTTCGATAATGTGATGGTCGTTGTGACGCGCTGGTTCGGGGGCGTAAAACTTGGGGCGGGAGGGCTTGTCCGGGCTTATGGTGGGGCTGCGGCGGCCTGCCTGCGTGAAGCGGCCAAAATCGAGCGTATTGAAACACTGCCTTTACGGTTCCATTGCCCTTTCTCGATCTATGCTCAGGTGGAAGCCAAGCTGCCTGGATGGCGGGCGGAAAAAACCCTTTGCGATTTCGATGCCGAGGGAGCCTGGTTGACGCTCGCCGTTCCGGTTGAGGATGCAGAGGCAGTGACGGACTATCTCCGTGACCTGACACGCGGGCAGATGGTCATCAGCCGACCGGATTTATAATAACTATATATAAAAGTGATAAATAAAATCATACTTTACACATTGTGTAATGTGGGGCTCACTCACGGTTGTGGTTTCTTCCTGCCAATCCGTGGGTCTCAATGGTTTTTTCTGTTCTTCGTTGCCGTCAGGAAAGAAGTCTTTCTGCCGGGCTGTTTGTTCTGGTCGCGGGGCTTGGGAGTCAGGCGTACGCTCAGACCGTTATCCTGAAAACCAGCCCATTGGAGCAGCCTCCGGGCGATGAGGAATGGATCAAGGTTCCATCAACCGAACGGCCGATCATTCAGGATTATCCTCATGCCGGTGTCGTGGGGCAGCCGCGACGCATCACGGCAAAGCAGAATCGTGCACCCAATGGGCATCAGGGGCCTTGGGGGGACTTCAACTATGGGAATGGCGAGGCAGCAGGGTTTGGTCCAGTAGGTCGCTACGGTGCGGCGGCCTGGGCAGAGGATTGGAGTTACCTGCGGGACAAGAGCAAACGCACAGATTTTTTCGATCCACTGAAATTCATCGCGCTGAATAGCAGTCGCACCATCTGGCTGACCCTGTCAGGAGAATCGCGCCTGAGGAACTGGTACGAGGAAGCGCCATTTCTGGGCAGAAGTGGCAAGGCGCAGTCGGGTCGTTTCGGCGTCCGTAACCTTCTGGGAGCAGACCTTCATCTGGGCGAGCATGTGCGGCTTTTCGGGCAGCTCATCAATGCGGATGCCGGGGGCTGGCGAGGGTATGGGTACAGTTCGACTTACCGGAAAAGGCTGGATCTGCAACAGGCTTTTGTCGAGCTGAAAGGCAAGGTTGCCGGAGCGCAGACTGGCATCATGTTTGGTCGCCAGCAGTTTCTCGATGCCCCCTCCTACATGCTGTATAATCGTGAAACGCCAAACGTTCCGCTGTCCTGGAATGGTGGCCGGTTTTATGCGCTCTGGCCTCGTATTCGGGTGGATGCTTACGATTTCGTCCAGACCAAGACGGATAGTTATCTGATGTTCCACAATACCGAGGATTACGGAACGCGCCTGTACGGTGGGAATACCACGATGATTGTCCCGGCCTTTTCGGTTGGCGGGGAGAAAGTACATTCATTTCTGGATCTGTTTTATATCCGGTATCGCTATAGCAGCGGCCTTTCCGCCGTACCGACAGCCTCTCGCGTTCTCAAGGGGACGTCGTCCCGGGGAAATCTGGGCTTTCGGTGGTATGGTACATCGGCTTCGGTCGAATATTCCGTGGGCGCGCTCTATCAGAGCGGTACATTCCAGTATGCGGGTACTGAACGTAAAAGCAGTGTTCGCGCCTGGGCGGTCAATACAATCGTAGGATACCGTCATACGCCGTCACCCCTGCATCCCTTTCTGGGGGTACAGGCCGATGTGTATTCCGGCGGATCGAACGGTCAGAACGGCACAATTCACACTTATATGGCACCGTTCAATCCACAGACGAACTATCTGGACACCACGACCTATATTTCGCCATCCAATCTGGTCAGTCTGTCTCCTGTTGTAAGCATTACCCCGTGGAAAGGCTTCGCGTCCCTGCGGCTGAAAGCGCCTTTCATGTGGCGGCAGAACGCGAATGGAGCGATCTGGAGTTCGTCTGGCGCCTATACATTCGCCCGGCCTTATCGCGGTGGATATGTGGGGGTCGTGCCGCAGGCTTCTCTGACATTACAGCTGGACCATCATCTGACCTGGCAAATCTACGGTGCGAGGTTCATGGCTTCGAAAAGTCTGCGGGCTGCAGGTGCGCAGAGCGGGAGTTATGCGCAGTCCAATGTGACGTTCAGGTTCTAGGGGACGTCAGTTCAGAACCTGTTTGGACGTATCTTCTGGCAGGGGTGTCATATTCTCCGTGACAGGAGGGAAAATATCTTCTAGCCGGTTCTGAACTGCAGCGTCTGAAAAATGTTCGCGGAGCAGCTTTCTGGCGGCTGTGACCTGCGCCCGTGCTGCGGTAGGTTTCAGAAGCGCCGCAGTTTTCTGCGCAAAATCCTCGTCCGTATCAGCGACGGCTTTCCGCCAAACGGGATCGTCGCTGTCGATCAGACCTTCGGCGGCTATGGGCGTCATGATGATCGGCAAACCCGCAGACCATGCTTCCAGAACCTTTCCCTTGATGCCAGCGCCATATCGGAGGGGGGCTACGCAAAGAGAGACGTCTGCCAGGGCTTCTTCAAGATTGGGAACATGCCCGATAATTTCCACACCCTTTTCAGCCAGCATATGAACAGCGTGTGGCATGGCGCTTCCAATCAAACGGCAGACAAGATCCGGAACGAGTTTCTTCAGGTGGGGGAGAATATTCAGAACCAGCCATTTGGCAGCATCCGTATTGGGAGCATGACCAAAATGCGCGACGAATGCGATGATCGGCTTCTGGGTTTTCTGACGAGGGCGAGGTCTGACAGGGACGGCCCAAGGCACGATATGCACATCTGCGGTTGGTACCACCCGCTTGAGTAACTCGGCTTCGACGGGTGAATGTGTCAGGACATGATCGGAAATCCAGGCACACATGTTTTCGCGTACCGCGATATGTGTTGCGACCCGATCAAGTTCCGGTCGATGCTCGATGCTGGCCTGCCGACGCAGGCGCAGCGATGCCAGATCTGCGATGTTCCAGACCAGTGTGGCTGTTGGGGCGAAGGCACGTGTCAGAGCGGCGTAGCTCTCGGCATTGTTCAGTCGATGCAGATAAACGACTTCCAGGCCTGTTCCGAGGCGCTTGAGAGCCTCTTCTGGGCCAGTGAAAACAGGTGGCATGAGGCAGGTAATGCCCGCTTTCGCCAGACGGTGCTGATCCCGTTCTGAGGGAGGCTGTCGGGAAGCAATGAAGCTACAGTCATAGCCGAGAGCCTGCGCAGCCCGGATATGAGACAGCAACGCGACAGACCCTGCATCAAATGTCGGATCGGGTGCGCGGTCATCAACGAAAAGGGCACAGGGCGCGACAGGTTTGGCAGTTTCCTGACGACGTGCAGCCCGCTGTTTCAGGCCTCTCTCTTTGAGCCTCACAATGTCCCCCCCACTCTCACTGCGGAGTGCATCAGCCGTGGATGTGAGAAAAGACAAGGCGTCACTGCGGGCCTGATCCGTTGTGAGGCTCTGCATCAGTGTGGAGAAATGGCGTTTGAACGAGTCATCCAGCACTTGAGACTGGGGGATGTGGATAGGGGAGCCGAACCGTTCCTGACCATGAAACAGTTGAATATCGTGGTCTTTGAAAGGGTCCAACGCAGCACTGAAAACATAGTCGAAGCCGTAGCGTCCTGACCCCAGACCGGCTTCTCGTAGATCCCGCCGAAACTGATTGGCTGGGAAACGGGTGGTGGGGTTTCCATCAATAATGGCTGTCAGCCAGACTGTGCGTTCCATGTTGAGTTCATCACGCACCCAACCCGCGATATGCAGGCGGTCGGTCTTGTCTACGGATCCCGAAAGAACACTGGGGAGTGGTTCGATATAAAACGGTGATCCGTTGACTGGCCGATCAAGAAGGGAATCCAGGATTTCTATCAAACATCCTTCATGGGGAAGTGGCTCCGGCCATACACATTCGAAAGCGCATTGGCCCTCTCTGGGAAGGCCAGCCAGATCGACACGGAACGTATCGGCTTCAATGTCATCAACAAGCCGTCCGTCCATCAGGATATGAAGACGCACGGGGTGGTCTGCTGCTTCCAGATCGACAACCCATCCCGCGACGCGTTCTCGGTCACAGACATCAATGTAACCGATCAGAGGCTTCGGCACAGTTCCGGCTTATCCTTTGGTCTTCAGGCGGCCTTCTCAGAGAGAACTTGCTGGGCGTAGTTCTTCAGGCGTTGATGAATACGGGCCAACTCTGCCCCATCTTCCAGACGCGGGGCGCAATACTGCGGGGGCATAACGGGAGCATCCGGATAGAGTTCGTTATATTCGTGAGCGTTGTGAAACATCCCGCGCGAACTGTCATCCAGAAAACTTTCGGAGGGTGCGCCCTCGGCCAGAAGAATGTCATGGGTTTCCAGCTCAAGGTGAATGTAGTTGATTTCGTTGGGTTTTTCGATCTGGATAATGGTTAGATCGTTGACCAGATGAAGTGCTGGAATGAGATACCCATCCAGAAACATGGCATGGAGGGGGGACACGGTAAGATCCCGACGTGGGAGGTTGTTTCCAAGAGCCCCTTTGCGAATCAGGATTGGCAGGACATCCCGGTTTCCATAAGCAAAGATGGGATCATAGGATCGGCGGCCAATCCAAGAAATTGGACGTAATTGACCAGAAGCTGTGCGAACAGGTGTGCCGATTTTCAATTCTTCGATGGGAAGTTCTTCAGTCTCGGTCGCAATCAGCGTTCCCGGGCAGTAGCAGGGGGTTCCAAAACCCATCTCGAAGCGATTTCCGGATGCCGCTTTTGTAAAATAGAGCGGGGAGGAGAAATCTCCCTGAATAGCAAGGTCTTGAACTACAGTTCCTGCGGAGATGACTTCCAGTGTTCCGGATGTGCCGCTCGTTGAAACGACAGCCGCGCTGACGAGGTTGCTAGAGTTATCAATGTCGTTGAAAATAAATACCGCACTGCTCTGTACAGTTATCGGGTCCGTGAATGTTGTTGAGGACCCGAGCATAATAATGCCTCCCCCTCTGACGGTTATGTCTGAAAGCGTGGCATCATTTTCCCCGATCAACTCGCCTCCGCTGGAGACAGTGACGTGGCGGGCGATTCCAGTGACATCAAGCAGCCCATCTGACAGGAGGGTAACATCCTCAGACGTGCCATAGACAATCTGCTCGCCGCTGATTTGAACGGGATAAGCTACGTCCATCGGATTGGTATTGATATTATAAAGGGCCAGATTTTTTGTGACCCCGCTGATTGTGGTACCTGTGGCGTAGCCGCCCGCGGACACGATGGAAACGCCCGCCGTCTGGACGTTAATACCACTTGCATATCCACCAGAAGAAATATGCTGAACGGCCGAATTGATGCTGAGTATATAGGGATTTCGCATTCCAGCAGTAACAATATATTCTTCTCCCTGAAGCGTTGTATTCAGGGCTGAACCCCCATTAAGGACAATCTGGGTACCGGATGCTGCACTGGAATTGAAAGCACCACCTACTCGATAGGTTTCGGCAATAACATTTGTATCAATGACCACTCCGCCAGACTGCACAATCTGCAGTCCAGGGTAATACATGTTATTGAAATTATAGGGCTGGTCCTGGCCTTTTACTGTAAAACCCACAGCAGAACCAGCGACAGTCTGTGTGATTCCGGAGGCATAACCTCCAGAAACGGTCGTTCCGGCTGGAATTTCAGTGGGGTTAGGATCTCCTGACAGACTCTGGATCTGTCCACCTGAAGATACGGTCAAAACAGATGTACTGATCAGTATATCAGAAGATATCGACATAAGAATTCCTTTATTAAATGAGAAGGAACAGTCGACAGGTCAGCTTCGGAATGCTGCATGCCAAGAAGTAAGATTTTCTTCAGGCATGCTAGAACACTTCGCGGTAGTATTGATCGGTAATAATTCGTTAAACTTTGAAATTATTATGTTTGGTTATTGGGAACTTTTCTTGTCTTCCGTCAGCATTTCTACGAGATCAGTCAGGTGACCGATCTCGTGGAGCCGAAGGCCTGCGGGAGGCTTTACGCGTGCGGATGCGGTCGATACCCGTCTTGGAAGAATCGTTTCACCAAACCCCAGCTTCGCCACTTCTTTCAGCCGCAGATCTGCTTGGCTAACCTGTCTGATCTCACCAGAAAGTCCAACTTCACCGAAATAAGCCGCTGTTGAGGAGGTGGGTTGTCCTGTTGCGGCGGAAATCAGCGCGGCGGCAACGGCCATATCCGCAGCAGGTTCGTTCACGCGCAGACCGCCTGCGACATTAAGGTGAACATCCATGTTGGCCAGTTTAAGGCCGCATCGTGCATCCAGGACAGCCAGAAGCATGTTGAGGCGGGACGTGTCCCATCCCACGACGGCACGACGTGGGGCGCCGTCGCCGGCTTTGGGTGAGAGAAGAGCCTGTACTTCCAGGAGGACTGGTCGTGTTCCCTCAAGTCCTGCGAAAACGGCCGATCCTGCGATGTTGCCCCGTCGTTCCGCAAGGAACAGGGCGGAAGGATTGGGAACCTGTGTCAAACCGGTATCGGTCATGGCGAAGACGCCGATTTCGTCTGTTGCGCCAAAACGGTTCTTGGCGGCGCGCAGGATACGGAATTGATGGCCACGGTCGCCTTCGAAATACATGACCGCATCGACCATGTGTTCCAGAACGCGCGGACCGGCCAGAGAGCCTTCCTTGGTGACATGTCCGATTAGGATCAGGGCAAAACCGAGCGTCTTCGCAAGCCGGATCAGTTCGAAGGCGCTGGCCCGAACCTGTGCGACAGAGCCTGGTGAGCTTTCCACGCTCTCCAGCCACATGGTCTGGATGGAATCGATGACAACCACCGTGTGGGAGCGATCGTTTTCCAGTGATCCCACAATGTCTCCGACATTGATGGAGGCTGCGAGAGCCAGCGAGTCCAGCGTCTTGCTATCTTTGGCCAGTTCCAGTCTCTGCGCCCGGATGCGGATCTGATCCACGGATTCTTCGCCCGAGACATACAGGACTTTGTGGCCGCTTCGGGCCAGAGCGCAGGTTGTCTGGAGCATCAGGGTGGATTTGCCGATCCCTGGATCACCGCCCACCAGCACCACGGATGCAGGCACAAGGCCGCCACCGAGAACGCGGTCCAGTTCTGCAATACTGGTTGTAATACGCGGCGGCGGTTTGGCTTCCCCGTCAAGCCTGACCGTCTGGAGGCGACCTGCGCTCAGTTTTCCGGTCTTGCGAGCGGTCGGTTCAGCGGCTTCCTCGACCAGCGTGTTCCATTCTCCACAGGCTTCGCACTTCCCGGCCCATTTGGAATAGACTGCCCCGCAGGACTGGCAGACAAAACGTGCGGTAGGTTTCTTGGCCAAAGGGATGTCTCGCTGGATGGATGTCCGGGATGCCTTCCCGATATAGGGAGTGTTCCCGTTATGATCCAGTCAGCGAGTGCGTCAATCGTCGGAGCGGATGATGAGCCTTGCCATGATTCGGGCAGCCGTAACGATCAGGAGCAGTATGAGCGCCTGGATGAGCAGGTTCTGGGTCTTGGGCGGATGCATGAACAGGATGAGTAGCATCGGCAGTGCAATGACATAGGTCAGACCAAGACGCTGCCACACTGTGCGGGAGATGGGTGGACGGCGGAACTCGTTCACTTCCGCAGTTCCATGGTGATCGGCCCTTCCCGGCGCCCATGGGTGAACTGGTCCACCATGGCATTGCCAGAGTGCATCAGGTCCGCGGCCAGTCCCTGCCAGACCAGTTTGCCATGATAGAGCATCGCTGCCCGGTTACCGATGCGCTGGGCAGAGGCCATGTCATGCGTAATGGCGATGGCGGTTGAACCGAGTTTCTGGACACAATCCACGATCAGGCCATCGATGACAGCCCCCATGATCGGATCCAGCCCGGTTGTTGGTTCGTCAAAGAACAGAATATTGGGCTGTCCGGCGATGGCGCGTGCCAACCCGACGCGCTTCTGCATCCCGCCTGAAAGCTCGGACGGGCTGAGTTGTCCAACAGACGGATCCAGTCCCACCTGCTCGAGAATGCCGCCTGCCAGTTCACGTGCCTTGGCACGGGACGGGACGGGGCCATCACGATCTGAGTGCTTGGCACGCAGACCGAAGGCGATGTTGTCTGCAACGCTCATGCTGTCGAACAGGGCAGCATTCTGGAACAGCATGCCGATCTGTCGGCGAATGGCTTCCTGACGGCTGCGGGACGCTGTGAGGATATTCTCGCCGTCGATCTCGATCGTGCCAGTATCAGGTTCGATCAGGCCAAGAATACACCGTAGAAGAACGGATTTTCCTGATCCGGAACCTCCGATGATGACCATGGATGTGCCGGTTTCGACGTCGAGATCAATTCCATCGAGCACGACCTTGGAGCCGAAGGCCTTGGAGAGGCCGCGGATGCGGATTTTTGGTGTGCTCATTGAGAGAAGAACAGATCTGTCAGGAGGTAATCGAACAGCAGAAGCAGGATGGATGCTCCCACCACAGCGGCGGTTGTCGCAGAGCCAACGCCTTCTGCGCCGCCACGGCTGTTATAGCCATGATAGCAGCCCAGCAGCGCGATCAGGAAACCGAAGACAGCGGCTTTGACCAGGCCAACGACGACGTCGATGGTCTTCAGGGACTCCAGCGTGGCCGTGATGTACGTGGAGGGTGAGAAGCCCAGCTTTGCCACCGAAACGGTGAAGCCACCCAGAACACCCAGCACGTCCGCCACGACGACAAGGCAGGGCAGGGCGATTGTTCCGGCGAGCAGGCGGGGCGTCACCAGATATTTCATTGGGTTGGTCGAAAGTGTCGTGAGCGCGTCGATCTGATCCGTGACGCGCATGGTGCCGATCTGGGCGGACATTGCCGCGCCAACACGCCCGGCGACCATCAGGCCGGCCAGAACAGGACCGAGTTCACGGGTGACAGCCAGCACCACAATTCCGGCAATCGCGCTTTGCACATGGTACTGCCCGAACCCGACATAGGACTGAAGGGCGATGACCGCTCCCGAGAACAGGGCCGTCAGCGCGACGACCGGCAGGGAGAAAAATCCCGTTTCGATCAGCGTGGACAGGAAGATGCGCCAGTAGAACGGCGGTCGCACCAGATGCGACAGCGCCTCCAGCGCAAACATGGCGAGAGCGCCCGACTGACGGACGAGGCCGAGGACGGCACGGCCAAGGGCCGCTATGGGATCAAGAACGGCATTCACCCTTCTGCCCCTACCCTGACCGCTCGGTTACGTCAAAGTCTGTCTTGCTCAAGCGGAGCGTTCCAGGTCCCGGAATTGCCGTTCCAGAGCGAAATCCGGAGACGTGACGAACTGTTCCATCCGCGCAAGCCTTGGTTCAAGACGGGCGAGCCGTTCGTTCAGGCGGATCAGTGCCGGGCTGAGGGATACGGCATCCGGAGCGGAAGGGTGCACCCGGCTGGCATGACGCTGCTTCTGTTCGCGAGCGGTGTGCACGACTTCTTCATAAAGATCGACGGCACGGCGGGTATAATGGATATGGGGTGGTTCAACGGTTGTATGCGCCCCTTCACCACGACGTTCCCGCATCCGCGCTTCCCAGTTGCGGACAAATGAGGCGTATCCCTCTGAAGCATCCGTCCAGAGATTTGCGAAAAACGATTGGCCAGTTCGCTCACGGTAGCGACGGGCCCGACGTAGTATGAGCCCGATGATCACCAGTGTGATGATCAGCCGTATGAGGCTGTGATGATGCGACGAATGGGTGTTCAGGAGTATTGGAACGTTTCCGAGGTGACTGGCCTCTGTAGCGGACAGATGACTTCCAAGACTGGCCAGAACATCCCTGGCAATCGCGTCTCCATCAACCTTGTTCGTCGTCTCGACATGAGCCCCGCCGGTAGCCTCGACATTCAATGCACCGCTACCAAAATGTGTTTGCGAGAGTGTCTTTGTGACACGATCAACCGTCACGTTTCCACTTCCATAAACTGCAAGATGTGCAGCCTTCGCCCAGACATGGGCTGTAATGTCGGAAGATCCCATGTCACGGATGGAGAGCGTGTCGATCCAGCCGCCTTTTATGGTCAGATCACCGCTGGACGTGGCCACAAGCTCAACGTCAGGAGATTGGGCTGTGCCAATAGAAAGGTCACCGTTGGAAAAATTCTGAACTTTGACATTGCCGAACACTCTGTCGATCGAAACATTTCCATTGCCCGTCATCCGGAGCGAAATGTCGGAGGCCTGTTCGATTCCAACGTCGCCATTCGCGGTAAACCCGCTCATGCGTCCTAGGATACCCGTGGCAATAACGTGGGTTTCATTGCCCCGGAAACCAATATTCGTTCCCATCGGAACTTCAATTTCCGCGCTCCCATCCGTATCGCAGGAATGATCCTTGAGGCTGAGTTCCAGCTTGTCGTGACCGTCAATGGTGAGAACAGCGTTTCCGCTCAGGACGGAGGGCGTAACGCCCGCGCGGATATGCAGGTCTGTGAGACAACTGGGCGCCAGATCCAGAAACCGCCCAGGCGGTGTATTCACGCCGGTGGATGCAGGCGGGCTGGGAGGGGGCGGTGGTTCAGGTGGGAGGGGAGGCGTCTGTGCCAGAGCCGAAGTCGTGAACACCGCGCTCAGGACAAAAGCCGCACACCCTTGCCCAAGGTTCCGCAGGGACCTGTGTCTGGCCATGGTCAGCCTCCCTGCTTGCCAGCCTCATCCGAGGCTGGTTTTGAAGCCGCTGGGGCCGGGGTGGATGGTGCCGGATCAGTATGGGGTGTTTCGGGAGCGTTAGACCCGGTGGTCGTGGGGGGCGATACCGGCTGAGGTGCGGAAGGTTCCTGCTGGTTTGTAGCAGGAAGTTTTGTCGCGGGCGCCGCTGTTTCAGGAATGGGGGCCTGAACCTCAGGTGAAATGGTTGACGCAGGCGGGGTAGCTTGCGGGATAGGCTGAGAAGGGGGCGCTGCAGGTTCTTTTGAGGGAGCTGGCATCTCCTGTGGCGCAGCTTGTGAACTGGGCTGAGGGGCGGGAGCCAGAACGGGTGGTGGAGGCGATGTCTCGGGTGCTGTTGGAGAATTTGTTGGTACGGCTGGAGGGGCAACCGGAGCCTGAGGCTGAACTGTAGGGGGTGTTGGTGGCGTGGGGGAGGCTTCGGTCGGGCGATAGACCACACCGTTTTGGGCTCCCACACGGACAGAACCATTGCCAGACCGGACGATGGGGCCGGACACGCGCTCGATATTGACCGCGCCTGTGCCATTGGCTGTGACGGTGGCAACGGAGGCATTGCCCAGAACCGTTGCAGATGCGTTATCGGCCGTGACGATCGTCAGGGCCTCGATGTCGCCCTGGGAGATCGTGAACGAGGCTTGATTGGTCAACTGCGCTGAAAGGGCCGTCAGCTTCGCGGAGTCGGCTGTGAAGGTTGATGTCCCGGATGCAACGATCTGGGCGGCTCTCTCAAGCGATCCGATATGGACGTTCGAGGCCCCATGCATGCTCAGGTCCAGCGACTGGGTGTTCTCGATGTCCATTGAAGTGGAGTCGAGACTGGCATCCAGCGAGGCAAGCTTTCCCTTGATCACGAAGTTTGTGTCATGGCTGTCGTGGATTGAGACGCCGGTATAGGGCGAGACGCTGATGGTCAGCTTGCCACTGGGCGCACAGCTTTTGGTAGCAATGGAAATGCGGCTGTCCCCGTCTTCCTTGCCCGTTCGCATGGTGACCTGAGTGGCGCTGCTGCTGTCGAGCGTGGCGCCGTCTTTCATGGTGGTGTCCACGACGATCCGCACCTGACCTGTGCACGGAATCGCCAGATCCAGATCTTCGCCGGACATGGAGACGCGCGCAGCCTCGGCCGGATGGACAGAAGCTGTCCCTGCCAGCGTGGCCAGCAGCAGTATGCGCAGGGCGGTGCGGGACGTCATCGTGAACTCCTAGCTCTCCAGCCCGGGATATCCTCGTCGAGGATGCGTTCGAGCTGGTCGATCCTTTCTTCCAGACGCGTAGCATGGGCTTCGGCCTGTGTCAGGGCAGCCTGAAGATGTGGGTCTGGTATCCCCTGATTCATAGCGCCACCTGCACGCGCACGAAGCAGGCGCGGCCCTAGGACAAGCGCCGGGATGAACCCCAGGGTCAGGACGACGGCGACAAGGCCAACAAAGTCCTCATTCATAAGTCAGACTTTCTTCCTGCTCTCATCAGGCGTCACGCTTCTTTTCGGCAATCCGGCGCTTTAACGCTTCAAATTCATCTTCTACCGCCGCATCCGTTTCCAGCGCAGCCAATTCATCATGCAGGGAAGGACGACCGGATCTGCGACCCAGATCATAGGCTTCCGCCTTGCCTTCAAGTTCATCCAACGCCCGCTCCACCTGCTCGAAACGACCCAGCGTGTCGTCAATGCGGGTATCATAAAGCTTTTCACGCGTCTTGAGGCGACCTTCCGCTGTGCGGGCACGCATGGTCAGGGTCTTCTCGCGGGATTTTGCATCCGCCAGCTTGGCCTGAAGTTTGGCGATATCGTCGTTCTGGTGTTCCAGCCCTTCCGTCACCTGCGCGATCTGACGCTCCAGCCCTTCGCGGGACTGCTCAACCGTATGACGGGCGGCAAGGGCCGCCTTGGCGAGATCGTCTCGGTCACGCTCAATGGCGAGGGTGGCTTTGCGGTGCCATTCGTCTTCCTCGTGCATCATGGTCCGCACACGGCGTTCGAGCTGCTTGCGCTCCGCAATGGTGCGGACGGCCTGACTGCGGACCTCAACAAGTGTGTCTTCCATCTCCTGGATTACGAGACGGATCATTTTCTGCGGGTCCTCGGCCGTGGCGAGAATCGCATTGAGATTGGAGTTCACGATATCGGCGAGCCGAGAAAAAATACCCATGACGCTTTCCTTCCTGAGAACTGGATTAGAGCACAATGACCTGTCTTGTCAGCGGGCTCGTTTTGGGGATGTTATGGTTGTGACAATCTGAAGTGGCGAACGAGGCTCGGAAATGGCGAGATCCACCCAAGCGGACGAAGTTCCGACACCCATCGGGCGGGCTCCGGCATTTCTGGCGATGCTGGATCAGATCTCCCGTCTTGCGCCGCTGAAGCGTCCTGTTCTGGTGATCGGGGAGCGCGGGACGGGCAAGGAACTGGTGGCTGCCCGCCTTGCTCTCCTGTCGGATCGCTGGGATGCACCACTGGTGAAGCTGAACTGTGCAGCGTTGCCGGAAGCCCTGTTGGACAGCGAACTGTTCGGACATGAGGCTGGCGCGTTTACCGGTGCGCAGAAGCGGCGTCTGTCTCGTTTCGAGCGTGCGGACGGCGGTACGCTGTTTCTGGACGAAATCGGCACCGCTTCGCTGGCTGTGCAGGAAAAACTGCTTCGCGTTATTGAGTATGGCAGTTTTGAACGCGTTGGTGGCAGTGAGACAATCCGGGTGGATGTACGCCTGATTGGTGCGACTAATGCGGATCTGCCTGCTATGGCGCAGGAAGGCACTTTCCGACCGGACCTTCTGGACCGTCTGGCCTTTGATGTGGTCAATGTTCCGCCGCTGAGAGCGCGCGAAGAGGATATTCCTCTTCTGGCTGAGCATTTCGCTACGAAGATGAGTGCCGAGCTGGGGCGCAAACTTTTTTCCGGCTTTTCCCAGAAAGCGCTGCAATGCCTCATGGATCATGACTGGCCGGGCAATGTGCGAGAGCTGCGAAATGTGGTGGAGCGTAGTGTCTACCGGATGGAACAGCCGGAGCGTCGGCTGGACGAGATTGTCCTTGATCCATTTGTGACGCCGGACTGGAACGCGCGCGTGACTACGCCGCCAATCACTACGTCCAATGCGACTACGGACATTCCCCGGACGTTCCCGCTGGACTTTTCTGAAACGGTCAAAAGCCATGAACGCACCCTTCTGGAGGCTGCCCTGCGTGAGGCGCAGTTCAGTCAACGACAGGCTGCGGAGCTTCTGGGGCTGACCTACTATCAGTTCCGCCATCACCTGCGGCTGCATGGTCTTGCAGACAAGGAAGCGCGGAAGGCTTTGACCCGAAAAGGATAGACGTGCGTTCATGCCTGTATTTGATGCACGAAGCGTGCCAAATCCGGTATCTGGAGATTTTTCGTTTGGAATCTTAAAAAATAAGGCGTTTTCGGGAGAAAATGGCCATGGGTTGGCGAAATTGGCCACAACTGTCTTTTCGGGCATCGGACCAATGAGAATTTCTCAAATAAACTATTTATTATAGTTATACAAAATAAAATAGTTGAATAATGCTCGGCACGGGCCTATGTCTCCTTACACGTCGTGATTCTGGCGCGTCTGAACATGGATATGGGTGCAGTGAATGCCTCTTTCACAATCCGAACTTCGACATCTTGTGGAGACGCCGGAAAGTCACGCGCTTGAGGAAGCGCTGGTGAGTCTGAAAGGGCGCGTTGCCGTTATTTCCTCATTTGGGGCGGAATCCGCGATCCTGCTGGATGAAATTGCCCGAATTGATCCTTCTGTACCGGTTTTCTTTCTCGATACACGCCGTCACTTTCCGGAAACGCTCTCCTATCGTGATGAGCTTTCCGATGTGCTGGGCTTGCAGGACGTTCGAACCATTTCTCCGGCAGCGCGGGAACTGAAGAACAGGGATCCGCAGGATCAATTGGCGGCTTTCGACCCTGATGCGTGTTGCGCCTTGCGTAAGGTCGAGCCTCTGGAGCTGGTCTTGCCGGAATTCGATGTCTGGCTGACGGGGCGCAAGCGCAGTCAGGCATCCACGCGGGCTGCGCTTCCTGTGGTGGAGCCTCAGCCGGATGGAACCGTGAAACTCAACCCTCTGGCGGGGTGGGGACCGGAAAAGATTGAAGCCGAAATGCGTCGTCGGCATCTGCCGCGGCATCCTCTGGTTTCAAAAGGATACACTTCGATTGGCTGTGCGCCTTGCACACGGCCGGTGGGAGACGGAGAAGACGGGCGGGCAGGTCGTTGGGCCGGTCTGACCAAGACAGAATGCGGCATTCATCGGCCAGCATGAACATGGAGCGGACAATGACGCGGACACACACCCTGGCGGAACCGCGCGTCATGGATGATCTTGACCAGCTCGAAGCTCAGAGCATTTTCATCCTGCGTGAAGCCTACCGGAAACTGAAACCCCTTTCGCTGCTGTGGTCTCTCGGGAAGGACAGCAACGTTATGGTTTGGCTGGCGCGGAAGGCTTTCATGGGGCGTGTGCCGTTCCCGGTCATGCATGTCGATACTGAGAAGAAATTCCCGGAAATGTATGCCTTCCGGGATGAGTACACGAAGAAGTGGAATCTGGATCTGCTTCTGGGGTACTGCCCGCCGGTTGAAGAAATCGATCCGTCCCTCCCGCCTGCTGCGCGCTCTGCAGCCCGCAAGACAGCGGGTCTGGCGGCCATGATCGACAAGCACAAGCTGCGTGGTGTGATTGCCGGTATCCGCCGTGACGAGCAGGCTACGCGGGCCAAGGAGCGCGTGTTCAGCCCACGTGGCGCGGGTCATCGCTGGGATGTGCGTAATCAGCCGCCTGAGTTCTGGGACCAGTATGCCACGCCGTATGAAGATGGCATGCATATCCGTGTGCATCCGCTGCTGGCCTGGCGTGAAATTGACATCTGGCGTTACATCGAGCGCGAGGGCATTCCCCTTGTGGACCTGTATTTCGCCAAGGATGGCAAGCGGTATCGCTCGCTGGGCGATCAGGACATCACAAGCCCGATCGAGAGCAATGCGGCCACGGTGGCCGAAGTGATTGCCGAGCTGGAAAGCAGCAAGACGTCCGAGCGTGCCGGGCGTGCCATGGATCATGAGTCGGAAGATGCGTTCGAGCGTCTCCGCGTGGCGGGGTATCTGTAAAATGGGTGATCATATCGCAACCCAGACTCTTTCTGCGGCACACCGTGCTGCAGCCACGCCAATCGTGATTGTTGGCCATGTCGATCATGGCAAATCCACGCTGATCGGTCGTCTGCTGTACGACACCGACAGCCTTCAGGACGGCAAGCTGGCGCAGATCGTTGAAAGCAGCCGCAAGCGTGGTCTGGCCGTGGAGTGGAGCTTCCTGCTCGACTCCCTTCAGATTGAGCGCGATCAGGGTGTGACGGTTGATTCCACGCGTATTCCCTTCCGTCTGGGCTCGCGTGAATTCGTGATCGTGGATGCGCCGGGCCATCGCCAGTTCCTGCGCAACATGATTACGGGTGCCGCCGACGCGGAAGCCGCCGTTCTGGTGGTGGATGCTCAGGAAGGCGCGCAGGAGCAGACGCGGCGTCATGCCATGTTGCTGCGTCTGATCGGCATCCGGCACGTGATCGTGCTGCTGAACAAGTCGGACGTTCTTGGCTTTGATGAGTCGAAGATTGTTCAGGCTGAATCTGATGTGCGTCAGTTGCTTGGGCGTCTGGAAATCGAGGTTGAAGCCGTTGTTCCGGCGTCCGCACGTGATGGTGACAATATCGCCAGCCGGTCCGAGCGGTCTGCCTGGTACAAGGGGCCAACGCTGATTGAGGCTTTGGCTAATGTGCCGCCTCCGGCGTCTCGTCTGGCGTTGCCGTTCCGTATGCCGGTTCAGGACGTCTATCGCTTTGATGGTGTGCGCTATGTCGCAGGGCGGATCGAGCGTGGCACGGTGCGTGCGGGTGATCGCCTGACGATTGGTGCTCAGGGCCAGATTGCCACGGTTGCGGAAGTCTGTCGCTGGCACGCGCCCGAGTTGCCGGTTGCCGGGGCAGGCGAGTCCATTGCGCTGCGTCTGGAGCCGGATCTGGTGCCGGATCGTGGGGATCTGCTGTTTCCGGCGGATGACAAGGCTGCGGCCCCGGAGCGCTCGGCACGTATTCGTACCCGTCTGTTCTGGCTTCGCGGTGAGCCGCTACGGGTTGGGGAGAGCTTCACGCTTCGTCTTGCTACGGCCGAACATGATGTGACGGTGGCATCCATTGATGCGGTTGTTGATCTCGATGATCTGACGTTGCGTCAGGGTGACGAGGTTCCGCCAGACGGATTTGCTGAAATCACGCTGGCAGCCTCTCATGCCGTACTGTTCGACCCGTTCTCTCCGGGCTTTGGTGACGGTCGTGGTGTGCTGGTGGATCGTCATCAGCGCATTGTCGGCGGTGCACCGCTGATTGGTCCGGCTGATCTGGAAGACGGCGTTCATGCCATTCATCCGACGGCGAGCCGCATTTCCGCAGGGCAGCAGGCGCAGGCTCGTGGGCACAAGAGCGGTGTGTTCTGGCTGACGGGTCTGCCGGGTTCCGGCAAGAGTACTGTGGCGCGGGTGGCGGAAGTGTCGCTGGCGGCTCAGAACGTGAAAGCGACCGTGCTGGACGGCGACACGCTTCGCGCCGGTCTGTGCAGTGATCTGGGTTTCTCGCCGGAAGATCGTCGGGAAAACATTCGCCGTGCGGCGCATGTCGCGAAGATCCTGTCCGAGAGCGGTCAGGCTGTCATCGTGGCACTGGTTTCACCGCTACAGGCGGACCGTGATCTGGCCCGACAGATTGTTGGTGAGGGCTTCCATGAAGTGTTCGTGGATACACCGCTGGCAACCTGTGAGCAGCGTGACCCGAAGGGACTGTATGCGGCGGCACGTGCCGGAAAGATCCCGGAATTTACGGGTGTTTCAGCTCCTTATGAAGCACCTTTGTCTCCGGAGCTTCGTCTCGGAGCGGACCGGACGGAAGCCGAGACCGTTAGCGAACTGACCGGGTTTGTTCTGCGGGTTGTTCAGCCCTGAGCGTGGGATAATCTCACCTGAAAGAGACGGCGGGCTTTGGCCCGCCGTTTTTCGTTTCAGGGGAGAAAGCCGGCCTTGCGGAACCAGTTGATTCCGTCAGTCAGGGTTTCTTCAAGAGGTCTGAAGGTCAGGCCGAGATCATGATGAAATCTGTGGGCACTGAAATGGGAGCGGTCATTTTCCGAAGCGAGGGCCTTTGCCGTTGCCCAGCTCATCAGGACGGGCTTGCGTGTGAGACGGGCCCGCACTTCGCTGCTTGTCAGTCTGGCAATCATGGGAATGAGGTCAGTCATTGTCAGGTGCCTGCCCGCTGCCAGATAGCGTTCCCCGCGCTTCCCTTTGCTGAGACAGGCAATCATTGCCACTGCGACGTCCCGTGCATCGACAAGGCTGACTGAGCCGGGCGGAAGGCCAGGCAGTTTTCCGCGAGCTACATCAAGGACCGTTTGACCGGCGGAGGTTGGTCCTCGATCACCAGGTCCGTGCATCCAGCCGGGAAGAACCATACAGGCCCAGAATTCCGGATGGTCAGCCAGAAAGTTATTCAGAACTCTCTCAGACCGGATTTTGCTTCGAAAATAGGGATCAGCATCGTGTTCCCGCCGAAGCATTGTCTCGTCCACGGTCTGTCCCTTCGCCCCTTTCAGGACGGCAATGGAACTTGCATGAACCATGCGACGAATCCCTGCTTTCCATGAGGCATCCAGAAGTTCCTTCATGGCTTTGACATTGATGGCTTCCAGTTCGTGGGCGTGGTTGCCGCCTGTGTAGGAGTCCCGGAAATATGCGGCCGTATGGAACAGCACATCTACGCCGGACAGGGCAGCACTGAAGCTTGGAATGGAGTGAAGGTCTCCAGAGACGATCTCAATGGGCAGACGCTCGAACTGCTGCCTGGCCTTGGCTTCTGATCGTGCGAGCGCACGGACCTGAAAGCCTTCCGCCAGAAGTGCGCGAACCAGATTATTGCCGAGGAGACCCGTGGCCCCTGTCACGAAGGCAAGAGGCGCGGGTGTATTTTTGTTCTGTGAGGAGGGGGTCATCAGAAGTGCTCCGTCAAGAAAGGGAGCATCGTCTATAAGGCTGGACCTTGGTCCATGGTCAAGGAAGAGAGACTGTCATGCTGATTGGCGAATTTTCTCAAAGAGCGGGCTTAAGTCAGGACACGATACGGTTTTATGTGCGTAAAGGACTGCTGCGGCCTCTGACAGGTTCGCGTGGCGGTCGGAACCCCTATCAGGAATTTACGGAGCGGGACCTGCAGACTGCCCGGATTGTTCGTTTTGGCCAGTCTCTTGGGATGAGTCTGAAAGAGCTGGCAGCGATCAATGATGAGATGTTGCAGGAGGGTCTTTCAGATGAACGTGCTGTGGTGCTCATGCAGGAACAGATTGAACGACTTGCTGAAAAAGCTTCTGAAATTGAAATGTTGATTCAGTATCTTCAGGCGAAATGCCAATGGATACAGTCCGGAAAAAGGGGGGCTGAGCCTTCGTTTCTCTGCGGTGCGAAATACGGAAGATAGTCGGCGCCTCACGAAATTGCGTTTATCGGATAAAGCAAACCGAAAGTAGGGTCATTCTGTTAAGGGTCTCCATGGGGACAGACCATGCGAGATGTGATCTGCTTGCAGGGTCGAATGTCACATCTCCTAAAAAGATAACATTAATATTATCAAAATACGAAAATAGTAACTTTTATGATGTGTTTTTTGATGCTGTAACGTTAAAGACCACGCCCTACAAACGTATCTGCTCACAGGCGGAAGAAGGCTATATGACGCAGTCTCTTGATGTTTCACGAAAGCTCAGCGGAGATGCGCTGATGAACTTCATTGCGACCATCTCCGCTACAGGTGGCCTCCTCTTTGGATATGACACGGGGATTATTTCGTCCGCCCTGCTGCAACTCCGTGAGCAGTTTCATCTCGACACGTTTGGCTCCGAGATTGTCACATCCGCAATTATTCTGGGCGCCCTGTTAGGGTGTCTTGGGGCTGGCGGTATTTCGGACCGGTTTGGTCGACGTCGTACCGTTATGATTGCGGCTGCACTTTTTGTCGTGGGTACCGTTCTGGCTGCTGCGGCTCAGAGTGTTGCGGTTTTGATCGGTTCACGTCTGATCCTGGGATTAGCGATTGGCGCTGCGTCGCAGATCGTACCAATTTATATTGCTGAAATATCCCCTCCTAATCGCCGTGGGCGGCTGGTGGTTGGCTTCCAGCTGGCTGTTGTGTCCGGGGTGACGATTTCCTTCCTGACAGGATATTTTCTGCGCGACAGTAGCTGGCGGATCATGTTTGGCATTGGCATGTTGCCTGCCCTCATTCTTTTTATCGGAATGGCGTTTCTGCCAAACAGCCCTCGGTGGCTTGCTCTCAAGGGTAGAACAGACGAAGCATTGGCTGTTCTGTGCCGCGTCCGTTCTTCGGAGGAAGCAGCACGACGCGAACTTCAGGATATTGTTGATAATCATGACGAACAGGCATCATGGTCTGAGTTGGCCAAACCCTGGGTACGGCCTGCACTGATCGCTTCTACGGGTATTGCGTTATTGTGCCAGTTCACGGGTATTAACGCTATCATGTACTATGCACCGGCTATTTTCTCGGATGCAGGTTTTGGTCAGGACTCTGCTCTGCTGACTTCGGTGGCCGTTGGGCTTTCCATGGTTTGCGCAACGATTTTCGGCGGTTGGGCTGTTGATACCTGGGGACGTCGAACACTGATTCTGCGACTTTTGCCGGGTGCGGTTATTTCTCTTATCGTTCTGGGGGCAATGTTTGCTCTGCATATGACGAGCGGCACAGGGGCCTGGATCACGGTTCTGGCCATCATAGGTTACACTGTCTGCAACACGGGCAGTCTGTCTGTGGCGGTTTGGCTGGTTGGCGCCGAGGTCTATCCGTTGTCCTGCCGTGGCAAGGGGATGAGCCTTGTTGCCGGAAGCCATTGGGGGGCAGATCTGATTATTTCTCTCACGACCCTTTCTCTGGTGCAGGGACTGGGTGCACACATGACGTTCTGGCTGTTTGCGCTCGTCAATGCTTTTGCGGTCTTTTTCGTGCTTCGCTACGTCCCGGAAACAAAGGGACAGTCTCTGGAGCAGCTTGAAAGAAGCCTGCGTGACGGAACATTCGCCCCCGTTCACAAGTCATGAAAAAGGGGAGCTTTGGCTCCTCCTCACAAGAAAAGCCAGCTCTTATGGGCTGGCTTTTTTTATGTAGCTCTCAGCTGCGCCCGATTGAACTGTAATCAAAGCCAGCGGCACGCATACTGTCCGGGCTCCAGATATTCCGAAGATCTGCGATGGCATTGCCGCGCATGGCATTGCGCAGGCGCTCCGGGTCAATCGCGCGGAATACGTTCCATTCTGTCAGTACGACAAGAATATCCGCTCCCGTCGCGGCTTCCAGTGCATCTGTGCAGTACCGGATTTCTGCAGGCAGAAGCTCGCGGGCAGGTTCCATGCCTTCCGGATCAAAGGCCTGAATGTGGGCGCCTGCCTCATGAAGATGTGTCAGGATCGGGAGCGAGGCGGCTTCGCGCATGTCGTCCGTATCAGGTTTGAAGGTCAGGCCCAGAACGCCGACTGTCTTGCCCTGAATGCTTCCACCGGCCTGCGCAATGATCCGTTCCGCCATCCGGCTCTTGCGGTTCTCGTTGACGTCAACGGTCGCTTCCACCAGGCGGGAGGGGGCTCCGGCATCGCGTGCGATTGCCGTCAGGGCGCGCGTATCCTTGGGAAAGCATGAGCCGCCATAGCCGGGGCCCGCATGCAGGAAGCGTTGCCCGATGCGTTGATCCAGTCCCATGCCGCGGGCAACATCATGGATATTGCCGCCAACCTTTTCACAGAGATCTGCCATTTCGTTGATGAAGGTCACCTTCATGGCCAGAAAGGCATTGGCGGCATATTTGGTGAGCTCTGCGGTTTCCAGATCCGTAATGACTATGGGTGCTTCGATAAGATGGATCGGGCGATAGACTTCACGCATGATTCTGGTGGCGCGTTCGCCCTCGTCAGGCCCGGACGTATCAATGCCGATGATCACGCGATCTGGCCGCATGAAGTCCCCGATGGCGTTGCCTTCGCGCAGAAATTCCGGATTGGAGGCAACGTCAAACGTCAGGTCGGGGCGTGTTTCCTTCAGGATGCGCGCTACTTCGCGACCTGTGCCGACAGGTACCGTGGATTTGGTGACGACCAGCAGGCCGTCTTTGGCGGCAAGGGCGATTTCTTTTGTCGCGGCATAGACATAGGTGAGATCTGCATGCCCGTCGCCACGGCGGGTCGGGGTGCCCACCGCAATGAATACGGCATCTGCACCATTGACGGCAGTCGCCAGATCGTCTTCGAAGGTCAGGCGACCCGTCTCGACGTTCTTGCTGACAATGGCGTCCAGTCCCGGCTCGTAGATGGGAATTCGACCATTCCGCAGGGCCGCCAGTTTCTTTGGGTCCCGCTCGACAATGGCAACGTCTGATCCGAATTCGGCAAAACAGGCGCCGGAGACCAGCCCGACGTAACCACCACCGATCATTGCTATACGCATAACAGAACTCTCCTGGCGCTATGCGGACTGCATAACCGGCGCGCCGGGCGGGAGCAAATCTGTCCGTCCCGAACAGGGCTCTTCACTTCGTCGGACGAGCGCACGGGTTGGAGGCTGCAAAGGCGCGAAGAGCTGGAGGCAGAATGGTCAGTTCGTTGGAATCAGCCAGAAGGCCGCGCCCGCGTTTGGACCATCTGGCCAGACTGAGATCCGGATTGTCGAACCGTCCGCTGACGCGCACTGGAATATCGAGGGCAAAGAAGCTGGTTGAGAATGGGCGGCTTGCAAAAACAAGGTCCAGCCAACGCCTGTTGAGGTCGACATCCGCTTTTGCTGCAATGATTCCGGCGTCCGTCCGGAGGCGGAGCGGCGCAATGGTTCCGATCCCCTGATGCATGTCCAGAACACCCAGCATGCAGGTGACGGGCGTGGTGCCTTTGGCATGACGGACCAGCAGTCGCAGATCCATGGAGGCCGTTTCGACGATTTCCCTGGCGATCTCGCCTTTCTCCATACTGACCGCCGCCACCAGATCCGCCTTGCGTGTGGCTTCGTTCAGCGTGCTGACATTGGCGGCTTTGGCGATGATACGGATGGACAGCGAACCCTTGATGGGCACGGGTGCCAGTCCTGCCGTGCGACGCAGACGGTCGATGTCCCCGTGGGAGAGGAAAATGGAGGCGTTGATGCGGGACCGGTTTCCATTGCCTTCAATCTGGCCATTGGCCTGAAGGCTTGCTCCCAGATACCCCAGGGTCAGGGTGGACACATTGATGCGTCCTGGTGTCTGGGAGGCGTCGAACCGGAATTTCGAGAACGTCAGGGCGTTATAGAGCACTTCGTCCGCAACCAGTTTGACATGCAGGACAGGGTCCGGCTTGTCGGGCGCGACAAGGGGAATGTCGGTCGGGCCGGCGGATTTCCCGGATGACAAGGCTTTCGTCACGCTGTTGAGGTCAACACGACCGAATGTCAGGTCGGTGGTGATGTTATCTGGCTTCCCGTTTCCGCCTTCCTCAAGGTCAAAGGTACCATCTTTTATCTGACTGTCTTTGAGGGCACCGCTCGCATGGATGAAATGCCAGTTGTCTCCGGCGTGACTGAATGTGCCTTTAAGTGAGAGCGGTATAGTTGGGTGCGTTCCGGACAGGCCGGCAAGGGCGAAAACTGGCGCGGATGTCGGTGTTGAGAGGGCGACGTCGCCTTTGACGCCATCGAAATTCAGAGTGTCCGTCAGTGTTCCGTCGAAATCGAGGGTGAGGTCACCAGACGTGATGTGAGCTTTGGCACCATAAGGCTCTGGCGCATGACGGAGGACGGAAAGAGGCTGCATGGTCGTATCGAGACTGATGGCGGTTCCATTATAGCCTCCCTGGAAAGACATATTGACCGGGGAGGTGTCGTCCCTGGACTGAATGATGACCTGCGTCATCGTGACCTGATAGGATGCGCCCTTGGCGGATCGGTAAGTGACGTCACTGTTCTTGATGGTTACGTTCCGAAGGCCCGGAAAGCTGTGAAGATCCGGCTTTTCCTCGGTGGTTCTGGCGGGATGTGGGCGCTTCAGATCCTCAAAAGGCACAAATCGCCAATTCGGGATGCGGTCAGGGGTACGTTCAAACAGGCCCGAGAAATGATCAACGATAACGTCACTGGTTTTGATGGGGCCGTGGAGCAGGGACATCAGACGCAGTCTGGCGTGTACGGACCCGGCCGTCATCATGTCGGGTCGGCTGCCCCCGGGAATATTGGAGACACGCAGGTCTTCGCCGTCCACAGTCACCCACTGTCCCGGGTGGATATGAAGATGACTGATATGGACGTCTCTGTGGCTCAGCTTGGAAAGTTTCGCGGACGCCAGGGTGGCGAAGTCCTTGTGCTGGATCCAGAACCATCCGCCTGTGACGGCAGCACAGAGCAGGACAAGAAGCGCAAGTAGTGATCCAAGAACCCAGCGAAGCAAGATTTGGTCTTTCCAAAGATCAGAGAAGATGAGCTTTAATAGCTTGAAGAGTCCGTGAAAGGGAGTGTTTCAGAAAGGAAAATATTCGCTGTGGCTCTAAGGTGTTGCAAAAGAGTGAGTATTCAGAATGCTGCCTGAACACGACCGACAAGCGCATCGCCCGTTCGGCCATTCTGGTTGACGGCTGTGGTACTGCGGCTGACAATGAAGTGGTTGTAGTCCACCATGAATTTGAAATGACGGTTGGGGTACCAGTTCAGCCCTGTAGCCCAGACGGTCTGCTGTCCTCCGCGCACCCCGTCTGCCCGGTTGAGGCGGCTGTTCAGGTCAGCCACACTGTAGCGGGCAGCGATTTCCAGTGCGCCCCACTGATTGCGGGCTGGATCGAATTCTCCATCTGCTGGCACGCCCGGTGCCAGAAAGCCGCCTTCCTGAATGCTATAGCGGCGCGGATTCCCGAAGATCGTGTATCCGAGAGCGCTGTACCAGCCCTGAAAGGCGAGGGAAGGGAGTCCGCCTGAGCGTTCGATCCCGATGCGGTAGTACTCGGCCTTGAGCATCAGGCGTTTCCAGCGCATGGCAAATTCGGGACCGGCGGCCCAGACCTGAGTGACGTTCTGGATTGCGCCTGTCGTTTGCAGGACGGATTCCCCGATATTGACTTCAGGGCGCTGGGCAAAGATGTAGCTGCGGCCGTCTGCTGTCTGGGCGACTTTGAAGGAGGCAATGGACGAAACGCCCACATGCAGGTCCACGTCTTTGGTTGCGATGGGGCGGCCAGCAACACGGAATGTTCCGCCTGTCTGACTGTCCGTCACGTTCTTGCCGATTGGCAGGTAATACTGGTTTTCGGCGCGGTTACCCCAGCTTTGCCCGGTAAAGTATCCGCCAATCCACCACCGATCTGCATAATGCATGCCGCCGATGCTGAAGCGGGCATCGTTGGCGGCAATTGTGCGTACCAGATCAACGATTGCAGGACGTTCAAGCAGAAGGAAGTCGTTTGAGCTTTCTGCGTCTTCTTCCGTGACACGCGGCTGGAAGTAGCCGACTGTCAGGACTGTATTGTGGAGGCCTGCATAGTTGATGTTCGCTTCATACAGCCCGACCTGACCATCGAAATTTCCATGCCCGAAATCGGGTGTGACGTTTGCGATCCAGTCCTTGTACCGAAAGGTGAAAGGAATACGCAGCCGACGACTGTTTGATGTGAAAGAATTAAAATTGCCCCGGCTTTCCCCGTTGCGTTGGGAAATGCCTGGAAAGCCTCCAAAATCTTCCTGGAATGCGAGGCCGATGGAGAGGGCATAAGCCCCATCGGCGGTCTTGAAGGTCGGCCTTCCATTGGGGAATCCGATTTTCATCCCACCGATCGTGACTTCCTCGTCCTGTGTCGAAGCCTGTTGAAAGTCTTTCCATGAAGACACGATGCCGCGGTCGGATGGTGGCGTGTCCTGCGATGTTACACTTCTGCGAAGAACGGAAATCGGGGCGACTACAGGATTCAGGGGAGCGGGAGGCAGGTAACTGGCCCGCTGCCGGAAGGGATTGGCTTCCGTTTCTTCGCGTTGTCTGGCCAAGGCTGCGCTGGTGCGTTTGCGTTCTGCCGCACGCTCTTTCTTAAGCTCCTGGACTTCGGCCTGCATGGCCCGGATCTGCTTTTCCATGAGTTCCAGACGGTCTGCGGCAAATGCGTCTGCTTCCAGTATGCCGGAGAGAAGGAGTGTCGTTGTGGCGAACAGCGTCAGTCTGGAAAGGAAAGCAGGCATGGGCGGAAAAGCGTCCTGGAAACAGTCAAGTCACTCTGACAGGGAAATGCCGGAGGTGAAACGCTCAAGAAAGCGGGAAGCTTCTATTAAAGAGCGAAACCTATTCTCTAACCACAAACGGCGATGGTGTGCGTGTCATTGTGCGACACGATTTCTGAGGGGAGTGGTGTGCTTCAAACAGAGTGTGCTGTTCGCCTCACCCTGATGCTTTGCCAGACACAAAAAAGGCGGAAACAGCCTGCGCCGTTTCCGCCCGATAGAGACGGGGAGTTGTTAGAAACCAGCCTGGATTCGGGCTGCAATGGAATTACCCGTACGACCGTACAGGTTGGTGGCCTGCATGCTGCGGGACACGATGAAGCGGCTGTAGTCCAGCATCAGGCGGAAATGACGGTTGGGGTACCAGTTCAGGCCGCCGGTCCAGACGGTCTGCTGACCCCCACGAATGACATTGTGCGGATTGAGGTCATTGAGATTGCTGTTGAGGTCGATCACGCTGTAGTGGCCGACAACCTCAAGAGCACCCCACTGGTTGAGAGCCGGGTTAAACTCTTCGGAAGATTTGACGCCAGGAGCCCCAAAAGCACCTTCCTTATAGTTGTACATGCGAGGATCGCCGAGGATCGTATAGGCGGCTGAGCCATACCAGCCTTGGAAACCGGCGGATTTCAGGCCTGCGCCGGAACGCTGAACGCCCACATGGTAGTATTCACCCTTCACGACCAGGCGCTTCCAGCGCACACCCAGTTCCGGACCGGCAGCCCAGACCTGTGCGGCATTTGTGATACTGCCCGTAGCAGCAAGGTTGGCTTCTCCGATGTCGAATTCAGGACGCTGGCCAAATGATGTGGATCGAGAGCAGGATGTCGTGCTTGTCCCGGTATTACAGGCTACGCGGAACGCCGAGATCCCTGACACGCCAACGTGGACATCCCAGTCCTTCGTGGCAACCGGACGACCGGCGACACGGAGGGTCCCGCCTGTCTGGCTGTCGACCGTATTGCTGCTACCGCCGCCGTAATAGGTGCTGCTGTTGTCAGAGCCGTTGCGGTGTCCCCATTCCTGGCCTGTGAAGTAGCCCGCAACCCACCAGCGCTTTTCATAGTGCAACCCACCGACGCTGAAGCGTGCATCGCCAGCAGCGATGTTGCGGACCATGTCGGTGATGCTGGGACGTTCCAGCGTGAAGAAGTCGTTGGAGCTTTCGGAATCCTCTTCCGTCACGCGTGGCTGGAAATAACCGGCGGTCAGGATCGTGTTGCGGAAGCCCGTATAGTTCAGGTTGCCTTCGTATAGTCCAACATAACCATCGTTATGGTTCGCGCCGAAGTCAGGCGTGACGGCCGCGACCCAATTCTTGTAGCGGAACATGAACGGAATACGCAGGCGGCGCATGTTGGACGTGAAGCTGTTGAACGCACCACGAGCCTCACCCGCGCGTGGGCCGGAATTGAAGAACCCGCCAAAGTCTTCATGGAAGGCCAGGCCGATGGAGAGGGCATAGGCTCCATCAGAAGACTGGATGGTCGGGCGTCCTTTTGGGAAGCCGATCTTCACGCCGCCAACCGTAACTTCTTCATCCTGAGCCGTGGCACGCTGAAAATCAGACCATGTGGTGATGTCTGCACGATCGGAGGCGGGGCGACCGCTATCGGGGCCGCCGGTTCCTTTTCGAACGGTCATCAGAGGGGCGTTGGACTGTGAATGAGAGCCAATATAGCTGTTGCGCTGTCCGTAGGGATTGTTTTCTGCCTCTTCACGCTGTCGGGCAAGAACGGCGCGTGCCCGTTTGATATCTTCGTTGTGTTCTTTCTTCATGACGTTCAGTTGCGCCTGCATGGCGCGGATCTGACGTTCCATGATTTCCATCTGGTCGGCGGCATGCGCATGGCCGGTAAGAGCGCCGATAGACATCAGAGTTGAAGTTGCCAGAAGAGCGGTTGTTCTTCGGAAAGAGAGGGTCATTGCCGCGGTGCATCCCTTGCGTGAATGGCAGGTTGTCCACAGCGGAGGTATCCGATTCCGTTTCTGGGGGAGTGGGAAGGTTTGATGACGGATAAAAGACTCTTTTATGACGAACCATGTCATCTATTTGAAAATATGTGTCTTTTCCCTGGAAGGTGATCTGGAGGTGTGATTCTGGGCAAAATGCAACTCGGATCAGGGTGTTGCATTTCTGCACAGACCTTCCCGGGGCGTGTCATGAAACTATCATGCAGGGGCTACTGTTTCTCGCAGCAGGCTGGGTCTAGTACATACTTCGGTTTTTCAATGCCCGATGAGGGATCATCATGATTAAGAGCAAGCTTGCGCTTTTCGGCTTTGTCGCAATGACGGCCCTTGGGTCCGCTTCCCTGTCTTCCGCACAGGCTGCGGAAATCACGGGAGCCGGCTCCAGCTTTGCCGCTCCCATCTATGGAGCATGGGGCGAAGGCGCCAAGCATCAGATCGGTGTGAATGTGAACTACCAGAGCGTCGGTTCCAGCGCCGGTCAGGATCAGGTTGTGGCCCGCACGGTTGATTTTGGCGCTTCTGACAAGCCGATGGCTGCCGAGCGTCTGGCTTCCGAACATCTGTATCAGTTTCCGACGGTCATGAGCGGTATCGTTGTCGTTGTGAACGTTCCGGGCATCGAGCCTGGCACCCTTCGTCTCGATGGGCCTACCCTCGCCGGGCTGTACGATGGTGAAATCACGGAATGGGATGATGACCGCATCAAGGCCCTCAATCCGGGGCTGAAGCTCCCGGAAACGGACGTAGCTCCGGTTCATCGTGCGGACGGTTCTGGCACGAGCTTTGTTTTCACGTCGTATCTGTCCCAGGTGTCTCCTGAGTGGAAGCAGAAGCTGGGTGCTGGTACGTCCGTCGCATGGCCGGGCGGTTCGGGTGCCCGTGGAAACGATGGCGTTGCTGCCATGGTCAAGCAGACCGAAGGTGGCATTGGATACGTCGAGTATTCCTATGCAGCCCAGAACCACCTCAACATTGCCCAGATGAAAAATCACACGGGGGCATTTATTTCCCCGACGCTGAAGAGCTTCGAGGAAGCTGCAAATGCTGCGGACTGGATCCATGCAGACCATTATGCCGTGAACCTGCTGGATACGGCTGGTCCAGGTGCTTGGCCGATTGTCACGGCGACATTTGTGCTGGTTCCGACCAATCCGAAAGACGCCACAACCGCCAAGGCAGTCCGTGACTTTTTTGCCTGGGGTTTTCAGCATGGCGACGCGGATAATACCCGTCTCGACTATGTTGGCCTTCCGCAGAATGTGAAGGATGCCGTTCTGGCGGGCTGGGGTCAGTAATCCCCCGTTTTCCTTGTCTGACGTGCTGTTTCTCTCAATTGGGGGATAGTCAGGTCATGCAAAAAGGCGTTGAGTGCGGGAGCGGGCTTCTTCATCTGAGGAAAGCCCGCTTTCCTGTTTTGCCTTGCCCAGACATGGTGCGATTTTGCCCGTTTCCTCCAAGCCTGCTGCCCCTGTAGGGACTCTTTCCCCGGTTGTCCGAATTCTGATCGGGCTGATTTTTATTCTGGGGCCTGTTTCAACAGATATGTATCTGCCAGCATTTCCCATGTTGGAGCATGATCTGGGGCAGGGGGCTGGCTCAGCACAGCTTACACTGACGGCATGGCTGGCGGGTCTCGCCATCGGGCAGTTCACGCTTGGGCCGCTCTGCGATCGATATGGCCGCAAGTTGCCATTACTGCTTGGGCTGGTGGTTTACGTGATTGCTTCGGCCCTGCTGGCTGTCGTCACGAATTTCCATCTTTTCTGCGTTCTGCGTTTCATTGCTGCGATGGGGGGGTGCGACAACGTCCGTTGCGCCACGTGCCATGGTGCGCGATGTGGCGACCGGTACAGCTGGTGTTAAGCTGATGTCCCAGCTGATGCTGATTTTTGGGCTGGGGCCTTTGCTGGCGCCATCAATCGGCAGCTTCCTGCTGGATCTTGGCGAATGGCGCCTCATTTTCTGGGTGGGCGCCGGGTTTGGCGTCCTCCTGTTTCTGGGGACCTGGTTTCTGCTGCCGGATACTTTTCCGCCTGAAAAGCGTTTCGCGCTTCCCTTTACAGGCGTGGTTGCTCGTTACAGAGACCTGATCACTGAACCACTCTTCTGTTCAGCCGCAATGGTGGCAAGCTTTGGTACGTTCACCATGTTTGCCTATCTTTCCAATGCACCGGCCCTTTTTGAGGGAATACTGCATTTCTCGCCGCGTCTCTTTGCCATGTTCTTTGGGCTGAACGCGGTAGGGTTCGTGATCGGCTCACAGATCAATGCGCGGCTAGCGCACAGGTTCCTTTTCACCCGGGTCATGGAGTACGGCATGATGGCCGTACTGACCTTCACGGTGCTTGGCGTGCTTGTCTGTTCTCTCGGGCTCGTTGGCCCACAGAACCCATGGCCGCTCTGCGGGCTTATCTTCTGCACGACGACATGCCTGGGGTTTGTTGGGCCAAATGCGGGTGTTCTGGCCCTGACACACCACGGACATCAGGCCGGTGCAGCCTCTGCCCTCATTGGGACACTGAACTGGACCATTGCAGGAGGTGCAGGCGTTTTGATGGCGCTGCTGCCGTCACACTGGGTCGGGTCCACGTCAGTGGGTATGCTGATCGGAATTCTGGGCTGCTGGGTCAGTGATCTCTGGCGTCGCAGACTGGATCCGGACTCCTATCTTTCAGTTCGTCACTGATTTCGGGAGTGAGAAAACCAAAGGCTGGGGAAATCAGCCTTTGGAAGAAACGCGGTCAGCAGCAACCGTAGCAATCATCAGAGCGCCGATGACGGGCACGAAGGCGATCATCGAAAATTCAGCGAGAAGGCTGGTTGGAAGGCCGATCAGGTGGATCAGGGTCATGGACGTCATGGAAGTTATCTCCGTTTTACTTGCCGTTGATGGCGTGGGACGGGAGAAACTCCAGAAGTACCCTTCAAGGCAACAAATGAAGATGCGGGATCTGCTCTGCGTTTGACGCATGAACCTCTGCCAGAACTTTTCCACATTTGGCGAGAACGGACAGGTTGTTCTTGAAAGAGGATTATTTCGCTCTCGGTCGGGAAGTGTTCTATTCCGCCTAACTGGGTTTTCTTTGTCACCAAAATCCAAGTAGGGGCCTTGTTTGCGCAATAAAATTGCGTCTGGCCTTATTTTGCGTTCGGGTGCGGAAGAGAGAGCCGGTCTCTGCGGAGACCGTGCCAGCTGAGAAAAGTATCTGCCAGAAAGAAGGAAAGAGCCCCCACAGTGCAGACCAGAGCTATGCCAAAAAAGGCTAGCAGCCATGTGGATGTGCTTGCATCGCGCAGAGAACCAACAAAAAGAGCCATCGCGGCCCCGCAAGTTGCGGCCCCGCCGATTGCATTCAGCATGATAGCGACATCCAGAACGAAGATTCGCCGATGGAGTCTGATCTCATGGGCTGCCAAGCGTTCGGGCGTATAAAAAGGGTCTGGCGTCTCTGTGTCCGAGGGAGGAGTCGACAGCCGTTTGCGCACGTCTTCGAGATGATCGGCCACGCGTGCCAGACGTGTATTGAAGACGTTGATTAATGTTCCGATGCCTGAAAGCATGAAAACGGGCGTGAGAGCCACTTGAATCAGGTGGGCGGCACTGTCGACCGCGTCGGGATCATAAGAAACAGGAAAAGGCATGAGGCTTTTTATACTGTATCTTCCGACAGCGAAAAGGCGGGATGCTCTGGAAAACATCCCTTGATATGGAGTAGGGAAAAGCAGCCATTTTCAGAGATACGCACTACATGCCGATCATTGCCCGTCTGTTTCGCCCCGTCTGCACGTTGCTTGGGTCTGCAATGATCGCTGCCTCTTCTGCCTCTGCTCAGGAGACTGCTCACTGTTCCGGGACTGCACGACAGGTTGAGTTTGCGTGCCAGACCTGGACTGAGATTGATCACGCTGTCCGATCCGGAACGGACACTGTCATCATCCCGATAGGCGGAACGGAGCAGAGCGGGCCTTACATGGCCGTCGGCAAGCATAATGTCCGTGCGCAGGTTCTGGCTGACGAAATTGCCCGACAGGCCGGGAATACCCTTGTGGCTCCCGTCGTGGCTTATGTGCCGGAAGGCTCAACAGAGCCTCGTACCTCTCATATGCGCTTTGCAGGAACAATTTCCGTCCCACCGGCTGTGTTCGAGGGGCTTCTGAAGGGAGCTGCCGAGAGCTTTCGGGTTCAGGGCTTTCAGAAAATCGTCTTTATTGGAGATCATGGTGGCTATCAGGCGGCCATGTCTCATGTCGCGCAGGATCTGAACAGACGCTGGAAAGGTCAGGTGGCTGTTCTGGATCTGCGCGATTATTACGAGGTCATACCCCACCAGTATGTCGATACCCTCAAAGCGCAGGGTCATGCGGCGGAAGTGGGAATGCATGCGGAACTGAGCGATACATCCCTGATGCTGGCGGTTGATCCGTCTCTGGTGCGTCAGGATGCGTTGAGAACCGCACCGAAACCCGGTGCCGCTGATGGCGTCTATGGCGGTGATCCGCGCCAGGCCACGCCCGGACTGGGACGTATCGGCACGGATATGCAGATACGCACCGCTGTAACGGCACTTCAGTCCTTCAACAGGAGCCATCCATGAATTTCAAGACACCCCTTCTGGCAGCATTAACGCTGCTGGGAGCCTCTGCGGCTCACGCCCAGACCACGGCTCCTGCCGATGCAAATGCACCGATTCCTGTGCCTCCGGCGCCGGCCGCTCCAGCAGCCCCACCAGCCATGGTGCCTGTCTCGGCTCCCGCCGCGTCTGCTCCTGTGTCAGCACAGGCGTCTTCAGATGCTGTACAGACAATCCCGGGCATGCCGCCGGTCATCGACCCTCACAATATCTACAGTGAGACCACGCCTTCTCACATTTCCCCGGCCATCGCTCATGATCCGGCTCGTGTGTACGTGCCGAATTTGCGCGGAAACAGCGTATCCGTCATTGATCCGGCATCCTTTCAGGTTGTTGACACCTACCCGGTCGGTCGCTCACCGCAGCATGTTGTTCCGTCCTGGGATCTGCGCACGCTGTGGGTCACGAATAACAGTGAAGGCCGCCCGGATGGTTCGCTGACGCCGATTGATCCGGCTACGACCAAGCCCGGCCCGAACGTGGCTGTGGATGATCCGTACAACATGTATTTCACGCCCGATGGCAAGTACGCCATCACGGTCGCTGAAGCTCACAAGCGCCTTGATTTCCGTGACCCGCACACGATGGAACTGAAGGGCTCCGTGGAGACGCCGGAGTGCAAGGGCGTCAATCACGCTGACTTCTCCATTGATGGCAAGTACGCGATCTTCACCTGCGAGTTTGGCGGTTATGTTGCCAAGGTCGACACCGTGAACCTGAAGATGATCGGGATGCTAAAGCTGTCCAAGGGTGGAATGCCGCAGGACATCCTGACCGCACCAGACGGACACAAGTTCTACGTTGCAGACATGATGGCTGACGGTGTGTTTGTTGTGGACGGCGATTCCTTTACGGAAACCGGCTTCATCCCGACAGGTATTGGCACGCATGGTCTGTACCCGAGCCGTGATGGCAAGGTGATGTATGTGGCGAACCGTGGTTCCCACCGTATTCATGGCAAGCGTGGTGGTCCGGGTGGTGTGTCCATCATCGACTTTGCGACGGACAAGGTCATCAAGACCTGGATGATTCCTGATGGCGGTAGCCCGGACATGGGCAATGTCAGCGCTGACGGGAAGCTGCTCTGGCTGTCCGGCCGTTTTGACGATGTGGTTTATGCGATCGATACCGATACCGGTGCTGTCCGCAAAATTCCGGTTGGTGCTGAGCCGCATGGTCTGACGGTCTGGCCGCAGCCGGGCCGTTACAGTGTGGGTCACACAGGTATTCTGCGTTGATCTGACGCTTTTTGCAGGGAGGTTTTGGCCTCCCTGTTTTTTCTGGTTTGTCAGCCTGTTTCTTTACGCAGCATCCAGAGGTCTTTCTTCGTTAAAAATAGAAATGGACGTACCGTTCCTAAGGGAGCTGTATTCCGACTGTCTTCCCTGTTTTCTGAGTGTCTGGGTCGTCTGAGCGATATCCAGATAGTCGTTAAATAACCTGGGAACACGAACACTTGCGTCCATTTTAATCGCAGATCCGCTATTGTCTTGATGCATACTGAAAAGGTGGATTGATTATGCTGGGTATTTCAACATTGTGCTTTACTGTCGCAGTGATTGCAGGAACCTGGCTTGGGATTAATGTTCTGCAAGGGCGACGACCTCTCCGGATCATGAAGCCCATCCATGTTGGTGCAGCGCTAATCGGATCAATCTTCATGATTGTTGCTCTGATCAATGGCGAGCAGGGGCTTATGCTGAACGTCGCGCTGGCGGTTGCCGTGGTGGCGTTTGGTGTTCTCATGAGCTGGGCGCGGAAAAAGGGTTACCTGATTGCGCCGCTGTATGTGTGCCATATTCTTTTGGCGGTCATGTTTTATATATCACTGGTTTCCATCACGCTGTTTCCGAATTTCTAGGCGTGTCTTTAAGGCGGAATGCTGCTGAACCGGCATTTCCGCCTCAAGTCATTTCAGGGGGCCTTTGGAGCTGGCTGTGGAGCCGTGTCATTGGCGACATGGAACTGCATGGCATTGCCGGGGGGCGTCGTTGTATATGCAGTTGGTGTGTAGAATCTGACGCCTTCTTCCGCAAAACGGTTGGTTACGATGCGGTTGAACTCGCGCTTGACCTTCCACTTCATCATGGGCGTCGTGCGGATGCTTCCGATCAAAGTCGCGCCGCCACTATCGCTCTGATCCACGCCGAGATCCGTATAATCGGACAGGATCATCGGGCCGAAGACCGGATCGGAGCGCATTTCCTTGACGGCTTTGGACATGATTGCCGAGACGCGCGGTAAGTCCTCGGACAGGTCAAGCTGCTGCTTGATGACGATCTGGTTGTAGCCACGCGCGGTATTGGCAATCGACGACACGGACGAGAACGGGATGATGTGCAGATCACCCGTAATATCGCGCACCTTTACGGTGCGGATGGAGAGGTTTTCCACGGTTCCCGAGACGCCGCCTGTTGTCACCCAGTCACCTACCTGAATAGCGTCTTCCACCAGCATGAAGAAGCCGGTGATGAAGTCCTTCACAAGGCTTTGCGAACCGAAAGCAATGGCGGCACCCAGGATACCCGCACCTGTCAGAAGTGGGGTCACGTTGATCCCGATCTGGGACAGCGTCGTGACGGCAACGATGATGATGATGATGGCCAGCAGGACCGTGCGGATAATGGGCAGGACAGTCCGCAAACGTGTTGCGCGTGAACGCTGGCCTGAGTTTTCGAAGGACGTCAGCTGACGGTTCAGGACAATGTTGACGACTTCCCAGATGGCCGCAGCCACAGTTACGGCAATCAGCATCGTCAGCACGGTGTCCATCAGACGTCGGCCCAGGGCGTTCTTGATGAAGAAGCCGAAGGTTGGCAGCCCCCATGCTTCCGTGATGGCGACAAGTGTCAGGAACAGGATCATGCCGGTCAGAACCGTGCGGGCTGCGGGGTAGTAGCGGTCCGCGCGTTTCTGGAGCTCGGGAAAGCGCTCTTCAAGCTGTGGGTTGACCCGGAAGAAGCGGTCCTGAAGGCCATAGGCGAGCACTGCGCCAAGGCGGGAGGCTACCAGTACGGCAATGGTTGTGCCTGTAGTTTTCAGAATCCATGTATAGCCGCCCTGAAGATGGGCAGCCCACACGATCCACAGGGAAATATCCAGGAACATGGCTGGAACCCACCACAGGCGGGTAATGGCTGCGATGGCCGTCCATATTCCGGTTTTCTTGCCAATGGTGCTTGGCTGGAGGGCGCGGCTTACAATATGCCGGATGCGCCAGATGAAGGCGGCCATCAGAATATGTTCGACCAGAACCACACCACGGATCATGGCATTCGTGCCGCGTGGGGTCAGGTTGAACTGAGCACCGAGCTCAGACAGGCAGATGACAATGGCGGGCGCTGCAACCAGTACATTCCACCAGCGCGTCACCAGGAAAGCCGTAGGGTTGCTGGCGGGAAGCAGGCGGATGGTTGGAGAACGTGGTGTAAAGCCTGTCTCTACCAGAAGATAAAGGCCCCGGGCACCTGCATAGCAGTAAGCCAGCGTGAGAATGACATTGGCCGTTTGGTCACTGATGGGGAGAATCCAGATGGATGGTACTGTCAGCAGCAGAAAGGCCAGAACCGGAACGGCTTTCAGCAGCAAATGCATCAGGGAATACGGAATACGGGCGAGGAAACGGAGTGTCTCCACCTGCCTGCGCTGGTCTTCCGCGCGGGTCTGGCTGGATGTGCTGGTCGCGGTTGCGGCGGCAATTTCCGCATCGGTTTCGATCGGTTCGCGGGCGTTGCGAGCTTCCTGTGCCTGTGCCTTACGGGTTGTTTCCTGAAGCGGATTTCGGAGCATCAGCGCTACGCCACGTTCTACCGCAAGGCCGCAGGCGATAACGATAAAGGCGATTCCGAAAGCATGCAGGATTGGTGCGCGCGTTTCAGCGGAGGCGAGCTGCGTACGGAACCAGTGCCCGACGAGACCCAGATCTTTGAAGAGGCTGAGGAAGTTGTGAACATAGCCCAGAGACTGTGTCCGGACGCTGTTCAGGCCGTTGCCGATTTCCGGGGAGACTTCCGGCAGGGCTTTCGTCTCGGGAGCCGGTGCTTTGGGAGAAGGTGTTTCCTTGATGCCCCGGGCCATGAGCGACAGCGTGTGAGTAAAGGCGTCACGCTGTTTGGGATCATTCAGAACATTCAGAAGCTGCTGTGCTTCCTGTGCAGACAATGGGGCCGCAACTGCGGTCTGTGGCACGGGTTTGGCCGCGGGTGTCTCCGCCTGGGCAGCAGGTGCCGCGAACACGGCCGTCAGGAAAATCAGGAAAGCCGTGAAGGAATGATGGATCTTTCTAGGGAGTATCCGTGACGGAGCGGGCCGTAAGGGGGAACACATCGCTCTGAAATTTCCTTGTATGCCGTGGAGCCGGAGCGGTCCGGGGAAAGGGAGGCGGGAGTGCCGTGTCTGCACGCGCCATTTTCAGCAGGAGTGCCACAGGATGAGGTCTTCTGTCCAAGACGTGATGCCCTATTCTGCCGCTTCCATTGGATCCGTTGTTGTGGCAGCCAACTGCTCGTTTGCTTCAAGAGCTTCGAGTGCATCGGCATGATCGATCCCCCAGAGGTAAAGCTGCTCGATGGGCTCTACAAAGACTTTCCCGAGTGGTGTCAGGCTGTATTCCACATTGGGGGGCATGATCTGATGGATCTGTCGGTCGATGAGGCCTTTCTCTTCAAGTTCACGTAGTGTCTGGGTCATCATTTTTTTTGAAAGACCGGGAATGCTGCGCTGAAGCTGCCCGGGGCGGGAAGAGCCGCCAAGAAGATGCAGCGTGTGGAGGATCATCGTGGTCCATTTCCCGCTGAAAAGTCTCAGGATTCTACGGGGAACACAGTCTTCGGCGAACGGGGCCTGCCGGTAATGTGCGGGGAGAGAGCGGGTCATTTCATGGGAACCTTTTGGTATCCAGGGCACAATATGGTGCCGTCTGGAAGTCTGTTCGCCAAGCGGTCAAATGAAGGGCGAACCACTTTTCCGGAGAGGAGACCCTGATGTCCCGGATTGCTCTTGTTGTTGGATCGACAGGTATTGTTGGACAAAATCTGGCCGCCCGCCTCGTTGCAGAAGGCTGGACGGTTTATGGGCTGGCCCGTCGCCCGCGTCATGACATGGCGGGTGTTCTGCCGATTGCGGCAGATCTGCTGGATCTGCAAAACCTGAAATCTGCTCTGAAGGCTTTGACGCCTACGCATGTGTTTTTCTGCTCCTGGCTCAGGCAGGAGACAGAAGAAGAGAACTGCCGCGTCAATTCAGCGATGGTTCGAAACGTGTTCGAGGCCCTTCCTGAACCGGAAAAACTGGAACACGCCGTGCTTACAACCGGAATGAAGCACTATCTTGGCCCCTTTGAGGCTTATGCTTCCGGTGAGCCCCCTCAGACGCCTTTCCGTGAAGAAATGCCACGTCTTCCGCTGGCCAATTTCTATTATGATCAGGAAGACGAGCTGTATGCCGCCGCAGAAAAGTATGGCTTCTCCTGGAGTGTGCATCGTCCCCATACCATTATCGGATATGCGGTGGGGAATGCGATGAACATGGGGAGCACCTTGGCTGTTTATGCGACGATTTGCCGTGAAACGGGGCGTCCGTTTGTCTTCCCAGGCTCAGATGTTCAGTGGAACAGCCTGACGGATCTGACAGATGCACGTCAGTTGGCGCGACAGCTGCTTTGGGCTTCGACGTCTGATGGTGGCCGTAATGAGGCGTTCAATGTCGTCAATGGCGATGTCTTCCGTTGGAAATGGCTCTGGCCGCGTCTGGCGGCCTGGTTCGGGCTGGAAGCTGCTCCTTATCCTGGGCATGAGACGCCGCTTGAAGGGATCCTGTCTCAGGATGGAGATCTTTGGAAACAGATCAGTACCAAATACGGATTGGTTGAAAGCCAGATCGAAAGACTGGCCTCCGCTTGGCACACGGATGCTGATCTGGGACGCCCTGTTGAGTGTGTGACGGATCTGTCCAAGAGCCGTCTGGCTGGCTTCGACGGATGGCAATACACACCAGACTCGTTCCTCGATCTGTTCGAGCGTTTGCGGGCTGAGAAACTGATTCCCTGAGGGGATAAGCGCAAAACAGGATTTAATTAGTCCTGTTTTGCGAAAAGGCGCTGTTTTCTCTGACACAGAGTGTTATGCAGGCTGTCCTGTTTTATCCTGAGGGAATGGGACTGCCTTGCGTCGCGTATTAAGTCTGTTGGCCCTGCTAGCGGTGGGGATATGTGGTCTGGGGGCCGGTGGGTCGTCTTTTGCGGCAGAAAGCCCGGCGGTGGCTTCTGCCAATGACACGGCCACGCTGGTCACGGACAGGGATGCCGTTGGGCCGGACCAGAAGCTGCGGGTTGGGCTGAGACTTCAGCTTAAGCCCGGATGGCACACATACTGGGTTAATCCCGGCGACGCAGGTGACACGCCGACATTGGATGTGACGGCGCAGGGCAATGCGACGGGCAAGACATCCACAATTCACTGGCCCATGCCTGTGCGTTTGAGCGAGGGCGGCCTTATGTCCTACGCTTATGTCGGGGATGTGTTGTTGCCTGCCGATATGGCCCTGCAGGGGACGGGGCCGACGACGCTTCGTGCTCATGCTGAGTGGCTTGTCTGTGCGGAAGTCTGCATTCCCGAAAGCGGTGACTTCACATTGAATCTGCCTGCAGCAGAAGGTGCAGCTCCTGCGGGCGCACAGGCCGGTCTGTTTCAGGCTGTTGATGCGAAGATGCCAATTCCTTCTCCATTCAAGGCCCAGGTCTCAGCTGAAGGGCTTTTGACGCTGGAGGGCAAAGGTCTGTCGTCAGCGGCAGTTTCGGATGCGTGGTTCCTGCCCGCCGAGGGGGGAATGATCGATCAGGTTGCGTCCCAGTCTTTCAAGGTGAAGGACGAACGTCTGTCATTGCAGTTGAAATTTCTGAAGACAGCGCATCGCGATCATCCGCTTCAAGGGTTGGTTGTTCTGAAAGATGAGGCTGGACAGGAAAGTCCGATCGAAATTTCGGCAGACCAGACTGTGGCAGCAGCGGCGACTGTGCCGGCGGCTTTACCCGCCCATGTTTCCGCAGATGCCATTCCGACAGGGGCTGGCTGGATACGGGTGCTGGCTTTTGCTTTTGTTGGCGGTCTCATTCTGAACCTCATGCCTTGTGTTTTCCCAGTCCTGGCCATGAAGGCTCTGTCTCTGGCCAGAATGGGCGGAGTGGGGCGCAGTGTGCATTTTCAGAGCGCTTTCTTTTACACGCTGGGCGTAACGGGGGCGTTTGCGGCTCTTGGGATCGTGATGATCGGGCTGCGTATTGCGGGGTCTGCCGCTGGGTGGGGCTTCCAGTTCCAGTCGGCCGGATTCGTGGTGGGTGTCTGCTGGTTGCTGTTTGGCATGGCGCTGAACCTGTTGGGAGTTTTTGAAATCAGTGCGGGGCGTCTGGCGCAGTTGCATCCTCATGGCGCCGGGCATGCGGGTGATATGCTGACGGGCCTTTTAGCTGTGATTGTTGCTACGCCTTGCACCGCGCCTTTCATGGGCGTTGCCATTGCGGGCGCTTTGGGTGGACCACCTCTGATGGGGCTTCTTGTGTTCCTGTCGATGGGGCTTGGGTTGGCTGCGCCTTATGTTCTTGTGGCGAGCGTTCCGGGGCTTGCGTCCCGGATGCCGAAGCCTGGGGCCTGGATGGGTGTTCTGAAGCAGGCACTCGCCTTCCCGCTGCTGGCAACCTGTGTTTGGCTTCTGTGGGTTGCGACAATTGAGCGTGGCACGAATTTCGTTGTCGTAGCTGGAGGCGGGCTGGTTCTGCTGGGCTTTGCCGCCTGGATTTATGGAATGGGACAGCATCGCGCGATGCGTGAAGGTGGCCGCGGAACAGTTCTGTTCTGCCGTGTTGTTGCTGTGCTGTGCATGGCCTTCTGCGGTGGTTTTCTGGCGCGGAGTCTAGGCGAGCCGGTTTCTGCTGCTTCGACGACAATGACCTCTGCGGATAATCTTATCCAGCCGTTTTCGGACAAGGCGCTTGCCGACCTGCGTGCTGAAGGAAAACCTGCCTTTGTGGATATGACCGCGTCCTGGTGCATCACCTGTATGGTAAACGAGCGTGTTGCGCTGGATGTTGCTTCCGTTCGTCAGGCGTTTTCCGAGCGGCATGTGGCCTATCTCAAGGGCGACTGGACGAACCGGGATGCCGGTATTTCAGCCTACCTGAAGGACCATGGGCGGGATGGCGTGCCACTGTATGTCTATTATCCGCCAAAGCATGGCACGGAAGTGGTGCTTCCTCAGATCCTGACACCAGGAATGGTTCTGGATATTATCGGGCACTGATTTTTCTGTTTCAGCCCGGAATGTGGAAAAGCCCTGCTTCCTTGGGGAGGCAGGGCTTTTTTTATGTTTCAGCGATTGGTGTGGCGGGGGTCATCCTGCGGATTGACGTAGGTCATGGTGAACGGGCCAGTGCCAGACACCTGTACGATGGCACCCTGGGTTCCGGCTTTAAGTGCGTGTGGGACATTGGGTGGTAAATGGACGAAGCCGCCTGCCGCCAGAACCTTGTCTTGGTCGGTTGTGATGGTTGGGCCGATATAGTGATGGATGCTGCCGCCCAGAACGGTCAGCATTTCGTCCATATTGTGGGTATGGGGCGGGATGACAGATCCGGCCGGCATCATGACGCGTAGGGTGAATGGTCCGGCCTTGTCAGCGGAGCCATACAGGAAAGACATGCGTGTTCCGCTCGGGAACATGGGCGGTGCTGGCTGCCAGGCTATAGTGTCGGCGCCCGGAATAATGCGAACGTCGTTGCCCGTCTGAGCGAGGGCGGAGCCTCCTGCCAGAGTGCAGATCAAAGCTGCGGCAGAGAGTGTCCTGAAGGAAAACATTGTCTGTTCCTCATGTATGCTGGCGTGTGCCTGTCGCACTTAACGCGGAGGCCGACCTGCCGTTCAGCACTTGGATGAGGTGTTATGTTTCCAGGGGCGCCAAAAAGGTTTTTTCGACTTCGGCAATGACCAGCCGTGCGGCGCCGGAAAGCTGACGGGCCTGATCGACGCACAGGGCCAGCGTCAGAGGTGAGACATCTCGGTTGGAAATGGGAACGAACGCCAGTTCTCCGCTTGTCACTTCCTTCATGACATCCAGCATGCTGAGAATGCCCAAGCCCACACCTTCCAGCACCAGAGACTTGATCATCTGGATGTTGTCGGACGAGGCGACAGGCTGAACGCTGACGTTGCTGTCGATTTCCAGAATTTCGATCTGTCTTTGCAGAGCGAGCGGCTGCTGCGGCATGACCATTGGGTATTCTGCACAGATGCTGAATCTTGCGCTTTTCTGCTGGGCTACCGGGTGATCGGGCAGGCAGATGAAGCCGAGCGGATAATCGATATGGGTTCTTACTAGCAGGCCACGGGCCTGTGTGGGGTTGAGGAGGAGCGCGAAGTCCACTTCTCCACTGATGAGTGCTTGCTGGATAACGGCATTATCCAGAACGTGTGTGCAGATGGTGATGCCAGGATGACTTTTGCGAAGGTCTTTCAGGATGCGGGGGAGGAAGCCGGTGGTCAGGGCATCTGGCAGGGCGATATCGACCTGCCCGCGTCTTAGTCCGCGCATGTCTTCAAGCTGTGTGCGGACTTCCTGCATCTCCCGCATCCACTGCTTGCCGTTTGTATAGAGAAGCTCCCCGGCGGCTGTCAGGCGCAAGCCGCTGGGGAGGCGCTCGAAGAGTGGGGTGCCGAGAGCGTCCTCACCGTGAAGGATCTGCCGGTCGATGGCCGATGCCGCGATCCGGAGATGTTCGGAGGCCTTCCGGATCGAGCCGTACTGGGCAACGGACAGGAAGTAACGGAGGAAGCGTGAGAAAGCCGGCATGGAGATACGCTCTTTTTTCGAGAACGGTAGGGACGTTTTTCTGAGATATACGAGAATACCCCTCTATGAAACACTTCAGAGAGGCAGGTGAACCCTGTCATTTTGACACAGGAAGAAACTCTGGTCATTTCTTATGGAAGACCACGATCCTGTGCCTGTTCTTTAGGATAAGATGCTCATGACACGTTCTCCTTCCCCGACTGACGGCCTGGCCACCCTTTCGGCGCAGGTTCATGAGGATCTTGCGAAGATCAGGTATGCGACCGGGAACTGGAATATTCCGGTTCAGAAAGAGGGTGAGGATGTTCTGGATGTTGCCATTATTGGCGGCGGACAGGGTGGTCTGACGGCCTGTTTCGGGCTGCGTCGTCAGGGCGTGACGAATACGCAAATTTTTGAGCGCGCTGCAAAGGGTGGAGAAGGCCCGTGGGTCACGTTCGCCCGGATGATCACGTTGCGGACGCCAAAGCATGTGACGGGGCCGGATCTGGGAATTCCGAATCTGACGCCGCAGTCCTGGTATGAAGCCCGCTATGGCAAGGCAGCCTGGCAGTCGCTCGACAAGATCTCGCGGCACGACTGGCAGTCTTATCTGGACTGGGTGCGTGACACGCTCGAACTGCCGGTCGTCAACGATCAGGAACTCGTTCATGTGGAGTGGACGGGCGGGCTTCTGCGTCTGACGTTCCGGAATGCTGCTGGTGTCGAGACAAAGCGTTGGGCGCGCCGGATGGTTCTGGCTACGGGAATTGATGGTGGCGGAGCCTGGTTCGTTCCCCCATTCATTTCGGAGAACCTTCCGAAGTCGGTTTATGCCCATACGCATGAGAATATTGATTTCGACGCTCTGAAGGGTAAGCGGATCGGCGTCTTGGGTGCTGGTGCGTCTGCTTTTGATAATGCTGCGACGGCACTGGAATCCGGTGTGGGGCGTGTGGATCTGTGTCTGCGTCGCACGAAGATTCCAGCCATCAATCCGTATCGCTGGATGGAAAATGCGGGCTTCCTTGCGCATTTCTCGGAGCTTCCGGATCTGACTCGCTGGCGCTTCATGCGTTGCATCTACAATCTGAACCAGCCGCCGCCACAGGATACGTTCTGGCGCTGCCGCAAGCATGAGAACTTCGCTTTCCATCCCGGTACGCTCTGGACGTCTGCGCGGATGGATGGTGACGAGGTGGTGGTCGAAACGCCCAATGGTGAGATGCGCTTTGACTTCCTCATTATCGGAACAGGTTTCTCTATTGATCTGAAGCACCGTCCGGAAACGCAGGATTTTGCGGATTCCGTGATGCTATGGAGCGATCATTTCGCTCCACCGGAGGGGGAGGAAAGCACGCTGCTGTCCAGCCATCCATATCTGGGGCAGCGTTTCCAGTTCCTGCCGAAAGATCCGTCCGATCCGAAAGCGCCGATGCTGGCGGCAATCTACAATTTCACGTTTGCATCAATGCCCAGCATGGGTCTTTCAGGGGCATCCATCAGTGGGATGCGCTTCGGTGTCGAGAAGCTGACGCGCGGTATTGCGCGTGATCTTTTCGTGGAAGACGGCGAGAAGCATCTGGAAAGCCTGCTGTCCTATGACACGGAAGAACTGATCAGCCTTGATCCGCCAACGGTTTGAGGGGGAGGCAGCACAGATGAGCACGAAGACTTATCCCCGTGACATGATCGGCTATGGCCGAACGCCACCTGATCCGAAATGGCCAAATGGTGCGCGGATCGCGGTTCAGTTCGTCATCAACTATGAAGAAGGCGCGGAAAATTCGGTTCTGCATGGAGATGCGGGATCGGAGGCTTTCCTATCTGAAATGGTCGGGACGAAGTCCATCATTGGTGCGCGCTGTGCGCAGATGGAAAGCCTTTATGAGTACGGCAGTCGCGCTGGGTTCTGGCGTTTGCAGCGCCTGTTTGAAAAGGCTGGCATGACCACAACCGTGTTTGGTGTGGCCAAGGCTCTGGCGCGTAATCCGGATGCCGTAGCTGCCATGCAGGAAAGCGGCTGGGAAATTGCCACGCACGGTTTGCGCTGGATTGATTATCAGGATTTTCCGGAAGACGTGGAGCGCGAGCATATCCGAGAGGCGATTGCGCTTCATACGGAAGTAGTCGGGGAGCGCCCGCTGGGGTGGTATCAGGGCCGGACCAGCCCGAATACGGCCCGTCTGGTCGTGGAAGAAGGCGGCTTTGTTTATGATGCCGATTCTTATGCGGATGATCTCCCGTATTACGATCGCTCCCATGGCAAGCCGCAGTTGATCGTACCTTACACACTTGATGCCAATGACATGAAGTTCGCAGCGCTCAATGGCTTTACTGAGGGCGAGCAGTTCTTCCAGTATCTGCGGGATGCGTTTGACATGCTGTATGCGGAAGGGGGGCGTATGATGTCTATCGGGCTGCATTGCCGTCTAGCTGGCAAGCCTGCGCGTGCGCTGGCGCTTCAGCGTTTTCTGGAGCATGTGGCGTCCCATGAGGATGTCTGGGTCGCGTCCCGGCTTGATATTGCCCGGCACTGGATGAGTGTGCACCCCGCATGAAGATTTCTGATGTAAATGCCATGACGCCGGATGTTTTCGTCCAGACGTTTGGCGGACTTTACGAACATTCGCCCTGGATAGCTGAGGGGGCTCTGGCAGCGCGGCCATTTGCGGATGTGGGTGTCATGCTTGCGACGTTTTCTGACGTTGTGCGGAATGCGGGCGAGGAGGCTCAGTTGGCACTGGTTCGGGCGCACCCTGAATTGGGTCATCGTGCGGGGATCGATCCAGACCTGACTGCGGAGTCTGCGTCCGAGCAGGCGTCTGCTGGGTTGGATCGCCTCACGCCTGCGGAATATGAGCGATTTAAGACGTTGAATGCGGCTTATGGAAAGGCTTTTTCCATGCCGTTTGTCATCTGCGTGCGTAAAGTGGCAGCACCGGGGCAGGTGGCCAAGACGGTTATCATGGATGAAATGGAACGTCGTCTGAGCGGGACGCCTGAGGCGGAACTGAAAGAGGCTCTGTCGCAGATCGATGCGATTGCAGGGCTGAGACTGAAAGATCTGGTGACATCATGAGCTCATTATCCACGCATATTCTGGATACGGTGTCGGGCCGTCCGGCGGCTGGGGTGTCTTTCCGGCTTTTTCAGGAAGATGCTGTTCTTTTCGAAGGCGTGACGGACCATGACGGACGGTGTCCTGCCTTGCGGGAGATCCCGCTGGAGCGTGGTACTTATCGTCTGGAGTTCGAGATTGGTGCCTATTTCCGGGCGGGAGGGCATGTGCTGTCTGATCCGCCTTTTCTGGATGTTGTGCCGATTGTGTTTGGTCTGGGTGAGGGTACGCATGCGCATGTTCCGCTGCTCGCTGCGCCTTATGGATATTCCACATATCGTGGAAGCTGAGACCTGATGGCGTCTGATACTTCTGCGATTCATCCGGTTGATGAGAAGCTCCCGCTCTGGCGTCTGGGGGCTTATGGTTTTCAGCATATCCTGGCGTTCTATTCCGCAGCAGTGATTGTTCCGATCCTGGTGGCAGGGGCTTTGCACTTGCCACAGGAGACGCTGATCCATCTGATTGATGCTGACCTGTTCACCTGCGGGATCGCATCCCTGTTGCAGGCTGTGGGCTTCGGGCCGGTGGGTGTACGGCTGCCGCTTCTGCAAGGTGTGACGTTTACGGCCGTTGGCCCGATGATTGCGATTGGGTCGGCTGTTGGTGGTGGAACGCCGGGGCTTTTGTCGATCTATGGATCGGTGATTGTTGCCGGGATCGTCAGTCTGCTCATCGCACCCTATTTTGCGAAGCTGGTTCGGTTTTTCCCACCTGTCGTGACGGGGTCGATCATTCTGGTGATTGGGCTGGCGCTTTTGCCGGTGGCTGCCAATGATATCGTGTCTGGTCATGGGCCCGGCATGGTGCAGGACCGCGTTCCGCTGCGGAGCCTGTGTTACGGGTTGGGAACACTGGCGAGCATTGTGATCGTGCAGCGCCTGTTTCGCGGGTTCATTGCCACGATTGCCGTGTTGATTGGGCTGTGCGTGGGAACACTGGCGGCCTGGCTATTGGGCGATGCCCGCTTCGGGGGCGTGGCGTCTGCGCCGCTGGTGTCCGTCACGCGGCCGTTTTTCTTCGGGACGCCGGTTTTTCATGTGGTGCCGATCCTTTCCATGGTGATCGTTATGGTCATCACGATGGTTGAGACGATCGGCAACGTTTATGCGACTGGTGAAATCGTCGGGAAAACCATTACCCGTGAGGATATCGCGCGGACGTTGCGTGCGGATGGCATTGCTACGCTGCTGGGTGGGGTCTTCAATTCCTTTCCCTATACCTGCTTTGCGGAAAACGTTGGTCTGGTCCGGATGACGGGTGTGAAAAGCCGCTGGGTTGTGGCTGCCGCGGCTGTGATCATGATGCTGCTGGGGTGTCTGCCAAAGCTCGGGGCGATTGTTGCGGCTGTTCCATCACCCGTTCTGGGTGGGGCAGCATTGGCGATGTTCGCGACGGTGGCAGTAGTTGGGGTGCAGACCCTGACGCGGGTGGATTTCAACCGTCAGAGTAACGTCATCATTGTGGGGACCAGCATTGGTCTGGGGATGCTGGCGACGGCACAGCCTCATATTTCGGATACGTTCCCGGCTTGGGCGCAGATCGTGTTTGGAAGCGGCATTACGCTCGGGGCTCTGTCCGCGATCTTTCTGCATCTGCTGTTCAATGTGCGCCGCACTTTGGCTGTTGATCCGGATGCTGAGATTGTGCCGGCAGACCTGCCGGATGAGCGTATTCTTATGGGATTGCCCGTTGAGGCGCGGAAAAGCGAAGAAACTGAGCGACAACGGGGGTTTGGATAGGACATCAGCCGGGATTTCAGTCCCGGCTATGTAGCTTCCGTCCCGCGACATAGGTCGCCTGAACGCTTCGGTCGTCACCCAGCATGGTCAAGGCAAACAGAATATCGGACAGGCTTTCCGCCGTTTGGGTGCGAATTTTCCCCAAGGGCGTGGCTGAGGGGTCAAACACGCAGAGGTCGGCGTGCAGGCCGGGCTTGATGGTCCCAATCTGGTGCTCAAGCCCGAGAGATTGCGCGCCCCCGGCTGTGGCCAGCCAAAGGCCCTGTGCAGGATGGAGTTTTGTTCCTAACCCCTGTGCGACCTTGTAGCCGTCTGACAGAACCTGAAGCAGCGAGAGGGATGGGCCTGCCCCAACATCACTTCCAATGCCGATTTTGACGCGGCGTTCTGGTTTCAGGGCATTAAATAGCGGGAAAGAGCCGCTGCCGAGGAACTGATTGGAGCCGGGGCAATGAGCGATTGAACAGCCGGTATCATGGCAGCGCTGGAAGTCTTCTTCCTGTGCGTGCACACCGTGCGCCAGAATGGCGCGGGGGCGCAGCAGGCCAGCTTTATCGTACACGTCCAGATAGGAATTGCGGTTTGGGAAGAGTTCCTTGACCCATTCGATTTCGGACTGGTTTTCAAGCAGGTGGGTTTGCATGAAGAGGTCGGACCGTGTGGCCAGAAGTGAACCGGCCAGATCAAGCTGTTCGGGGGTGCTGGTGGGTGCAAAGCGGGGCGTGATGGCATAGAGCTGACGACCGCGACCGTGCCAGCGCTCGATCAGGGCGGCCGACTGGTCATAGCCTGACTGGGCTGTATCCCGCAGGTTGGCCGGGGCATTTCGGTCCATCAGGACTTTTCCAGCAATCATACAGGTGTTGAGACGTTCGGATTCCTCAAAGAATGCATCAACGGATTCCGGATGAACCGTGCAGTAAACGGCTGCGGTCGTCGTTCCGGCTCGGAGCAGTTCCTTCAAAAAGGTTCGGGCGATCTGGCGGGCATAGGTGATGTCAGTATAGCGGGCTTCAGCCGGGAAGACGTAGGTTTCCAGCCATTCGAGAAGCTGCTCGCCATAAGAGGCAATGACGGGAAGCTGCGGGTAATGAACGTGTGTGTCTACCATTCCAGCACAGATCAGATGATCAGGATAATGATCGACAGTGATGCCATCCGGGATCTGACTTTTCAGATCGTCCCAAGCGCCAGCAGCGGTGATGATGCCGTTCCTGCACAGGATCAGACCATCGGGCTGGTACGTGACAGCCTCCATGGGATCAACTGTGAAGGGGTCTGCGTGGAAGGTCAGGAAGGGGCCGCGGATGGCAGTGTGATCGGTCATGATGCTTCTCCTATCGCACAGCATTTCAGATCAGGAAACGATTGTGCGGAAGCAGAGCGGCTTTGTTAAATGATCTGGATGTGGTGAGCGCATATTTTAGTCACCGCAAAGATATTTCCGGATATTCGCTAAAATTTTTCGTATTCCGGCTTGAACGAACAAATCCTGATCGGCTCGTCTTCCATTTAGATTTGACAATACTTTTTTAGTTATCGAAACTGTACGGGTTTTAAAGGCCGTAACAAGAAAAACGGGCTTGTTTCTGTGGAATGTTTGATGAGATTTGGAGACGGCGTTACTGATGTCTGATGTGAC
>NZ_BANH01000012.1 GCF_000964465.1 Gluconobacter thailandicus F149-1 = NBRC 100600 | reverse complement strand
TGAATCAAAATTCCCTACAAAAATCAATGGGTCCTGAGCCTAGGTAGGTTGTATCGCGCCCCATCTGTCGCCACATGTTTTTGGTGAGCGTCAGGTAGTTCATCTGCTGAAAGTTGCCGTAGCCAAAGAAGCCGGTGATCTTCCCATTCTGCCCAACAGGCTGGACGATTTTTGCATCTGCTTGCAATTCGCTCTGGCCTCCTGCCCCCTTCCAAAGGTCGGTGTCAGTACGGGCAAAGGAAGCATAGAACTTCGTGCCTGTCGGGTTCAGGATACCGCTGTCCACACGGGCATAGGTTCGATACGCGTTATAACTGCCAAAAGTCTGGCTGATCTTACCCCCTGCCTTGTCCTTGGGGTCGGAAGACATATAAGTCATCGCACCGCCGAGATTCTGGGCAGAAAATGAATCCAGGGCGCCCGCTCCCTGCGACATTGTCATTCCGGCGACATCATCCTGGATCATGGCCTGCGTGATGGACACACCATTGTTATTGGCAAAACCCTGCGTTCCCAGAGGTATGCCATCCAGCGTTGCCCCGATCTGCATCTGGGTGAACCCACGCACGTAGAACGTGTTACCATAGGTATCGAGGCCAAAGGCATCGGTCGACGTGAAATTTGCTCCCGGGGTTGTCATGGCGAGGATCTGCATCGGGTTTGTCCCCTCGACAAACCGGTCCATGACTTTGCGCGTCACAGCGACTTCTGGGCCGTGACTGCGGACACGGGATACACTGACCGAGATCGATTCAGTATCAGCACTCTCAATCGTACTGTGCCGTTGACTTGAAGCCGCTTTTGGCTGGGAAACAGCATGCGGTGAAGCATGCCGAGACTTGGCAGGCTGATCCGATTTCGTGGCTGCATTTGCTCCGTATGGAACAATGCTTGCGACAGCAATGCCGAGGATACTCGTCGTAAACAGATAACGAGATTTCCTTCCCGGTTTACCTGAAAATTTTATCGCCGACATCACTCGTGCTCCTCGAAATGGCGCTGCAGGATGATGTTACGTATTCGATACATTATGCGTCTACGCTGATTTTTTTTAGCCAGTGATAGACTGAGGTTAAGAAATAACCGATCCAAAACGATGCTGTTCCTGTAATATTCCCAAAATGTCGCAAGAGCGTTAAGAAGACTCAGCCCCTGTCTCGGGGGAAACATTGTTCCCCATTCGCGCCCTGGAGATTAGTCATCGTGAGATTACGTCAGATCGAAGTCTTCTACGCGATCATGACGACAGGGTCGTTGCGGAAGGCCGCCGAAGTCCTGCACGTTTCGCAGCCTGCTGCTAGCAAGGTTCTCCGATACGCGGAGCACTCCCTTGGTTTCGCATTGTTTGAACGAAAGGGCGGCCGACTGATCCCCACGCGGGAGGCGCAGATCATGCTACCGCATGTCAACGCCATTTTCGGCAAGCTTTCCGACCTGCGTCGCCTGACTTATAACCTGCGCTATGCCCGGGATGGACATTCCATTCGCGTGGGGTGTGTCCCGAGCCTAGGGTTAAGCCTCATCCCACGAGTGGTGCGAAGCTATTGCGCCAGCCATCCTGACACGGATGTTACGATTGATACTTTGCATGGGTCCGAGATCGTATCGCGGATTTTCAATCACGATCTCGATCTCGGCGTGGTTTTCGGAAATTATTCCCGCGAAGGTCTCACCGCCCAGCATATCGGCGATATCCCCTTGGTACTGATTGATAAAGAGCGGGAAAGCGGCCCCGTAGCGCTGACAGATATTGATCACCATCGCTATCTGGGCCTGTCCGAAAAGGATCCGACAGCCGACCTGCTCGATATCGCGCTGGACGAAGCCGGCGTGACGATGACCCCCGCCATTCGTGTGCGTACACATTTCATGGCAGCAGAACTGGTCCGTCTTGGCGTTGGCTGTGCGATCGTGGACGCCCTGACGGTCATGCACCATCCAGGGTTGCCACGTCCCTGCGCCCTTTCTCCATCGCTAAATGTTACATGCACGGTCCTGTATCGGGCAGATTACGCTCTCTCGCATATCTCACGAGATATTCTCACGCTGATGCAGCACGAACTGGACTGTGATCTACGCCAACTGAACGAGATGATTTAGCTTAAGGTTATCAGCCGCATATATCTCGTCATGGGACAGGGGTCCGCATTCCATGCTTTATCTGTTGGAATGTGCATCCCGGTTCATTCCTGAGCCGGTCAGAAGGCGGGAGTGACTGAGCGGCCATGATGAAGCGTTGTACCCTGTATGGAATGACTATCCTTTCCGGGGCGCTGCTCCTCCTCCCTTTCCATCAGGTTAAGGGCATAGACCTTCCCTCAGGTCTGACAACGCAGGATGTCAATGCAACTGTTCAGCGCACACGTACAGCTTTCAATGTCCCTGGTATTGCCGTCGCCATCGTACAGGACGGAAAGATCGTTTTCAGCCATGGATACGGGCAACGCTCAGAAGACCCCGGCAGTCTGCCAGTAGACAGCCGCACTCTGTTCGCCATCGGGTCCAATAGCAAAGAATTCACCGCGACTGCTCTGGCGCAGCTTGTGGATGCCGGAACACTGAAATGGAATGATCGTGTTATTGATCACCTCCCGGAATTTCGCGTCTCCGACCCATGGATCACACGTGATTTCCGCGTATCGGATCTGCTGACCCATCACAGCGGCATGGGATTGGGTGCCGGAGATCTGATGCTGTTCTCCCACAGTACGTTCACGCGAAAAGACGTTCTGTCGGGGCTTGAACATATGCCGTTCACCGCCCCTTTCCGAAGCGATTACGCCTATAATAACCTGCTCTACGTTGTAGCTGGTGCTCTTGTTGAGAAGGTTACGGGCCATAGGTGGGAAGATGTCGTTCAAACCCGTCTTATTGATACCGCCGGTCTGCCCGCATGTCAGTCTACACCGCCCTATAAAGGCGAGCCGGACGTTGCTACCGGACAGGGCGATCACTCTCCCTTACCCGAGAAGGCCGCTCGTCAGTTCCCTGCCGTGGCGCCTGCGGGCGGCATATGGTGCAGCGTGGACGGCATGGCACGATGGGCTCAGGTCTATCTAAGTGGCGGACAGACACCTGAGGGCAAGCGCATATTCAGTACAGAAAGCCGAGATACGCTCTGGTCCCCCCATGCTCTGCTTCCATTGCCAGACATGGCGGCTTTGACGGGCACTCATTTTCGCGCCTACGGCTATGGCTGGTTCATGGAAGATTTCTTTGGGCACAAGCGTGTCTGGCACACCGGAACCATCGGCGGAATGGTCAGCTATGTTACGTTCCTGCCTGAGTTGAAAAGCGCTGTCGTGATCCTGACCAATCACGATGACCACAACGCCACCTACGCTTTGGCCACAACACTGAGCGCACGCATTGCAACCGGGCACAGCAATGACTGGATCGGCTACTGGAAGCATCAGGAAGACGAAGCCAAAATCCGGGATGTGACTGCGGCGGCCTCGACCGGACCAGGATCGCCAGCACGGCCGTTTGTAACACTTTCAGCCGCACAGCAGCAGGATTATCTGGGAGATTATAAGGATGACTGGCGCGGCCTGATGTTTGTCACGGAACGTGGCAACGACTTACAGCTGACTTTCTCCAAGGCTGAGGGCTTAAGTGGCACCCTGCATTCTCTACCGCATGACCTGTTCGTTGTTCGATGGGACAATCGCGAGCAGGATGGGGAAGATGATGCCTATGTTCAGTTTGAAAGGAACGTTGAAGGCAAAGTCACCGGCATGACCATGAAGCTCCTGGGGTCGGATTTCAGTTTCGATGCGCAGGATCTGCATCCCCGAAAAATAGAGCCAACACTCCATGAGGCAGCACGGTGAAGCAGCATATCGCGGTTATCGGCGGCGGTGTGGTCGGCCTTTCAACGGCTTACGCCCTGATCCGGGCTGGCCATGACGTCACATTGATCGAGCAGAACGAAGATGTCGGTCTGGGAGCGAGCTACGCCAACGGCGGCCAGCTCAGTTACCGATATGTCAGGCCTTTGGCGGATGCCGGAATACCGCGTCAGGCGCTTGGCTGGATGCTGAAACCCGGCTCCCCGGTTTCGCTCCGCCTCAGAGCTGACCCAAAACAATGGCGCTGGATGCTCTCGTTTCTCTCGGCCTGCAATCGTTCGACCAATCGCAGGAATGCGACATTGCTCTTGCAGCTCGGACTTGAGAGCCAGGCAGAAATGGCGACATGGCGCGCGGAGGGGCTGGACGGATATTTCTGGCGTCAAGCGGGAAAGCTTGTCCTTTATCGGAATCATACAGCCTTCCGGAAAGCGGTATCGGCCATTCAGGACCCCACGCTGGAACAGGCTCTGTCCCCGGCCGAGTGTACAAAAATTGAGCCCGCATTCGCGCATCTTGCACCTGATCTGGCGGGAGGGGTCTTCTCACCCGAAGATGAAGTCGCGGACAGTTATCTTTTCTGCAAGGCCCTGAAAACCTCGCTTCTGAGCCTTCCACGCTTTCGTTATCTCCCGGGACAGGCCGCTCTCGTGCCGGAAACGGGTAAAAATTGTACTTTAACGGTGGACGGAACTCGTGTTGCGACGGATCTGGTTGTTCTTGCAGCAGGTCTGAACTCACGCGACATTGCCGCGCCACTTGGCATCCAGCTTCCACTTTATGGTCTGAAGGGATACAGCCTGACACTGCGCCCCTCACCTGAAACACTCCCCTCCGTCAGCGTCACCGATTACGATAACCGCATTGTCTATGCACGTCTGGGCGATGCTCTGCGTGTCGCGGCGATGGTCGATATCGGTGCAGAAGATCGGTCCCTCACCCCTGACCGTCTGGAATCCCTGCGCGGTCTCGTCAGGCAGACACTGCCGGGCGTCAGTACATCTGGCACCCCGGACACGCCCTGGACTGGGCTACGCCCTGCCACCCCCACAGGAATTCCCATCATCGGACGTAGCCGTTGCGAGAACCTGTTACTCAATGTTGGGCATGGAGCGCTCGGATTTACGCTTGCGGCTGGATCAGCCGCACGCATTGCCACAATGATCGGCCACGCTCATAGCGACGGAGTTCAGAAATGACGCACCGTTTTGTTGGATGTCTCTCTGCCCTGTTGCTCGTGACAAGCAGTGGAGCAGCCTGTGCCAGTTCTCCGCCTTCAACGGATGTAAAGCTGGCACAAGTTCTTACTCATGGCGAATCGCGTCCGCTGGCAGCCATCGTCGCAATGCGCATCCATAACGGAGCCGTGTCCTATCGTTATGTCGGCGGCTTTGCGCGCAAAGGCGGATCGGATGTCACACCTGCGCGGCCGGATACGTTATTTCGGATCGCCTCAGTTTCGAAATTCGTCACCGCCATTGGTCTGATGCAACTGGTTGACCAAGGGAAAGTTGATCTGGATGCTGATGCGTCTCGCTATCTTGGCTTCAGGCTCCGTAATCCCGACTTCCCTGATGTTCCAATCACGCCACGCATGTTGCTGAGCCATACGGCAAGTATCGCTGATGCAGATGACTACGTGATCCCTGCTGATCACATTGTTTCGGAATTTTTTAATCCCTCACGCCGTCCCGGAATGGCGACATATCACTTCCTTCCCGGCCGAAAGCCCGGAGCATGGTTCAGCTATTGCAACCTGTGTTACGGCCTTGTCGGGACCATGGTCGAACGTGTGAGCGGGGAACGTTTCGATCTTTATCAGCAGAAGCATGTTCTAACCCCTCTCGGTATTGACGGGGGTTATGACCCGGCGCTTCTTTCTCATCCGGAACGGCTTGCAACCCTCTACCAGCACACGACACACGGCTACGAAGCAGCAAAAGACAATAACGCTCACTTTGTTCCCGAAGCGCCCGCGCACTATCGGATCGGCACAAACGCCACGATTTTCTCTCCCCAGGGAGGCCTTCGCATATCTCTGGACGGTCTGTATCGCCTGTCGCAGTTCGTATTCGGCGGGGGCACGGTTGATAATGTAACCGTCCTGTCCTCCCAATCGCTTCGCACGATGTTGCAACCGGCCTGGCGGTACGACGGGCATAACGGCGAAGGCACTTATCCTATTGCCAGCTATGGACTGGCCACTATCCACTTGACAGGCACATCCGACCCTTCGGGCCATCTCACCATGCCGTGGCACAGGTATCAGGGTGGTCTGGTTGGCCATCTGGGCGATGCTTACGGCCTGCGATCCGGCTTCTGGCTCGATCCAGAGACCCGCGACGGTTATTTGTTCATCGTAGACGGTTTCCCCGAGGATGGACACGAAAAGCCAGGAGAATATTCATCATTCACGAACGTAGAGGAAAAAATTTTCAGTGCGTTGTCAGGCTCGGATGCAATTTCAGGCACAACGAAATAAACGTCTTTGCATCTTGAACCCAGAGGCGCCAAGGCCAGCATTCTTATCACGTCGTGTATCAGACACACGATTAAAGGCAGTACAAATTTAGATAGATTTGTATATCTTGTACCTAACGGCCCAGAAATACCGTCATTTTCAAACGATACCCTGTAGATCTGATGTCGAAGTGGGATGGGAACGAGAAATCCTTAAAGTGTCAGATATTGCCACTTTCCTGTAGTATTACTCTGACGACATGCCTGATCATGGCGATATCATGATGTTTCTATCCCATAGCGCTCTCCTCCGCTTGCGTTAAAACAAAGGCCCCGGGATGAAATACCTCAGCAGGGTATCATTCGGCGAGAGACCTCGCGCTCGAACCATTGGCGACGATAAAGTGAAGATTTCACAGGCTTCAACGAAGCGGCAGCCATATCCAGGAGCATCGCTTAACAGGCTCGGATAAGGCCTAAATTTGACCGCTAATGTGATCGGCAATCCCCGATAGCTTGTAGCCATCCTCGCAATAGACTTAACCAGAGCTCTGCGGCGTCCTGAGCACAGTCGTCAATGACAGTGTCTGATTAGGTCACGTTGACAAAGGATCTGATCCAGAGCCTTGCGGCGG
>NZ_BANH01000013.1 GCF_000964465.1 Gluconobacter thailandicus F149-1 = NBRC 100600 | reverse complement strand
CCCCCAGCCAGTCACGGCAGGTCTGGTCCTGTGCCGTTGTCGGGTTCTGGCTGTATCGGGTCAGATGCCCGAAGAATGTTGGTTCCGTGCGGTTCCAGAACTCTTCGCGCAGGCAGGTGAACAGAGACGCATCCAGTTTGACCGTCGCACCGGCCGAGAACAGGGCAGCGCGGACGGTTGAGCGGAGGGCATCAGCCACGAGAGTGGAAGCCTGAACAAGCCTGCGCGCCATGTCGTCAGCGAGGTGCTGGTCTTTGGTCATGGCGGCCCGCGGAAGCGGAAAATGGCTCTCGGCAAAGCTGCGGAGCTTCATGTTGTCAAAGTCCGCACCGCCCGCGAAAAAGCGGTCCATTGGGCGGGGAGTTTCACCGTCGTCCAGATCCGGCTGACGGTCGTTCCTCCATGTGCGGATGGCAGGGGCTTCGAAAGATGTGTCTGTGGGGACCACCAGTCCGAGCCAGTGCCGGTAACGGATGCCACCCGGTTGCGGATGTTGGAACAGGAGTTCCTTGTCCTTGCCCGGACGGTAGGTTGGCGTCAGCGGATGGCGGGGTGCCCAGAGATTATAATTACAGCCGTACGGACGTTGGCACCATCCTGTGGCCTGAATGTCGTCCCGCTCATCCGTGATGTCACACCGGGCGTCGGGCTGCTCTTCAAAATTAAGCCGGATCCGGCGTGGCATGCCCCACCAGGCCTGCAAGGGATGAGCATTCAGTTCCGGCTGGATCTCAAGGTTCTTCTCCGAAGTCAGCGTTGGGGCCAGCCATGGAAACACTTTGGGCAGTTCTGCTTCGGTGGGCGGAGTGCCCAACGGCACGTTTGCCCAACACCGATGCCAGAGCGTGTCACGATCGGCAGGGGTTACAAAGGTGATAAGGGGGCCTCCTCCGCGAAGGCCGGTCCGATTTCCTTTGCCGCCTGATGGCGCCCAGGACTGCATTGTGTAGAGCGCCATGGCGGCTGCCGGACGCCCCATGCGCTGTACCCGGTTTCTATGGTTGAGAAGATCCATGTTCTTCTTGACCGTCTGATCGCCGGGCGCTTCGAACAGAAGGCGCTCGATTGGCTCCATTCCGCTTGAAAGAGGCTCGAAATCCTGAAGGAAGCGTGGACCGGGGCCATCCAGATCGAACGCTTTCTGCATGGGGGTAAACGCGGCTTCCAAATTCTCCGGTGTGGGAGGTGTGTGCCAGAGAGTACGCCATTTCCGTTCAGTGGCGGGCGGGAAGGCCGTTGCCAGTAGACCGATCATGAACTCGATACTGGCAATCTGAAAGTCAACGCGGGGCCAATCGAAGTCAACAACTGGATCGGTTTCAATGTTTTCGACAATCTGGGAAGGACGGATAATCTCCTTCTTGCCGGATCTTCGTCGGATTGGAATCCAAGATGTTTTTATCAAATCAAACATTTATGAAATTCCGTGGGTATGGAAAATTACGGAGATATTCGCGCTTATTTTGATAGTAGGAACACATGATTCCAAAACATGGAAGGTCAGAAAGATAATACTGGTTGAAATCAGGATTTGAGGAAAATGAAAGAGAAAATATTTTTGCGGAGTAGGGCGCAAAGGCGTTAAACTGGATAGCGACCTGCTTCTTACTCTTTCCTCCCGGGAGGGGTGATGGGAAGTCGCTCCGGATATGAGGGGCATAAATTCTCTTTGTGTTTGCGAAGGTGGTTCAGCGTTGAGACTCGAATCGGGGCTGAACCACCTCATGGGAGAATGAATGAAAAGATTAACAAATCAATGATTTTCTTGAATCTGCGTTTAGAATAAGATTAGAACTTAGATTTTATCCCCGCTTTCGCGGGGAACAGAGTTTGAAGAACCTGCCTTAGATCAGGAATAGAACGGTTCATCCCCGCTTATGCGGGGAACATCAACCCAGTAGCTTTATGATACTGAAGCATCAGAGCATTGTCATCCTTGTCCAAGCCTCTCCCCTCAAAGCCACCATCCACACTCTCAAACAAAACAAGTACAAGAATATCCTCCACCGCATCCCGCTCCCAGCGGGACCAGGAGGCGCGGATAGTTTCGATGGCAGTCTGTAAGCCTTCCGGGGGAGGGCAGGATTTCAGGCGTCTGCGGGCCACACGGATTTCCGAGAGTGCCCATGCCTGTGAAGGATCAGCGTCCTCTGCATAAGGGTGGATGACACCGTCTCTTAGAAGGGCGAGACGGACGATGACTGTCGGGTCTGTTTCCAGTCGTGTGCGGGCTTGCAGATCGGTGTCCCACTGGCCCGTTCCGGGGTCGTAGGGTTCTCCCGTTTTCAGAACCGTCTGCCGGCCTAGTCCCTGCGCGCTGAGGTTTTTGCCTTGTGTTGTGAGCATCTCTTTTTCAAGTGCGGCAGGAACGCTGCCGGGCGATGCGGTGTCGGCAACTTCTTCAATGATGGGGCGAACGTCTTTCGGGGTTTGGAGAACGTTGCGTGCAAATAGCGCGCGAGCCGTGCGCCAGAGCAGGGACGGGTCTCGATAAACGGCTGCTGTTCCGGGCAGAACACGGCGGATCCAGTTTGCATCCGGATCTGAAACGGGGGATGGGGAAAGAATGTCCAGTTGCGGATAATCGACAGGTCGGTCTTCGCGGTGATGGCGCCACAGCCGCCCGGCTCTCTGGATCAGGAGATCTGCGGGGGCAAGGTCTGTGATGAGCGCATCAAAATCGAGATCAAGAGACTGCTCCAAGATCTGTGAGGACACCAGAACGCCAGCGCGTTGATCGGGTGACGAATTCTTTCCAAATTTTCGGAGAATATCCTGCTCGATTTCGAACCGATCCACCATGGCGAGGCGCGCATGGAAAAGCTGGACTTTCAGTCCTTTTGCCCGAAGAGATTCGGCACTTGCGATGGCCTCATCAACGGTGTTCCGGATCCAGGCGATGGCACTTCCGGTTTCTGCAAGTTCTATGACGCGGGTTTCGGCTTCCCCGACATCTGACAGCCGGTTGAGCGTAACGGTTCTTCCCAGTCCGGGGCGGGGTTCACAGGGTGTTTCTACGGGAGCGGCTGTTCCAGACACCAGTGTAGTCAGTGGGTAATGCGTGTCTTGCAGGGTTGTGGCCGGGAGGTTCAGCCCTTTGCGGAACGCATTGACCAGCGTGGTTCTGAGTGCGTGGGAGAGGGTGGCAGACAGGAGAATGGCTGATCCGCCTCTGGAGGCATGAAGGGTGAGGAGTTCCTTCATTTCCTCGTTCATGTAAGCGTCGAAAGTATGGGCTTCATCAATGCACAGGATCTTGCCGGTCAGACCCTGTCGCCGGATGGTTGTGTAACGGACCGGCAGGACCGCCATGAGGGCCTGATCAATGGTGCCGACGCCTACCTGCGCCAGCAGGGCGCGACGGTTTTCGGACGCCAGCCATTCCATGCACGCGGACTCTCCGGGCTGTTTGCGGATGCCTGCGGAGGAGGAAAGTGATTTTTCCGAAAGGATCGTCTGCGTAAATCGCTCGGAAAGGCGGGCTTTGCCATGCGCCAGCGCAAGGGAGGGACGATCCGCAGGGTGAAACATCTTCCCGTAGGCAGCGGCGACGCGGTCGAACATTGCATTGGCTGTCGCCATGGTCGGCAGAGCAAGAAACACTCCGTTGGTGTGTCCCCGCGCAATCAGCCGATGGGACAGGATGAGCGCTGCTTCCGTTTTGCCGCTTCCGGTCATGTCTTCGATGACGATTAATGCGGGGCCGTCAGGAAGGGATGTGGTTTCTGCCCAGCGCTGCAACGGAGAAAGGGCGTGATTTTCAAGATGGGGGAGAAGGTCTTTCGCGCTCTGGAACGGGCGGGTGCGAACGGGTCCAAGTCCGGCCTTAAAAATGGCTTTCTGGGCCTGAGGGAGGGCTTTGTTCCAGAAATAGTCGGCTGGGTCTGTTAGGGTGTGGGGAGTGGCATAGGGAAACCATGTGCGGTTTGAGCCTATCCAGTCTGCCACGGGAAGGCATTCCGCCAGTCTCCAGGCCAACGCATCCATGGCGTCTTCTGAAAAGTCTCCAGGAAAAGATGGAGGCTGGAAAAGAGAGGCCATGACATCCAGGAAAATTCTGGCGGCATTCAGAGTATTTTCGTCAAGCGGGGTCAGGTTTGCGGGGCGCTGATAGGCGCGGTTGAGCGGTTTGCCGTGATGGCCCGCAACACCCGCAAGGACCCGGAGCTTTTCCGAGAGGGACCAGTCAGGGAAGAGGATTTTCAGAACAGGGTGTGTGCTTAGCTGCCCCAGAATCTGCAAGCCTGCGGCGTCATGGCGCGGGCCGGGAGGAATGGCTGCGGGCGTTGCTTCAAGAGCGGTCGGCCAAAGGTCCGGTCTAAGAAACTGGAAGGTTGCTCCCAGTTTGCCGATGTCGTGCAGGCTGGCGAGAAATCCCAGGAGCCTGCGGTCGATAGGGTGATTGTCTATTTGAGGGAGCATGGTTTCTGGCAGGTTCATGGCGACGGCTGCCACATCCAGCGAATGCGCTACGACAGGATGCATGGGGCATTCCGCTGCTGCCTGCGTGTCCGTCTTGGCCCAGAACTGGGCCAGATCCGTCAAATCCATTCCGTTATGCTCCCGTCCGAGCTCATCAGACGGGATTGTTTCTTGCGAGGCAAGATCGGGAAATTCAGTCTTTTCCCATTGTTCGAGAGCCGTGGAAGCAGTTACACGTTTCGCAGGTTTGTTGCGGTTTGCGCGACCGGGGTCGGTTTCCGATGGAGTGTGTGTGGCAAAACGGGTTCTGAAGGAGGAGGAGGTGGCTTTGTGGCGCATGGTCGTGCGTGACATCGCTCCCATACATCCCGCTCAGGCCAAGCCACAGCTACCTCCAGTTCCTAAAAAGGCCAAGGAAGATCTCGGCTTAAAGAGATCAACGCCTGCAGCGGTTGTGCCGCCTGAACGGGATCTGTCCTTCAGGGCCATGCTTGCGCGCCCGACTGTACGGCGGACAAGACCTCAGGATCTTCGGGTGGGTGTCCGGTCTCCTGGACTGGATGATACCAGTTGGAAGCGCCTGTCTCGTGGGGATCTGAAGGTTGATGCCAAGCTGGATCTGCACGGATATATTGTTCAGGACGCGTTCGAGCGCCTGATTGAGTTCATGCACCGCGCCAAGGCTCGAAACTGGCGATGTGTCGAGGTGGTCACGGGGCTCGGGAGCGGAGCCACGAGCGGTTTGATCCGCCGCGAACTGCCGCTCTGGCTTCAGAGATCAGATATTCGACCCATGGTTCTGGCCGTCGTTCATCCACACTCGGCCAATCATGGGTCTGTCCGGATCCTGTTGCGGACGAAACGCCGCTAATTTTCAGATCGGGCGTGTTTCCTGTCCGATCCGCCAGCGGGGAGTGTTCATGGCAATCCAGCGCCTCAGGGCAAGGATTGCTCCGATGTCTGGTGTTGCTCGGGACAGGAACGGCGCGGCGTTGGCGCCTGCTGCCAGCATGAAATGGTGTTTTTCTGCCCAGTGCCGCACTGTTGGATCAACGGCAGCATCCCAGCATGCTTTCTGCCAGCTTTTGACCAGATCTGGCGGCGTCAGCATCGGAAGTGCAACGGTCAGGGCCGTGTAGGTGCTGGCGGAAACAGCCTGCCATGCCCTGTAAAGCGCACCTTCAGGCGGCCTGTGACGGGCCTGCTGGTAGGCTTCCAGAAAATTTGGAATGTTGTCGGCGCTGGTGTCTGAGAGATCACCCGTATGATAGATCGGAACCGTATCGGGGGGCAGTCTGGCAAGGACATCCTCAACTGGAACACCCAGCGTATAGGGTAGAAGCTGAACGGCATCGACCTGGTTATTAGCCAGTGCGTCCAGGGCCTCTTCCGTTCGGGCAAAGCCGGAAACGGGAATGGGGCGAAGTCCCAGAAGCGTCAGTCCCAGCAATGCATCCAGCTCTGTCCCCGTCGGACGCGAGACGGCGAGGCGCACGGGATGATCGTGGAAAAAGCCCTTGAGGCGGCTTCGGAGGGTCTTGTGCAGTTCTGCTCTGGCGATGACCACGGTTGTGGTGTGGGCTGTCAGCAGGGGCGTCCATCTGGTGAAGTCATAATGAACGCGTGGGTCTCCGGTCAGGGAAGCCAGCAGTGCGCTGCCGGGAGCAATAAGGGCTGTACTCCCGTCCGGCGCGCTATTGGCGTCGAAAAGGTTTGCGGCGCGTACGCCATCCTGACCGATATCGGGTGTGATTTCGAGCGGTGCATCAAGACCGAGTGTGCGGGAAATAACCCCCGCAGCCAGTTCCCCAAACTGCCCCTGAATGGATGCCATGGTGCCGCCAAGAAGGAGGCGGGCATCAGGAATGTCAGCTGCATGCGCGGACAGTGACGGCAGGGCGCTGCCGGCGCCGAGCAGGGCCAGCCCTTTCAGGCAGTCGCGGCGGGTCGGGGACGGGACCGTCACGGCCAGCGGACTTCCGGTGGCATGCTCATCAGGATCGCCTCGGTATTGCCGCCTGTTTTCAGACCAAACAGTGTTCCGCGGTCATGGAGCAGATTGAATTCGACATAGCGGCCACGGCGAATGAGCTGGGCGTCACGGTCGGCTTCGGTCCAGGGATTGAACATCCGGCGGCGAACCACGGCAGGATAGGCATCATGGAAGGCCATGCCGACGTCTTTCGTGAAGGCAAAATCGCCTTCCAGGCTGCCGGTTGTGAACTGGTCGTAAAAGATGCCGCCCAGACCGCGGGGTTCGTCGCGATGATGCAGATGGAAGTAACGGTCACACCATTCCTTGAAGCGCGGATAGTGTTCCGGATCATGCTTGTTGCAGGCTGCTTCGAACATCTTGTGGAAGTAGTCCGCGTCACTGCGGGCTTCAGCGCTGTCGGGGAACATTGGGGTGATATCGCCACCGCCGCCAAACCAGCCCTTGGTCGTGATGATCATGCGCGTATTGAAATGCGCGGCGCTGACATGCGGATTGCAGGGATGAGCAACGAGGGAGACGCCTGTCGCAAAGAAGCGTGGGTCTTCGGATGCGCCGGGAATGTTCTTGCGAAATTCGGGAGAGAACTCGCCCCAGACCGTGGAGACGTTGACGCCAACCTTCTCGAATACGCGTCCGCGCATGACCGACATGACGCCACCGCCGCCTTCCGGCCTGCTCCATGCGGTACGGGTAAAGCGGCCGGCTTCAGTGCGGTCTCGCAGAACCTGCGAGCCTCCCTCGACAGCTTCATCTTCAAGCTGCTCGTAGGACGCGCAGATCCGGTCCCGGAGAGATGCAAACCAGGCCTTCGCCTCACGCTTCAGCGTATCATGAGGCACATCCGGGCGAACGAGTTCAGCAAAATCGGGGCTGATCTGGTCCATTTTTCTCTCCCCTACCATCCTAGGAACAAAATCGCGTTACGCGGAATGTCCTAGCAAATCGCACTTGATACGAACAGTTGGTTGGTTGCATGTCTGCTGCCGCTCTGTGGCGCGATGATGGCAGAGAGTGCCTTTCTGCTTTGTAAAGATGAAACCGTTTTTTGCAGCGGGCTGACAAGCAGAGGCTTGCGCCTGGCTTCTGTCTCGTGTTCCTGAACGATCCTCAAACATGTTCATCAGGGGCGGATGGAACACCCATGTCTTCGGAAACAGAAATTCAGCCGGTTATCGGCGTTATCGGCGGCTCCGGCCTGTATGACATTGACGGTCTGGAAAACAAGGAATGGCGTCGGGTTGAAACGCCTTGGGGTGAGACGTCTGACGAACTCCTTTTTGGGACGTTCGAGGGCGTAAAGTGCGTCTTCCTGCCGCGTCATGGCCGTGGGCATCCGATCCCGCCGTCACGCCTCAATTTTCGTGCAAACATTGATGCTCTCAAGCGCTCGGGGGTGACGGATATTCTGTCGCTCTCAGCCGTGGGCTCTTTGAAGGAAGAGCTGCCACCGGGTCGTTTCGTGCTCGTTGACCAGTTTATTGATCGCAGCTTTGCACGCGAAAAGAGCTTCTTCGAAACGGGATGTGTGGCGCATGTCGGTATGGCCGATCCGGTATCCGGCCGTCTGCTGGATGTGCTGGAAGCGGAGTCCCGCAAGCTTGATATTCCGGTGACGCGTGGCGGAACCTATATCGTCATGGAAGGCCCGCAGTTTTCAACGCGTGCCGAGAGTGAGCTCTATCGGTCATGGGGTTGCTCGGTCGTTGGCATGACCAATATGCCGGAAGCCAAACTCGCCCGTGAAGCCGAGATGACCTATGCGACGGTCGCCATGGTCACGGATTATGACTGCTGGCACACCGAACATGACAGCGTCACGGTTGAGGCCGTCGTGAAGGTTATGAAGGGGAATGCGGATAACGCCCGCCGTCTCGTGAAAGCTGTGATCCCGGTTCTGGGGCAGAAGCGTCCACCGGATCTGTCTGCGGAGCGTGCGCTCGACTTTGCGATCATCACCGCACCTGAGAAGCGCGATCCGGCACTTGTTGCCAAGCTTGATGCCGTTGCAGGTCGTGTTCTGAACAAGGCCTGATGCACTTGCCGCCCGTGTAAACGCGGGCGGCAATAGGGAAGGGCTATCAGGGCCCTTCCTGTTTCTCATCGATCTGGGCGTAACCCGGCTGACCGGCATCGGTGCTGGGATCGTTCATCAGTTCGCGCTCTTCCTTGCGGTCAGCTACGGGGAAGTGACGCTGATCACCCTGATCCGTGCTGCGCTCGGGAAACTCTCCAAGATTTTCCTGAAGGCGCGGATCTTCGATCTGAACATCTGCCAGTTCCGGCGGAGGGAGATCCTCAACGGGGGTGCCTTCAGGGACGCCTTTGATGGAGATCAGGTCCGTCGCCTTTTCAAGATAGGCTTCCGGTCCTCCGTCAGGCTTGCCATCTGCTTCCCAGAGAAGCCGGGCTTCATGGCGGATGGCTGCATCACGTTTGGGGGCGGTTTCGAGTGGATTGCTACTCATGATTAAAACTCCTGAAGGGTTGGGCGCAGGACAATCTCGTTAATGTCCACGTCGTCAGGTTGGGAGATAGCGAAGGCGATGGCACGGGCTACGGACTCTGCCGGAATAGCGATGTTGTAGAACTGTTCCACTGCCTTGCGGCTTTCTTTGTCGCCACTTCCGGCCTTGAGTTCGCTTTCAACGGCACCGGGTTCAATGCACGTCACGCGGAGAGTATTACCTGCTTCCTGGCGCAGGCCGTCGCTGATGGCACGGATCGCGAATTTTGTTCCTGAATATACACTTCCACCGGGGGCAAAAACCTTGATTCCAGCAACCGAGGACAGGTTGATGATGTGCCCCGAACGCTGGCGTTCAAAGATTGGGAGAGCCGCAGCGATACCGTAGAGAACGCCTTTGATGTTGATGTCGATCATCCGGTCCCATTCATCGACCATCAGTCGTTTTATGGGGGCGATTGCCATCAGGCCTGCATTGTTGATGATGACGTCCAGGCGACCGAATTCGCGCTCGACGGCTTCGACAACCTGAGACACCTGCAGCCGGTTTGTGACGTCCAGCGTATAGGCACGAGCAGTCTGACCCAGCGCTTCAAGCTCGGAGACGATTTCGTCCAACCGATCCCGGCGTCGGGCGGCGATGGCGACATAGGCGCCACGGGCCGCGAGGTAGCGCGCAGTTGCCTCACCAAGACCACTGCTACCGCCGGTGATGAGGACGATTTTTCCTGCAATGCCTTCCATGATGAGGCCTCATGTTCTTTTGAGGTGGTGTTTCAGGAATGCCGTGCTGCGGCTCCAGGCGAGGTCACGTGCATCCTGATTGAAACTGGACCGTTCAGGGCAGCCGAAACCATGACCTGCCTGATCGTAGAGGAAGACCTCAACTTCTGGGCGTTCGGCCCGGATCTTCTGGACGTCACCTGGTGGGATTGATGCGTCTTCACCGCCAAAGTGAAGCTGTGTCGGGCAATGGGGAGCCGTATCGCAATGATTGGCAATGCCGCCGCCATACCAGCCGACCGCTGCATTGAAATGATGCGTTCGTGTTGCTGCCAGCCAGGCGATCAATCCGCCCCAGCAGAAGCCAAGGACCCCCACAGGGCGCTGGTCGTCATTTTCGCGAAGTTTTTCAGCGCAGGCTGCGAGGTCCTGCTGGATCAGGTCCGGCGAAATTCCGCTGCGGAACTCCAGACCTTCCTTCAGGCCCGCTTCATTATAGGCAAGAACCGTATGGGGTTTGACCCGATCGAAAAGGGCGGGGGCGAGAACATGAAAGCCTTGTTGCGCCAGTTCCGAACAGACTTCCCGGATATGCCCGGTCAGGCCGAAGATTTCCTGCACAACAACGATTGACCGTGGGGACTCGGGGGAGCCGGTTTCCCATGCTTCAAATTCATGCCCGTCAGTCGCCCTGAGGCGGATCATGTGACCCTTGGTCTTCTCTTGGGAATGCTTGTGGTCCATTGATTTCTGTCCAGTCTCTGTAACGCCGGAAAGGCAGGTGCCATGAGCGACGTCATCAATCTCCGTCGGGAACGCAAACGCCGCAAGTCTGTTGAGGATGCGAAGGACGCTGAAACCAATCGTCGTCTCTTTGGTCGGACTAAAGGGCAAAAAATGGCAGATTCTCTTGAGAAACAGCGTCTCAAAACCCTTCTGGACGGCAAGAATATTTTTTCCCTGAAGGACGATGGTTCTTGACGAAACCGGTCGTTGGGACTACCTCTCTTGGCACTCTCGATACGGGAGTGCTAACTGCGCTGCAGTCATTGAGCGCGTAACCCGGCCGCGTCGCTTTTGAGAAGGGCACGGCCTAAAATGGAGCGATCCATGACGACTTTTCGTCCCCTGCATGACCGCGTTGTGGTCCGTCGCCTGACCGGTGAAGAGAAGACCGCTGGCGGCATCATCATCCCTGACACCGCCAAGGACAAGCCGACCGAAGGCGAAGTCGTTTCCGTAGGCCCAGGCGCCCGGAACGAGCAGGGCCTGATCGTGGCTCTCGACGTCAAGGCTGGTGACAAGGTGCTGTTCGGCAAGTGGTCCGGCACCGAGGTGAAGATCGACGGCGAAGAGCTGCTGATCATGAAAGAGAGCGACATCATGGGTGTGATCGGCTGAACAGCCGTCCCCGTTTCCTCTCATTAAAAGACCTCAACAGGAGATAAGAACATGGCTGCCAAGGACGTAAAGTTTGGTGCCGATGCCCGCGACCGTATGCTGCGTGGCGTTGATATTCTTGCAAATGCCGTCAAGGTAACGCTGGGCCCGAAGGGTCGTAACGTTGTTCTCGACAAGAGCTTCGGCGCACCGCGCATCACCAAGGACGGTGTCTCTGTCGCCAAGGAAATCGAACTGGCTGACAAGTTCGAGAACATGGGCGCTCAGATGGTGCGCGAAGTCGCATCCAAAACGAACGACCTCGCCGGTGACGGCACGACGACCTCCACGGTTCTCGCGCAGGCTATCATTCGTGAAGGTGCCAAGGCTGTTGCCGCTGGCATGAACCCGATGGATCTGAAGCGCGGCATCGACAAGGCTGTTGGTGTTGTCGTTGAAGAGCTGAAGAAGAACAGCAAGAAGATGACCTCCCCGGAGGAAATCGCTCAGGTCGGTACGATCTCTTCCAACGGTGAGCGCGAAATCGGTGAGATGATCTCTTCTGCCATGCAGAAGGTCGGCTCCGAGGGTGTCATCACGGTTGAAGAAGCCAAGGGTCTGCACACGGAACTCGACGTGGTCGAGGGCATGCAGTTCGACCGCGGCTACATTTCCCCGTACTTCGTGACGAACCCGGAGAAGATGACGGCCGATCTCGATGCGCCGTACATCTTGATCCACGAGAAGAAGCTGTCTTCGCTTCAGCCGATGCTGCCGCTGCTTGAGAGCGTTGTGCAGTCCGGTCGTCCGCTGATGATCATCGCGGAAGACGTTGATGGCGAAGCCCTTGCTACGCTAGTCGTAAACAAGCTGCGCGGTGGTCTGAAGATCGCTGCCGTCAAGGCTCCGGGCTTCGGTGATCGCCGCAAGGCCATGCTGGAAGACATCGCGATCCTGACGGGTGGCCAGGTTATCTCCGAAGACATCGGGATCAAGCTGGAGTCCGTTACCCTCGACATGCTGGGCCGCGCCAAGAAGGTTCACATCGAGAAGGAAAACACCACGATCGTCGAAGGTGCTGGCAACAGCGAAGACATCAAGGGTCGTTGCAACCAGATCCGCGCACAGGTCGAAGAAACCACATCTGACTACGACCGTGAGAAGCTCCAGGAGCGTCTGGCCAAGCTGGCTGGTGGCGTTGCCGTCATCCGCGTCGGTGGTAGCACCGAGGTTGAGGTGAAGGAGCGCAAGGATCGCGTTGACGATGCGCTGCACGCAACCCGTGCTGCTGTTGAAGAAGGCATCGTTCCGGGTGGTGGTACGGCTCTGGCCCGTGCTTCGGTTGCTCTGAAGGGGCTGACCTTCGACAACGATGATCAGCGCATTGGTGGCGAGATCGTTCGCAAGGCTCTCCAGACGCCGCTGCGTCAGATCGCTGAGAACGCTGGTGAAGACGGCGCCGTGATCGCTGGCAAGGTGCTCGAGAACGACACCTACAACTTCGGTTTTGATGCTCAGAACGCTGAGTACAAGGACCTTGTTGCTGCTGGTATCATCGACCCGACGAAGGTTGTTCGTACGGCTCTGCAGGATGCCGCTTCGGTTGGTGGTCTGCTGATCACAACGGAAGCCATGGTTGCAGAGCGCCCAGAGAAGAAGGCTCCGGCCGCTCCGGGTGGAATGGGCGGCATGGGCGATATGGATTTCTGATCCGGTTGCACCTGATTTCCGGCTCGTTTCAGAGCCGGAAATTGCGTCGAAAGATTGCAAAAAGGCCGTTTCACGCAGGTGGAACGGCCTTTTTTTTGGTATGTGCAGGATGCATATGTGACCCTTATGCAACGCCTGTCGCAGAACTATCATGTAACCACCGTAACCACGGTAACTTGGGGTGACATGCGCGTAACGACCCGTCTAAAGGACTTCACCGCCTTTAGAAGGATTTCGTTTCACTATGATCGTATCGCGTCGCAATACGTTACTTTGCGCATCGGTGCTGGGGATGGGGGCGCTTTCGAGTGTTGCTCATGCGGCAACCGAAAGCACTCACACGTCCTCACATGTGCGCCACAAGACTGTGACTCATGGTCCGGTGCGTTCTGCTGCGACGCCTGCAATAACAGCTCCGGTCTCGGTGGCTCGTCCGGTGGCAGCTCCGCAGTTTTCTGCACCTGTAGCGGTCAACCGGTCCCATGCCGTTCGTTCCATTGATTCCGGAACGCAGGAAAGCGTTGTGGTCACGGGGTCTGCTCTGAGCACGTCTAACAATCAGAACGCGAACCCGGTCCAAATCGTGACCAGCAAGCAGATCGAGCAGACTGGCATCAACACTCTGGGTGATTACCTGCAGCGCCTGCCGTCTGTCGGTTCTTCGGGTACGACGAACAGCCAAACCAACAATACGGCGGGTGTTTCTTGCACGGATATCCGTAACCTTGGCAAAAGCCGTGTTCTGGTTCTGATTGATGGCAAGCGTGCAGCAATTGACGGCTCGTCAAGCTGCTTTGATCTGAACACGATCAATATTCACCAGGTGGCGAGTGTCGAAATCCTCAAGGATGGTGGTTCTGAGCTGTATGGTGCTGATGCCGTTTCCGGTGTCATCAACATCAAGCTCAAACACAATCTGGATGACGCGAACCTGACGGTTCGTGGAGGCATCACTGACCGTGGAGATGGCCAGTCCGGCATGATTTCTGGCTACAAGGGCTGGAATTTTGATCATGGCCGCGGCAACGTGACGGTCTCCGGATCTTACATGACCCAGAGCGGGATCCGTCAGAACAGCCGTGACTGGGCCAACCCGGTTGTGTCTGGTCTGATTGCACCGGGTGGTTCGCCGACTTACGGATCGTCCATCCCGACGGCGGGTCGTTTCATCACTGATACTGCGGATAATGTTCCCAATGGTGATGGATCGTTCCACAATTTCAGCAAGAAAGATCGCTACAACTACGGTAATGATCAGAGCCTGACGAACTCCTTGCAGGATGCCACGCTGTCGTTCGATGCACATTACGATGTGAACCGTCATTTCACGCCGTATGGCAACTTCCTGTATTCGCATCGTAACTCTAATACGCAGATGGCGCCGATTCCGGTGTCTGGTAGCATCTATCCATCCACTCTGCCGGTAGCCATCACCATTCCAGGAAGTGCGCCGTACAATTCGCTTGGCGAAGATGCCACGATGTACAAGCGTATGGGTGAATGGGGTGATCGCGTCAGTCAGACTGCTACCGACACATACACGGCAAAGATTGGCGCTTCGGGTGATATCACCCACGGTTGGAAATATGACCTGTCCTATACCTACGGGTGGAACCAGGTCATGTCCCAGACTTCTGGCGTTGGTAATTATTCCAAGCTGCTTCAGAGCTACGGTCTATCCGCTGAAGAGCCGGGCAATCCTGACAGTGCGCTGGTTTACAACCCGTCGATCTGCACTGCAGCGGCTGGCTGCACACTGTCCAACCCTTTCAACAAGCTTTCGCCGCAAGCGGCTGATTACTCGAACTACACGTCGCACGATCACTACTACTATCAGCTGCGTGATCTGAACCTGCGTATTAACAATAACCATGTTGTTCACATGCCGTGGAAGAACGGTGGCGATCTAGGTATCGCGCTGGGTATGGAGCATCGTGGTGAGCAGCTTGCCTATCATCCGGATGCCCTCGTTGAATCTGGCCAGACGCTGACGAACTCTGCTTCCTACACGGGTGGTGGATTCAACGTCACGGAAGGCTACCTCGAAGGTAAAGCCACGCTGCTGCACAATGCATTCCTTGCCAAGGATCTGACGATTGACGGTCAGGGCCGTTACTCGTCTTACAACACGTTCGGCAGCACGAAGAACTGGAAGGCGTCCATCAACTGGGCACCGGTTCAGGACATCCGCTTCCGTGCAACGCTTGGCACGTCCTACCGTCAGCCTAACGTCTATGAGCTGTATGGCGGTCAGTCTCTCGGCTATGCATCAGCAACTGACCCATGCGACAGCGGGCAGGTCGGCACATATGGCAGTCTGACGCCAATTGTGGCGGCCAATTGCGCCAAGCAGGGGATTAACAGCAGTAATTTCGTGTCTGCTTCCTCCAGTCAGGTTCCGACCCTGTTTGGTGGCAATCCCAAGCTGAAGCCTGAAACTGGCCGTACCTACACGTTTGGTACAACGGTCACGCCGCGTTGGATTCCAGGCCTCTCGGCTTCCGTGGAATACTGGCATTACACGCTCAAGAACATGATTTCGTACCTGAGCAGTCAGTACATCATGAACCAGTGCTACACGGGTGCAAACACGTCATATTGCAATGACATTACCCGCGTTGGCAGCACGAACCAGCTAAACTCCGTGACAGCTCTGTATGGCAACATCGGTGGACTGAAGACGAGCGGCATCGACTTTGACCTTGACTACCGTATCCGCGTTACATCTCGCGACGTTCTGACATTGTCCAACAACTTTCAGCAACTTGTGAGCTATCTTCAGCAGAACGAGCTCGGCGGAAAGTGGTACAATTATGCAGGTCGCATGTTCTACCAAAACGGTACTGGCAACCCCCGCGTTCGTGATTATGCGACCGTTGGCTGGCAGCATGGTGCAATTGGCGTCACATATATGATGAGCTATATGGGTGGTATGCGTTGGAACGACTCGGAAACTGATGTGACCCGTTCAGCTTCGGGCCGCATCAAGACGCCTGGCATCTTCTCTCATGATGTTACGGTGACTTATCGTTGGAAAAAGTGGAACTTCGAAGCTGGTGTGAACAACCTGCTCGACAAGAAGCCTCCCTTTGTTTCTGGTGGGACAGACAACAGCGCGGCTGCCCTTTATGGCAACCTTTACATGGGACGTAACGTCTTCCTGCAGGCAGGCGTGAACTTCTGATCTTTGGCTTTGCCAGAGGAGACGGAAAAGGCGGTGGAAATTCCACCGCCTTTTTTTGTGCTCTGATTGATTTCAGTTTTCCGAGGAAACCGGAGAAGAGGGGGCCAGAAATTCCTCAATATCCTTCAATGTCTCGGCAAGGCTGAGGCGTCGGACTTCGACTCCTTCGGGGAAAGCCGAAAGGAGGCGGGAGGGCATGCGGCGATCCAGCATGACGAAAACGCCTCTGTCATCGCCCCTTCGGATGAGGCGCCCGAAAGCCTGTCTAAGACGCATTCGGGTAATGCGGTCGTCATAGTCGCCAGGGCGACCTTCCGAGAGCAGACGTCGGCGTTCCCGGTGGAGAATGTCGGGGCGAGGCCAGGGCGTCTTTTCAAACACGACCATTCGGAGGGCCTCTCCGGGAACGTCCACGCCATCGCGCATGGCGTCTGTTCCAAGCAGGCAGCTATGGGTCTCGGTACGGAATACGTCCACCAGTGTTGCATTGTCCATCGCATCCACATGCTGGGCGTATACGGGGAAACCCTGTGCTTCCAGTGGCTCGTTAATGCGCCGATGCACTTCGCGCAACCTGCGGATGGCTGTAAATAGTCCAAGTGCGCCCCCGCCAGCGGCTTCAAACAGCGCACGGAATGCATGGGCCAGAGAAGCGATTTCTACAGAGACATCCGTGACCACGTAAGCGCGTGTCTGTTTTGCGTAGTTGAACGGACTCATGAGAGACGCCCGGATCGGCGGCTTCATGAAATGGGTAGCGCCCAAGCGAAGTTCGGCGGCGTGCCAGCTTTCTTCCCCGTCCTCAGGACCTGTTTGATCGCGGAGGGTGGCGGAGGTCAGCAGAAGGCCGTGAGCGGGCGTCTGGATAGTGGATGCGAATGGGATGGTCGGGTCGAGCCAGTGCCGATACAGGCCGACGTCATGATCTCCCTGCGTGCCGCGTGTTCTGGGTAGTCGTTCGGTGCGGATAAAGTCGATATGGACCGGTGTGATGCCGGGTTCTGGCGGTGTTTGCAGCGCATCCAGCATTCCAACCCATCCCGTAACACGGCTGATGGCGCGCCGATGGAGCGTGCGGATGAAGGCTTCGATACGCTGGCGCGTTGGGGCTTCCATTTCGGGATCATCTTCGACCTGGGCTTCAAGGCGCTTGGTCAGAAGAAGCAGTGGATCCTGCAGGCGGCGGAGGGCGCGTGAAAGATCCTCGGCAGTTTTCCTGACGGTATCAGTCGTCGGATGAAGATCGCACTCCGTGGAAATATATCCAGTCTCATGCTGTGGGTTCTGAGATCGACGCGCCTTTAACTGTTGATCCAGGGCTTGAAGGAACAGCTCTGAGGGATTGTCGAGTTCTGGTTCCTCTAGCGGAAGAAGGGATGAAGTGTCTTCTTCAGCAGCAGGTGCGTCTGATCCTTTGAGACGCGTGCTCCAGCCGGGGGCTGGAAGAGCGCGTGCGGCCTGTAAGACGGCATGAAGTGGTGCATCAATGGAAGGAATGCGTTCGACTAGGTCATCGAGACGCCGCAAGAGGCCTCTCGCACGTGACCGGCTGCCTTCTGCGCCTAGAAGCCATCGTCTCAGTTCAGCGGCTTCAAGTCCGGATAGAACTGTTGCGAAGGCACTATCGGCGGCTTCGGGGACGTGGTGGCCTTCGTCAAACACATAGCGAGTGGGGGCTGCGTCTTCGTCCGGTAGACCCGGGGGGGCGAGGGAGGCCCAGGCTGCCTGGGACATGACGAGAGCATGATTGGCCACAACAAGATCGGCCTGTCGCGCCCGGCGGATGCCGTGTTCTACAAAGCAGGCCTGATAATGTGGGCAGGCGGCATGGATGCACTCGCCGCGTCGATCGGCCACGCCATAGAGCGTGCCATGCCCGAAAAGTTCTCCAAACCAGCCTGGCAGATCGCCACCCATCAGGTCGCCATCCCGGCTCGCCTCTGCCCAACGTGCCAGGAGGGCCAGAGGCAGCAGTGCTGCTGCACTGTCATTTCCACGGGAGGTGGCGGTATTGAGAAGATCCTCCATGTTCAGGAGGCACAGATAGTTTTCCCGGCCTTTGCGGACGACCACCTTCTGTCGAAGAGTGGCTTCGTCCGGATAAAGGCGGTGGAGTTCCTGTTCGATCTGCCGCTGAAGATGGCGCGTATAGGTGCTGACCCAGACGGCACCGTCATTCTGTTCGGCCCAGAGGCTGGATGGGGCGATGTAACCCAGTGTCTTGCCAGTCCCGGTTCCGGCTTCCGCTAAAACGACATTGGGTGAACCGAGCGTTTCTCGCGGCTCAAAAGCGGCCGTTGCGACAGATGCAAAGTCGGCCTGTCCCGGTCGTTCTTCTGCACCTTCACCAAGAATTTGGCGCAGTCTTTCGCGTGCGGCACGTGACGAAACGGGCTGGCTGCTGGGAGCCGGGCGGGGAGCTGTTTCCTCCCAGCGAGGCAAGCGTCTCCAGATGCGCACGGCATCGAAAGGATGTGCACTTCCCGGGTCTGAGGCGGAGCCAATGGCATCTGCGACTTCGCCACTCCAGATCCAGCCTGCGCGAGTAAGGGGAAGCAGGAGCGCACGAAGGCGCGTGCCTTCTGGCGTGTCCGCTTTGGCGCGCAATCGGCCAAGAAGATTTTCGCACAGCAGGGGCAGAAGATCGGCAGTAATGTCTTCGGGGGGCGTTAGCCCGAGCGCGATGGCCAGTCCCCGCGGAGTTGGGGCCACGGTTGTCGCTGGAAGGACAAACAGGAACAGGTCCAGAAGATCGAACCAAGGAACAGGCTGTGAAAGGGGTGTCAGGTCCAGTGCCCGGAGAGCCGCCGGCCCGTGCACCAGAAGGGGTGGGGGAAGCTGCGATAATTTTTCCCGTGCCTCTTCGGCTGACAGATCCAGAAGTTCTCCGTCTGGCGTCAGAAGAGACGACAGGCCGCGCCGCGCAATCAGGGCGGGAGCATCAAATGGCGACGGAAAAGAGGGAGCTGGTGGCATTCTGTTCAGTCTAGCGGGAAGGGGGGAAAGGGGCGAGAGCTTTTGGAACAGATCGTGAAAAGGCAGGTCTGCTGCGGTGTTCGTGTTTCTGGCAACAGGTATTTGACATATTTCGTAATTATTTAGGGCGTTCGGAGAAACTTCGTACACTCTCGTATTGCTTGACCCGGGATACGTGTCTGCCTACGTTTTCCAGCAATCATGCACAATTCCAGAACACAAACCTTTCCGTCCCTCGCACCTGATGCGCCGTTGCCAAAAGCATGGCCATTCGAAGAAGCGAAAAAAATCGCCGCGCATGTGGGTGAGCGCGATCCGAAAATCCCGGCCCTGCTTGAAACAGGGTACGGGCCGTCCGGGCTGCCGCATATCGGCACGTTTGGCGAAGTCGCACGGACGACATGGGTTCGTCAGGCCTTTGAGGCACTGACTGGCCGCCCGACACGCCTGCTGGCGTTTTCGGATGATATGGATGCCCTGCGCAAGGTTCCGACGAATGTGCCGCAGCAAGAGATGCTTGCGAAGTATCTTGGCCTGCCGCTGACGCGTATTCCGGATCCTTTTGGCGAGTATGAAAGCTTCGCCGCCCATAATAATGCCCGTCTGCGCCAGTTTCTGGACAGCTTTGGTTTTGACTACGAATTTGCTTCCGCGACGGATTATTATACCGGCGGGACATTCGATGCCGCTCTTCGTCGCATGCTTGAAGTGCATGACGAAGTTGTTGCGACCATTATTCCGACGCTTGGCCCTGAGCGTCGTGCAACATATTCCCCGGTTCTGCCGATCCACCCTGAAACAGGGCAGGTGATGCAGGTTCCGATCATCAAGGTTGATCCGGACGCCGGAACGGTTGTCTGGAAGGATGAAGCCGGAAAGACGTTCGAAACGTCCGTTCTGGGTGGGCATGCCAAGATGCAGTGGAAGGCCGACTGGGCCATGCGCTGGTATGCTCTTGGTGTCGACTATGAAATGTCTGGCAAGGATCTGATTGACAGTGTGAAGCTGTCCTCAAAGATCTGCCGCATTCTGGGCAAGCAACCGCCTGCTGGACTGACCTATGAGCTGTTTCTTGATGCACAGGGGCAGAAGATCAGCAAATCCAAGGGCAATGGTCTGTCTGTCGAGGAATGGCTGCGTTACGGCACGCCGGAAAGCCTCGGGCAGTACATGTACCAGCAGCCTACGCGCGCCAAGCGTTTGTTCTTTGATGTCATTCCCCGTGCAACGGATGATTATCTGACGCTGGTTCAGAAGGCTGAAACGCAGGAGCCGATGGACCTGATGGCCAATCCGGTCTGGTTCATTCATGGCGGAACGGTGCGTTCGGAAGAGACTAGCCCAGTATCCTATACGGCGCTTCTTAACCTTGCGAACGTCGCGAATGCGGACAATCCGGAAACACTCTGGAAGTTCCTGCGTCGTTATGACGAGACGCTGTCGCCGGAAACGCATCCGTATGTGGACAAACTCGTCCGCTGCGCTCTGACCTATTTCCAGGAGCAGGTTTACCCCAACAAGACTTACCGTGATCCGTCTGAAACAGAGCGTAAGGGCCTTGAGGATCTGGCGACGGAACTGGCAAAACTTCCGGTTCATACGCCGCCGGTTGAAGTTCAGGATGTCGTGTTCGAAGTGGGCAAGCGCTACTTTGAAAAATCCGAGCTTCGGTCTTGGTTCGGCTGCCTCTATGAGGTTCTGCTTGGGCAGAGCGAAGGACCGCGGTTCGGAATTTTTGCTTCGCTCTTCGGTTTGCCGGAAACGGTTGCCCTTATTCGGGGCGCACTGGCCCGCCCGGCATCCGGGACAGTTCAGGCCTGACGCCGATGTGCCCTCACAGGGAAGACGACTGGCACGATGACAGTCTCGCTCTCGATCTTGAAGACGAGGGCGAGTGCGTCAAGAATCGCTGGCAGCTTCTGCTGACGCGTGCGCCCGCTGTTGTCGGGCTCGTGCTTCTGGTGGCTGCTGTTGTCGTGATCTGGCGCGAACTGCGCCATTTGTCCTTACACGACATTATCAAAAGTCTTGGGGCTATTCCCTCAGGCGCACTGCTGGCGGGGGCAGGTGCGACGTTCCTGTCGTATTTCATCCTGTCGTTTTACGACCGACTGGCCTGCCTGCATGTCCGTGCGAAGGTGTCCTTTCAGCGCTCGGCCTTTGCGGCTTTTTGCTCCTACGTTCTGTCTCATAATCTCGGGTGTGCCGCGATTTCAGGGGCCGCCGTCAGGTTCAGGCTTTATCGGAGCTGGGGGGTCGCACCGGGCGATATAGCCCAGATTATTGCTTTCTGTTCGGCAACTTATCTGCTTGGAACCACGGCGCTTGTGGGAGGAATACTGACCCTTGAGCCGCACGCCATTCCCATATTGTCTCATCTCCCTTCCATCCTTCTGAGGCTGGCAGGGTTAGGATGTTGGGGTGTTCTGGCGGCTTATATCGTTTTGTCCCGTGTCCGCCGTCATGTCAGGATCTGGCGCTACACCATCGAAATTCCCCGGACAGGCATTGCCATTTCCCAGATTGCCGTCAGCGCTGCGGATATGGCTGCAACGGCTCTGATCGCATACGGTGTTCTTCCGCCCCTGCCGCCAGAAGCGCATTTCGGCTTCGGCACGTTTCTGGCCATCTACATCGCGTCATATACGGCGGGTCTGGTTGCCAGCGTGCCTGGTGGTCTCGGTGTGTTTGACAGTGCCATGTTGCTGGCTTTGCGCCCATATCTTCCGGTTCCGGAAATCATGAGCGCCATTCTGGTCTTTCGCCTCTTTTACTACATCATTCCACTCGTACTGGCTGGTTTGATGTTTGCAGGACATGAGCTGTTTCTGCGGGGTGAACAGGCGCTCATGTCAGCAGGGCAGGCACCGCGTCGCATCCGGCCGAGCCAGGTGGTGCGGGAATCGGAAGCCGATTTCTCCGTCACGGTTGCAACGAGCGTACAGGCTGTCGCGGGCATTCTTCTGGTGCTTTATGCGCTGGCTGCTGAACTGCCGCCGCTGCGGACGTCACTGGGCGCGGCTGTGTCGCAGATCGCTGATCTTTTCCTGACAGTTAGTGGTGTTGCGCTGGTTGGTCTGGCTCTAGGGCTATCGCAGCGCGTGGCTCTGGCCTGGAAAGTTTCGCTGGGTGTTCTGGGGGCTTCGGTTGTTCTGCTGGTCCTGCGTCATGCACCCTGGGAGGCTCCGGTTGCACTCGCGCTGGTGATGCTGCTGATCGCGCCGTTCCGGAACTGCTATTATCGTCGCGCGCAGATCCTCGTCGCGCCTCTGACGCCTGCCATGCTCGCTCCGGTGTCACTTTGGGCATTGGGCTTGCTCGGTGTGGGGTGGGTGGCGCTGCAACGTCATCTTGGACCCATCTGGTGGCGTTCGATGATCTACGATGCACACACGGCGATCGGGCGCTGGTTCTTGGCTATTTCTGCGCTTTGTGGACTTTTTGCGCTTTGGTTTGGAATGCGCCGGACACGTATCCGCTTCGAAGCGTGGAATTCAGAAAATGAACAGCTGTATCGTAGCCTCCCACATGCCTTGCAGGAGCTTGGGCGTCGTCGGCCCAGCGGCCTGCTGCATGATGAAGCTGGTCGCGCGGCCATTCCATTCCTTCGTACGGGTCAGTTTATCATTGGTCTGGGCGATCCGGCTGGTTCGGAGCGGAACTGCATTGCCGCGATATGGCGGTTGAGGGACCTTGCCCTTCAGGAAGGACGCAAACTTGCGTTTGTCCGTGTTGGTCAGTCCCTTATGGCAGTCTATAATGATCTTGGATTGACGGTCTGTCCGGACGGAAAGGCTGGGACCATCTGCTGTTTTTCTGAGGATTATCGTATGATCCGGGCTTTCCTGAGTGGAGAAGAACGGCAGGCTCGCAAGAAGCGTGCGGCGGGGCGTTCCGAAACCGTTTCAGGTGCCACAGGTTCATGAGTTTGCCGCCCAGCCTGGGAAATGCGATCAATAGCTCGCTGATTGCATTCCCGGCACTGTTCTCGATCATCAATCCTCTTGGTGCATCCCTTATTTTCGCTCAGGCAACACAGGGGCGGACGCGCAAAGAGGTGATCGAGCTGGCGCGACTGGTCGCCCTGAATTCGCTCGCCATCCTTCTTGTTTCCATATGGTTCGGAAGCTGGATTCTCAGCTTTTTTGGCATCAGTATGAATGCCCTGCGCATTACGGGTGGGCTGGTTGTGGCATCCCGTGCCTGGGTCATGCTTCAGCAGCCGGAAACAAGTGAGGCCCGCAAGGAAAAGCAGGCTTTGCAGGGCGGCCGTACTGTTGCGGCGCCGGATTTGAAAGAGCGTGCGTTTTTCCCGCTGGCCATGCCTTTTACGGTGGGGCCGGGCAGTATTTCAGTCGCGATTGCCCTGAGTTCATCCTGCCCTCCGCATATGCCGGCACCGGATTATTTCATGGGGGTATCTGCGGCGGCAACGGCTATGGGGATTGTTGTGGCGGTTGCCTATGCTTATGCGGAACGCATCGTTTCCATGCTGGGTGTTACCGGTGCGCGGATTGTCAGCCGTTTGGCTGCACTTATCCTTCTGGCTATCGGAATCCAGATCCTGATTTCCGGTGTTCAGGGTTTTCTGGTTGAGACCCTGAGGCTTGCTCATCACTGAGAGCCAGAATGGCCTGCACCTTTTCGCGAAGGGCAGGAATGACTTCTTCCTGAAACCAGGGCGCTTTCTTCTCCCATACCCCTGTTCTCCATGACGGGTGGGGCAGGGGGAAATAGTTGTCAGGCAGGTAGTCCCGGAAATTCCTGACCCGTTCCGTGACCGAGCCTTTTCCTAATACGTGATGTTGTGAATAGCTGCCGACCAGCAGGGTGAGCCGGAGGGCTGGCATCAGCGAGAGAACCCGTTTTCGCCAGATGGGCGCGCATTCGGGTCGGGGAGGGCAATCTCCGCCCTTGGGTAAGCGACCGGGGTAGCAGAGGCCCATTGGCAAAATGGCGACGTGACGGGTGTCATAGAACACGTCTTCTGTCAGGCCGAGCCATTGCCTCAGCCGAACGCCTGATGGATCTTTGAAAGATGTATTTTTGAAATGGGCTTTGGTTCCCGGCGCCTGACTGGCAATCAGTAGCCGGGACGTTGCTGAAACATGGATCAGCGGCCTCGCGCCAAGAGGAAGGTGGTCTTCACAGACACGGCAGGAGCGGACCTCCTGAACCAGAGCATTCAGTCGATCCTGCGTAGTGGGATTGGAAATCATTCATCCTCAGGAAGAAGTGGCATGTCCGGGTGCCAGGCATATTCTGCGCGGGCAACATAGACATGCTGATCGTACCCACGCAGGCTCTCAAAGAGCGTAACGTGGTGAACGGGCATTGGCTCACTTCTGAAAAGATTATGCCTCTGAACCCAGCGGGCTGCATCGGCACGTTGGGTCGTTGCAAGGTGCCCAAGAGTTACGCTGGGCTGAAAACGGCGTTTTGCAGGTGCGCATCCGGCTTTGCGTAGAACGCTTTCAACCTGCGTCTGAAGTGTAGTGAGTGCTTCGGATCGTTCAGTGCCGATCATGAGGCTGTCAGCAGTCATGCCTTCGCGGAGGTCTGCGCCGTGGAAAGAGACATCGAATGGCTTCCAGGCCAGCCGCGAAAGAGCAAGATCAATCTCTTCCATCACGTAGCGATCGGTAATCTCACCGATAAAACGGAGGGTCAGATGATAGTTCTCGGAAGGAACCCACTGCACGCCCGGCAGTGAACCTCTGAGAAGAGCAAGCGCTTCGCGCTGGGCGGGGGAGAGGTCGAGTGCGACAAAAAGTCTCAAGAGGCTCGTTTCCCGGGTAAATGGAACACAGATATGAAGGGTCTTCTTGACCGTGCAGTGAAAAGCCCCACATTCAGGGAAAGTACGGGCGAGCTTGCAAGGTTCGTCAAGCGCCCTTTTTGAAAGGGCCTTTTACTGGAAAAGGTATCATGGCTTTCAATTCCAATTTCGGCAGGGCCGGTACACAGGCAGGGGTCGGCAGTCTTGACGCTGGTCTTCGCTCCTATATGTGCCGTGTCTTCAACTGGATGGCGATCGGCCTCGTCGTGACGGGGCTTGTTGCGTATGGCGTGGCAGAGACCTCTCTGCGCGCGCTCTTCTTTCATCTGGCAGAAACGCCGAACGGCGCGTTTGTTCTGCGCCCCACCTTTCTGGGTGGGGTAGCGATTTTTGCCCCGCTGGCTTTCGTGATGGTACTGTCCTTCGGGATCAATCGTCTTTCACGTTCTGCAGTTCAGGCGATTTTTCTGCTGTTCAGCGCAGCAATGGGCGCAAGCATGTCCAGTCTGCTGCTAAGCTACACTGGCGTTTCTGTCGCCAGAACGTTCTTCATCAGTGCTGTGATGTTCGGTGGAATGGCTCTGTGGGGATACACCACGGGAGCGAACCTCCTTCGACTCGGTTCCTTCCTGTTCATGGGGCTGATCGGCATCATGATTGCGATGGTTGTGAACATTTTTCTCCACAGCGCACCATTGGCAATGCTTGTTTCTCTAATCGGTGTCGCTCTTTTCACAGGTCTTGCAGCCTATGACACGCAGCGCATCAAGATTAACTACCAGCAATATATGTCTTTTGCTTCACAGGACGATATTGGGAAGCTCAGCATCTACGATGCGCTGACCATGTATCTCAATTTCGTGAACCTGTTTCAGTTTCTTATTCAGTTCACTGGTGTTCGCTCCAGTAATAGCGACTGATATTACCTATCAAGTATTGTTGATGTTTCTGAGGGAGCGACAGTTAATGTCGCTCCCTTTCTTGTTTTTGGACTAAAAAGGTCTGGAATTATTTTCCGCTTATTCGAATTGGTTTACATTAAAAAAATGTAATTTTCGTACTTAATGAAAGCCGTAATTAAATCAAATATGGCGAAAAACAGCCATTTATGGGGGTGTGGGGGATATGCCCTGTTCCTCACGAAATCCGTGATAAGCCTTGTCTTCCGGGCGATTCAGGCAGAAAAAACCTGAGGAACCGGGACAGTCGTGTCCCATGCTGAATGAATTTCAGGGTCGGATCTTTGATCCGGTTCCTGACGTCAGGATACGAACGAGAAAGGCAGCAGACTATGGCAGCGTTCGGCAGCTCTGATGCGACCCTTATCGTGTCAAACCGTTTCCCGGCGAATACTCCATGCCGGAACGGATGATGAAAGCAGGACCGATGAAAAAACTCTGGCGATATCTCCCAGCGTTGCCGGCGCTGATGCTATCGGGTTGCACGGTTGATCTGCTTCAGCCGCGCGGTCCGATCGCAGAAATGAACCGCGACGTTATGGTGGCAGAATTTGCCATCATGATGGCGATTGTGGTTCCGACCTGTATCGCAACGCTTTATTTTGCTTGGAAGTATCGCGCTTCCAATACCCAGGCCGAATATCTGCCGACCTGGGATCACTCAACGAAGATCGAATATGTCATCTGGGGCATTCCTTCCCTGATCATCGTCGCTCTCGGCGCGATCAGCTGGTACAGCACCCATGCTTATGACCCGTACCGCCCGATCCAGACGGCTGACAACGTCAAGCCGCTGAACGTTCAGGTGGTCTCTCTCGACTGGAAATGGCTGTTCATCTATCCGGATCTGGGGATCGCCACGATCAACCAGCTGGATGTGCCCACGAACACGCCGCTGAACTTCCAGATCACCTCTGACACTGTCATGACGTCGTTCTTCATCCCGCGTCTGGGATCAATGATCTACTCCATGCCGGGTCAGCAGACACAGCTGCATCTTCTTGCAACTGAGTCGGGTGACTATCTGGGTGAAGCTTCCCAGTTCAGTGGTCGCGGTTTCTCTGACATGAAGTTCCGCACCCTCGCCATGGCACCTGAAGAATTCAGCGCCTGGGTCGAGAAGGTGAAGAACGGCAGCGAAAACCTCGATGACACGACTTATCCGAAGTACGCCGCCCCGCAGGAAGCTGCGCCGGTTCAGTATTTCGCGCATGTCCAGCCGGATCTCTTCGACGGCATCGTCGCCAAGTACAACAATGGCATGATGGTTGAGAAGACGACGGGCAAGGTCATGCATATGCAGTCCGCTTCCAGCGCTGCACCGTCCGACACTGGCATGAAGGAATAACCGACAGATGCTCGGAAAACTCTCCCTTTCAGCCATACCCTTTGATGTGCCGATCCTTGTCGGCACATTCCTGGGTGTGGTTGTTATCGGCCTTGCCGTGCTGGGTGCCGTTACTTACTTCGGTAAGTGGGGTTACCTGTGGCGTGAATGGCTGACGACAGTCGACCATAAACGCCTTGCCGTGATGTACATCATCCTGGCAATTGTCATGCTGTTCCGTGGTTTCGCGGATGCCATCATGATGCGTACCCAGCTTGCGCTGGCCTATGCCGGTAATCCCGGTTACCTTCCGCCGCACCATTACGACCAGGTCTTCTCCGCTCACGGCACGATCATGATTTTCTTCATGGCCATGGCGTTCATGACGGGTCTGCTCAACCTGGTGGTGCCTCTTCAGATCGGTGCGCGCGACGTTGCGTTCCCGTTCCTGAACTCGCTCAGCTTCTACATGACGCTGGTCGGTGCCCTTCTGATCAACATCTCGCTGTTCATCGGTGAGTTTGCTCAGTGCGGCTGGCTGGTTTACCCGCCTCTGTCCGAGATGCAGTTCAGCCCGGGCGTTGGCGTTGACTACTACATCTGGGCCGTTCAGATCTCCGGTGTCGGTACGCTTCTGACGGGTGTGAACTTCTTCACCACCATCGTGAAGATGCGCGCTCCTGGCATGGGCTGGATGCAGATGCCGGTCTTCACCTGGACTGCTTTCTGCACGACCGTTCTGATCATGGCTTCGTTCCCGGTTCTGACCGTGACGCTGGCTCTGCTCAGCCTCGACCGTTACCTCGGCATGCACTTCTTTACGAATGATGCCGGCGGCAACGTCATGCTGTATCTGAGCATGATCTGGACCTGGGGCCATCCGGAAGTTTACATTCTGGTTATCCCGGCTTTCGGCGTGTTCTCTGAAGTCACTTCAACATTTTCCCGCAAGCCGCTCTTCGGCTACAACACGATGGTTTACGCTACGTGCTCCATCATGGTGCTGTCGTTCGTCGTGTGGGTGCATCACTTCTTCACCATGGGCGCAGGCGCCAACGTCAATACCTTCTTCGGTATCATGACGATGGTCATTGCAGTTCCGACTGGCGTGAAGATCTTCAACTGGCTGTTCACCATGTATAAGGGACGTGTTGAATTCACGGCTCCGATGTACTGGACGATCGGCTTCATGATTACCTTCTCCATCGGTGGCATGACGGGCGTCATGATGGCCATGCCGGCTGCTGACTGGATCCTTCACAACTCCCTGTTCCTCATTGCCCACTTCCACAACGTCATCATTGGTGGTGTGTACTTCGGTTACATTGCAGGTATGGGTTTCTGGTTCCCGAAGGCTTTCGGCTTCAAGTTGAACGAAGCCTGGGGCAAGCGCGCGTTCTGGTGCTGGTTCGTTGGCTTCTATCTTGCCTTCGTTCCGCTCTATGTCCTCGGTCTCGAAGGCATGACGCGTCGTATGAACCACTACGACAATCCGGACTGGCGTCCGTGGCTGCTGATTGCAGAAGCTGGTGCGATTGTTATCGCTCTGGGTATCGTCTGCCAGCTCACGCAGCTTTACGTCTCCATCCGTGACCGTAACCTGCCGGAAAACCTGGACCTGACGGGCGATCCGTGGGGTGGCCGTACGCTGGAGTGGTCCATTTCCTCTCCGCCGCCGGCTTATAACTTCGCAGTTATCCCGGACATCCACGGTCTGGACACGTTCCACACCGAGAAGCAGCTTGGCCGTCGTGCACACAACAAGCCGCTGGCTCCGATCCACATGCCGAAGAACACGGCTGCGGGTGCCATCATCGGTGCGTTCTCGTTCATCCTCGGCTTTGGTGCCGTCTGGTATATCTGGTGGATGGCAGGTCTTGGCCTGATCGGTATCGCCGTTACGATGATCATGCGCAGTGCAAACCGTGACGTCGACTACTACGTCCCTGTCAGCGAAATCGAGCACAACGAGGAAGTCTATTCCCGTCGTATCGCCGCTGCGCAGGCAGCAGAGTAAGGGGGGCATAGTCAATGGCTCACGAAGCAACCATGTCGCCTCTGGCACACGCTGACGACCACGGTCACGATCATCATCACGAGACGCCGAATGTTTTCGGTTTCTGGCTCTACCTGATGACGGACTGCATTCTGTTCGGTTCGATCTTTGCTGCGTTCGCAGTCCTCCGGAACCAGTTTGCCGGGGGCCCTTCGGGCAAGGAACTGTTCGACCTGACGAATGTAGGGATCGAAACGGCAATCCTGCTGTTCTCGTCCATTACCTATGGCTTTGCCTCGCTTAGCGCGCTGGCAAAGAACAAGACCATGGTGCTGGTCTGGCTGGCCATCACCTTCGTGCTGGGTCTGTCCTTCGTTGGTCTTGAAGTGAGCGAGTTCTCACACATGATCGCCGAAGGTAACGGTCCTGACCGCTCTGCATTCCTTTCCGCGTTCTTCACGCTGGTTGGAACGCACGGTCTGCACGTGACCTGTGGTCTGATCTGGATGGCGGTTCTGATGGTCCAGATGATGGGCCCGCAGGATCTGTCCCAGCGGATGATGGACAAGCTGACCTGCCTCAGCCTGTTCTGGCACTTTCTGGACATCGTCTGGATCTGTGTTTTCTCCTTCGTCTATCTCGCAGGTGTGATGTAATGGCCCAGGCACATACAACCCACGATGGTAGCCACGGCTCCTATCAGTCCTACATCATCGGGTTCGTTCTTGCGGTCGTCCTGACTGTTGCGTCTTTCGCAGCAGTCATGACCCACGCACTGGCTCCCGGGATGGCACTTGCAGCTCTTGGTGTTCTGGCGGTCGTTCAGATCGTCGTGCATCTGGTGTTCTTCCTTCATCTGAACACCAGCAACGAGCAGAGCTGGAACCTGATGTGCTTCATCTTCGCAGCAGCATCAGTGATCATTATTGTCGGCGGCACGCTGTTCATCATGCATGACACGGCCATCAACATGATGTCCCGCTAAGATCCTTTCCGGATCAAGGTTGAAGAAACCGGCAGGAGAAATCCTGCCGGTTTTTTTGTGTCCGGTTGTCTTCTGGTAGGTTTGAAGATACGGCGACTTCCGGCGTCCTTTCGGATGCCTGAAGCGCAGAGCGAAGGATGTTTTATGATCCAGTCGTGTAATAACGAGGACACTTAGGCCCTGTGCATATTAACCGTTTGCCGCTTCGAAATTTCACATCCAGAGAATGCTTCCATGAACAGCCAGACCGAGTTCCTCATCTGAGATTGATAACGGCACGTTCATGATTTCTTCTTCGTTCTGCTTGGTATTCGCCAGCCAGGCAAAGTGGTGCTGCGCTGGCTGGGTTCAAGAATGACAAAATCATCGACAAGATAGTGCCAGCCGACAAAAACCATGTTGCAGCATGATCCACCTGTTCACGGTTTTTGTAGCCGTAGGTGGCGGCAACCTCGTTCCAGAACGCTATTCGAAGTTTGTTGGATGCTTCTTCCATTTCCCTGCGAATTTATAGGGTCTGCAGGAGGGTCTTCTGTAAGCTTGGTAAAATACTCGCTGGACTGAATGGCTTTCCGAAAATTCTCTCCAATCCAGAGAGAGAGGGGAAGCATCTTGGGGAGTGTGCGTAACTCCAGTCCGTTCGGGAGAAATAATCTCCTCCCCAGACTTCCTGACATTCAATCGCCAAAAATTTTGGAGAGCAGTGATGCAGCCAGCGAATGCGTTCGGGTGTGAAGTAGGTAGGGTATCACTTTTGAAGGTGATCGGCTTTGAGCCACCACACTATGAAAGATAGACAGTCCTCGTCTCGATCCACCAATCCAGCCGCAACGGCATAAAAAAAGCCCGACACAGTGTGCCGGGCTTCGAGCCTTCAAATGAGGAGAAGGTTCAGTCCTTGTGAGGAGCTTCGGAGAGCATGGCAGCCTTGCCTGGCTTATCTTTCCATTCTTCCGCATCAGCTGGCTGCTCGCCCTTGCGGGTGATGTTCGGCCACTGGGCAGAAAACTTGGAGTTGATCTCGATCCACGGAGTTGCACGGTTGTCGCTATCCGGGAAGATGGCTTCAGCCGGGCATTCAGGTTCGCACACGCCGCAGTCAATGCATTCGTCCGGATTGATGACGAGGAAATTTTCCCCGGCATAGAAGCAGTCTACGGGGCAAACTTCCACGCAGTCCATGAACTTGCACTTGATGCAGTTTTCCGTGACCACATAGCTCATTGGTGTCTCCGATCCTCATTCGGGCCCGGCTGTGCGGCCCATTTTTCAATTGTGCGGGATGATATGCGAAGGATTGGCCTAGGAAGCAAGCTTCTTAGGCTCTTCTTTAACGATCTCGTATAGCAGGGATGCTTCTTTCGCGGGACCGCGACGCTCCCCGAGGTCCAGAATACGCCAGACACGCACGTCTTCAGTGGGGTTCGCAGGCGGAAGAGTCAGCACATCTCCCACACGAAGTTTGGCATGAGGCTTGCTGGTCGGCTGCCGGTTCACGCGAATACGCCCCTTACTGACGATCGTTGCACAGAGAGGGCGTGTTTTAGCGACCCGTGCGTAATACAGCCATTGATCCAGGCGTTGGTAGTCATCACTCATGGGGTAGACCGTTCTCTTAAAATAGCAAGCGCTGCAAAAGGGCTATCCTGCCGTACAGCCGTAGGTCGGCTGGTGCGCTGACCAGAAGCCTTGGGCCTCCTGCGGCCCGCACGGGTACGCCGATCCGAGAGGATCATGAGTGGGGCAGGCGGCCCTGCATGAGATGGGCTGACAGCGGAGGGCGGCCGATGAGCAATCCCGAGAGCGGTGAGAATTTCCGAGAGCATGTCTGTCTTCACACCAAACCGGGAGGCGAGACTCAACGGCGCAGGATGATCCTGTTTGCGGGTCAGATGCGCCAGTTCAGCGACACAGCGTTCCGCAATATCAAGTCTGATCCCGGTCTGCCCAGCCTGCAGCCAGCCTGGCACACCTGCCACAAGATCCCAGGGAAGCGAGACCCGGCCGGGAGCAGGTATGGTGAGGGACTCGCCCAGGCGAAGCTGCGTCAGGAGTGTCATCAGTCCAAGAGGGCGAGGACGCAGAAGCGCAGGGAAGAAAATGGCAAAGCGCCCGACTTCCACGCCAACCTTGCGCAGAGATCGTCTGACTTGCTGTGGCAGCGTCCTGTCAGTGGGGAGAAGGCTTGTGATCCCGCCATCTTCATGGAGACGATGAACGATACCTCTGAGTTCAGGCTGGTTCGTAACAGTCTGTTCTGCCTTGAAGAGAACGGCCATGTCCCGTTCGATCATCGTTCGGATATAACGCAGCAGCCTGTTTTCAACCTGAGTGCGCTGATTGATATCCGCGAATTCCCCGGAAAACAGACGGACGGCAGGTTGAAGGAATGTCTTCCCTGCAATCAGCTTTCCAAGCGCAACTCCCTCCCAGAAGAGGGTGCCTGTGTCACTATCCAGAGATAGTGCACTGTCGGGAGCATCCTGAAACAGGCGAACGCGGCGGGGGATTTCCTGAAGGAGGGCCTTCCGCCCCGCGCGCATGATAATCTGGTGATCGGGGCCGCTTGTCGTATCGGTCTGTAACGCAAAGCCCCGGATTTTTCCGATGCTGTGGCCTTCAACGATCACATCTCCATCCGCTGTGACGGCAGAAAGAATGTTCCGATCTGTCTCTGCATCAAGGCGGCGAAGCAGGGAGGTCGCCCGCCTGTCCACGAATCGTGCTGTCAGACGCTCGTGAAGGGCGTCCGAAAGAAGGTCTTCCACTTCGCGGGCCCGTTGTTGCCAGGTGGCGGAATGACGGCTCCATTCCGTTCTGGCGGCGACGTAGGAGCACACGCGCACACCGGTCAGGCGGTGCATCAGGGTGTCGATGTCCCCGTCAACGCGTGCAAAGCCCTTGATGTGACCTTCCATCCAGTTGGCCGGGACAGCGCCTTCCTTGAGAATATGAAGGAAAAGGCGCGCGCAGAGTCTGGTGTGGCTGTCGTCCCCGAGTTTCCGGAAATCCGGGATCTGGCACACTTCCCAGAGCAGGGATGTGGCGCGACGTCCTTTTGCGACCTCCCGGATCTCCGGATCGAGGACGAGGGATTCGAGGGTTGTAACGTCTGATGCCATCCGGCCTGCGGTCAGGCCACGGAAGGGGGGCGCGACTGTCAGGCTGGCAAGGAGGGCGCGCGGGTTGGTGAAATCCAGCTCGTGGTTTCGCCAGTAGAGTCTTTGGATCGGATCGAAGCGATGCTGCTCTACGGCTTCTATGGTGGAAGCAGACATGGGCGGGCAGTCCGCCGTGGTGCCGAAGGTTCCATCCTTCATGCCACGGCCAGCACGTCCGGCGATCTGCGCAATCTCCTGCGGAAACAGCGGACGCGGAGAGGTGCCGTCAAACTTCGAGAGCTGGGCAAGGGCAACATGGTCCACATCCATGTTCAGACCCATGCCGATCGCATCCGTGGCGACGAGATAATCGACTTCCCGGTTTTGGTAGAGTTCAACCTGTGCGTTTCGGGTGCGGGGGCTTAACTGCCCCATGATGACGGCACAGCCGCCCCTGCGGCGGCGGATGACCTCAGCTAGCGCGTAAACCTCAGCCATGGAGAACGCGACGATCGCGGAGCGGGGTGGCAGGCGTGACAGTTTGGTTGGGCCGGTGCTGACCAGGCTGGACAGGCGCGTCCGGGTGTCGATTTCGATGCCGGGAACCAGCTTCTGAAGAAGCGGTCGGATGGTTTCAGCGCCAAGAAAGAGCGTTTCCACCGTGCCGCGGGCATGCAGGAGTCGGTCCGTGAAGATATGTCCACGGTCCGGGTCGGATGCGAGCTGGATTTCATCGACGGCGACGAACTCGGCTTTCCGGTCCAGCGGCATGGCTTCCACCGTGCAGGCAAACCAGCGGGCACCGGGAGGAACGATTTTTTCCTCACCGGTGATGAGCGCGACGGACCGCTCTCCCTTGGCTTTCACCAGCCGCTCATAGTTCTCCCGCGCCAGCAGCCGCAGCGGAAAGCCGATGATGCCGGAGGAATGAGCCATCATGCGCGTGAGGGCATAATGCGTCTTGCCGGTATTGGTTGGACCCAGCGCCGCACGGACGCTTGCCGGCATGATATGATGAGCGGAATGGTTACCGCGGTGTGCACCCTTCATGCCTGAATGGTCGGGTGCCTGCGGAACAAAAGCAAGCGTTCGGGCCTCTAGGTTCGACACTTTTCAGGAAAGAGGTTCATGAGTTTTCATATTCAACTCCCTTTTGTGTCTGTTTCTGATGCGCCTGCACCCCGGACTGTCCATCTGGTGCGCTCTCAGGACACGGAGACGATTGATCGTCTGCTGGGGGAACATGGTGCTTTTCTGAAGACGCAGGGCTTTTCGTCCCGAAACGGCGCTTTCACGCTGCTTCCGGGTGAAAACGGAGCTGGTGCGGCGTTGCTGTGTGTCGATGCGGCGCGACTGAATGATCCGACGGCCTTCGGTCTGTTGGGAACCGCTCTTCCCGCCGGTGACTGGCTGGCTGTCCTGCACGGGGTTGAAGATGGCGTTCAGGAGACCGCGCTCCTTGGGTTCGCGATGGGAGCCTATTGCTATCGTGTGGGTCAGGATCAGGACGCTGCGACCCGCATGGTGGTTCCTGATACCGTTGAAGCGGCAAGTGCCATTGCAAAGGCGAACTGGTTCGGTCGTGACCTCATCAATACGCCAGCCAATCTTCTTGGCCCACAGGATCTCGCGCAGTCTGCTTACCGGGCTCTGGATGGGCGAGGCGCTGAAGTTCGGATTGTTGAAGGAGATGATCTGAAAGCAGCTTACCCCTGTCTGGCTGAAGTCGGCGAGGGATCTGAGCGCAAACCGGCTGTTGTCGTTGCTCGTTGGACGGCGCGGGAGGGTGCGCCGCGCCTGTCACTGGTCGGGAAAGGGGTCTGCTTTGATACGGGCGGGTATGACCTGAAGCCTGCGGCCGGAATGCTGCGCATGAAAAAGGACATGGGCGGGGCGGCCCTGATGCTTGCTGTCATGTGCGCGGCGATTGATCTGAAGCTCGATATTGATCTGGAGCTTCGACTGGGTTGTGTCGAGAACAGTGTGTCGGGTCACGCCATGCGCCCGGGAGATGTTCTGAAGACGCGCAGTGGCAAGTTCGTGGAGATCGGGAATACGGATGCGGAAGGGCGTCTGGTGTTGTGTGATCTGATAACGGAAGCTGCTGAAAGTGTTCCAGATTACATTGTGGATGCCGCAACCCTGACCGGCGCTGCGCGCGTAGCTCTTGGTCCCGACCTTCCAGCCGTGTTCAGCAACAGTGATGAATTTGCTCAATTACTGCTCGAATCGGGTCTGGATACTGCGGATGCTTTGTGGAGATTGCCGCTCTGGCATGGCTATGACGCATGGCTTGATAGTAAAATAGCGGATCTCGGAAATATAACGTCAAAACCGATGGCAGGGGCGATTACGGCTGCTCTCTACCTTCAGCGGTTCGTTCCGGACGGACAAAAATGGCTCCATATAGACACTTACGCCTGGAATGACGCGAATTCACCAGGTCGTCCGGAAGGGGGAGAGACCCTCGCGCTTCGTGCGCTTCTTAAAATGATTGCAAGACTGGGCAGGTCTTCGTGAAGTGAACAACCAGACTGCGGGACGATCCTTAACGAACCGTAATATGATTGTCTTAAAACTATGGGGTGTAAATCTGCGTCTGATAGGGCATACGGCCTTCCATGTTCGAAAGCTGCCACCCGCAGCATAAATCGTTTTGAAACCCGCATACTTGCGGATGCGTTTCAAAACACCAGATGTAGAAGACCAAGGTTCAGACCCATGCCGGGCTGAGCGACATACATAACCCCGTCGGGTCTGAATGGCTCGATTGTTCTTTTCCCTGTTACCTGATCAGGTAACAGGGGGGCAGACCGTAAGGAGAGAGAAATGCCTCAGGCTAACAACGACCAGATGCTTCACCTTCTGTGCGACACCGTCGTTTCCATGGTGCGCCGTGACGGTCCGGATCTGTCTGCCCGCCAGCTTGCCGTGTTCCTGACCTGCTACCTGCGGGACGGTGCGCACACCGTTCGTGGTCTGGCATCGGAACTGAAGGTTTCCAAGCCTGCCATCACGCGCGCTCTGGACCGTCTCGGCGAACTCGATCTGGCCCGCCGCAAGGTCGATCCGCTGGATCGTCGTTCCGTGCTGGTTCAGCGCACGCTGAAGGGGTCTTCCTTCCTTCGTGAAATGCGCGCTGTCATGGCTGAAGCTTCCGGCACGCGTCCTGCACGTGCTGAGCGCGCTTCCGCTTCTGTCGAGCGTATCACTACACGTCGTGCTGGCTAATCACCAGTGATCCTGCACGCGGGCTTTGGCTCGCGTGCAGACATATCCTGTCCAGCAGAGCTGAGGCAGAAGAACAAGCAGCCCTGTTTCCCATGGCTGTCCTGCGATGCAGGCTATGGCTCCCCAGAGCACAAATCCCCAATAAATGACTGTGACCAGCGGCATTGGCATCCCGGAGCGGACGGCCAGTTGATAGAGATGCCCGCGATGCGCCTGCGCCAGATGGTCTCCCGCCCGTGCACGGCGCGCCAGAGTAAACAGCACGTCCCACAAAACGCCTGACAGAAGTGCCAGCGTCAGCGTTCCTGCGAGAGGATGAGGCTGCATGGCACCCCAGGCTATGATCAGGGCACCCGACTGGCTGCCGACGTCTCCCATGAAAATGCGTGCTTTCGGGAAGTTCCATGGAAGGAACACTAACAGGCAGATCGCGAATAAAACGAAGACGACAGGCTGAATTCCAGATGCGGCCAGAAACAGCGCTGACAGGGCCATGACGCCAGACGCCAGGCCGTTGATTCCATCAATGAAGTTCAGTGCATTTGTAATGAAAACGGCACCCAGGACGAACAGGACGGTCAGGGGAAGCGATGCTCCACTCCCGAACGCTGCCAATGCTGCTGCTACAAACTGTGCTGCCAGCTTGTAGCGCGCAGGGAAGGAATAGAGATCATCCAGCCATGAAACCGTTGCCAGAAGGACGACGCCACCTATCAATCCAAGAATAGGCCCCGTGAAAAACGACTGATGCGTCAGGTAAAGAGCAGGGGGAAGGCAGAGCAGGAAAGCCCCGATAATGCCGATGCCGCCTCCTTTTGGAATCGGTCGTGTATGGGAGCTTCGATGAACCGGATGATCCATGACGCCTGCACGGATCATGAGTGCAACAAGCACCATGCACAGAAGTGCAGCGGGAAGGTCAGGCAGCGTGAAGCCCGAGAGAAGAGATTGTAAAGAAAAGGGCATGGATCGACTTTATGGGAACAGGTGTTTTGGCGCTATAAGGGAGGCGTGACAGTCACACCACCTTCCGGCCCTCATTTTCCGGCCCAGTCTTCTTCCGTCAGCCGCACTGGTCGTACCACCGTGCAGGCAAGGCGTATTGCTCTCAATGTTGTGCTGGACGGAGTCGTTTCAGCTCTGGCCGCACCTGTGGCCCGCTGGCTGGCAGACCCGCATGGTGGATGGCTTCATCCGCTGTGGTTTCTCGCAGGTGGCGGCATTACGCTGCTGGTCAGCGGGTTGCCGTTTCGGATGGCCCAGCAGTACTGGCGGTTTTCCGGGCTCTCGGACCTTTTCAATATCGCCTGTGCCTCTGCGCTGAGTGCCGTCCTGTTTTCAACATTGCTGCATCTGGCGGGTTATCCGCTCCCTAGTCCGACGTTTCCCTTTATCCATGCGCTGGTTCTGCTGACATTCCTCGGCTCCATCCGCATGGTCTGGCGGCTGAGCGCACGTCGTCGCCTGATGGTGGCTGGGCGGGAACGCGTTCTTCTGCTCGGGGCGGACCATGAGGCAGATCTCTTCATTCGTGCGATGGAGCGCGATCAGGAGGCAGGACGTCGGGTTGTCGGGTTGCTGACAGGCGGCACCCAGCAGGCGGGACGGCGTATTCACAGCTGCCCCATTCTGGGAACCATTGACGAGACACCGGAAATCCTGAACCAGATGGCCGCAGCCGGTCGTCTGCCCGATACGCTGGTGATCACCACGTCAGAATTGCGCGGTGCTCCGCTCTCCCGTGTGCTTGAAGTCGCGCGTCTGCATCATCTCGACGTACAGAGAACACCTTCCCTGACAGACCTGAAGCCCGCGGAAAGCGTTGAACTTCGTCCTGTTGCGATCGAAGATCTGCTGAACCGTCCTCAGGTTGCTTTGAATTCCCAAGGCATGAGTCGCCTGATTGCCGGGCAGGTGGTTGCGGTGACGGGGGCCGGGGGCAGTATTGGTTCGGAACTCGCCCGTCAGATCGCCTCGTTTTCGCCTCAGGCCATTTTGCTGATCGAAAACAGCGAATATGCCCTCTGGCAGATCAATCTCGATTTGTCAGACCGGTATCCCGATGTGCCCCGCTATCAGATCGTCGCTGATGTGCGTGATCGACGCCGGATTGCGGAAGTCTTCAATCAGTATCGACCAGCGCTGGTCTTCCATGCCGCGGCGCTGAAGCATGTCCCTATCGTTGAGTCCAATCCGATTGAAGGGGTTCTGACCAACGTGATCGGGACGCGTATCGTATTGGATGAAGCAGAGCGCTCCGGTGCTCAGGCCATGGTCATGATTTCAACAGACAAGGCCGTCAATCCGTCCAGCCTGATGGGCGCGAGCAAGCGGTGTGCCGAGGTCTACGGTCAGGCCCTGGATATGCGTGCCCGAGCGGGAAACGGCGGTTTGCGTTGCGTGACCGTGCGGTTTGGTAACGTGCTGGGTTCTACCGGATCTGTTGTGCCACTGTTCCGCAGGCAGCTGGAGCAGGGTGGCCCTCTTACGGTCACTCATCCGGACATGACCCGGTATTTCATGACCATTCCTGAAGCCGTTGGTCTTGTTCTTCAGGCGGCAGTCCGTGGAACACAGGAAGCGTCAGGCGAAGACACCACGGACCAGAAGCTGCGTCAGGGTGGTATCTTTGTACTCGATATGGGGGACCCCGTTCGTATCATGGATCTGGCCTGTCAGATGATTCGTCTGGCGGGGCTGAAACCAGAGACGGATGTGGAGATCCAGATTACGGGTCTCAGGCCAGGTGAAAAGCTGTTTGAAGAGCTGTTCCACGGTCGTGAAGCGCCTGTTCCTACGGATGCGCCAGGCTTGCGCATGGCCTCTCCTCGCACGGTCGATTTCGATGTGGCAGCAGAAGCCATGGATGCGCTTGAAGCAGCCTGCCTGCGCGAAGACCTTCCTGCCATCATGGCGATTTTTCAACGGCTTGTGCCGGAATTCAATCATAACCGGGATGGAAAGACACCGTCCCGGACAGACCATTCCCAGCCCGATGTGGAGACGATTGCATGACTGATCCGATTGCCTTTCTGGATCTTCCGAAACAGCAGGCCCGTCTCAAGGATGCAATCGACCGTCGGGTAAAGACGGTTTTCGAGCATTGCCGCTTTGTCATGGGGCCGGAAGTCGAGGAACTGGAGCAGCGCCTCGCGGAGTTCGGGGGCGCAAAGTATGCGATTGGCGTCTCTTCCGGGACGGACGCGCTTCTGATGGTGTTGATGGGTGAGGAAATCGGGCCAGGAGATGCCGTCTTCCTCCCGGCCTTCACCTATACGGCGACGGCGGAAGTTGTTCTTCTTCTCGGCGCGACCCCCGTCTTTGTGGACGTGGAGCCGGATACGTTCCAGATCAGCATGGCGTCTCTGGCGGAGCGTCTGGCAGCTGTCCGAGCAGCCGGTGAACTGGAGCCACGAGCCGTTATCGGTGTTGATCTGTTTGGTCAGCCTGCGCCTTGGGATGAGCTGAAAACTTTAGCAGCCCAGGAAGATCTGACGTTGATTGCAGATTGCGCCCAGTCTTTTGGCGCCTCGTATCATGGGCGTCGCCTCGGTCATGAAGCCAGAGCCACGACGCTTTCGTTCTTTCCATCCAAGCCGCTGGGTGGCTACGGGGACGGCGGCGCGATCCTGACGGATGATGCAGATCTGGCGGCTCTCTACCGCTCACTTCGCACCCATGGAGAGGGCAAGACCCGTTATGAAGTCGAGCGGATTGGGATCAATGGTCGTCTCGACACCATTCAGGCGGCCGTTCTGATTGCAAAGCTGGATGCCTTTGAAGATGAGCTGAAGCGCCGGGATGCCATTGCCGATGCGTATGATGCTGCCATGCCAGAGGGTATTCAGGCCCCAGCTCGTGTTGCGGATAGTGAGAGTGCCTGGGCCATTTACACAGTTCTGCTGCCGAACGTTGCTGCGCGGGATTCGCTTCAGATGCATCTGAAGGTCGCCGGCATCCCAACGGCGATCTATTACCCCAAGCCACTGCATCATCAGCCTGCCTATAGCGAGCATCATGATGGTGCTTTACTGCCCGTGTCCGAAGGGCTTGGCGCACGGGTGCTAGCACTCCCCATTCATCCAGAGCTGACTGATGATGAAGTCACCCGCATTACTGATGCCCTGAAAAGCTGGGCAGGAGAGAACGCATGAGGCGCGAACAAAAGCTGCTTCTGGCCTTTTGTGCACTGGTTTTCATTCCCGTGGGCATCGTCTGGTTTGTCGCATGGCCGTTGATCCATGCCTGGAAATTCCCTCCCGTCACAGAGGGAAAGATTGTGGCGCCCGTCAGCCGGGATCTGACATCTGCGGAAGTCAATGACGTCAATCTCTGGCTTCAGTCCCATACGACGGGATGGGGACCGAGTGGCGAAAAGCCGCCGACGAAAGGGCAGGTCATTCTTCGTCTGAGCAACGCCGCAAATCACCCGGTTATCGTCTCCATCTGGAAGCACAAGCACGAAGCCGACATCGTTGGCATTCAGCTCGAGGATGATGGTCCTTACCGCATGAACGCCTTTGAAGATGCGTCACTCAAGGCGCTACAGCCCGCTGAGCTGCAGCCTCACGGATGAAGTTAAAAACTTCAGGGCTGAAGGGCGCCTGCCGTTCGGGTGTCTGCCAGTCCTGAAGATGTTCGTACATGGTTGCAGCCTTGCGCCACAGGTCTGGCCCTACGGCGTCCTGTAAGGGTTTTTGCAACTCCAGCCACTCATTGACGAGTTGTTGCGCCTCCTGGCTTGAAGGTGCGACGTTGCGGCCGATGGCTTCTTCGCAAGTGGCAATCAGTTTTACCCATCGGATCTGATAGAACGTTTTTTCGTCTTCACAGCCGAAATGAGTGTCCATCTGCTTCTGCCATGTGTGTTGCTCGGACGGTGTGAAATATTGCTCAAAAACCGGCTGGGTGTTTTCCCATTGAAGAGCAGCTTCTCCCTCACGGAGCAGTAGGCAGAACGCAGCAAGATCCACGGCACCATTACAGACCTCGCTCCCTTTCAGCAGTAGGCGTGTTGCGCTGAGCTGATTGATCGTTCGTTCCAGCGCGGTCTTGCGGACAGAGAGAAGTGCCAACTGGGCATCTATGATGGCGTCTGGAGCCGTTGGCCTGCGCTCCATGTTTCTGATTTCTGAAAGACTGAATCCCATGCGTTTCAGAAGCAGGACATGGGCGAGCGCACTGATGGCAGACAGATCGTAAACTCTTCTGCCGTTTTCTGCGCGGATGGGTTTGATAAGCCCCATGGCTTCGAAATGTCGAAGCGTCCGGGGTGTGGTTGCGCTGGCCTTGGCCAGTTCCCCAATGGTCAGGGTTTGCGGTTTCATGGGTCTTCCTCCTGACGCCCTATCTGTCATGATGACGTTACGTCAGGAGCAAGAGGAAAATTTACTCTTTGCGAGCCTGGTCTTCAAAAATTTCTCCGACATCCCGCTTGGTCTGATCTTCGTCTTCAAGAGGAGCCGTGGCCTTGTCGCCCATTGCGAGAAGGGCTGCCGTGATCGGAGAGGCAAGGATCAGCCCTGGAATACCAAGAATCGAGCTGAAAACGGTCTGGGACAGGATGGCGACTGCTGGCGGCATGTGCACAGCACGACGCTGAATCAGCGGGGCGAGAACGTTGCCTTCGAAGAACTGGATAACGCTATAGAGAATGGCCACGAAAAGCGCTTCCTTGGTCCCCATGGAGAGACCTAGCAATATTGCCGGAACGGCACCCATGATTGCTCCGATATAAGGGATGAAGTTGCAGAGTCCCGCAACGACACCAAGAGCCAGCGCGAGTGGCACGCCAATTAGCGAAAGACCAATCCCTGACAGAATGCCGACAACAAGCATGTCCAGAGCCTGTCCGGCAGTCCATGCCCAGAGTGTGGTCCCGGCAGCCATCAGTAGCGTGCGGGCTGAACCGCGATGCTGGGTCGGGAAGAGGCGCAGAAAACCATCAATGTAAATGGCTGGGGACAGGGCAAAATAGAGCCCTGCAATCAAGATCACTGCCAGCGTACCGAGAACACCAAAGGCACTGCTTAGAATGCCCGTGACAGACCCGGCGAGGCCTGATCCCAGTGAGCCTAGGCTGCCGGAGGTCGCATCATTGCCGCCTACAGCAGTTGGCAAATGGTCAAGAACCATCTGGCCCAATGTGGATCCGGAAAGATGAGACTTGAGGTCTCCGGACTGCTGGACAAGTGCCTGTTTGAGGCGAATGAACTGGTCCCCGATAGCCGGACCGCTGCTCCATACCAGGCCGGCTACGGCCAGGAGGATCACAACAGTTACAAGTGCCACAGCGGCCTGATAGGGGATAAATGTGACGTGCCGCCGAACTATCCGGGCCAGACCGTGCAACACCACAGCCATCAAGGCCGAGGCGAAGACAACAGCGAGTACGTCTTTCATGAGCCAGACAGCGAGCAGGATTAACGTAACGGCTAAGGCTATGCGGATCAGCCCTGCGATCCGGGAAAGCTCGCGCGCCCGCGGCTCCTTTTCGTCGTGGTCCTTCGTGTCGGAAAACGAAATAGGCATCAGCCGGTCCATCCTGAATCTGTAAGCCAGCATCGGCTTATGGACTTCGGGGTGGCGGGTCAATCGGGTGTTTTACTTTGGAGGGAAACCAGAGGTTATGCAGTGTGGCGGATCTGCGAGCGGGGTTCAGAAAGAATGTAGGGACCACCGCCGATAATTTCGAGCGCCAGGGTGCTTGGACCTTCTGTATTGATATGCAGGGCCGCATCTCCATCAGTCCAGCCCTGACCTGGGGGCTCGTCAGCCATCCACCCAGAGGTTGGTTCCGGGGGCATAAGGTGGTCAGTAACTTTTCGGGTTCTGGAGGCATCAAAAAGAATGATGTCCCGGATCAGGACGCCAAGAGTGCGTCGGTCATCAATGAAAGGCCCTGTTACATCACAGGGACGGGCTGCGCGGGAAACAAGCCGAAGGCTCCTGACCGCATGAGGCAACGTAAAAATGACATATCCGCCGCTCTCACGGCTTGGATAAAGACGGGTGCTGTCAGGAAGAATCAGATGCAGCGAAGGATCTGTCGTCGTGCAGGCCTCGAACCCTTCGACACCAGCCCGTGCGGCGATGGCTTTCCAAACTTCCTCCGTTTGGGAACGGGATGTCATAAGCGGGGCAGCGGCGTCTTTTTCCCAGTCTTTCTGAATTGAACGAAGCGCTGCAATCTGCCCTGCCTGCTGAAAAACCTTCCTGTCACCCGTATCGAAGTAACTTTCAGTCAGTAGTCCGTTGGCAGAGATAAGGGCATGTGGTTCAGTTTCAATATGAAAGTACTCGTATGAGCGAATGCTTCTATCCCACATAATGGAAATTCCATTGACCAGCATTCGTGCTGGAATGAGTCCACCATTCAGGAAAATGCAGTGCTCAGCTGTAACAAGCAGATCGGTATGAGGCAGATGGTCGGCGATCGCGCCCGTACGGATACGGATTGGCCATCCTGCCAGATCGTCGGCAAGATCAGGTCGAACGGTACACTGACTTTTCCCGACCCATACCAGTTTCTCCGGTAACCCTTCAGAGGTCAGGACAAGGTCATTGATGGCCAGGGACTCCACACGACGCTCACCCTCTGGTGTGGCAATCAGGCTTCCGGGAAGAAAGCAGGCCTCCGTGAAATTCTCCGAGGCTGCGGGGTGTGTTGGTTCTTTTGCTCTTCTGGAAGGGGAGCACGCAGCTGGATGCTTGTCATGGTGGCGCTGTGAGGCGGTATGGTGGTGGTTGTAGCCATTATGGCGTGCAGAAGGCGAAGTGTGAGGACTGCCGGATGAACTGTGAGAAGAAAAGTGCCTTGAGGATCTGACGCGAGATGCATTAGAGCCGTGTGAGGTTTTCTGAGGCACGCAGGCATCCTGTCTGTACTTGAAGGCAGCCCTGGGAGTGCCAGTTGCCTCTTGTTTTAAGATCCAGACAGAAATCTACGGATCAAAAGTAAACAAACTCCTTAATTTTCACGTCGCTGTTTGTGAAATTTTGCTTTCAGGCTGATGCGTCTTCAAGTTCGGCCTGAGCCTCCAGCCATAGCTCTTCGGTCTGTTCCTGCGTTGCGTTGAGCGCAGAGAGATGTGCGTTCAGAGACGCAATTTCCCCGGGGTTCCCCGACTGATACAGTGTGGGATCTGCAAGTTTAGCCTCGATTTTTTCTTTTTCTTTCGTGATTTGAGCGAGTTTTGCCTCTGCATCACGAATTTTCCTTCTGAGCGGAGCCAACGCGCGCGTCAGTTCTTTACGATCTACTCTCTTCTGGCTGGCAGAAGGCTGTGGAGTATCCTGAGAAGAAGAGCGGCTCGCGCTTTTCGTGCGTTCGGTATTTTCGGCACGGGCCTTCCGGGCGCGCTCGACCAGCCACTCCTTATATTCAGCCATATCTCCTTCGAAGGGAGAGATCGTACCGTCTTCTACCAGCCAGAACCGGTCTGCCACGGATTCAACCAGATGGCTGTCATGACTGATCAGGATCACGGCTCCTTCAAATTCTGAGAGGGCACGGATCAGGGCATCGCGGGCATCCAGATCCAGGTGGTTGGTCGGTTCATCGAGGATCAGGAGGTGAGGGGCATCACGAGTGGAGAGCGCCAGAAGAAGTCGCGCTTTTTCACCGCCTGACAGTTCCGAAACGCGTGTTTCCGCCCGGTTCACGTCCAGACCAAATCGCGCCAACTGAGACCGGACAGCCACAGGCGTAGCATCAGGCATGGCACGTGCCATGTGATCGATTGGAGTTTCGGAAAGGACGAGTTCATCCGCCTGATGCTGCGCGAAATATCCGATCCTGAGCTTGGAAGAATGGTTGTAAGAGCCGACCATTGGCTCAAGCCGACCCGCCAGGAGTTTGGCGAAGGTTGATTTGCCACGCCCGTTCTGACCCAGAAGCGCGATTCGGTCTTCCATATCCAGACGCTGGTTCAGCCCCTTGAGAACCACGCGGCCGTCATAACCGATGCTGACATTGTCGAGCGTGATCATGGGTGGCGGCAGGGGCTGCGGCTCCGGGAAGGAAAAGCGCGTTGGTGTATCTTCCACGACACTGTCGATCTGGGGCAGGCGTTCCAGCGCTTTCAGTCGGGCCTGGGCCTGCTTGGCCTTGGTGGCTTTGGCACGAAAGCGATCTACAAAGGATTGCATGTGAGCGCGCTGGGTCGCGATGCGCTCTGCCATGCGATTCTGCTGAAGGGCCTGCTCCGTGCGGATACGCACAAAATTGTCGTAGCCGCCTGGTGTCAGGCTGAGCTTCTGGTGATCAAGGTGAGCAATGGCATCGACGGTGTTGTCGAGCAGCGAGCGGTCATGGCTGACGATGATGGCTGCACCAGGGAATTTGGCCAGCCAGGATTCGAGCCAGAGGGTGGCTTCGATATCAAGATGGTTGGTCGGTTCATCCAGCAGCAGCAGATCCGGGCTCAGGAATAGCGCTGTAGCAAGGGAAACGCGCATCCGCCAACCACCGGAGAAATCCGAAACAGAGCGGAGCTGAGCGTCCTGATCGAACCCGAGGCCGGACAGGATGGCGCCAGCACGGGCAGGGGCTGTGTAGGCGTCAATGGCGATCAGGCGTTCATGAACGTCCGCAATTCGCTCAGGATCTGTGGCAGTTTCTGCTTCGGCAAGGAGCTTTGCGCGCTCGATATCGCCTTCCAGAACCGTATCGATCAGGGATGTCTCACCAGATGGCGTTTCCTGCTTCACGCGCCCCATTGTCGCGCGGTTGGCGAGTGTGATCGTACCGCCATCGGGGGCAATATCACCTGCAATAGCGCCGAGGAGCGTTGATTTTCCGGCACCGTTCTTTCCGATAAGGCCGATTTTCCGACCGGGGTCGACAGTCAGCGATGCGCCGTCCAGCAGAGTGCGGCCAGCGATGCGGAGTGTCAGGTCAGTGATGGTGAGCAGGCTCACAGGCGCCTCGATCAGTCGGGAAGAGTGAAAAAACCGCGACAGACCTATCAGGAACGATGAATTTGCTCTAGTGGAACGGCGGGATTTACCCCTTTGTCCAACAGGAGAAGAAAGATGGCTCTCGAGCGCACGCTTTCAATCATCAAGCCCGACGCTACGAAGCGTAACCTGACCGGCAAGATCAATGCCGTGTTCGAAGAAGCCGGTCTGCGCATCGTCGCCCAGAAGCGCATTCAGCTGACCGAAAAGCAGGCTGGTGCCTTCTACGCTGTTCACAAGGAGCGTCCGTTCTACGGCAGCCTCGTGTCCTCCATGATTGCCGAGCCGGTTGTCGTGCAGGTTCTGCAGGCTGAGAACGCTGTTGCCAAGCATCGTGAAGTCATGGGTGCTACGAACCCGGCTGACGCTGCTGAAGGCACTGTTCGCAAGCTGTACGCAGAGAGCATCGAAGCCAACTCCGTACACGGCTCCGACAGCCTTGAGAATGCAAAGAACGAAATCGCATTCTTCTTCGCTGAGACGGAAATTCTTCCGTAAGGAAGATATTACAAATCAGGAAAGCACATTAATCGTGCTTTCCTGATTTTTTGTTATTTAAAGAAAAATATATCTGGTTGGTTATTATTAATAATCAGGATATTCCTCAAGATTTTTATTTCTGATCTTATTCAATCCTCTTGAAAGTTCTGAGTGTTCAATTTCTCTGAGATTTAGTTAAGAAGCATGCAAATGGCAGCGGGAACCTCTCTTGGGGACACGATGTGCTGTCTGCTGTTTTCAAATTTTGTACATCAGAAACAAGGGCCGATAAGAGGAAGGCTGTTTTTGACGCCTTTCGAATGCGCCAGAGACTTCTTTAACTTCGCCTGAGAAGCCCCAAAACGTCACAGTCTGGGAAAGTATCTCAAGCTGACCATCCATATTCGTTCAGGGGGCAGGCAATCCTGGGCCAAAAAAAGCAGGCTGTTTCATTCCATACTTTCCCAACTCCAAGCCGGAAAAGTATGGAAGCATAGCTCAAGCGTTAACGCGAAAAATCTTATAAACCATCCAATTTTTCATTAGTTCCAGAGGTGTGCGTAGATCCCCGTGGCCTCAATGCAGACGTGCATTACACATAAAAAATAAAGCCCTAGAAAAATTGTATTCAATTTTTCTGGAATGTTTTTTGTTTTAGGGAGCAGCATTGTTATGCCTCCTAAAATGGTGGCAGCACTGAGGAAGAAATAACGCCCCTGAAGACCGCTGACCGTAGGCTCGCCGAAATGAGTAAAGCCTACATAAAATGCTAAAATCGTGAATAGAGAGTAAGATAATCCTAGCGCTATTAAAATCATAGCTGGGAAGCGGCCAGAAACGCCTCTCTTGTCAAAGAATGCCAGTAAAACGATCAGAGCAACTGCGATGACGCCGGTTTTTTCACCTATCTTAAAGAATAGAGGAGCGGGTCCACCGCCGAAGCGCCCCCATGCATCTTCTCCCCACCAATGTAGTCCAACACGATAGGTTTCAGTAATTTCGTGTAGGAATGACAAAGGGTTAGTGAGCATGGTGTGGATTTGGATCTTTGGGTCTCCTCCTGTGTTCCAGTAATGGGCAGGATTAAAAGGATATATTCCATTCCAGACGACGGCGGATAGAATACTTAACCCTACAACTGTGAAGCAGAAACGCGCATATTTCTTAGGCGTTTCGAAATAGCTGATTGGAACTAATAGACATCCAAAGCTTAGGAGGCTGCATGTTAATTTGAAAAGGCCAAGCGGAACGGAGAGTGCAATGATGAGCCGAAGCCAGATTTTTCGTTCTTCAGGTGTAACTGTGCGTATTTTCAGGCAGCAGGCAAGGAATAGAAGGGACCCCAAGTTGGTTACTGGATCGGCGCTATAGGTCGTTGCTAGATGAAGGGCGGTTGGTGTTGACATTATTGCAAGAAAATAAAGTCGACCTACGGGTAATATTGCTACAACAATAGATAGTAGTAATATATACCCGATCAGATTTCCCAATCTTCCTGCGTAATATTTTGTATCTACTTTACTGTGAAGTAATTTTGCCAAGAGTAGACCTGTAGCAGACGGAATATACATTATTGGAGAATAAGAAGCAGTAGAAGGAAAAACGACAACATCCTGATGTTTCGGAGCGTTTTGGACATCTTCTGCAATCTGAGCCGCGACATTCATTTCAGAGGGCTGATGACGGTCTCTATTTGAATTGAAATAATGAACCCAAGTGAGGATGTGCGCATCAAGGCCGCCACCAAACATATGATTGGGATAGCGTTGCGCAAACAGGTCACCCTGAGAAATTTGCTGAGCACGATAAAAATGAAATTCTTCGTCTATTCCACTGACAGGAGTAACTCTGTAAACAAGAAAAATTCCTATAATAAGTATTGAGGTAAGATAAATTACCTCAATCGGCCTTAGATTTCTTTTTAGAAATATAAGAAAATTATTAATATAATTCATAATGTGATTTTCCTGGAATTTCTCTCAAGATACAAACCTGTCTGCTGCACGAATTAATTATTGCTCAATTCTAATTGCATAAGACAGATAGGATAGTCTCTTCATTTCTTGGCGACCGTGTTTGATGCCGTTCATGACAATTCCACAGAGAATACAAAGCGCTGAGAGGATGACGAGGCCAGTAGCAAGAACTGCGGAAGGTAATCGAGGGACCAAGCCGGTTCGGGTATACTCAAGGACTACCGGTGCTCCGACTAGAAGGCCGACCACGAAAAGAGCAAGACCTGAGGAAAAGTAAAAAAGAACAGGCTTTTCTCGTTGGACAAGCATGAGAATGGTTAAGAGGATACGGAATCCATCCTGATATGTATTTAATTTTGACGTCGATCCTACAGGACGCTCAACATAGAGGGTTGGCTCTTCGGCGATCGGCATATTGAGTTCCAATGCATGAACGCTGAACTCTGTTTCGATCTCAAATCCTGCTGACATAACTGGAAATGATTTGACGAAACGTCTGGAAAATACCCGATAACCGGATAAAAGATCTGTTGTACGGCGTCCAAAGATCGACATCACAAGGCCAGTCAGCATTTTGTTGCCTAGAACGTGGCCTGGACGATAGGCAGCAGTGCGATCCGTCACACGAACGCCATTCACCATATCCAGGCCTTCGCTGGACGCTCTCTCGACCATACGTCGCGCTGCAGCAGTTTCGTAGGTCGCATCTCCGTCGACCAATACGTAGTAATCAGCTTCAATGTCAGAGAACATGCGCCTTACAACATGTCCCTTTCCCTGCATTGTTTCAGAACGAACAATTGCGCCTGCCCGACGAGCGGAATCAACAGTGCCATCTGAAGAATTGTTGTCGTAAACGTAGATCTGGGCTTCAGGTAGGTACGATTTAAATTCTGAAACAACCTGAGCGATCGCTACTTCTTCATTATAACAAGGTATCAGAACAGCAATTTTCAAATCACTCATGATAACCGTCCTTTAGGAAAGCCAGGAAGATATTGCTTGGGAACTACGACGCTTATATCTCTGGGTGTTACAATTTTATTCTATATAGCCGACATGAAAAAAATCGGGAACGTTCACTAAACAAGAAATAAGGTAAATTTATCTCTTTTGGTGGAAGATATTTTTAAGACTATGGGAGAAATGGAGCAGAAATAATAATTTTATCTTCCCATAGATGGTAACTACTGATCACTGATAAATTTGGAGAGAATAGAAGGATAAAGCACGTGTTCCTGTTCCAGAACGCGAGCCGCCAGCGTGTCTGGAGTATCATCAGCAAGAACCGGTACGGCAGCCTGTCCAAGGATAGGCCCTTCGTCCACTCCGGCCGTGACCAGATGCACGGTGCATCCATGTTCTTTGGCACCCGCCGTCAGGGCCGCCTCGTGCGTATGAAGTCCGGGAAACGCCGGGAGGAGGCTCGGATGAATGTTCAGCATCCGTCCTTCCCATGAGTTGACCAGAAATGGTGTCAAAACACGCATATAGCCTGCAAGGCAGACAATCTGAGCGCCGGAAGCACGAATGGCTGCATCGACTTTCCGTTCGTGCGCTTCCCGATCTTTTCCAAAAGGCTTGTGGTCAATGGCTATGGTCTGAAGGCCCGCAGCACGGGCGACTTCAAGACCCACCGCATCTGGCCGGTTACTCAGAACTAGCGCGATACGAGCGGGATAATCAGGCCGTTCGCAGGCTTCGATCAGGGCGCGCATATTGCTTCCGCGACCACTGATCAGAACGGCAATTGGCGTCTTTTGAATCATGAAAAGGAAACCGGCGCTGTCAGCGCATAATTTTCATCGGAACGAACAATTTCACCAATCAGGAAGGCGCTTTCTCCGCGAGCTTCCAGTTCCGTCAGAACTCGCTCTGGCTCAGGGGTGACCAGAACCATGCCGATGCCGCAGTTGAAGACCCGAAGCATCTCATCAGGCGCTACGTTACCAACCTTCGCCATCCAGCGGAAAACTGACGGGATGGTCCAGGACGAGCCATCAATGCGAACGCCAAGTCCTTCGGGCAGAACGCGCGGAAGGTTACCGGGAAGGCCGCCGCCTGTAATGTGCGCGCATCCACGCAGCAGACCCTTGGCGTGCAGGTCCAGAACCGTACGCACATAAAGCTTCGTGGGTGTCAGAAGGGCTTCTGCGAGCGTATGCCCTTCTGCAAAAGGTGCGGGCGCGTTCCAGCCCAGACCGGACCGCCGAACGATCTCGCGAACCAGCGAAAAGCCGTTGGAGTGCACGCCAGAAGAAGGGAGACCGATCAGCGCGTCACCTTCACGGATACCGGCGGGAAGCAGGTTATCCCTCTCTGCCGCACCAACACTGAAGCCCGCAAGATCATAATGTCCCGGTGCGTACATACCGGGCATTTCTGCCGTTTCTCCACCAACCAGGGCACAGCCGGATTCCGCACAGCCGCGTGCAATGCCTTTCACAACGGTGGCGGCATCTTCAACGGACAGCTTGCCGGTTGCGAGATAATCGAGGAAAAACAGTGGCGTCGCACCCTGTACGACCAGATCGTTCACGCACATGGCTACGAGATCCACACCGACCTCATCATGCTTGCCGGCCTCGATGGCGACCATGAGCTTGGTGCCGACGCCATCCGTGCAACTGACGAGGACAGGATCCGTGAAACCAGCGGCTTTCAGATCAAACAAAGCGCCGAAACCACCGAGGCCGCCCATTGTTCCCGGACGGTTCGTTGCTTTGGCTGCCGGCTTGATGGCATCGACCAGAGCGTCGCCTGCGGCAATGTCCACGCCAGCCTGTGCATAGCTGGCGCCCTGAGGGGTGTCGGGCTGATTGGTCATCATGAAAGCTTCCCGCTGGTTGACGTGACGCCGTTCTAGAGCATCCTGCGCACGGGCGGAACGCTATTTGAGAGCGGAACGACACGGAAAAAGGGCTGGCATGACAAAACCGGACGGACAGACGGTACCCGCGGCAGGGGATAGCGGCCCGCAGATGGCTTTTCCCTTAAGGAGGCCGGCGGCATTTACAGCCGAGCGTTTCATTACGAGTCCGTCCAATGCGGCTGCGAGAGCGTGGTTGTCCCGCAAGGGATGGCCGGACGGACGGCTGTGGCTCTGGGGGCCTGCGGGCACGGGTAAAACCCATCTTCTGTCTGTCTGGGCGCAGGAATATGACGCAACCGTTCTAGATGCGCGCCTGTTTTCCCGCTCCTCTTCAGGGGGGCGCATCCGCGTACAGGGTAATCTCGCCATTGATAACGCCGATTCGCCGGGGGATGAGGCCACCCTGCTTCATCTTCTGAATGATGCTCTGGCGCAGGGTGATCGCGTTCTGATGGTTGGGCGGCTGCCGCCATCGCGTAGTCATTTCGCTCTTGCAGATCTCGCCAGTCGTCTGCGGGCCACCGCCACCACGGCGACGGGCGAGCCGGAAGATGATCTGCGGGCAACGCTGCTCCTTTCGCTTCTGGCGCATCGGCAACTCGTGGTGTCCCAACCCGTGACGGACTGGTTGTGGCGTCATCTTCCCCGGACCGGAAGTGCGCTGGTTTCTGCTGTTGAGCGCCTGGATGATGCGGCGCTTGCGCGTGGCACGGCCATCACCCGCGCACTGGCGCTGGAAATGCTTCCCGATCTCCTGATGTCCGAGCATTCGGACGAATGACACAAAACCGACGTTTGACACGCTTCTTCCGAGTCCCGATCCTGATCGGGATTTTGGTTCGAGCTTCCCGGAAGAGACCATCGTGACGACTGAAGATAAGAAACCGACTCCGCGCCGCCGCACTTCCCGCCAGCCTCGTGAAGGCAGCATGACCCCGGCTGTCACCCGGGCGAGGCGTCGGCGGATGGTTGTTCCGACGGCCAAGGATTATGCGGACATGCCGACCTCGCCGGAGCGGTTCATCAATCGCGAACTGTCTTGGCTCGATTTCAACCAGCGCGTCATTGAAGAGGCCGAAAGCCCACGTAATCCACTTCTTGAACGGGTCCGTTTCCTGTCCATCAGTGCGAGCAATCTGGACGAATTCTATTCTGTTCGCGTGGCCGGCCTCGTCGGGCAGGTTCGCGAAGGCATGGTGGTGCGTAGTCCTGACGGCGCGACGCCTGTTCAGCAGCTTGCCGCAGTCCGTCAGAAAGCGCGTTTTCTTCTGGAAGAGCAGCAGCGCGTCTGGCGCCAGCTTGAAGCCGAACTGAAAAATGCTGGGATTTCCATCCTGCCAACGGATGGTCTTGATGATGCTGACCTCGCACAGCTTGCAACACTGTTCCAGGAGCGCGTCTTCCCGGTTCTGACGCCGCTGGCTGTTGATCCGTCTCATCCGTTGCCGTTCATCCCGAATATGGGTCTGGCGCTTGTCATGCGTCTGAAAGATCCGACAACCGCAAAGCACGTCATGGATGGTCTGATCCTGTTACCGGCACAGGTTCCGCGCTTCCTGCGTCTGCCGTCCAAAGTCGGGTCGGGCGGAGATGCGTCCGGCGAGATCCGTTTTGTACTGCTGGAAGATCTGGTCCAGCTTTTCGCTGATCGTCTGTTCCCCGGACTCTCCATCGGTGCAGCGGGTGTCCTGCGGATAATCCGCGATACGGACGTGGAATTCGAAGACGAAGCAGAAGATCTTGTCCGCTCCTACGAGACCGCATTGAAACAGCGTCGCCGTGGCGTGGGCATTCATCTTGCGCTCGATCAGAAACTGCCAGAAACGCTTGGTCGTGAAATGGGCGAGGAGCTAGGAGTCAACGAAGAAGATGTGCTCGTTCTTCCAAGTTTCGTCGGCGTCGTCGATCTCAAGCAGCTGATTGTCGACGATCGTCCGGATCTCGTGTTCCCGCCTTATACACCGCGCTTTCCGGAGCGCATTCTGGATTATGACGGGGACTGCTTCGCGGCCATCCGTGCGAAGGATATTGTCGTTCACCACCCCTTCGAAAGCTTCGACGTGGTGGTTCAGTTCCTGCGTCAGGCTGCCTTGGACCCGAATGTTCTGGCCATCAAGCAGACACTGTACCGTACATCACGTGACAGCCCGATTGTTCAGGCCCTGATCGAGGCGGCTGAAGCAGGCAAATCCGTCACAGCCATGGTCGAACTGCGGGCACGGTTTGACGAGGAAGCCAATATTCGTCTGTCACGGGCGCTTGAATCAGCTGGCGTGCAGGTTGTTTTCGGTTTTGCGCACCTGAAAACACACGCGAAACTCAGCCTTGTGGTCCGTCGCGAGGGCGGGACGCTGCGGTCCTACGCTCACTTCGGAACGGGTAATTACCATCCGATCACGGCGCGGGTTTACACGGATCTGTCCTTCTTCACGTGCGATCCGAAGCTGGCTTCCGATTCAGCCAAGCTGTTTAATTATATGACCGGCTACGCCACACCGGAGAAAATGGATGCCCTCGCATTCTCTCCGATCACGATCCGGCCGACAATCGAGCAACTGATCCGGGATGAAATCGCACACGCCAAGGCCGGTCGTCCGGCTCGCATCTGGTTGAAAATGAACAGCCTTGTTGATGCAGAACTCATTGATCTGCTTTATGAGGCCTCTCAGGCAGGCGTGAAGATCGTTGGCATCATCCGTGGGATCTGCTGTCTCCGTCCCGGTGTTCCGGGGCTCTCGGAGAATATCGACATCAAGTCCATCGTCGGGCGGTTTCTGGAGCATGCGCGCGTTTTTGCATTCGGAAATGGCCATCGAATGCCGTCCCATAAGGCAAAAGTTTTCATTTCTTCCGCGGACTGGATGGTGCGGAACATGGATTGGAGGGTAGAAGCAATGGTGCCCATTACCAATCCAACCGTTCATGCCCAGATTCTCGGCCAGATCATGACGATGAACATCAAGGACACCCTTCAGAGCTGGACGCTGTTGAAAGACGGCCGCTGGCATCGGGTTGCCCCTGGCGCTCATCCGTTTTCTGCCCACGAATACTTCATGAATAATCCATCCCTGTCCGGCCGGGGTTCGGCCGCACGGGAGAAAGCTCTTCCGGAGGCCCATCGCCCACGCGAGCGGCCTGACCGGATTCTGGAAGACTGAACCTCATGTCATCATCTGCACAGCGTTCCGCCATTGTCGATCTCGGGTCCAATTCAGTCAGGCTTGTGGTTTTTGAAGGCGTTGCGCGTAATCCGCTGCCCATCTTCAACGAGAAGGTCACCCTCAAGCTGGGGCGCGGTCTGGATGCAACAGGTCGCCTGAATGACGAAGGTGTTGCGCTGGCAATGGACGTGCTGGGACGTTTTCATACGGTCGCCCGGGCCATGGGAGCGGACCCCTTCGAAGTTCTGGCGACTGCGGCTGTCCGGGACGCGTCGAATGGTCCGGATTTTGTATCCGCTATACGGGCAAGGATGCCGGGCGTTCCCATCCGTGTTCTTGAGGGTACGGAAGAAGCGGATTACGCGGCTCGTGGTGTGCTGTGCGGACTGCCGGACGCCAACGGTCTTGTCGCTGACATTGGCGGCGGCTCGCTCGAACTGATCCACGTGGCTGACAGTCAGTATTACGAGGCTCTGACGACCAAGCTCGGCGTTATCCGCCTTCAGGACCGCGCCAAGGGTAGTATTGAACGTGCTGCCGAAATCGCCTCGGAGCTGCTACAGGAGGTCAACTGGCTTCCCGGCATGACGGGTCGGCCTCTGTATCTGGTAGGTGGGGCTTTCCGGGCTCTGGCCCGCCTGCAGATTGCCCGCACGCAGTATCCGCTCAATCTGGTGCATCTTTTCACGCTCTCTGAAGGGGAAGCGCGGGAGATGTCGGATTGGGTGATTGGGGCGTCCAAGCGCACGCTTGAAAAACTTCCGAATGCGCCTCGCAAACGCCTGGGAGATGCCCCTTTCGCGGCCGTTGTTCTGAAATGCCTGATGGAGCGCGTGCGTCCGTCCAAGGTCGTCTTCAGTGTCGATGGCCTGCGGGAAGGCTGGTACATGAAGCATGTGGCATCGTCAGTTGCTGGTGATGACCCGATGAGTGCTCTGGCTGAGGAAATGGCCGGGCGCCTTGCCCGCAGTGTCACGCTGTCCAATGCCCTCACAGGATGGACGGCACCGTTATTTCGCGACGAGACGCCGTGGCAGCGACGCCTGCGTCAACTGGCCTGTACATTGTCGGATATTGGTTCTTACGATCATCCTGAATATCGCGCGGAGCAGACTTACCAGCGCGTTATGCATTGCCATGGGGTCGGGTTCGAACATGCAGCCCGGGCATTCATCGGGCTCACCCTTGCAGTCCGTTATGAAGTGGCAATGGACGCGTCCCTGATTGAGCCGTCCCGTCAGCTTCTGTCCCGTTCGGAAATCGAGCGGGCGGTCAGGTTGGGTCTGGCTCTCCGTCTGGCCTATACACTCTGCGCCGGGACGACTGTGTTGCTGGAAGAATGTCGTCTTTTGGTGGAAGACCAGCAGCTTGTGCTGATTCTGGGCGCACGCAGCGTGCGTGCTGCAGGTAGTGCAGTTCGTCGGCGTTTTGAAAGACTGGCTACGGCCATGCAGTTAGAGTGTCAGGTAAGGGAAGAATGAGTTTGAGGATGAAGATCGGCGCCAGAGTGGCTTTGGGGCTGATGGCTGCTGTCACGATTGGTGGCGGCCTCGCGGCCTGCGGCAAGCTTCCCGGGCACGACCGGAACAAGCTCTGGGAGCTGGTGGGAAGCCGTTGTGCGAAGGATGCGCAGCATCAGCCGTGTGCGGTTTACGATCCTCAGGACGGTTATGCGCTTCTGAAGGATCTTTATGGTCATGGTCAGTACCTGCTGATCCCGACGAAGAAGGTTTCCGGCATCGAGGACGCCTCCCTGCTTCAGGCGGAAACCCCGAACTATTTCGCGGAAGCCTGGGCCGAGCGGCAGCGCGTTCCGGCAGGGTATGGCTTCCCTGTGCCGGACGAGCACCTGTCTCTTGCCATCAATTCCCGTGACGGCCGAACGCAGGACCAGCTTCATATTCATATTGATTGCCTGACACCTTACGTCCGCGCCGAGATCGACAAGTACATGATTGGCGAGGCCTGGACGCCTGTTTCGCTCTATGGGCATCCATACCGCGCCCGGCTTGTTCAGACGCTTGATCCATCTCCGTTCCGCCTCATAGGAGATACGGAGATGGCGGATCACACGATTGTGGTTACGCCGGGCCATCATGGCGGCTTCGTCATCCTCGATGACGTTGCTCATGCTCTGGACCGGGCTTCTGGTGAGGAAGTGCAGGACCACAAGTGCAAGATCGACGATCCGAAGCACAAGGCCATGCATATGGACGGCATGGAGCCGGGCATGCACATGAACGGGATGATGTAACCCTTCATCTTGTTCTGTAGCTCCGGGACTGGCATGGTTCGATCATCCTCGAACACCTGTTATTCCGGAGATTGCCCGTGAACTGGCCTTTGCTGGCTCTGGCCGTGGGCGCATTCGCCATCGGTACGACCGAATTTACCCCGATGGGCCTCCTGCCTGTTATCGCGCAGGGCCTTCAGGTCACGGTACCGAAGGCGGGTGGCCTTGTGACGGCCTATGCCGTGGGCGTCATGGCTGGTGCCCCTTTCATTACGCTTCTTCTGGCAAGGCTGCGCCGTAAATCCGCCCTGACATTGCTCATGGGGATTTATGTCGCTGGCAATTTGCTGTCCGCAGTCGCGGGAAGCTATGAACTCCTTTTTGCCTCGCGTGTGCTAACGAGCCTGGCTCATGGTGCCTTCTTCGGCCTCGGAGCGGTTGAAGCATCCGCTGTTGTTGCACCCGAGCGCCGGGCCAGTGCGGTTGCGACCATGTTCATGGGCCTGACGATCGCCAACATCATTGGTGTTCCCGCGGCAACCTGGCTTGGCATGAACTTCGGCTGGCACATGGCTTTTGGTGTGACCGCCGTCCTCGGCCTTCTGACAATGGTTGCCGTACAGTGGGCGCTTCCGGCGCGGGAGGCTGGACCTGTTCCAGACGTTGGCAGTGAACTCAAGGCCCTTTTGCGCGCGAATGTTCTGCTGGCCTTGGTGACGACCGCGATCGGGGCAGGGGCAATGTTTGTGCTCTACACTTATATCGCGCCGATCCTTCAGCACATCACCCATGCCAGCCCGCTGGTTATTACGATTGCCCTGATGCTGACGGGCGTGGGATTTTCGATCGGCAATGCGATTGGTGGCAGAAGTGCAGATCGCTCTCTGGACGGTAGCCTGCTGATGTTCTTTCCCATTCTGGGGGCCGTCATGCTGCTGTTCCCGTGGGCAGCTCAAACGGTGCCGGGCGCATTGATCGCTACGCTTGTCTGGGGAGCCGCGACATTCGCATTGATGCCTGCTCTTCAGATGCGCGTTATGCAGGCCGCCCATGATGCACCTGCTTTGGCATCCTCGGTGAATATCGGTGCCTTCAATCTTGGAAACGCGATTGGTGCCGCTTTTGGCGGGATCGCGCTCTCAATGGGGTTGGGTTATGCGGGTGTTTCCGTTATCGGAACGGCTCTGGCCCTCGTTGGGGTCGGTCTTGTTCTCTTCTCGCGAAAGGTGGCCCCGCCATGACCCGTTCCTTTCTGCTCGCCACCGGGCTTCTTTTCAGTGCGGCTCTGACGCCATTTGCCGCTTACGCCGAGCAGCCTGCCAATGTCGGTGATGCCGTCATGGCGGCCAGCGCCTATCATGACAGCGGCGACTATCAGCACGATTTCGACACGGTGATAGGCCAGGCGCGTCATTGGGTCTTCGAGCGTGCGCCCAAGGTGCACAAGCCTGCGATCGTTCTCGATATTGACGAAACGACCCTGTCCAACTGGGATGAAATCCGGGCAGATAATTTTGGCTATATCCCCAACGGCCCATGCGATGCTCTACCCAAAGGGCCATGTGGCGCCATTGCCTGGGAGAAGAGTGGCCGTGCGCCTGCTTTTGCGTCCACGCTGGCTTTGATCAACGAAACCGAGAAGAACCACGTTGCGGTTTTCTTTATCACGGGCCGTCATGAAGACGAGCGTGAGGCAACGGCTCGCAATCTTCATCTGGCCGGGATCAAGCACTGGGACGGGCTGGATCTGCGTCCCATGACCTCACATGGCTATGCTGCGCATTACAAGGCACCGGCGCGTGCAGCGATTGAAGCCAAGGGCTACACCATTATTGCCAGTATCGGAGATCAGCCTTCCGATCTCGCTGATGGTCATGCGGAGAAGGGCTTTCTGCTGCCGAACCCGTTCTATCGCGTGCCGTAAGGCAAGCTTGTTTCTGATATGAAAAAGGCGCTCAGGTCATTCACCTAAGCGCCTTTTTTCTGGCCTAAAACGACTTCAGCAGCCGTTCCAGATAGTCCAGTTCACCCTGAGGGCGTGTGCGATCCGAAGCACGTCGGCGAAGTTCGCGTTCAATATCCCGAGCCCGATCCCGAGCATTGCGATCCGGGATATGCGCGTCGGAATCCTTGCCGTTCTGGCCTTCGCCCAGTTTCCGGCCCAGCGGATCCTGATCCTTGCGGTCTTCATCCCCATCATCGTCATCGCCCGCGTCCGGCTGGTCTCCGCCGTCGCCCTGCTGACCGGCTGCACCATGCTGCTGCTGGCCAGATCCGCCACTTCCCATGGACGGAATGAAGCTCAGGCTTCCGCCTTTGCCCTGACCCGATCCGCCAGATTTCTGGTTCTGCCGCATTTGTTTTCCGGCTTCGGACAGGTCGGCTAGCACTTTCTGTTCCGCCGTCGCAGCATCATCATCATGACGGTCTGCCAGAGCTTTTCGGGCGTCCTGCATGTCCGCTTTGGCCTTGTCGAAAGCCGTCGCAGGTTTGCCAGTGAGATCCTTGACGCGGCGACCAAGAATATCGTCGATGCGTTCCAGAGCGCGCTGGAACGCATGGTCCGCACGGCGCTCGGGAGACTGTGCGGCAACGGTGGCCGGATCGGTCGGCGCTGCTGGTTTGCCGGGAGCGGCCTGTTCCATATTGGGCGGAGGCTGCATACCAAGCTGACGCAGAAGATCGGCTGTGGACATCTGGCTGATATCTTCATGTCCATCCTGCTGATCCGGGGGCAGGGCGGCCTTGCGTGCGGCGGACAGTCGGGCCTGTGCGTGATCAAGAAGCGTCGTTTCCCGATGAACCAGATCATGCAGGGCGGCCCGTTGCGCCCCGGCTTCTTCCTGCGCTTTCATCTGGGCGGCAAGGGCTTTCAGATCTTCCGGCGTGGCCTGACGCATATGCTCGGCCATGTCTTCCATTTGCTGAAGCTTGCGGAGAGCCTCATCACCATGGCCCTGGGATGCATCGTTCTGAAGACGCTGCATCTGGTCGGACCAGGGATCAGCCGAACTGGTGCCGGACTGAGGCATCATGATGCCGCTTTGCGCCGCTTTCTGGAACAGAAGCTGCATCCGGCGGTTCAACGCATCCTTGAGATCTTTCGTCCGGCGCTGAAGCTCTTCCTGTTCGGCAAGAGAATGACCCTTTTCGCCCAGTTCCTGCATATGATCGAGCTGCTGCTGCACGCTCTGTTGGGCAGCACGAACGGCAGCGGCTGCATCTGCGATTTCCGGACCATCCCGTCTCAGATCATCCAGATACAGAGCCAATGCCCAGAGTTGGTCTGGAACCTGCTCGGCTGCCTTCTGCGGTGCGTTGTGCTGGAGAGAAGCAATGTCCAGACCAAGTGGAGCAAGCAGGGCGAGAACATCTGTCGTCTGTGTCAGGAGCTTCAGTTCGTCTGCGGCCTGCTGAGGGCGTTCCTGCCCGAGCATCAGGCGACGACGCAGAGACACGATGGCGCGGGCCAGCGGGTCCGAGAACTTGCGTGCACCCAGACGAAAACGAATTGCGTCGCTGCGGCTTTCATGGCCGGAAACGCTGGTGGCGTGTAGCCGTCCCTCAACCTCCATGCCCGCAAAGGGATCGGAAGAAAGGTCCGGCCGGGCCTCGCCTTTGGCATCCTTGGGATGACCGTCCAGAGGAATGGGCACACGAAGCGTGCGGCCTTTCGAAATGCCCGGAAGTCTGATTTCAGCGTCCAGAGATGCGACGCCGTAAGACTGCTGAACATGCCAGGGAAGGCTGGTCCGCCAGTCATCCTTCTGCGGAGCCGGCTTCCCGTCCCATGAAACCACGGGAGGAAGATCAGGCTCGACAGTGACGCGCCATGAGCCAAGGATCCGGCCACGTGAGGAGAGCGTTACCGTTCCGCTCTGCTGAAGGGTTGCCTTCTCGCTCCAGCTTTTTTCATCGAGCCGGTCATGACTGAGAGATGTGGCTCCGCGCAGGATAGGGCGACCATTCGCACCTGTAATCGTCGCATTCAGGATGGCCCCTTGCGGAACGGTTACAGGTTTGGCCTGCTGCGTTTGGGAGAGGAAAACAGGCGCACCGGGTGCGTAGGACGGACGATCAATCCATGCCTGCACCGATGGAAGGGGAACACTATCATCATCCACGCCGGGCACAAAACCTGAATGCAACCGAGAGAGGGAATGAGGGCCGATTAAAGCCATAGCTGCGGCAAGTGCAACCGTGACAGACGCAAGACCCAGCTTTTCGCCCGTTGTTGTTTCCGGCTTTGGAAATCCGACCTTCAAAGGGCCAAGGGATGCGACAACGCGGTGAACGTGCTGGGCCCAAATGGCTGCCTGCTCACCATTGCCGGCATAAGCCGGACGGTCAGCAAGCGTCAGAAGCGGCTGGTAAGCGAGATGCGAGGCACGCTCAATCCGGCGGTCAACCTGTGCTTCCGTAAGTTGCGGAATGGAGCGCAGTCCCTTGATGCCGAGCCAGAGCGCCGTTCCAAGAACAATCAGTTCGAAAAGGGCATGAAGCCAGTCGGGCAAGGATTGAGGCACACGGGCCAGACTGGCCAGACCATAGAATGCCGCAAGAAGCAGCGACCAGCGCAGAGCTGGCCAGGCACGTTCCCACCACAGAACGCGCCTGGCGCGACGGCGAATGGAAACGAGGCGAGCTGTTGCGGCAATCGGATCAGCCATGGGCGGGCAGCAGCCAGTCCGGAACGGTTTCTGCTGCGATCAGGTCTTCCACGGTCTGGCGCTGGCGGATGATCTCCCAGCGACCATTATCGACCAGAACCTGAGCGGCGAAGGGCCGGGAATTATAGGTCGAACTCATGACGGATCCGTAAGCTCCCGTATCCAGAAGGGCAACGAGATCTCCACGTTTGAGGGACGCAGGCAGGATGCGATCCTTCGCGAAGATATCACTGCTTTCACAGACAGGTCCTACCACATCCCATGGCTTGAGAGCGTCACTGAACGCAGCCGGGGCGACGGGAAGGATGCCATGCCATGAATCATACAGCGCCGGACGGGCCAGATCGTTCATGGCGGCATCAATCACGACGAAATCCGGATTGCCTGCCTTGGTTTCGATCACGCGGGACAGAAGGACGCCTGTCGGGGCCGACAGCCAGCGACCGGGCTCAATGCTGAGCGCCACGTCGAGATCTCCCAGTGTTTCGGCAATAACGCCTGCGAGCATTTCCGGGGGAGGGGCAACTTCATCCTTGTACCGGATACCCAGACCGCCGCCACAGTCGATTGTTTCGATCGGATGGCCGGCGGCCCGGATTTCCCGAACCATATCGGCAAGGCGACTGTATCCCTGACGGAACGGCTCAGCCGTCAGCATCTGGCTGCCAAGATGTACCGCCAGACCGATAAGCTGCACATGATCGAGGGTAGCCGCTTCGGCATAAAGTTCAACGGCGCGCCGATGTTCGATCCCGAACTTGTCGCCAGCACGGCCGGTACTGATCTTGTCGTGCGTCTGTGCATCGACATCCGGGTTCACACGCAGGGCCGCGCGGGCCACCTTGCCGCAGGCACGGGCGATCTCGTTCAGGCGGTGAAGCTCTTCCACGCTCTCCACGTTGATCTGACGGATCTCGCGTTCCACAGCTTCACGGAGTTCAAGATCTGATTTCCCGACACCGGAAAAGACGATTCCATCTGGCCCGATCCCGGCATGCAGTGCGCGCTTCATTTCTCCGCCGCTGACGATGTCGACGCCGTAGCCGCAGTCCCGGAGAATTGTCAGGGTCGCCTGATGATCCTGCGATTTCATGGCGAAATGGAAATGCACTGGCAAGTTGCGAGCTTCGAAAGCCGCTTTCAGCGCATTGGCGCGACGGCGCAGCGTACCGGCCCCCGTAATCCAGCAGGGCGTACCAGCAACAGCAGCGATGACGTGCAGGGGCACGCCTTCGAAAAGAAGACCGTCACGGGCATTGACCTCAAGAGGAGGGCGGCTTGTCAGAAGGTCATTAAGGGAGGGGGCGGAAAAGGGAGCGTTCATGATGGTTCTACCGTATCGTGGACGCTTGGATGTTCCAAGCCGTTCACACAGGCACTAGTGTCGGAATTATGATGAAAGAACTGATCTCCCGGGCCCTTGATGCCCGCTCCCGTGCTTACGCGCCATATTCCCGATACCAGGTGGGCGCGGCGCTGCGCTGTGATGGTGTCATCTATTCCGGCTGCAATGTAGAAAATGCAGCCTATCCGCTCGGCACCTGTGCTGAAGGCGGGGCTGTTTCCGCAATGGTGCTTGGCGGCGGTCAGCGTATTGAAGAAATCGTGATTGTTGGTGGCGGCGACCAACCCTGTACACCCTGTGGAGGGTGCCGGCAGAAGCTGCGGGAATTCGGGCAGCCAGATCTGAAAGTTCACATGATTTCTTCTACGGGTAAACTTCTTCTGACGCGAACACTTGCAGACCTGCTGCCGGACGCTTTCGGTCCGGATAATCTGGGATGAAATTTCGTTCCTGCCTTCTGATCAGTTTCCTGGAGCTGGCGGGGTTGGGTGGGGCAGGACATACGTTCGCCCGGCCACAGTCCGTACTGCCTGGTCTGGGAGACGGAGCAAGGCGGGAACTGATAGACGTCAACAAAGCGCCATGGCGGATTCTGGCGCGTGTGCAGACAGAGCTGGGGGTAAGGTGTACGGGCTTCGCTGTGGCCCCGACGGTTGTGATGACGGCAGCTCATTGTCTCTGGCTGCCCGCAACGCATCATTATATCCAGCCGAAAGACATTCATGTTCTCATGGGATATGCCCGCGGCGGGTATCGACAGCATGCACAAGTCGCCCGTTTCGTTATTCCGGCAGGATATGATCCGGCGAATGAGGCCGGAACGGCAAGCAATGACCGTGCCACGCTGCTCATGGATCATCCAGTCGCGGTCGCGGCTGACCTGCTTCCGGCCGTGGAGGTGAGGGACGGGATGAGCGCCATGCTTGTGGGGTATCCGCAGGACAGAAGTGAAGTTCCGTTCGGGGATGTGGAATGCCACATCAACGGCGTCACGGTCAGTGGGCTTGTGCATCACGACTGCGAAGCCACCAAAGGTGTCAGCGGCGCCCCTTTGCTGGTGCGCGCACCCGAGGGGGCGTGGGGTGTTGGGGCGCTTGCGGTAGGGGCAGATGTTGGGCCGGGCGGATTGGCTGCTCCCCTGATTCGATAGGGGTAGGAAGAAGAATTTTCATAATTCTGCAAACATCTTCCAGATCGGACGTTTGAAAGATCGGGAACACCTTATTTTGGTTTTTCCAATCAATATTGGTCCAGGAGGGCGCGTTTTATGTATGTCATGTCAGGGAAAGGAACGACGTCTGTCGGGCGGTCTCGCGGCATGCATGCTGGAGGTGCTTATCTGGCGGCGCGGAAGAATGTGTTAGTCGTCGAAGATCAGGCTCTGCTGCGGTTTCTTGCTGCAGACATGCTTGAAGACGCAGGATACAACCCGATTCTTGCTGCCACTGCCGATGAAGCCATGGATATTCTGCTGAAAGGCGAAACCGTGGATCTCGTATTTTCTGATGTGAACATGCCGGGCCGTATCAATGGGCTCGATCTGGCAGAGACAGTTGTGCAACGCTGGCCGGAGATCGGGGTTGTTCTGACGTCAGGCGCATTCCTGAAAGAACAGAGAACACTTCCGGAAAAGACAGCCTTTCTTCCCAAGCCTTACGAATGGGAAGACGTCTATCGCGCTCTGGAAGAACTTACGCACTGATTTTCAGGGAAAAGCTGTGTGGTGCACCCGAAAGGACTTGAACCTCTAACCCCCAGATTCGTA
>NZ_BANH01000014.1 GCF_000964465.1 Gluconobacter thailandicus F149-1 = NBRC 100600 | reverse complement strand
CTCGCCGCAACCGTCATCTTCTGGCTATGAGTCCTGAGCCTAGCGCCGCCAGTCTGTTTTCTGTGGAGCGCGGGGGCCTTTGCGTGATGGAGTGACCGGCAGCAGGCCATAACGGCGAAACCTAACATATATGGAGTTTCCCTTGCCGTAGCGCTCATGCATGTCCCGCCACGGACAACCGACGCGTAAGACATCCAGCATACCATTGAGAGAACGGCGGTTATCTTCGTACGGACGTACCCAACGTCCAGGCTCAGAAGGCAAAAGTGAGCCAATTATCGCCCATTCCTGGTCCGTCAGATCGCCTCGGGCCATGTCTGGTCTCTCTATTCGTTATCCCGCAGGCAGGACGTGAATCAGATCTCAGGCAGCTCGTATAGATCCTTTGTCAGCGTGGCTTAGCGTCCCGGTATCTGTCCTGACGATATCATAAAGCGCTCAATATCAGTCCAGGTTGGCAAAATATGTTCGTTGCTACCAAAGCCATTATAAATATCGAGATTGCCTGCATAAGAATTGGCGGTTGCCGTGCGCCACTTATGAAGTGCGGTCCAGCAAGCTTGATGCCCGCTTTTCTGGCCGCGCGAGAATTGCATAAGCGAGGCCACCGATCGCACCTGTGAGGAAAAACAGCAGTTCGCTGCTCTGGAACGCCTCAACATAGCTGGACCAAAAAGCGACTGCCGGTATGCCTGTTGTAGCAAGATCAGGCATCATCGGCCCAAGTAGTGATCCTACTGCCAAACCCGTCATCGCCCCACCTCCTGTATAGAAGAGAAGGGTATGGCGCGTCACTTTTGCAGTGCACCAGCGGATTACAGTGAGCGGCAAAATAGCACCTACGGCGAACAGTAATGTGCACAAGACCGTTAGACCGAGCCACATCACCATATGATCAGCATGAAACCGATGGCTATCAACAATCAGTCCTCGGAATACTATGAAGAAAATCGCGGAGCAGAAGACACTCCCCCAATAAGCCATTGCCTGGTCCTTACGTCACGACATCTGCCACCTCAGAACATAATGAAAATCGGGTCAAACGCTTTCTATTTTGATCGCGTCAAAACCCTACTTGGTTGCTACTGCTCTCGCCTACAACTCGGACGTCCATCACCATTTCATTCTTTGAGATAATGGACATTACACAATGCTATTCGGGCTTATAAATCTACATTCTGTGTTGTCTTGTTTAAATTTTAAGCTTCTATTATCTCACAGAAATAGATATCGTATATCTATAATAAACAAATTTCAACAAGCAAAATATCAAACAATAAGAGTATATAATTCAGATTGAATGTCGATATTTTCTCCTCTTTCCTTAATATAAGCTCTTATGGCAGACATAATACCAGGTATCGTATCCTTGAGTAACACGGGACGTTTGGGAGAAGGTCCTGTTGATCCGCCGTGACGGCAATAAGGACCAAGAAAAACCGGATTATTAGCTGTGTTTGTGAAATCGTTTAATTGAGAAGCGCTCCAATTTTCTTCTTTACAAATGCGGGTATTGTCCCACTTTCCTTTTTTCATCCAATCATATAACGCATAAAGCGTAATGTACGACATTCCTTGATATGAAACATACCTAAGTATATCTGGAACTTCTTTATCAAAGCGAGCTAAAAATATAGCCTGAGAGACATTTGTCTTCGGAGAAAAATCTTCTGTAAATTTTTTTTGTATTATTGTTTTTGAGAATGGTTCAGCCGTAATATCAACGTCGCTTGGCAGAACACCTAAATCAATACCATCTTTTAACAGTAGTCGCGGGAATGGAAGTCCATACTATTCGGGGTCTTCATAAATACGCATTGCTCCATCAAAAAGTGCCTTCAGAGATGCGATTCTATCATACAAATCGCTCTTTTGGAGATTGATATCGAGATGCGGGGAAGCCCACCCGAACGCAGACGGATAATCATCACGGATTTCGGGCCACAGGTAGATATCCGGGCTTCGATATTCTTCAACAAAGCCCTCAAAATAATTTACTACAGGATTTAATTCGCAGTAAATATCCATATCGAAAGCATTCAACAGCATGCGGCACTACCTTTGTAGGATTTCTCGAGAAGACAATACTCAGTTGCAGCTATTTTTAAGAGTTCTTGCCTATCTTTCAAGTTCAAAACTGAAGGTTCCATGACCAGACTGTCCGCTTCTCCCCCAAGTCAGTCGCAACCCAGAGAAATGACTCCAAGCCTGCGTGAGTTGAAATGTCTCTCGCAAAAAGGGCCTGAGACGATCAGACTGTCTTTCCGGGAGCAGACTTTGCCCTTGCATGAGCGTCCGTGGAACACGCCTCTCAAAGACCTTTGCGGGTCTTTTTTGTGCCCCGTACCCTATGTCCGATAATAAGAATTAACGGACATAGGGGGTGAAAAAGGGGTGTTTTTCAGAAAAAGGCGGAGAATTACCTTTTGCGAGCATTAGGGTGTCTTAGTGCCAAGATCGTAAGGTTTTTTGGGCGAGCGGCACATTGAGGTTTAGGCGTGCTGATTGATGGCTACTGTGATGGCATTCGCTCTGCGTTTGTCGCAGATCTGGAGTTCTCATCCGCAAGATTGCTACGAGCTGGAGGGTTCGAAAAACCCTCTGATTTTGGGCCTTTCTGTATGATTTCATGCCTCCTGTGGTGATTGGGGGAGGGGGATGGAAGATGAAGCAACTGAGTCTCCTTGATGGTGAAGAGCGGCTTGCTCGACCAAGGGCAGTCATCCCGCGGTAGTAGAGTATGCCGGCGAAAAGCGACTGCTATGGCTCCTTCGATTTCTGTCAGGCTCGTTAGGGCCAGTTTTCTGATCCTCAACCGTCTGATGCTTCCGCCGCTTCGCCACTGTTTTCGGGTTGATGATCCCGAACCCCTTACTCAACGCCGCGAGTGAAGCCTGCGATCGCTGTATTGCTGCTCACACGGAGTGCGTGGTCGTGGCGCTGCCATGACGTATCTGTCCCATAATGCCTCCTTCCACTCATACGAAAATATCACACCATCAAATCCCGGGACCAAACACCTAATAGTCCCTAATCGTTAAGGCCTACCGAAATTCCGGCAAATACACCAAATCCATCACCTGGTTGCATTACTGAGAGTTGTTTGCCGCCAGCAATGTACCCAGGCACCACAATCGATGCATAATGTTTATTGGCCAGATTATTGAAAGACAGGAATACCTGACGGTGTTTCCCGGGCCATTCATAGCCAATATTGGCATTGTAAATATGATAGGATGGGGCGAAGTAGGTATCGTCATAAGACCCGGAAACCTTTGACGAAACCTGCGCATTAAACCCAGCATAAAAGCCATTCTTAAGATCGAGACGAACTTCTCCCTGATAGAAATGAGCCGGAATTCCTGGGAGCTTATTATGCCCGAAAACGGCATCATTTTTGAAGTGAAAATCCTGGTAGGTATAGGATTGACGTAAGCCCAGAGTTCCGCCGGACCATTTATATAGATCCGTTTCTAGGGATGCTTCTACACCCTGATGCACGGTTGGGGACGCGTTAGAATAGGTCGCGTTCCCGTAAAGTTGTGACAATGGGGTCATGACAGACAGAAGTTCATTCCTCACAGAGGAATAGTAGTATGTCAGGCTCCATTTATTGCGCAGCCAGTTACCCGTCGTACCAATTTCATACGTTGTTGCCGTCTGGTTTTCGAGGCTGGCTCCTGTGGCTGTCAAGCCTGCAGCAGGCCCACTTGTATAATTTGCCCCGGAAAGCAGTTGCCAGTCGTTTGGTGGCTGAAAACTACGGCTAACGTTTCCATAGACAGAAACATGCGGATTGATAACATATCGAAATCCCCCACGCGGAGTAAAGCCGACGGCCGACGTTTTGAGAGAGTTCTGCGTCGGATATGTCACTGCAGTAGAGCGTTGAACAAAGTCCAGTGCCCCGGCAGCTGTCAACCAGAAATTATGGAAGAGTTCGAAATTATCCCTGATATGGAAATAATTATCCGTCCCGCCATAGGTGGCGTGCCGGAGAGACGTGCCAAAAGGAACACTTGCGTAAGTGCCAGTACTTGTCCGGGTGCGTGTTGTTTGCCAAGCATCTAGATCGCTATAGGTGTCAATCCCGAACAGTATATCATTGCTGCGGCCCCACAGCTTATCTTTCCGGCTGTATCGGATCACGCCCGCAATCGTCTTGTATCCCCAGATGCCCGCAGTTGTACCATTCTCAATATCAATCGGAGCATCCTGATAATCAATTCCCAACTCCAGTTTGGAATGATCATCAATCCGGATCGTCGTCATATTGCCATACCATTTCGAACCCGGCTGAATGCGTTTGGAATGAAGCGCAACGTAAGTCGATTGTGCCTGTTTCGGATTATCAATGATCTGATCTCGCGTCAGAAACCCTGGATATCCGTTTTGCGTCTGTCGATACCGGAAGAAGAACCGCGTGGAGACTTTGTCATTGAAGCGGTATCCATAGTTTGCGTTAACACCAAAACTGCTTGCTGCCGTTTGCTGCTGGTATCCGCCTCGATAGGATTTGGTGATACTGACATAGTAATCAGACTTCCCAATGACTTTTCCGGAACTGATCTGCTGCTTGTTATAGTTGAAGCTGCCTGCTTCTGCCCGAACCTGGAATAAGTCCGCATCATAACCCGTCGGTGTGACGTAGTTGATAGCGCCACCAAGTTGTAAGCCGCCATAGTCAAACGCATTGGCGCCACGAAGTACTTCTGTATAACGCACGCCGAGTGTTTCAAATAATTCGTAAGGCGTGCCAGCCGGCGTCGTTACGGGTAGGCCGTCAAACATCATCAGAATGCCTGAACGAAAATAGTTTGTACCTGTTTGAATCCCGGAACCACGGATAGACAGGCGCAAGCCATCACCTCCACCCGAACTCTGGGCAAAAACACCTGGCTGGAACGCAAGAACATCAGCGTTAGTGAAGTTTCGGCCTTTCAGAACCTCATGTGCGTCAATCACACTGACGCCACCGGGAATAGTGCTTAATGCTGCCTTCGATTGATCGACCACAGAGCGTCGACGGGTGGAAACCTTGATTGTTTCACTTGTCGGGGCGACGAAGGGTTTGGGCGCAGCAGAGCGATGAACCACCTCAGAGGGCTGTGTCCTACTCACGGCAGAGGGTGTTGTTGCGAGTTTTTTACTCGAAGTGCCTGTACGGTGATGAGTTGGATGAGTTTTGTACTCTGCCGCTTCGCTCATGAGTGGCGTCATTGCGATCGCGCTTAACAAGAGGGAAGACAGGTGGCCATGGGGTACACCAAGACGAAAACCTGTATGGGAATGCACCTGATTTTTCTTACTCTTCATTTTCAAGCTCATTCTGAGGCGCAATTTTGCCCCATGTTTATTGATGCTCTGGCTCACATTCGGAGCTCTGAATTTCTAGGTGTGAATTCTGTGGCCGCATCTGCAACGGAGGGTAATGCGGTATCTCTGGTCTCTTTCGATTAATCGAAAGATAGAGAACACAGCATTGTTGCTTCGGGTGGATGGGACGCAACTTCACAACAAGGCTTATTGCCTCTCAGTCATCACCGCGCTTACATCGCATCCAAGTATTCCTTACCTAAAGACATGTCACCAAACACGATGGTTAAAAATTTATATTACTTTTTTAATTAGATTTATACAGGCGCATATATGATTATTAATCAGGTCTTATATGAAAATCTCTGAGTGATAAGGGCGGTGAGGGAATTCCATCTTAAAAAGTGAAACGGCTAACGCAGCCGGAATCGTTCCTTTCAACGGCTCTTTTGGCACGATCGTTAGTGAAATTTTTTACGCTTCTGATGATCACTTCCAGACTGCTGAAGCGATATCGATGCGTGAAGGTAAAAGTCCTTCTTTTAAAAATCCGTCAGCAACCTGTTGCTGTTCCCGAATAATATCCGCGCTCATAGGCGCATAACCAAAATCACGTGTCTTGATTGCAGAATACACTGTATCGTACGGCAGTCCTGTTTGCGTCGCGAGAAGACGGGAGACTTCGGGCTTATGGATTTGTGCCCAAACATCCGTTTGAGCGACCTGGTGAAGTGCTTCCCGAAGAAGGTCAGGCTGACGTTCTGCAAACGCACGGCGAGCCAGAAAAAACTCTCGATTGGCGACAATATCCTGTGCGGTTGTCAGAATGCGTGGACCACTGGAGAGTGCCCCGGACAGATAGGGGTCCCATATTGCCCATGCATCGATCTGGCCGCTTTCAAAGGCTGAGCGAGCAGAGGGAGGCGTGAGATAGGCGGGTTTGATATCATGAAAAGATAGCCCGGCTTTATGCAGGGCCTGAAGAAGAAACCAATGGACGTTGGACGCGCGATTGAGAGCGATCCGCTTGCCCTTTAGATCCGCGACGGTGCGGATCGAACTCTCTTTGGGGACAAGAATGGCTTCGGCTAGTGGGGCAGGAGGCTCATGTCCGACATAGACAAGTGCACCGGGGCTTGCGGCGGCTGCAAACACTGGCGGAGCATCGCCGGTCTGTCCCAAATCAAGTGCTCCCGCAACAAGGGCCTGCAGGAGCTGTGGGCCAGCCACGAATTCGGACCACACGACATTCGCGCGGCCAGCCAATGCTTTTTCCAAGGCGCCAGATGCTTTGAGAATAACCAGGGTGCTGTAGCGCTGATAGCCGATGCGGATAACCGGTGTTGCTGCGCGAGCTGGCGAGGCAAGGGTAAGTGCAAGAGTGCCAAAAAGTAGGCTGCGACGCTTGATAGTGGCGCGTGTATCAGTCATGGAGCCGCCGTGTTGTATTGTGGTTCAGATGTTCCGAAGAGCTTTTCCCGTAGAGTTCCGGGTTGATATTCTGTCTTGTAACGGCCACGCTTTTGAAGTTCTGGCACGATATAAGTCACGAAGTCCTCGAAGCTTCCTGGGGTGATGGCGTAAGCGAGATTGAGACCGTCAATACCTGTGTCTTCAATCCATTTTTCAATCTGATCTGCGACTTTCTGAGGGCCCCCAACGAACGTTACGCCCATGCCCCCGATTGCCGCATGTTCTGCGAGTTCCCTTACGGTCCACACCCGTTTGGGGTCTACAACGGTTAAAGCATCAATTGCGGAGTGAATGGCGTCATTACGAATATGACGGACAGGATCATCGAGATCGAAGGTCGAAAAATCGATCCCGGTCCATCCTGACATGAGCGTCAGAGCACCTTCGTGACTGACATATTTTCTGTATTCCGCCCATTTTTCGAAAGCAGCCTCATCGTTTTCGGCTGTTACGATGGTTACGAGAGAGAAAATCTTGAGTGATTTCCGTGACCGTCCTGTGCGCTGGAGTTCTGCTTCCAGCCCTGAAACGGCATGTTTCGCCACTTCTTTGGATGGGCCAGCAATAAAGACGCATTCAGCGTAATTCCCGGCAAAAGCCCGCCCTTTACTGGAAGTTCCGGCTTGATAGAGGACGGGTGTTCGCTGAGGTGAGGGTTCACAGAGATGAATTGCATCTACCTCGAAGTATTTTCCTTTGTGCTGAAGGCGATGAACCTTTACGGGATCCGTAAAGATCCCACTTTCTCTGTCCCGACGGACGGCGCCGTCCTGCCAGCTTTTTTCCCACAGACCTCGAAGAACCTGCATATAATCACGCGCGACATCGTAACGCTCATCATGGGATGTCTGCTGTTGCTGACCAACGCCTTTTGCGGCGCTGTTCAGATAACCCGTTACGATGTTCCACCCCATCCGCCCGTTGGTAAGGTGATCCAGGGTGCTGATGCGGCGAGCAAAGGGGTAGGGATGTTCGAAAGAGAGGGTTGCCGTCAGCCCGAAGCCCAGATTTTCAGTGACCGCGGCCATGGCGGAAATCAGCATGGCCGGATCATTGACGGGAACCTGAGACGCATTGCGTAATGCCGCTTCCGGGCCGCCTCCATACACATCGTAGATGCCAAGAACATCTGCGATGAAAAGGCCGTCGAATAGTCCACGTTCAAGCGTTTTCGCCAGGTTCGTCCAGTATCCGATGGTATTGTAATGCCATGACTGATCGTTCGGATGCCGCCATAGGCCGCTTGCCTGATGGGAGACGCAATTCATATCAAATGCGTTTACGGGGATAAGAGACACATGCGCTCCTTGAAAACGATCAGGATGAAACGGCGAGGGATGGGCTCGGCTGCACTCAGCCCTGATTGAAGAGGGCTGAGTGCTGAAGAGAGGTGTCTTGTCGGGTGACTGGCCTCAGGACGCCCTTCAACGTGTCGTCGCCATCCGGGTCATAATTGAAGACATCCCAACGGATCACCTGATGCAATGTCAGACCGATCAGAGGGGCGCTCAAAATGAGCCAAAAGAGGTTCGTTCCGAAATTTGCATAGAGGCTGGGTAGAGCCCACATGGCCATCGTAGCGCCCAGGCCAGAAATCAGCCTGTTCATGCCAATGCCCACGCCCCGGATTTCGGTCGGGTAGGTGAGAGTGGCATAGATCATCTGTTGGCAGCCGGGTCCGAAGCCTTGACCGAAGAGATACCCAGCGAACCCACCGAGAACCGCTATGACACCTGTCGTGGAGTGTGGGGTACCGACAATCGCCAGCGTTCCTATGGAAACAGCCTGAAGAATATATCCGACGATATTGACCTTGCGCGACGACACGTACCGCGCCAGACGAACGCCGATCAAACCGCCCGTAAATGCAAAGACAAGGTTCAGGACAATTGATGTAATCAGAACCTGCTTACGGTCGAGGTGCAGCATTCCTGCGAGCAAACTCGGCGCCCCAAACGCGATTGCGGCGTAGGAGTAGGCACTGACGATGGAAATGGTATTTACAAGAATTCCACGTTTGAGCAGAGGCTGACGGAAGAGCGGGGCAATCCCATGAGGTTGTGGCCGGATAGGCGGAGCTTCAATCTGAAGAACGGGATCAATGCCATGAGACGCCCTTAAAATCTCCGCGGCTTTCTCCAGATCGCCGTTCCGGGCGATCCAGATAGGGGATTCACTCATGTATCGATTACGGACGAGGATGATCAGAAGCGCAGGAAGCGCCCCGAAGGCCAGTGAAGCGCGCCATAGCCAATCCGGATGGGCGGCGGGAACGACCGCATCTAGGGCAAAAACGAGGAAAAAGCACAGTGAAGAGGCGGCATACCACGTTGGGCACCATGCTGCGGCGCGGCTTGCTTTGCTTCCTTTTCCGTTGAGCTTTGAAAACTCCGACAGGAACGCCATGGCGACAGGCAGGTCCATTCCGACGCCAAAACCCATCGCGAAACGGGCAAGGATCAGGATGGTGGCAGTGGGGGCCATGCCTGCCACGAGGGCGGCGATGACAAAGCAGATCATATCCGCCATGAAAACGGCGTATCGACCAATCCGGTCAGTCAGCCATCCGCCTGCAATGCTCCCGACAATCGTCCCGGCACTCATCGCTGCTGCGACCATGCCTGTGGCAGATGTCGTGAGACCAAAGTGCTTTTGTACGTCACCAATGCCATAGGACAGCGTCGTCAGATCATAGGCGTCAAGAAAGACGCCGCCGAGAGCAAGGGCAACGATGATGTTTGCGTGACCGCCGCCCTGAGGTCCTGCGTTGACGATGGCAGAAACATCATCAGCATGACGGATTATAGGGCGAGGCGTGCCGGATGTGGCATTTTGAGCAGACGTCATGAATGCACCTGTTCAGAGTATGTCGAGATCTGAAGAATATCGGCCAGCCTGGAGGCTACAGACTGGGAGTTGGCCGTTACCTCCGGAAAGCCCATCAGCTCACCGAAAGTCCCGCGGGAAAGCGGGCCAGCGACAAGGAGGCCCGACACTGGCAGGCCGTCGACAAGTGCGGAGTGATCTTTGTCGGTCCAGAGCCCGAGACCAACAGGATCTCTCTGCGCAAAGCCATCATGGGCCAGACGGGAAAGAAAACCAGGCTTGGTTAGAATGCCTGCATGGTCAGGGCCTGTGGTATTGATCAGAATGTCTGCATGGACCGTGCGGCTTCGTCCCCCACGCTCCCGAAGGTACAGAGTAAGGCCATCAGGGGCGGCTTCTGCGCTCTCAACCCGAGCAGCAAGCACTGTGAGTAACCCTGTTTCTGATCTCAGGTTTAAAGCGCGTTCGACCTGTGGTGCGATCCGAAAACGATGGACATCCCAGAATGGTCGAAGGTGGCGGACAAGACGACGCTGTTCAGCGACCGGCAGAGCCGTCCAGATAGTCTTCCCTTGGCGACGTATAGCATCAAGCGTGTCTTGCCATGGCCTTTCAGAGGCAGAAGCAAGGGTCTTGCGAATACGTCTGAGCAAGCCCAGCGCCGTCTGTTCGGGGTTGGTGGAAAAATCCCCAAATAGATTGGCAGGCCCATGTGAATGCCCTCGGGAGCGCAGACCGCGACGAGAGACCGCAGTGATAGGGCCAAGGTGCCCCTGTGCTGCGAGAGTTGCCACAACATCTGCCATCGTAAGCCCGGTACCTATGATGGCAATCCGTGCCCGAGGGTCTATGGTCTTGAAGACATCTTTTGCCCATGGATCAGAGATCACTCGCGGATCGTGCGCGATCCCTTTGAGCGGGCCTGGTAGGGCTGGGACGGGATGCGAGGTCGCGATGACAACATAGGCAGCAGTATAAATCGCGCCGTGGCCGGTCTGGATCTGCCAGTGCTCGCCGGTATGCTGTACAGACACCACAGTGTCCTGAATATGCTGAAGTGTCTCATTGACGAGAAATGGCGTTATTCTCTCAAAAAGGTAACGACCAAATTCTGCACGCGTCGGATAGATGTCTCCAGAGGGCAAGAATGCTTCCGGATCACAGGTTTTATGACTGTGCCATTTGAACCAGTCCGCAAAGTCTTCAGGTCTCTCTGTATCGATGCTCATCCGCGAAGCGGGCACATTGATCCGATGCTGCGGGTCCTCGCTGCCATAAGCGACGCCTGCGCCCAACCGAGGGCGAGGCTCGAAGATCACAACGCTCTTGGAACCCAGATCCGGGCGTTTGCGAAGAAGATGGTACGCAATCATCGTTCCTGTCGCTCCACCACCGATAATTGCTACAGTGGCAAAAACGGGCTGACGGCTGATCTGGACTTCCGCGTTCATGAAGAGGCTTGGGCCGGGCGATAGGAGTTGGCAATCGTCTCGCCAAATGGCCCCATATTGTTCTGACCGCCGGTTGCCCGTGTCGGATGGGCAGTCGGAAGTAGGGGAAGGACAAGTTCGCCAAAGCTGTAAGCTTCTTCCAGATGAGGGTATCCAGAGAGAATGAAGCTGTCGCAACCAGCGCGCCTGTATTCATCAATGCGTTCAGCAATGGTGGCCGGATCACCCACCAGAGCCGTGCCAGCTCCGCCTCTGACCAGCCCGACGCCAGCCCAGAGGTTAGGACTGACTTCCAGCCTGTCCCGCCGTCCGCCATGCAGGGCGCTCATGCGGGACTGCCCCACTGAATCCAGCCTTGAGAACACAGACTGGGCCTGAGCAATGGTTGCGTCATCAAGGCGGGAGATCAGACGGTTCGCCGCAGCCCAGGCTTCCTCGGTCGTCTCACGTGCGATGACATGAAACCTGATTCCGAAACTGACTTCGCGTCCTTCACGCGCAGCGGCCTCGCGAACACGGGAAATTTTCTCCTTAACAAGTTCCGGTGGCTCTCCCCAGGTCAGATACTTGTCGATCCGCTTGGCCGCGACCTGAATTCCTGCCTCAGAAGATCCGCCGAAATACAGAGGCGGCCCCCCAGCCTGATGAGGAGGATAAAGGATCTGACCGTCCGCAATATGAAAGTGCTTGCCCTCGTGATTGACGGTGTCACCCTTCAGAAGACGAGAGTAGATCGACAGGAATTCGTCAGTAATTTCGTAGCGGGTAGCATGATCGAAAAAGAGACCGTCCCCCTCGTTCTCTTTCGGATCTCCGCCAGTCACAACGTTGATTAGCAAGCGCCCTCCGGATAACCGATCAAGGGTTGCCGTCATACGTGCTGCGACGGTTGGAGATTGCAACCCAGGTCGCACGGCCACCAGAAATTTCAGCCGTTCAGTGGACGTAATAAGGGAAGACGCAACGATCCAGGAGTCTTCGCAACTCCGACCTGTGGGGAGGAGGACGCCGTAATATCCCAAACTGTCCGCAGCCCGTGCGACCTGTTGGAGGTATGGCAGATCAACGCTGCGGCCACCTTCCTGTGTCCCCAGATATCGGCTGTCTCCATGAGTTGGAAGGAACCAAAGAACGTTGATTTTCTCGGGGATGTCCCCGATGACGGCATTTGTGCTCATGAGAAACTCGCTGTCTGGGCGTGAACGGGCAGGGGGAGCTGATGGGCCGGATGGCTTGTCGGAAGGCGATCAAAACCGAACAGGCGATGACGCAGCGTCTCCGGAGGGCTGTTGCGCTCTGGCAAGCGACCACGCTTGCGGAGTTCCGGAGCAATCAGCTCTCCAAAATCCCTGGCCGTCTCGAACGTGTGGTATTGGCGGAGATTAATCCCGTCGATCCCATCTTCATCGAGCCAGTCTTCGACGGCATCCGCGATCTGTGACGGCGTGCCGGCGACGAAAAAACGGCCCTGTTCGAAGCTGGCAATCTGGTCCAGTGCGCTGCCAACTGTTTGATCGGGGCCAAATCGACGCCCCATGTTTCCAAATGGACGCCCCGATTGCTCAAGCGCCTCGCCAATGGTTAAGGAGCGGTCAAAATTCCGCAAATCAATCTCGGCCTGCGCGTGGACATGAGCAGCCTCAACGCTATAGCGCTCACGGTAGCGATTCAGCTTCTCCTGAGCCTCGACTTCTGTATTCCCAGCGATGAGCCCGGCCATGACGTAGAATTTCAGGTCGTTGGGGTCTCGACCGTTTAGAGCTGCCTGTTCGCGTGTCTGGGCGATGTTATGGCGAATTTCCTCGCGTGTACGTCCACCAATGAAAACGGCCTCCGCATGGCGGGCTGCAAATTCCAGGCCACGCTTGGACCCGGTCGCCTGAAATAAAACGGGCGTGCGCTGGCGTGTGGGCTGCACAAGATGTGGCCCCTCAACCTGATGATGCCGACCCTTGTGGTTGATGTAATGAACACGATCAGGGTGTGTGAAAACGTCCTTCTCACGATCAATGACCAGAGCGTCTTCGTCCCAGCTCTGCTCCCAGAGCTTGTAGAGAACCTCAAGATATTCCTCAGCCCGCTCGTAGCGCTCGTCGTGCTCGATTTCGTCTGCAAGGCCGAAGTTTCTGGCGGCATTTGGCAGGTAAGAGGTCACGATGTTCCAGCCAACGCGCCCTTCTGTCAGAAGATCGAGTGTGCTCATGCGTCGGGCAAATGCAAACGGTGGCTCATAAGTCGTGGAGAATGTCGCGGCAAACCCCAGGCGCGTTGTCACAGCCGCCATAGCCGGAATCAGCGAAAGTGGATCAAGGTTTGGAATTTGCACGCCGAGCCGAAGGGCAGGGTCAAGCCCGTTGAAACGGTCATAGACTCCGATGACATCGGCAAGAAAAATTGCATCGAAGCCTGCATCTTCCGCTAGGCGGGCCTGTTCCAGCCAGAATGCCATTTCTCCAAAACGGTGGCGATTGTTGTCAGGCGCCGTCCACATTCCATGGACGATGTGACTCACGCAAGCCATCTCAAACAGATTGACTTTTAACCGTTTAGGGGCCGATGCCTTACTCATGCTGGCTCCTTGGAGAGATTTTTCTTCAGACCTTCACGGTACGGCGTCCAGAGAGGGGTGTCATTCAAGGCCAGATCCCCGAGTTCCCGGCGGCGTTGCGCGGCAGGGTTATGCGAGGACAGAACGCGAGCATTGCGCCAATGGCGATCCAGATTTCTGGTCTGACTGGTGGCCGATGCGCCGCCAACTTCAAAAAGTAGATTTGCGGCTTCAAGCGTTTGATCAATAACGATTTGCTGCGCTTTAAAGGCGGCTTCTTCTGCTTCGCTAAACGTCACGCTCTCGGTATCGCCTCTTAGCCACGCGGGCTCAGCCTCCGTCAAAGCGTCCGAAACGCGATCGACCAGAGCAGAAGTTGAGAAGGCAAGAGCAGACAGCCGCCCAACAACGCCCTGCACAACAGAATCTTCTCGTTGGATAACTTTGCCGGGAACGCCGAAGGTTCGCGTTCGGGGCCTTACAAAGTCAATCGCATCGCGAAGTACGGCGGCTGAAATTCCTGCCAATGCTGCCAGATGGAACTGCTGATAGTAAGCGGCGAGATAAGAATGCGCAGGAATATTTCCGGGCTCGGAGCGATCCAGAATTTGTGTCGGAGCAATTAAAACGTTGTCAAAAACAGTTGTCCCACTGCCGGTCAGGCGCTGACCAAAACCGTCCCAGTCGTCAATTCGTGTGACACCTGAGGCCTCTGAAGGAACCAGAACATGCGCGCGCTGTTCTCCCTCTGCGGCCCAGACAATGATCCAGTCAGCATAGAGGGTGCCAGTCGAATAGTATTTTGTACCATTCAGGCGATACTCCTGTCCGTCGGAACTCAGTTGCGTCGACACACCCGTTTCGTCTGAGCGTTCCGCCATCGCCGCGCCAAAAAGAGCGCCATCACGGATGCGGTCAAACCATTCGGCAGATTTGTGTGAATGGCGGAGCCTGCCTTCAATAAAGGCAAAATGAGCACGGAAAATCTGTGGAAGGTTGGAATCTGCTGTCGCTAGCTCTTTCAGTAGGGTGAAGCTCTGTTTCAAGGAAGCTCCATACCCGCCCAATTTACTCGGAAGACGGACGCGTCCCAGTCCCGCAGTTTTCAAATCCTGCACAATGCTTCTCACAAGCGCGGGGTCGTGCTCGAACTCCCGTGATGCACGCGTTATTGTTTCTATGATCGGCTGAAAGCGTTCTCTGGCAGAGACGAAATCGGCGGAAGAGGACATACAACGACACCTAACGAATATAAGGCAGAATTAACTAGTTTTCGTAGTTCATGATGCGCACCATACCGGGATAAGCGTAATTTTTAATTCGTCATCTCTCCCATTAATTATTTCAATAGGAACTCTTAGAATGGCTCCTTCCCTAAGTTTTATGGGCGTCAATGACGTATTTTTATACAACATTAAAAATACGTTGTTATTAACGTTCATACATTCGGATATGTGAATAAAGGAATCGTCGGTAGGAAATGCGCCTCCTGACGGTCGATTTTATGTTCCGAGATATCACCTGAATGTTGAGAAACGAGTCATGAAAGCCTTCTGCGAACGGCACACACGCATTCTCCTCCTTGGCATGACCGTCCTTTCAACATGCACCATCATTCCCGCGGCTATCGCCCAGGATGCTGAAAGGAACAAACGCTCTGGTTCGCGAGGCCCTCATGTCGTCTCAGCGGTCAGCCGTCCCACCATTCCGGCTGCTCCGAAGCGCTTAAAAGGCGATGCAATTTCTCCTCATTCAAAGAGCGAGGATATCAGTGTCACTGGGTCGAATAGCGTTCGCACAGCCGAAAAGCGCATGAGAAAGGTGCCAGGAAATTTCACGATTATCAGCAACAAGGAAGTTGAGAAAGGGCGGTCAGCCACGCTTGAGGATACTTTGGCATTTCAGCCTGGTATTTTCGCGCAGGCAACCAGTGGAAGCACCGGAAACAAGATCTCCATAAGAGGATCGGGCGCCGGGGTGTTCTACGGAGGTTACAGCCTCGGAATGAAATACCTGATTGATGGATTGACTGTCAGCGGGGTGGGAGGGTTTCAGGAAGATCGACTCAACAATACTGGATATCAGCGCACAGAAGTCCTTTATGGTGCCAACGCATTTGACTATGCTGCGACCGCTCTTGGTGGCGGCATCAATTTCGTACCACATACCGGGGTCTCTGCGCCCGGGTTCATGGCCCGTTTCGAAGCCGGCAGCTATGGCACACTGAAAGAACAGGTCAGTCAGGGGGGAACGTTCAGTAACAGGAAAGGCGATTATTACGTCACTGTAGTGCGTACCAACCGCCAGGGCTTCCAGAGCTATACGGCGATGCATCGTACCGATGTTGTCGCAAATCTTGGCTATCGTTTCACCGACAAGCTGTCTGCACGACTTATTTTTAAATGGGATGAAGGGTTCGGCCATTATGGTGGCTTGCTGACACTCGCTCAACTTCGCAAAAGCCCCAGCATCAACCCAAACGACTGGGGAGGGCGCCCGACCAGAAGCACCATGCTGGGATTTAAAACCGATTACATTTTCGATGATGATTCCAAGCTGGAATACGGCATAACATGGAATGATTATCCTCTCTTTAACGGGACGAATACGCAGCAGTTCAACCTGTGGCGTTCCACGGACATTAACAATTCTGTCAAATATAACCGGAGTGATCGTCTTCTAGGGCGGAATATTGAAAGCAACTTTATTCTGAGTGACGTGCATATGGTGTCTGGAGACTCTCGATATTACACGTCTTCCGTCCCGTCCACGACTTATAATAGAGAAGACTGGACGCTGCACCAGCGTGTCAAATACGGCGGATCACATGACCTGGTTTTTGCGGCCGGGAATAATTTCAATATTTTCAACCGGCTTTGGCTGACTAGCGGTTTTTCAGTCATCTGGATTGACCGCAATATTCGCGTTGTTGACCGCTTGATACCGAACTCGTCTCTGCAAAGCCGTGAGCACTATAATAATGTCTTTATTACGCCGCGCGTCGGTTTGCGGTACGAAATCAATTCAGACATTGATGTCTTCGCCAACTTCAGTCGCTTGATCGACCCCCCGGTGACCTGGAATTACCATGATGTCAAAGGGGGCAGCCCCTATAATGACACAGGAACTGTAGGGCCATTGAAAGCCCAGCGGGCCAACTCGGCGGAAATTGGTATACGAGGTCATGTCGGTATATTCGACGGAAATCTAACCCTTTATCGGAGTTGGGTCAAAGACGAGTTGCTGTCCGTCGTCGTCACGCGCGCGACAAATACAACAGCTGAGATTACCAGAACGTCTAATGCAAGCCCGACAATTCATCAGGGCATAGAAGCCGGGCTCTCAACGAAACTCTTTAACCTGCGTCAATATGGCGCCTTGTCCTTCCGTCAGGCTCTCACGGTCAATGATTTTTATTACAGACATGATTCCCTTCTTGGGCAGAACAAGCTGCCGTCGATACCGACGTGGCAATATCAAGCCGAACTCCAGTATAATAACCCTCTGGGGTTCTATGCGAACTTCGATTTTAGATCGTCCTCAAGCTATTATGTCGATTACGCCAATACACTGAAGGCGCCCAGATATGGGATCTTCGGTCTGAAGCTTGGTTATGAGGCAAAAAGCAAAATCTGGAGCACTTTTCTTGATTTTCGTAATCTCGGAAACAAGCATTACGCCACGGCGGCTTATACTGCCTACAACCTAAACCATACTGATTCCGCAATGTTTTACCCGGGCGACGGGTTCAGTGTGTTTGGCGGCGTGACTGTACACCTCAGTGACTTGGGAAGGCACTTCTGATGAGGCATTGGTTCTTTCCCGGGATAGTTCATTGGTCAGATATTCGCTCGTACGTGTTGATTCTAAGAATATGACCAGATCTCATAACCCCAAGCCGGTTCTGATACTTATTCCGGTGGTAGCGTGCTTAGCTGTCCTGTTTTATCGATATGATACCGACAGTAAAACGCGGCATCCGAACACGCATCAGGGATCAGCACCCCACAAAGGCGGTACTCTCGTCTTTGCGACGGAGCGCGAGCCTCTGTGCCTGGATCCCCATGTGTATGGAGATATGCCGCAGGTCTATATCGCTGAGCAGTATCTGGACCGGCTCGTGTCCATGGACGAGCAGGGCACCATTCATCCTTGGCTTGCAACGTCATGGGAGATAGCGGATGGCGGACTAACGTATGTCTTTCACCTCCGGCATGACGTGACCTTCACCGATGGAACAAAGTTTGATGCAGCGGCTGTAAAACGCAATCTGGATCATATGGTAGATCCTGCCACGCAGTCGGGTACTGCGGGCGGTTATATCCGCCAATATACCCGGACCGACATTCTCGATCCTTACACGGCAATGGTTCACCTGTCTTCGCCGTATTCGGCTTTTTTGAATGTTCTGGCTCAAGGCTTTCTGGGTATTGAGTCGCCCGCAGCTTTAGCCCGCCCTCGCGACGTGAACTGTCAGAGCCCTGTAGGGTCTGGCCCGTTCATTATTGCCCACTGGGATCATCAGAGTGAGGTCATTCTCAGGAGAAACCCAGCTTATGCATGGGGGCCTTCCACAGCGCAGCACCAAGGTCCTGCGTGGCTTGACGGAATTGTCTGGCGCTTCATTGCTGAACCGTCAGTCCGTTTTGCCATGCTTCAGGCAGGCGAGGTGGGCGTCATTGATAGTGTGCCGCCTGAGGGCGAAACCCCGGCAAAGGCCAACCCGGACGTATCATTGCTGATGGCCGATCGACCGGGAAACCCTACGAACGGGACTCTGAATACGCTTCGGCCGCCATTTAATGACATCCGTGTCCGCGAAGCGTTCATTCGATCCGCAGATATTGATGGTGCGTTAGGAAGCATATTTTTCCACCATTATGCGCGCGCTGGAGGCCCTCTGAGCCTCTCCACACCGGATTACAGTCCGAATTTTGAGCATACCAAGGATTATGATCCGAAGCGTGCCAACGAGCTTTTGGAGAAAGCTGGCTGGAAAGACCGGGATTCTGAGGGATATCGCCTCCGTGACGGCAAAAGATTAACTGTGCACATCCCGATCTCCACGGTTCTGGCACCTGCCGATCGTACCCTTTGGGAGCAGGTACAAGCCACTGCGCGCCAAACCGGCTTTGATGTCCGGCTGGAGCCTTTAAGCGAAACTGCCAATATCGCGCGGAGTGATGCCTGGGATTACGATGTGCGGATTGGATATTGGAACACGAATACTCCAGATGTCCTTCGCATCGTGTTCGGATCTGCATTCACCAACCATTTTCAGCACGGTATTCACCAGAACGCTTCGGGCTATAGCAGTCCGATCTTCGACGGGGTGGTGGAACAGGCATTGGCCACGCAGGACCCGCAGCAGCGAAAGGCGCTCTACCAGCAAGCTCAAGAGATCATCGCTAAGGCACATCTTCAAATCACGACTTATTCGCAGACCACGCGCCTGGGAGTGTTCAGCAATGTTCATGGTGTACGCATTGAGCCCTCGTTACGTGTCATCAATTTTTATGATGCCTGGATGACACCATGACGAAACGCTTGGCTTCCCAGCGCCTGATCAGCCGGATTGGCTTGAGTCTCGGCATGCTCTTCGCATCTGCAACACTAACATTTCTTGCTGTGCGCATGATGCCCGGTGATCCGGCAACAATCATCCTCGGTGGGGCTATGGCTAACCCCACACCCGGTGCAGTCGCGGCGATTACCAAAGAGTACGGCCTCGATCGTCCTCTTATCGTGCAGTATGGTTTCTATATATGGCGGCTCCTGCATGGGGATTTAGGGATTTCCTTCAGTCAGCACCTGCATGTTGCGGAAGTTTTGCGCCAACAGATGCTGCCTACGCTGGCACTCGCATCTCTTTCGCTCTTCCTTGCATGGGCTCTCGCACTGGTTTCAGTATTCTGCACAGTGCGCCGCGGGAGAGTACTCTCGAGCCTTGGAGCCTCCCTCGATATCTCTGCTGCAGCGCTCCCGCCGTTCTGGCTTGGAATTGTGCTGCTCTGGATATTTGCGTTCAGATTGCACCTCCTGCCACCTGCGGGAAGTTCTTCGCTGGCCTCCCTCATTATGCCAGCACTTTCCCTTGCCATTCCCTTGGGAGGATTTCTGGCTCAGGTCACGCGTGAGTCTATGGAGATTGCCCTCGATCAGCCATTCATCCTGAGTGCGAGAATGCGAGGTCTAAGCATGGGGCAGGTCCTGCGGCGCCATGCCCTGCGTCACGCGCTTCTTCCCGGTATTGCGCTCTCAGCATGGGCTCTTGGCGCGCTTCTCGGTGAAACAGCAGTTATTGAAGCCATTTTTTCACGAAAAGGACTTGGACGCACGCTCGTTTATGCCGTTTCCGCACAGGACATGCCCCTAACAACCGGCATCGTTCTGTTCGTCACAGTTGCATACATACTTGCCAGTCTGGTTATCGAAATCATCCATGAACTGGTTGATCCGCGTCTTGCAACATCTCGTAGGCGGAGCGCATCTCTATGGTTATAACCCCGAAAAAACTTATTGCGTGGGAACAGCTTCCTATTGCGATCCTTTTCGCATCAGGCTTTCTTGTTTTCCTTCTGGTTGCCGCCATTATTCCAAACGCGATCAGCGCAACTGATCCCTATGCTATTGCTCCACGGCACGCTTTCTTATCCCCGGACTGGAACCACCCCTTCGGAACAGACCAGTCTGGTCGCGACATTCTGACACGCGTCATTCACGGCACACGGCAGTCCCTTCTGGTTGGGGCAGGGGCCGTCGCAATCAGTTTTTCTGGTGGGATCATCCTTGGACTGGCAGGCGGCCTGGGTCCTCATTGGGTTCAGAAAGGCATTGGCGCCGTTATAGATGTGCTGTTTTCGTTTCCGGCATTGATACTGGCACTTCTTTTTTCTGCCAGTCTTGGAACAGGAGCAGGACCGTTGGCCTTAGCTATTGGGATCGCTGCTGTTCCCGGCTATGGCAAGATGGTCTTCAGCCAGGTGTTGTCAGTCAGACACTCGGGGTACGTTGAGGCTGCAATGGCCCTGGGCCACACGCCTTTTGCAATTGTTCGTCAGCACGTTTTGCCCAATGCGCTGCGGCCACTGATTGTGACAGCCACAATGGGAGTGGGCCAGACTATTGTCTGGGCGGCGGGATTGTCCTTTCTCGGTCTTGGAGCACCGCCACCTACGCCGGAATGGGGAACCATGATGTCCATGGGGCGTGACTTTATTGCTGATGCCTGGTGGCTTACCCTCTTTCCAGGCCTTTTCATCGTGCTGACTGTACTGTCTACAACAATCTTAGGTCGCTTCCTACAACGTCGCCTCGAAGGCAGATCCTCGTGAGGTATTCACCATGACCGGACAGGAACTGACAGTTCAAAATCTTTCTATATCATTTGGCGGAAAGCAGGTCGTACACGACCTCTCTTTTCAGATAAGACCTGGTAAAATTCTGGCAATGGTTGGTGAGTCTGGGTCAGGTAAAAGTGTAACCGCACGCAGTCTGGTTGGGTTGGCTGGAGAAAGGGCACACATTACGGCGGAGAGTCTGAAGCTGGGCGACCGCGACCTCCTGAAACTGGATGAGAAGGGTTGGGGCACAATTAGAGGGCAGGAAATTGGCTTTGTGCTTCAGGATGCATTGACGTCTCTCGACCCTTTGAGAAGCATTGGTCAGGAAATAGAAGAGGCTCTAACGGCTCATGGTCAATTTCGAGGCTGGCGTAATCGCTTGGCGCGACGAAAGCGAATTCTGGAACTCCTGGAAAATAGCGCTGTGTCTGAACCTGAAACACGTTTGCAGCAACGTGCGGATGAACTGTCCGGAGGGTTGCGACAAAGGGCGCTTATTGCTTCTGCGATAGCGCGAAATCCCGGAATAGTGATTGCAGATGAGCCAACCACAGCTTTAGACGCCAGCGCAGTTTCGCGTGTTCTCAACTTGTTGCGTGATCTGCGAAATGCAGGCCATGGAATTCTGCTGATCAGCCATGACATTGAAGCAGTGTCTCAGGTTGCTGACACACTTATCGTGATTAAAGACGGCCGGATAATCGAGCAGGGAGACACAGTCCAGATTTTACAGGCACCCACTCAGGTTTATACGCGCGTGCTGCTGAACTCGATTCCAGGACAATGGCATAAGCCTCAGTGCTCCACGGTTCCGCAAACAAAAGATGTTCCTCCTCTGCTCGTCGTAAAAGATATCGTTAAGTTCTATCCCAATACAAAAGGCACTTCGCGACTTGCGGTAGATCACATCAGCTTTACCGTTCAGAGAGGGCGGACACTTGGTATTTTAGGTGAATCGGGATCTGGAAAGACGACAACTGCAAGGATCGTAACCGGGTTTTTGGAGCCTGATGAGGGGAGTGTGTGGTTTGACGGGAAAATATGGAGCGGTGTATGCGCGAATACCAACCGAAGCGTAGGTGAACGAGAGCGTCGGCCATATCGGCCAGAAATGGGGATCGTCTATCAGGATCCATTCAGTTCTTTCGATCCGCGCTGGACAGTTCAGCGTATTCTTGCCGATGCGCTTGAAGCCAGTGGTGTCCCACATAAAGAGCTTTCAGACCGAATTACGTCACTTTTGGAACTAGTGCGACTAACCCCAGATGTTTCTCGCCGTTTTCCTCTCCATCTCTCGGGCGGTCAACGTCAACGGATTGCCATTGCTCGTGCCATTGCGGGCAACCCCAAATTGATTGTCTGTGACGAACCTGTCTCAGCATTAGATGTTTCTGTGCAAGCACAGATATTGGAATTATTAAAAGAGCTCCAGGAGCGCCTGCAAGTATCCTATTTATTTATTTCCCATGATCTGGGAGTCATAAAAGAAATAAGTGATGATGTTGTTGTTATGTATGATAATAAAATAGTAGACTGCGGAAAAACAAATCACGTTTTTAAAAATCCCAGCCATGAATTCACCAAGGAGCTTTTTAGGGGGATAACTTACTAACTGTCTGGTTGTGAGACCTCATTGGCATAATGGAGGATTTCGTCGACTTTAGGCAGCAGCTCGTTGTTGTCAGCAGGTTTGTAGCGGGCGTTTGGCAAACACCCGTTGTGTTCAAGCCTCTGGCGGACAGTATCGACAGGTGACAG
>NZ_BANH01000015.1 GCF_000964465.1 Gluconobacter thailandicus F149-1 = NBRC 100600 | reverse complement strand
CACACTTTCCATTCACAATCCAAAACTAAAAAAATCAAAAAAAACGCCATAAAATGCATTCTGACGTCTCTTTTTCCTCAAAGTTCCTTATCTGCCCCCGAAAGCTGCCATGCCTCCTGCAATCGCAGCCTCGTTGCGGGGCCCATACGCCCCAGACCACAGGCCTTTCTCATTTCTCCCAGCGCCTCATCTTCATCCATCCCCTTGGCGCGCTGCTCATCGGCCAACGCTGCAAGCATTTTAAGAGGGAGTTGGGCTGGATCGAGGCTTTCTCCGGCAACCGGACCACGGAACACAACAGGCGCATAAGGAGCATCCTCGGTTTCCCAGAAGAACGTCCCTGCTCCCTCCTCTGTCCGCCCCAATGTCGTCGGAACTGACGCTAGCACTCTTTCCCGAATCTGACGGCCGGCCCGGGCAAACCCGTGAATTCTGGCAATCTGCTGGACCAGCGCTGTTTCATGGACAACTCCTGAGCTTTCGACCGTCTGACGAATCAGATGCTTGAGCGTTGGCAGATAGTCATCATCTCCAAAGCGGTTTCCATCAGCGACCGCATCCCCCTCAGTGTCAGTCTCACTCTCCGCCTTAACAGGCTCACTGACCTCCAGAGTATCTGGCACAAAGCCCGCATACAGAACTGGCTCTTCTGGCAGGAGGCCTTCTTCCGACTGCGGCTCAACAGTTTCAGGCAGTAGACACTCTTCAATTACGGGGGCGCGTTCTGCCCTGATGAGCTCGAGCCTCTGTTTCAAGGCCTGATCCAGCCTCTCAACCTCCCTGGACGCATTCAGCCACCAGTCCGTGGACCAGACTCTCAGAATCACCCATCCAAGACTTTCGAGAACAGTCTGCCTGTGTCTGTCTCTATCCCGCGCAGTGGCACTCCGATGATAGGTCGCGCCGTCGCACTCCACACCTGCCAGGAAGCATCCCGGCATATCCGGGTCCACGACGCCGAGATCAATCCGGAATCTGGAAACACCAATCTGCGGACGGACATCCCACCCGCGCTGCCTCAACAGGGCGGCGACTTCCAGCTCGAAACGACTGTCCGCTTCCCCTACTGATCCCTGATGAAGACCAGTCAGAGCACCCGCACCGTGTTCAGCGAATGTCAGGAACTTGCGGAGATGCAGCACGCCTTCGGCAGAACTTCTGGACGGGTCAATCTGCTCAGCCCGGAGTGATCCGAAAACAACCAGCTTTTCCCGAGCTCTCGTGACAGCCACATTCAGGCGTCGTTCACCCCCTGCCCGGTTCAGCGGCCCGAAGGACACATAAGGCACGCCTTTCAATTCGGGAGCGTATGTCAGGGAGAAGAACATGATGTCACGTTCTTCTCCCTGCACGTTCTCCAGATTCCGGATCAGGACAGGTTCGGCACAATCGTCGCTGAAGAACGGGACAAGAGACGAATCTTCCCTCTGGGCCTTTTCAAGAAGATCCGTGATGAGGGTTTGCTGCTCTCCATTGAACGTCACAACACCGATGGATTTTGCACCGTCGCTTTTCAGATGGGCCACGACAGCATTTGCCACAGCGCGCGCTTCAGCCGGGTTGGTTCGGCTTCCACCACGCTGGTAATTGCCGTCCTCCACAAACCTGAATGAAACGGCCTGATCCTTCGTTACGATTGAGGGAAAGGTAATCAGATCTCCGCCGTAATACTGACTGTTCGAGAAAGCGATCAGGCTCTCATGCCTGCTGCGGTAATGCCATTCCAGGCTGATTTCCGGCACGCCAGCCGCACGACATTCATCGAGAATCGACTCCATGTCGCAAAGCTCACCGTCCTCTTCCTCGTTCTCACTTCGAGAGAAGAAGCTAGTCGGTGGAAGCTGCTTCGGATCCCCCACGACAATAACCTGCCGCCCGCGACCAATGGCACCGATGGCATCCCATGTCGGGATTTGGGACGCCTCATCGAAGATGACTAGATCAAAAGGCTCGCTATCAGGTGGCAGATATTGCGCCACAGAAAGAGGGCTCATCATGAAGCAGGGTGTCAGAGCCCGAACTGCCCGTGGAGCCACGGAGGCCAGCTGACGAATGGGCATATGCCGCGCTTTTTTCTGCGCCTCACGATGGATCATCACATACTGTGCGTCCTGCCGACGTGTCTCCTCGCCGGGAAGACTGCCACACAGTCGTGCACGGATCAGACGTTTTGCCAGATCGGCAGCGTCTTTATCCCATGCCCGGAATTGCCCGATCTGTTCTTCATGGGCAGCAGCAACAAAACCGCGCAGTCTCGGTTGCTCATCAACGGCTGCCGCCAACCACCACCGGGCGTATGCCGCTTCCAGAACAGTTTGCAGACTTTCTGCTGCGACACGTTCTGCAAGCAACGCATCCACCAGCGGGGCGAGACCCAGATGCTCCGCCTCATGACAGGCTTTGCGCCAGGCACACCAGTCCCGCAAGCTGCGGCCCTGCTCTATCCAGCCCTCAAGACGCTGACCCAGACGACGCAACCAATCCGCACCGTCGGGTTCAATGGCCAGAACATCACTCCCGGCCAATTCGGCCAGCGTCTGCATTTCTATGCCAGCTTCAGAAAATGCCCGTTGGAACACAGAGATTTTTTGCCCGACCGGTCCGCTCTCAGCCAGCAGATCCCGCCCTTCTGTCAGAAGTTCCCGGATATGGCGCCTTACGGACAAAAGACCCGAAACATCTGGAACACAGCTGGCCAAGGCCACCCGCATTTCCGTCCCCCAGGCAACGGTCGCTTCGATCCTGGAAAAATCGGTCGAGAGGCCTTGCCACAATGCGCCAACGGTCTCGCGATGCGGCGCGCCTGTCAGAGCCTGCTCCAGTGTGGAAAGTTCAACCAGGCGATCCAGTTCGTCACCCAAATCTTCCGGCAATGCTCCCTTTGCACCGCTCTCCAACTGGCGCCGAACCGCTTTCTGTGCGCTCCGGCGGGACAGAAGCCATTTTTCTTCAGAGTCTTTCCAGGCACGCTGGAGTTCAGCCAAGGGAAGCGTTTTTGCCTGTTCCCAATGAACGGACAGTTCCTGCACCAGACTACGATAGCGCGCCACACGGTTCTGTTCGGCAAGAACGGCCTGTACATTTTCCGAGGCATCATCCGAGAGCGCCCATGCACCCATGGCCGCTTCAGGCCGGCGCATCAGCTGACACAGGCCCGCAAGGCGCTGCAGAAATGCCCATGAGAGAGCGTCTCCCGCGAGCCCCAGAGCATGACAAAGCTCCCCTGCTCCCTTGGAAAGACTTTCCGCCTGCAGTTTGAGTTTCTGTGCCTGCTGAAGCAGTTGATCCTGCCAGCGCGACGTCCAGTCTTCCTGTTCAATACCAGCAAGACGCGGTGATAGCGCCGCCTTTCCAAACCGGAGGTACAGACTGGAAAGAAGGCTGGTAACATTTTTCAGGCGTTGCCAGTCTTCTTCTGTATGGACTTCGGGACCGGCCCATTTGAAAGCAATCGGATAGGTCCCGTTTCTGTCCGCCTCCAGGACGGCGCCGATAGCGCGATAGGGCGTCCAGCCATTTCTCCATCGACGATGGAGATCATGCACATAAGCATTCAGATCACGGCGCACCGCCATGAGACGACTTTGGGCAGACGTCCATTCAGCCGTGGAAAATTCTTCCCGTACAGACTGCACCTGTTGGAACTGCTCCAGGACGGCTCCGCGCCCAGCCTGAGGCGAAAACAGGTCCAGACAGAACTCGCCCAGCCCGATAGAGCGCAGCCGATTACGGACAACCTCCAGTGCAGTCCGCTTTTCCGCAACGAAAAGAACCGTTTTCCCGCGCCCGAGCGTGTCCGCGATGATGTTGGCAATCGTCTGGCTCTTACCCGTTCCCGGCGGCCCGATCAGAACAAAATTCTCACCCGCAGCCGCCCGGGCCACAGCCATAAGCTGGGAAGAGTCTGCTTCAAGCGGACACAGAAGCGATGCCTCATCGAGTACGTCGTCTAGCGGTGATGCGTCATCAAACACCGCTTTCGGAAAGGCAGACCCAGCGTCATCTGTTTCCGACACACCATCCAGAAGGCGGCTGGCCACCGGATTGATCCGCAAGGCTTCCTGACGTTCCTGCAGATCCTTCCACATCAGGAACTTTGCGAACGACAGCGTCGTCAGGCAAACGCGCTCCTCAACTTCCCATTGCGGAAGCTGGCGGATCTTGGCCCGGAAAATATCGAAAATTCGCCCGACATCCAGCCCGGCTTCATCATGAGGGAGTTCGCCTTCAAGCTCCGGAAACCGCATGGCAAAATCCTGCCGCAGAACTTCCAGAAGACTACCGTTGACCCGGCTTTCATCCGTATGCGCCCGCAACCGGAAAGGCGCATTCACGCTGCTTCGCTCCAGAATGACCGGCACCAGGATCAATGGTGCCCGAGCCTTGCGGTCTTTCCCGCGCGGCTCCCACACAAGCTCACCTAAAGTCAGGAAGAGCGTATTGGCGCCCCCCTCCTGCTCCGCAGCCTTCGCCTTGCGATAAATCTCGGTCAGTGCCAGCTGTAATCCGGCTTCCTCGCGAGCGACCAGAAGCTCGCCATGCTCCAGCGCCTCTGCCGCTATCGTCCGGTGCTGGTCATCATGATGACGTTGCTGATGAATGTTTGCGCTTCTGGGATCTGCGCCATCCATCAGTTCGGGCCGGGCCCGCAGTCTGAGAGCGGGTTTACGTTCGCCGCCACGCATTTCCGCAAGGCGGTCTTCGAGTTTCCCCGGATCAGCACAGCAGATTTCGACAATCTGTTTTTCAGATTTTGGAAGATTCAGAAGCCGACTACGGCCCGAAATATCCAGAAGCCGCTTGCACCAGCGTTCCAGTCGGCTTTGAGGCGTATCCTGCTCCTCATAATCTCCCAGTTCTTCACGAAGATCCGGAGCAACCTGTAACAGCGGGGCAGAATTTCTTTCGGTCTGATCTGCCTCTGACGTCTCTGACGCTGTCACAACCTGTGACAGCGGACGAATACGGCGCAAACGGGCACGATGTATATCAATGACGTCTTCGAATTTCGATGGCTCTTGCCCATCCTGAAGCTGGGCCAATCCACGCTCACAGGCCTTGGAAAACGCCGGACAGGATGCAGCCGTGACCAGTGTCGTCTCGAAGACACACACATCATCGAGGGCCACACGGTTTCGCAGTCCGGGCAAGTCCTGCAGAACAGACGTGCCGGATTGCTCACGCGACAGCCAGAAACCTGTGAAGGCATGCCCTTTGAGCATGATCAGCAAGGGCCTCAGTCCGATCGCCTCCAGACAGGCTGCGAACAGAAGGGCCGTATCCAGACAGGTTGCCAGACGCTCCTCGACAATCTGGGTTGGAAGGCGAACCCGTTGCCCATCTTCCACAAAAGACGCCGGTGGGCTGACATAAGTAATCTTCAGCGCGGCAATCGCACACCAGATAGCCTGTGCCTGTTCCCAGGCGCGTTTGCGCCCGCCCTGATATCCTTCCAGTGACGGCGACTGACCTGCTTCCTGCAAAAGAGCAGATGCCGAACGAAGAATTTTTGCCACTGCGGGATCATTTGGAAGAACAAAAGCTGTCAAAAGGTCCGGCAGCCCCTGCAAGCCACCCCATTCGCTCCGGCAGCGCACTGCCAGAGGAAGAATACGTTCCAGAAGTTCTTCCCGAGATCCGTCAGGCTGAATTTCAGAAACTTTCAGCCTGACTTCTGTCCGCGTTGCCTCGCTTAAAGACGCAAGAAAAGCGCCATCAAGTTCCACGTCCAGACGGTCTATTGCCTGAAACTGTCCAGCCCCGAGAGACTGCACACGCCAGCATGTTGAACGCAGGACATTCGGCTGGCAGTCCAACGTAATTTCGAGATCCCTGAACTCACGATCTGACAGATTACGAAGAGACAGCTCCAGCAAAACCGGAACACTATTTTCCCAGAGAGCACTGCTGACGCTCTCCCGAAGTACCACATCCAGTTCAAGACAGGGTTCGGCAGGAGGCTTCGGTGTTTCTTCTGTGTCTGCCGCAGAGGGCTCTTCCGTCACGCTTTCAACCGACTGTGCCGCGGCCGGAGCCAGACCTTCAGTCAGGATTGCAGTCTCAGGAAAAGAGTCCGTCATTACGCGCCACCATCACTCGGTAAAGTTCGGAGGAGCATACAGGAAGGTGCCAGACAAAGAAAAACCCGCCTGTCAAAATGACGGGGCGGGTTTTTCTGTGGTTCGACAATGATGAGCTCGACTTTAGACCGAAGCGCCACCTTCAGCCGCTTCCAGCTCTGCGCGAACGCTCTGGATTTCACGGCTCAGACGGTCATGTGTGTCCACATCGTTTGGCTCGATCTGGGCCCAGGTGGTCTCCAGATCACGCAGACGATCACGGGCTTCATCAGCCGATAGTTCGCTCATGAGCTGAGCGGAATCCGCGAGAATGGTGCAGTGTTCTGCGCCCATGTCTGCAAAACCACCACCCACGAAGTAACGGTCGACGATCTTGTCGCCTTCGTACAGGGCCACAACGCCACCACGCAGCTGAAGCATCAGCGGTGCACGGTCCGGCATGGCTGCAATATCGCCCTCCATGCCCGGGACCACCGCCATGTCAACCTGACGGTCAACAAGGCGCTTTTCCGGGCTGACGATCTCGATGCGTAGGGGCATCAGGATCAGGCCTCCTGCTTCATCTTTTCGGCCTTGGCGATGGCCTCGTCGATGTCGCCAACCATGTAGAACGCACCTTCTGGCAGGTGATCGTATTCACCGTTCACAACAGCCTTGAAGGAGCGGATCGTGTCTTCCAGTGCAACCAGTTTACCAGGCGCACCCGTGAAGACTTCAGCCACATGGAACGGCTGGGACAGGAAGCGCTGGATGCGACGTGCACGGCCAACGATCTTCTTGTCTTCTTCAGACAGCTCGTCCATGCCCAGGATCGCGATGATGTCCTGCAGACCCTTATAGGTCTGAAGCGTCTGCTGAACCTTACGAGCGATGTCGTAGTGTTCCTGACCGACGATCTTCGGGTCAAGGGAGCGGGACGTGGAGTCCAGCGGGTCAACAGCCGGATAAATGCCCATTTCTGCAATCGAACGGTTCAGAACCGTCGTGGCATCAAGGTGAGCAAAGGTCGCGGCAGGTGCCGGATCGGTCAGATCGTCAGCAGGGACATACACGGCCTGAACGGACGTAATGGAACCCTTCTTGGTGGACGTAATACGCTCCTGAAGGGCACCCATTTCCGTTGCCAGCGTCGGCTGATAGCCCACGGCGGAAGGAATACGACCCAGCAGGGCGGACACTTCGGAACCAGCCTGCGTGAAGCGGAAGATGTTATCCACGAAGAACAGAACGTCCTGACCTTCTTCGTCACGGAAGTATTCCGCAAGCGACAGACCCGTCAGGGCAACGCGGGCACGTGCTCCCGGCGGCTCGTTCATCTGGCCATAGACCAGAGCGACCTTGGAGCCTTCCGTTGAACCGTCTTCACCGATCTTGATAACGCCAGCGTCCTGCATTTCGAAATACAGGTCGTTACCTTCGCGGGTACGCTCACCCACACCAGCGAACACGGACACGCCACCGTGTGCCTTCGCGATGTTGTTAATGAGTTCCTGGATGATAACCGTCTTGCCAACGCCAGCGCCGCCGAACAGACCGATCTTTCCGCCCTTCAGGTACGGGCAGAGAAGATCAACGACCTTGATGCCGGTAACGAGAATTTCGGAAGCAGCAGCCTGATCTTCGAAAGCCGGGGCCTTACGATGGATCGGGAAATACTTGTCGCTGACAATCGGGCCACGCTCGTCAATGGCTTCACCAATGACGTTCAGGATACGGCCGAGGGTAGCCGGGCCAACCGGAACCATGATCTGCTTGCCCGTGTCACGAACTTCGGCGCCACGGCTCAGGCCGTCCGTCGTATCCATGGCAATGCAGCGAACCTGGCGCTCACCGATTTCCTGTGCAACTTCCAGAACAAGCGTTTGATCGCCGTTCTGAACATGAAGAGCATTCAGGATATGCGGCAGGGTGCCTTCGAACTGCACGTCGACAACCGGGCCACGCACCTGCGTGACACGACCGACGACATTGTTTGCAGCCGGGGCAGAAGGGTTAAGAGTCTCAGACATCGGTTCGTCTCCTGCGTGATCTCAAACGGCTTCTGCGCCGGAGATGATCTCGATCAGTTCGTTGGTAATGTTGGCCTGGCGTGTACGGTTGTACTTCTGGGACAGACGGTCGATCGCCTTGCTGGCGTTGCGGCTCGCATTGTCCATGGCAGTCATCCGTGCACCCTGCTCACCTGCTGCGCTTTCCAGAAGGGCAGAGAAAATCTGCACCTGGAGGTTGCGTGGCAGGAGGCTGGCCAGGAGCGTAGCCTCATCGGGCTCGAATTCGTACTGGGCGGCATCCGCAGACGTATCCACGTTGTCATTTTCAGCAACAGACAGCGGCACCAGCGGAAGCTGGATGGCAATCTGCGACATCGCATTGACAAAGCGGTTGTAGATCAGCGTGCAGCGATCGATTTCGCCAGCCTCAAGCATGGAGACAATTTTCTTGCCCACATACTCGGCCTTGTCGAAGCCAACATCACGCCCTTCCGTACCAGCCACACGCTCGACCATCAGATCCGGATATTCCTTTGCAAGAATATCCGCACCCTTGCGACCAACCGGCAGGAGACGAACAGTCCGACCTTCGTCCTGCAACGTGCGGATCAACTGACGCGCGCTCCGGACGATATTGGCGTTGAAGCCACCAGCCAGACCACGATCGGACGTCAGGATCACCAGAAGATGAACCTGATCCTTACCCGTGCCAGCCAGAAGCTTCGGCAGGCTGGACGCATCTGACCCACGGCTTGCCGCTGCCAGTTCCGCCATCATGCGGCCCATGGCCTCGGCATAGGGACGAGCCGCCTCAGCCTGGGACTGGGCGCGTCGCAGCTTTGAAGCTGCGACCATTTTCATGGCGTTCGTGATCTTTCGCGTCGATTTGACGCCTGTGATCCGACCGCGCAGTTCCTTCAGCGAGGGCATGGACTATCCTCAGGCTGCAAAGCGCTTACCGAAAGCTTCCAGCAGCTCCTTGAGCTTGCCTTCCGTCTCCGGCTTGATCTGACGATCGTTGCGGATGGCCGTCAGGATGGAGGCGCCAGCGCCACGCATTTCTGTCAGCAGGGCAGCTTCGTAAGCCACGACCTTGTCCACAGCAACCGGATCGACATATCCACGCGTTCCGGCGAACAGAACCACAACCTGCTCTTCAACCGGTAGCGGGGACGTCTCAGGCTGCTTCAGCAGCTCAACCAGACGTGCGCCACGCTCAAGCTGCTTGCGGGTTGCGGCATCGAGATCGGAAGCGAACTGCGAGAACGCGGCCATTTCACGATACTGAGCCAGCTCCAGCTTGATCTTGCCGGCAACCTGCTTCATCGCCTTGATCTGGGCGGCAGAGCCAACACGGGACACGGAACCACCGACGTTCACAGCCGGGCGGATACCCTTGTAGAACAGATCCGTCTCAAGGAAGATCTGACCGTCCGTGATGGAAATCACGTTCGTCGGGATGTAGGCAGCCGTGTCACCAGCCTGCGTCTCGATGACTGGCAGAGCTGTCAGGGAACCGCCACCATTGGCGTCGGACATCTTGGCAGCGCGCTCAAGCAGACGGGAGTGCAGGTAGAACACGTCACCCGGGAAAGCTTCACGTGCCGGCGGACGACGCAGCAGCAGGGACATCTGACGGTAAGCAACAGCCTGCTTGGACAGGTCATCGTAGCAGGCCAGAGCGTGCATGCCGTTGTCGCGGAAGTACTCACCCATGGTGCAGGCGGTGTACGGTGCCAGATACTGCATCGGGGCAGCATCAGATGCCGTAGCAGCCACAACGATGGAATATTCCATCGCGCCCTGCTCCGTCAGTGTACGAACCAGATTTGCAACCGTGGAGCGCTTCTGACCGACTGCGACATAGATGCAGTACAGGGACTTCTTCGGGTCGCCTTCAGCATTGACCGGCTTCTGGGCGACGATTGTGTCCACCAGAATTGCGGTCTTACCGGTCTGACGGTCACCGATGATCAGCTCACGCTGGCCACGCCCGATCGGAACCAGGGCGTCAATAGCCTTGATACCCGTCTGCATCGGCTCGCTGACCGACTGGCGCGGCATAATGCCCGGAGCCTTGACCTCGGCGCGACGGTATTCAACATCCGTCAGCGGGCCACGGCCATCAATCGGGTTGCCGAGACCATCAACAACGCGGCCAAGAAGGCCCTTGCCAACCGGCACCTCGACCACAGCCTTCGTGCGAAGAACCGTGTCACCTTCACGGATTTCGTCACCATCACCGAACACCACGACGCCAACGTTGTCGGCTTCGAGGTTCAGCGCCATGCCCTTGAGGCCGGTTCCTTCGAACTCGACCATTTCGCCAGCCATGACGTTCGTCAGGCCGTACACACGAGCAATGCCGTCACCAATCGACAGGACCGTGCCCGTCTCGGAAACGGTCTCGACCTTGTCGAAAGACGCGATCTGCTGCTTGAGGATGTCCGAAATCTCAGCGGGACGGATATCCATCACGCGGCTCCCTTCATGGCGTTCTGCAGGCGGGTCAGGCGCCCGGCGATCGAAGTATCAAACAGTGTAGAACCGACACGTACCGTCATGCCACCAATCAGGGAAGCATCTGTACGCTCGATCATGGACACGCGGCTGTAGCCGGCTTCGGCCAGACGGGCCTGAAGCTGACTGCGCTGCATGTCTGTAAGAGGCTGTGCGGAACGGATTTCTGCAACGGTCTCGCCACGCAGGCTGGCATCAAGAGCCAGCACGCCATCCAGGATGGCAGCGAGATCAGCAAGGCGACGGTTTGCAGCAATGACGCCAACAAAACGACGGACAGCATCCCCGAAGCCGAGCTTTTCGGTCAGAGCGCTAGCAACTTCGCTGGAGCGGTGCGCATCAAGGCGTGAATCTGCAAGGAATGTCCGCAGATCAGCGCTCTGGGAAATCGCATCGCGAAGCCCCCGAACCTGAGCCAGGACGTCAGAGAGTGTTCCCTGCTCCGAGGCATAGTCATAAAGCGCCCGGGCATAGCGTTGCGCTACGCCTCCTGTGGGTCCCATCTGCGGCACCTGTGTCACCGTCACACGCGTGTTCCGTCTCACTTTTCCGCCGCAGGATGCGGCCGGAACCGGCTTATCCGGTCCCTTGCTTCCAAATCCGTAATAGGATCAGGCACACACGACCCTGCACAGGATTCGTCTGAAACCCGGTCCTCCACTTGGCGCCGCCTCTAGCACGCGATCACGATCAAGCGCAACCGACGGGAGCCTGCAAACAGTTGCCTGAACCATACTTGTTCGCATTTTTTGGTTTCCCGCGGGCATTTTAGATCATGCACGCACGCCCAGTGGCATCAATTTTCATACGACCCAGAGATATGAATGGCTTTTCAAAAGCGCCTGCATTCCCTTCCAGGCACTCTGTCACCTGACGCACTTCCCTTTGCCGCAAACACAGCCGCCGTCGAGAACAGGCTAATGCCAAAACGTGCACACCCCGGCTTCGCAAGCGTGACGATGCGGATACCGCTCCCAATTAGAAGGGTGGATGGGATGAAAGCCATCAGGTTCAAGGGGTTGTGCCGCTGCCTGGAATTTACGTCGCCATGCGATGGACGATAGCGCGGGGGATGCAATCCGGGCGACATCCTGCTCAGCACAGATTTAGGCGCAACTGATAACCACTCAGGACATCGTGGGCCTCTTTCCGGACATACCGGAAATGACAGTGCAGCTGTGCTTGTCACGCAGTTTACACAGGCAACGCCACTGCATCAGCTATACTGCCGGGCATAAATCAAATTTTCAGGGGAAGGACCTTACTGGAGCGGGCGAAGGGAATCGAACCCTCCTCAGAAGCTTGGAAGGCTACTGCATTACCACTATGCTACGCCCGCCCTTAGGTCGCCGGTGTCATACTCCAGTTTTCCGGGCAACCGCAAGAGGGGAATGTCAGAAATGAAAATATGATGCCATTTTCATTCCAGGCACTTGACTTTCATCTCCGAACATTATCTTTTCCGCCCCACTGTCGTTGGCGTATCATGCAAATGGTAACGCCCGATGATAGGGGCGTAGCTCAATTGGCTAGAGCGTCGGTCTCCAAAACCGAAGGTTGTGGGTTCGAGACCCTCCGCCCCTGCCACCCCGCTTTTCCGGATGGCTTTTCCGGCACCGGGACGCGGATTTTCATTTGATTCGAGGACGATGGTGTCGGTCACTACCCCGAAAGACGAGTCGCGGAAGACGGCGCCTCACAAAAACGGATCCGGCTTCAACTTGGGCACGTACCTCAAGGACGTGCGCAATGAAGCAAAGCGGGTTACGTGGCCTACCCGTCGCAACACCCTCATCACGACGGGTGCAGTGCTGGCCATGGTTACTGTGACCTGCATCTTCTTCTTCATCGTGGATCAGGTTATTGGCCTGGGCGTCCGCGAACTTTTTGGCGTTGGAGGCTAGGTCCGCACCATGGCAAAACGTTGGTACGTTGTGCATGTCTATTCTGGCTTCGAGAAGAAGATCGCGAGCCACATTCAGGAACAGGCAGCACAAAAAGGCCTGTCCGACCATTTCGAACAAATTCTTGTTCCATCTGAAGATGTGACCGAAATGCGCCGTGGCCGTAAGGTCAATGCCGAGCGCAAATTCTTTCCGGGCTACGTCCTCGTGAAGATGGAACTGACGGACGATGCCTGGCATCTCGTCAAGGACACCCCAAAGGTCACAGGCTTCCTTGGAACCCGTAACCGTCCGACGCCCATCACCTCTGCGGAAGCAGAGCGGATCATGAAGCAGGCTCAGGAAGGTGTGGAGCGTCCGCGTTCTGCTCTGACCTTCGAGATCGGTGAACAGATTCGCGTTGCAGACGGCCCGTTCACGTCCTTTACCGGCATGATCGAGGAAGTCGACGAAGAGCGCCAGCGTCTCAAGGTCAGCGTTTCCATCTTTGGTCGTTCGACCCCGGTGGATCTGGACTTCAATCAGGTCGAGAAGCTCTAAGTCTCTCTGGTTGCAGTTCTGCTATCGCATAAAAAAGGCTCCCTTTCGGGAGCCTTTTTTATTTGCTGATCCGCGAAGATCTTATCTCACTGGAGTGGGAAGCACGCGCACTTGCGTTGCGACCTGATCCGCCAGCACGGACAGTCCCTGACTCAGGGCCGCAGTCAGCTTCACCGTGTCTTTGTCCACCGTCTCGGCAGACTTCCAGACGAACGGCTGCGTGAGCACCGGGCCAATCATCTTTCCCGCTGGATGCACTGACAGCATGCCCATGATCAGGGCATGGCCTGCCGCATCAGCTTCAAAATTCCGGATCGTCACCTCGACATAAGCTGATGGCGTTGTTGTCACGGCATCATCCTGGGCGAACACCGTAGTGCCTGGGAGGCGCTGGGCCAGATCGGTCGTCAGGGTGTGGGCGATCATATTAGGGAGCGCCTCGCTCCAGCTATCCCCGGACGCCAGCTTTGTCTGATACTCCTGATTTGCCCGAACAATCGTATCGCGATCCAGACGCATCGCAACAACCGGCGTCCGGACCTCCACAACAGTCGGACCTCCCATTTGGGAAGCTCCCGGCAGCGGGGCCAGCGTATAGAGCTTTGGATCACTGCTACAGCCAGACAAGCCACCCATCAGACCCAGCATGCACCCTGCAAGCAGCAAACGAGTAGTAGAAGACGAAAACTGTGCCATGGGTCAGTTCCTGCGGCCGGTAATAAGTGCGGAAGGATGGTGGTCCAGATAATCCGTTAGAAGACGCAGGGACCGGGCCATCTGGGTCATCTGGGTGATCATGCCCTGAAGACTGCGATGAAAGTCTGTATCGCCTCCATATGCCCCGAGAAGGGACTGGGCGTTGTTCATCGTTCCCTGAAGAGATGCCAGAAGTTCCGGCAGATGCTGGTTAGCATTCTTGGTCAGGGTATCCAGATGCTGGAGCGAATTGCGGAGCGCCACGAGAGACTGCGTCACTTCACGGCTGTTCAGGCGCCCATCAGCATGCGCGATCAGATCGTTGACGTGCTCGCCAATCTGGGTGAGCGGCATGGCAGCAATCTTGTCCGTGATGGTGGAGACGGACTCCATGATGCCATCCATCCCGCCAGGCTGGCTCGGCATGATCGCGACATCACCTTCATAGGTCAGAGCCAAAGGAGGCGCATTCTTGACGAACTGAAGCCCGATCATGGATTCACCCGTCAGGAAACTGGCACTCTGTACAGACGCCCGCATGCCATTGGCGACAAAGGCGGCCAGATATTCCTTGGTCTGCGCGAGTTGACTTTCTCTCCACTCCGGCATCATGCGCTCGGGCTCGATCTGCATTTCCACACGAACCCGGGGCTTGTCCTGCGGCGACGAAATCTGAAGTTTGACGGCAGTAACTGATCCCACCTGCAAACCAAACATGCTGACCTGACTGCCAGCCGCCAGACCTTTGACAGACGTATCGATATATGTGGCGACACGCAGGCGCTGATGATAACGCGCACTGTCCGCATCTGCTGGGCTGCTATAAAGCTTGAAAACGGAGTTGGCGGGTGCAACAGGCGCCTCAAGGTCTCGACGGCGATCCGGCAGACCAAACGCCACGCCACCTGAGAACAGAGCCTGGATAGACTGCATCTGTACCTTCAGGCCACCGGCTCCGAGACCAACCTGAATACCGGAAACATTCCAGAACCGACTGTCCGTGCGCAGGTAATGATCATAAGGCGCCTTGACGAAAACCTGTATTACGATGGGGCCTTCCCCACCGGGTGGCATCGTGTACCCCAGAACTTCACCTACAGGGACATCGCGGAAAAAGACCGGCGCCCCCTGCCCCAGTGAGCCCAGAGCGGGCGAAACCAGCCAGAACGTCGTTCCCGGCTGATCGGAACGCACGCCGGGAACAGCCTCAAGGCCGCGGAATTCCGTTTGATAATGATCACTCGGTGCACCAGGGTCGATGGCAATGTAGGCACCGGAAATGAGGGTATCCAGACCGGTGATGCTTGCCCCGTTGATACGGGGGCGGACGACCCAGAACCGTGTGTTGTCTGTCAGGATATGAGCGCTGTTGGCGTTCATCTGAATCTTGACGTTCACATGGCGCATGTCCTTGCTCAGGGTAATGTCCTGAACCGTTCCAAGCGTCACGGCCTTGTTCTTCACCTGCGTTTGCCCAGGTGTCAGCCCGTCCGCGGTGTCGAAGGTAATCGTGATTTCTGGACCACGCGTGGCAAAATGCTTCCAGGCGAGCCATCCGGAGATGAGAATCGCCAGCACAGGGATCAGCAGGATCAGGGAAAAGCGGGTACGACGCACCGGAGCTTCCTCCGGCAATGCCGGCTGCTGCCCGCGATCATTTCGGGAATCGCTCACGCGCGTTCAGACTCCATAGGAAGGGTATCGGAAGATGGAGCAGGCCCATCCGGAAACGGGGTCGCCGGGCGAAACTGTCCAGCGGCACTGTCCGGAGCAGACTGGTTCAGTCCAGCTGCATCCCACATGCTCCGCGGGTCAAATAGTTCGACCGCAAAAATAGTCAGGATCACCACGAGCGCAAAACAGATCATGCCAGGATCGGCCGTCACGTTGGCCAGAAAGGCGAAGTGCACCACCGCGCAGAGAATGGAGATCATGAACACGTCAATCATCGACCATCGGCCGATGATATCCACCAGACGATAAAGCTTCCCGAGAAGGGGAAGCTGCCAGCGGGACCTGAGTTTCGTGCTGATAATCATGAAACTCAGCGCCAGAATTTTCAGGACCGGCACCGTGATACTGGCGAACAGAACAAGTAAGGAAAGCGGAATCATTCCCGCCTGCCAGAGTTCGATCACACCGCTGATGATAGTGCTCGGCGCGCCATGTCCCACTTTTGTATAGGTCATGACAGGAAGCATGTTTGCAGGAATATAGAAGATGATTCCCGCAACCAGAAAACAGCTTGCGGATGCAAGATTCTGACGCTTGCGTCGGCGTAAAATCTGGTCACATCGAGGGCAGTCCCCCATATCAGCTTCCTGAGGAACTGCATGGTCAAACGCTACGACCAACCCGCAGGCATGACAGGACAGCATGTGCTCGACAGGAGGCAGAGGGTCGTGATGTGCATCCAGATGGGCGACATTCAGCACCTTGCCGCGATGTCCATCCACTCTCTTGCGCAAATCGCGATTGTTCCAGATCAGGTCATCATCAAAAGTGGAATCCATCGCCGCCATGGTGAGCATCAGGCCACCGAGAAGGTAAACGCCAGGCTGAAGATCCACGAGAGCAAGGTCAACCAGCTTGGTGTAAGCGACGAGAACACCCAGAACGTAGACTTCCACCATCGACCAGCCCCTCAGGCGGTCGTACCAGGTCAGAAGTCGGGGGGTCCAATCCGGCATATGAGGTCGCGAAGCGCCGTAGAGAACAGCCGCCATCAAGGCGATAACGATACCGGGCATGGCCAGTGTCGTGAGCCCCACAAGAAGACACATGCTGTTGTAACCCTGATAGCTCAACTCTATCGGGCCTGACATCAGGGCAACCGTATTCTCACGCCCATAGACGTTCAGCGTCATGAGCGGGCTGATCAGCAGAGCAATGTACAGTGCTGCAGACGCCAGACAGAATGCCGCAGGTGCGCCAATGACGGATGTTTTCCGCCGCCGGGTAATCTGCGCGCCACAACGCTGGCACTCCGCCAGAAAACCCGGCTTCAGTTCCGGAACACGCTGAAACAGACCACAGACCGAACACTCATGCAGCCCCTCCACAACATGAAGGGAGTCGTGAGGCCGCTGGGACGTTCGGGAGAGATTGACGGCATTCTGCCAGAGGCGTTTATGAAAACGGTCAGTCATGACGCTCCTAACCTAGCGCATGGAGCCATCATAGGACAGTGCAGCGCGCAACATCGTGGCTTAAGCACCAGGGTGCGAAGATCAAGCTAGGCCCGTTTTGGCAATTTTGCACGAAGCCAAAGGCTTTTTTTTGAGAAAATATGGCAAAATTCAGCCACTACAGCCTTTTTAAGGCTGTTACTTCAAAACTGAGTTTTGGGAAAATACCTCGATGGTGCCGGAGAAGAGATTCGAACTCCCGACCCCATCATTACGAATGACGTGCTCTACCAGCTGAGCTACACCGGCGCACCCATCGAGGTAGGCGCGTTCTAGCGGACGTTTTTTTTCTTGGCAAGCCCCGAAAAGGGAAAAATTGCCAACATTCCACGAAAACAGTGCGGCTATGCAGCACGATCAGGAGAACCCGTTCCGACACCCTGCGTAAACCTGAGAGAACAACGCCCTTTCAGGAGGCACTTTTATGCCACGCGGTGATAAATCGGCCTATACTGACAAGCAGAAGCGGCAGGCTCAGCATATCGAAGAGAGCTATGAAGAACGCGGCCTTTCGGAAAAAGAGGCCGAACGCCGCGCCTGGGCCACCGTCAACAAGGAGAGCGGTGGCGGGAAGAAAAATGGTTCAGGCCGAAAGAACCACCCTAAAAAATAACGAGTTTCAAGCAGCATCCCAAGCTGCACGAGCCGCATCAACGCCTGCTCCACGAGGCAGGTTAAAGCCCTCGCCGGCAAGAACGGCTTCGAATGCCGCGAGCGTGAGCAGAACCTTGTGCTTCTGCGCATTCACCCCCATGGCGCCGATCCGCCAGATCTTCCCGGTCAGAGGTCCGAAGGACGACACGATCTCGACTTCGAAGTCCTTGCGCATCAGTTCCCGAACGCGCGCATTGTCCACGCCTTCTGGTACCCAGACGCCCGTGACATTTGTCATGCGGATTGCATCGTCACCATAAACGCGCAGCCCCATCGCACGCAGACCGGCCACCATCGCGCGTCCCGCTCGCGTATGACGAGCCACCCGCGCATCCACACCTTCCTCGACCACAATCCGGGCCGCCTCGCGCGAAGCGTACAGCATCGAGGTGGCTTCAGTGTGATGGTTCATCCGGGCCGGAGACCAGTAGTTCATCAGCATCGCCAGATCGAAGTAGTTCGACTGGATGACAGGCCCCTCACCCTGCGGCTGGCCCGTAGCGATACCCGCTTCATCATGACGCCGACGCAGAATGGCTTCCACGGCACGATCAGACAGTGTGATCGGAGCTGAGCCCGGCGGTCCACCAAGGCATTTCTGCAATCCAGCCGTGGCGACGTCGATGTTCCAGGCATCCGTTTTGAATTCCATACCGCCAAGCGTTGCGGTCGCATCTACATAGAACAGCACGTTATGGCGACGACAGATGGCGCCAATTTCGGCCAGAGGCTGGGCTGTTGTCGTGGATGTATCGCCATGAACGGCGGCCACCAGACCAGGTTTGTGTTCAATGATCGCCGCTTCAACCGCGGCCGGATCGACAACCTGCCCCCATTCGACATCAATTGTGCAGGGAATACCGCCACAGCGATGAACGATCTCCGTCAGCAGCAGACCGAAGCGGCCAATCCGCGGAATCACAACTTTCATGCCCGGCGAAACCAGCGACACCAGAGCCGCCTCAATGGCGGAACGGGCCGAACCGTTGACCAGAAGCGTCCAATGGTTCTTCGTCTGGAAGACTTCCCGGTACAGCGCCATGGTCTCATCCATATACGCGGTCATTTCAGGGTCCATCTGCCCGATCACATCCGTCGCCATGGCACGCAGGATACGCGGATGAACATTGGCTGGCCCCGCCCCCATCAGCAGGCGGGATGGCGGATCAATCTGGGAGTAAATCGGGCTCATGACTGGAATTCCTTGACGAAAGCAAGCAGGGCACGGTGGGCGAGTTCAACATCCTCCACAAGCACCGTTTCATCCGGGTGATGGCTCAACCCACCCGGGCTGCGAATAAACAGCATACCCATGGGGCAAAAACCCGCCATAGCCATGCTGTCATGACCCGCGCCACTCAGAAGCTGGGGCGCCGGCTCACCCGTCACCTTCTCGATGGCGCGGGCAAAACGCGTGATAATTTCAGGCGAACAGGCGGACGCTGCAAGCTGCTGTGGTGTCGTGAATGACACTTCGAGTCCGCGACGCTCTGCAATCTGCCGAATATCGGACCGGATTTCTTCCGCCAGACGATCCCGGATCTCGTTGGACCCAGCCCGCATGTCCAGCGAGAACCACACATCTCCCGGAATAACGTTGGAGGTATTGGGCGTGACGTCCATCTGCCCGACCGTCGCGACCTGATTGCCAGTTCCAGCAGCACCGCGCTTTTCAACTGCCAGAATCATCTCGGCAGCGGCCGCCAGAGCGTCCCGGCGCAACAGCATCGGTGTCGTACCGGCATGATCCGCCTGCCCTTTGACGATCACGCGCTGCCGGGTCTGGGCGGCGATAGCCGTCACGACACCCAGCGGCCTGTCAGCAGCTTCAAGGCAAGGGCCCTGCTCGATATGCGGCTCGATAAAAGCCAGAATGTCTTCCGGCCGACGCGCGGCATCCCTGAGCCGAGCCGGATCGAGGCCATACGACACCATGGCCTCTGCAACAGTCATGCCCTGGGCATCCGTCACACCCTGTGGCACGGCGTGGATAAGACCCGTCATGGTGCGCGAACAGATCATGGGAACGGGGAAACGGGATCCTTCTTCATCCCCGAACCCAATGACTTCAATCGGGAACGGCAGGCGCACATCGTTTTCATTCAGTGCGGATACCAGTTCGATTCCGAGCATGACGCCCAGATTGCCGTCAAAAGCGCCCCCGTTCCGGACGGTGTCCAGATGGGAACCAATGACGAGTACCGGAGATGCCGGATTCGTCCCTTCATAACGACCGATCAGATTTCCGACCGCATCCAGCCGGACGACCATCCCCGCCTCTTCCATCCAGATCTGGACCTGAGCGAGCGTATGTCGATAGGATGTTCCGAGCCAGTAACGGAAAAGCTGACCAGCCGTCTCGCTGAAAGGGGGTTCAACAAGGGTGCGGCACCGTTGAACGGCGCGGGCTCCATGGACTGTCATTCTGTCTCCGCCAGAAGGAAATCGTATTTATGCAAATTCTGCGCTCATAACGGCATCAGATCAAGTTGACCGCGTGATAAAACTGCCCTCACATATTCGCATGAAAGATCAAACACATCTTGATCCCATGCATCTGCGCTCGTTTCTGGCGGTCGCGGAAACCCTGCACTTCACGTCTGCGGCCCAAACGCTTGGGGTCAGTCAGTCCACCATCAGTCAGCATGTCAGCCGGCTTGAGGAGCAGCTTGGAACGCGCCTGCTCGCCCGCAGCACCAAGGCCGTCAAGCTGACGGGCGACGGTACGGCTCTTGTCTCTCTGGGTCAGCGGCTGTTGCAGGTTGAGAGCAGCCTGTTTGCCTATTTCCGGGAAGGCGTCCCGCGCGGCACCATTCGACTGGGTGTAACGGAAGACCTGCTCCTAACGCGCTTTCCTGAAATTCTCGGCACGTTTCGCGCGGCCCATCCATCCCTTCAGATCACCATGACCGTAGGTCTCAGCGCGTCCCTGACCCGGCTGCTGGAGAATGACGAAATCGACCTGCTCTGCGGTATGCGCCGATCCTCCGAAACGCATGGCCAGAAACTGTGGACGGAAGAGCTGAAATGGTTCGGGCCGGAAGAGATCCTGCCCGAGGAAGGCGCGTCTCTCCCACTGGTGACCTTCCCTGAAGGTAGCGTCACGAGGCGCCTTGCCATTGAAGCCCTTAATCGTGCTGGGCAGTCCTGGCACATCGCCTTCACCAGCAGCAATCTGAGCGCCATTCTTGCTGCGGTTCGCGCCGGCTATGGCATCACCGCCCAGCCCAGCTTCCTCAGCGAAACCGATGGCCTGGCTGTCTGTCAGTCCGCAAATCTGCCCACTATTCCAGACGTCGATTTCATTGCAGCGACGCGCCATCAGACGGCCCAGGGGCCGGAAGATCTCCTGATCCGAACGCTGTGTGATCATATTTCCCGCCTTCGCCCCATCCCTCTTTCGTGACGGTACCTTCCATGCAGACACCCAATTCTCTCCGTGGGATGGTCACATCCCCTCACCATCTGGCCAGTCAGGCAGGGCTTGATGTTCTGAAAGATGGGGGCACAGCCATTGAAGCTGTCGTGGCGACCGCCGCCGCTCTGGCCGCCGTCTATCCACACATGACCGGTCTTGGCGGGGACGGATTCTGGCTGATTTCATACCCGGACGGGAAGACGATCGCGATTGATGCCTGTGGCAGGCTTGCCCGCAATGCAACGCTCGACCTGTATGCACAGGCTGGTCACAGCGTCATTCCCTGGCGCGGTGGTCTGGCGGCCAATACCGTTGCGGGAACTGTTTCCGGCTGGGAAGCCGCACTGAAGGAAAGCGCAGGCCATCAACCCAACCTGCCCCTTGAGCGGCTTCTGCGCGATGCCATTCACTATGCCAGTACCGGGCGTGTGGTTTCCGAGAGCGAAGCGGCCCTCCTCAAAGCAAAGCAGGCCGAACTGTCAGGTGATCCAACCTTCCGGGCAACTTGCCTTCCCGGCGATGCGCCATGGGAAGAAGGAAGTATTCAAACGTCTCCTTTCCTTGCAGCAACTCTCCGTAGCCTCGCGCAGAATGGATTGCGGAGCTTTTACGAAGGCGATCTGGCGAAAGGAATGGCTGCCGACCTGGAAATCGCTGGCAGTCCTTTGCGACTTGAAGACTTCCTGACCCATAAGGCCGAAGTTAAAGCGCCTCTGGAAGTTCAGACTTCCCTGGGCACACTTTATAATATGGCGCCTCCCACACAGGGCGCTGCGTCCCTGCTGATTCTGGCACTGGAAGATCGCCTCCCTCAAAGTGAGGGGCCGGAAACTTTCGAGCATCTGCATGGATTGATCGAAGCCACCAAGCAGGCTTTCCGCTATCGCAATCGGGAGATTGACGGCCGTTCTACCGCTGAAGCCGACATTCGCGCCCTTCTGGCAGATCAGAACGCTTTAGATGACATGGCTACCCGCATTTCCATGACGGAAGCCTTCCCCTGGACCGAAGAAACCCAGTGGGGCGATACAACATGGATGGGCGCGATTGACAGCAATGGCGTTGCGGTCAGCATGATCCAGAGCCTGTATTTTGAGTTCGGTTCCGGTGTGATGCTCCCGCAGAGTGGTCTGTTCTGGCAAAATCGCGGTTCGTCTTTCCGTCTCAAACCATCGGGCTGGAACTGCCTGCTTCCGGGCGCCAAACCCTTCCATACCCTAAACCCGGCTGCCGCTCGCCTGAATGACGGACGGACAATGGTCTATGGAACAATGGGCGGCGAAGGGCAGCCCCAGACACAGGCTGCGATCTTCAGTCGATACGCACGGTATGGCGTTCCATTACAGGAGGCCATCTGCCGCCCACGCTGGCTGCTGGGCCGGACATGGGGGGAGGAAAGCACGTCCCTGAAGCTGGAACCGGGCTTCGCGCCTAAGGTGGTGCAGGCACTTCATCAGGCCGGGCATGTCATTGAGGAGCTTCCGACCCTGTCCTCTGTTATGGGACACGCTGGCGCGATCGTCCGTCACAGCAACGGACGTTTTGAAGGCGCGACAGACCCGAGAAGCGATGGGGCTGTCGCAGCCTGGTAAGACGGACAAGAGGGCCGATTTAGAACGGCCCTCTTTTACATTCAGACCAGACGGGCGACGGCGGTACCGTCACGCTCAAGGGATTCACCCAGAGCCAGCAGCAGATCTTCCCGACCTGGCCGCGCAATCAGTTGCGCGCCCAGAGGAAGCCCTGCCGTTTTCATAGGGACCGTCAGAACCGGGAAACCGGCCAGCGTGAGCGGCTGTGTATAAAGCCCAAGATTGGCGCGCGCTGACACCATCTTGCCACCGACTTCAATCAGGGGCTGATCAAAACGCGGCGCCTCACCCACAACGGCTGGAGCCAATAGAATATCAGCGTCCGCAAAGGCTTCATGCATCCGGGCACGGAACCAGTTCCGCAGACGATGAGCCTGAAAAATCAGTGATGCGGGCAAAAGCGCACCTGCCAGCAGACGATCACGAACAGCCGGATCATAATCCTGCGCCTGCGTCCGTAACCGATGCAGATGAAGGGCAGCACCTTCAGATGCACTGATGACGAATGCCGATGCCCGCGCGCGCGCCACTTCCGGCAGCTCGACTGTTTGTGTTGCGCCCAGACGCGCGCCCAGTGCACTCACAGCATCCGCCATCGGTGCAGACATGTTCTCCGCGAACCATCCGCCCAGACGGGCCACTTTCAGTGCCCCGACATCAACAGGAGCGTTTTCGGTCTGAACCAGTGCTTCGAAACAGGCGCGCAGACCACCCGCACTGTCAGCAAACGGGCCAACAGTGTCGAGGCTGGCAACAAACGGATAACTCCCTTCAATAGGAAGCCGTCCCTGTGTCGCACGGAGTCCCCAGATGCCGCACAGCGAAGCCGGAACACGAATGGACCCGTTCGTGTCAGACCCCAGACCCAGCGAAAAGAGACGTGCCGCCACACCAGCGGCGGACCCACCCGAAGATCCACCCGCCAGATGATCCGGCGCGTGGGGGTTACGCGTGACACCGTGATGGGCGTTGTCCGTTGCAAAGCCGTAGGCGAACTCATCCATGTTCGTCAGCGCAACAGGAATGGCGCCCGCATCAATCAGGCGGGCGACAAGAGCAGCATCCCGCGTGGCAGGCGGATCATTGGCCAGAACCTTCGAGCCTGCCGTTGTCACCTGACCGGCCACATCGAACAGATCCTTGATCCCGAACGGCACACCCGCCAGAACCCCCGGATCACGACCTTTCGCAACAGCAGCATCCACCGCAGCAGCCGCAGCCAAGGCACGATCCGTCAACGGCCGTGTGACACAGTTCAGGCTGTCATCGCGCTGGGCAATATCCGCAAAGACCGCTTTGGTGACTTCAACCGCGGAAAGTTCGCCACCGCGAACCTTTGCCGCAATATCCAGCGTCCGGAACTGCAAACCGCTCATGGTTCGTACTCGAAGGCTGGCTCAAGCCGATCGGACAGTTCCATGCCTTCAATCAGTGTCGCGTAAGACCGCAGAAGGTCGAGGTTCATACGCACACCCTCATGAAACTCAGCAGGAATCACAAGCCTGTTGGCGGCCACGAGAATCTTGATTTCGGTGTCTTCTGACAGGCTCATGACGTCACTTTCACTCCTTCAGAGGCAAATTCAGGATATGTCTGCCATCAGGGAAACATGTGCAGCGAGAATCTTCCAGCCATTCTCCGTACGAAACCATGTCTGGCTCTGACGGCCGATTTTCGTGCCGCCCTTGCGCCGGAACTCCAGATCCACAACAGCCGCATCCTGCCCGATCGTCGTAATCACACGCCGCAGAACATCCCGTGGGGGCGAGCCGCCGGGCCGCTTCTTCCGGAACTCCCGAATTTCCTCGATGCCGTACAAATTCTCGCCAACACCGTAACGAACGGTCTCCGACCCCGCATAAAAGAGATCATCCAGCGTCTGGAGATCATTTTCCCCCAGTGCCTTCTCGTAAAGATCAGCCAGAGGTTCGACTTCCGCCACGATATGCGGATCATTCAGAGTCATCGCTGTTTCCTTCTGCATACCCCGCGAGAACAAGCTTGTGCCCACGCTCCCGCAAAGCCTGAACCTGCGCCGGGTCCAGTTCCGTATCCGTAAAGACACAGGACACCTGATCCAGATGCCCTACCTTGTAAGTCGAACGACGCCCGAACTTCATGCTGTCCACAAGAAGAAAGCACTCTTCCGTACGCCGCATCATGGCGGCGTTCAGGCTGGCTTCCTCACCGTCCGGGGTTGAAATCGTATTATCAGGCTGTACGGCACTGGCCCCAAGGAAAACCTGATCAAACCAAAGGTTTTCAATGGCCTGCTCCGCCAGAATGCCCACAAGACTGCGGTTGGCATGACGCAGCCGACCGCCCAGAAGGATCATTTCGACTCCTTCCACGCCGCTCAGGGCTTCTGACACCGTGATGTTATTGGAGAAAACCGTCAGGGGCATCGGATCAATACGCAGACGCCGGGCGAGCTGCAACACAGTCGTTCCAGCATCGAAAAAGACAGCAGAACCGCGTTTCAGACAGGAGAACGCCTCATCCGCAATAGCGCGCTTGTGGTCCAGAGCCTGATTTTCACGGGTTTCAAACGCCACTTCACGATCAACGGACTCGGCAAGGGAGGCCCCGCCATGCGTCCGGATAACGATCCCCTGCTCTTCCAGCCGCTGAAGATCACGCCTGATCGTTGCAAGCGATGCATCGACCTGTTCAGCCAGTTCGTGAACGCCAGTCATGCCGTTCAGGTAAAGATAGTGACGGATCTGCGTCAGACGGTCGGAAGCCAAGGTCGCTCTCCCCCTGTGGGCTATGACGCAGCCACTCTAGTCACGCTCAGACTTTTTGGGAAGCACGCATGAAATGATCGAAATTGGAACGTTTCGATCACAAAGATGACTTGACATGACCGCGTCGCGACCGGTCATATCGGAACAGGATCAAATGACCCCGGAAAGTTTTGTCGTGACTGAACCCTGTATCGCAGCGATTGACGGTGGCGGCAGCAAGACTCTTCTTGTGGTGCTCAGAGCCGACGGGACGATCGCCGACATTCAGCAGACCGGCGGTACAAATCCGTTCGATCAACCGCTCTGGCGCGAACGTCTGACAGGCCTCCTAAAAACACTTTCTCCCTCAACGCAGGCCGTTGGTCTCGGGCTGGCAGGCTACGGTGAGAGTGCAACGCTCTGCGCCCGGCAGGAAGACGCCGTTTCGGAAAGCCTTGGTCAGATTCCCTATTCTCTGACAAACGACGTGGATATGGCCTGTTCCGCCGCTTTCGCTGGCGAACCCGGCGTTCTTGTGCTGTCCGGGACGGGTTCCATGGCCTGGGCCTCGGATGGGCGAGGTCAACACTGCCGCGTCGGCGGATGGGGAAGCCTGTTTGGCGATGAGGGCAGCGCTTACCAGATCGGCCGCGATGCTCTCACGCTCCTGACCCATATTCTGGATGGACGGAACTCGCAGGACGTCGCCTTTCTGGAGCCATTCAGCCAGGCCATGGGTCTGCCTTCCGACCCCAGGCTCTGCACGCCTGCCCTTCTTGAATGGTACGGCAATCTGGAACACCCCCGCTCCGCCGTTGCCGCTCTGGCACGCCATGTCTCCACGCTGGCTGAAAACGGATGCCCCCCCGCTGCAACCCTGCTTGAGGCTGCCGCGACCGAGCTGGCTACCCATATCCGAGCTGCGCGCAGTCAAATGCCGGGCGTAGACCTCCCTTGGAGCTACGCGGGCGGCACGCTTCAAAGTCCGTTCCTGCGCAACGCCATCGCGGCGCAGTGCGGTGCACCAGTTTCTCCCCTTCTGCCCCCCATCGGCGGCGGCCTCATGACTGCGGCGCGTCAAGCTGGATGGGCGCCTGACGCGTCCTGGATCACATCTCTTTCCCGCACGCTTGCCGCTGCGGAATATGGCTCCTGAAAGGCTCTCTCATGAATGCTACCGAACGCGGTATCCGCGAACAGTTTCCCCTCTGGAACAAGGTGGACATGCAGGATGTTCATCCGGACCCGGAAACCGTGACGGTTGTCGTCGGCTGTGGCACGTCCGTCCATATCGCAGACTCCATTGCTGCCAGCCTGAACGCCAACGGCGTGTTCTCCCGTGCGGTCGCGGGCAATGAATGGACGCGCCGCCCGCAGGATTATGTACCTTCACGCATCCGTCCGAACATTCTGGCGCTCTCCCGAAGCGGCGAATCCACCGAGACCGTTGCGGCTGCCATCGAGAGCCGCAAGAACGGGCTGCACGTCACGGCCTTCACCTGTGCGAAAGACACAGGTCTCGAAAAAAACGCGGACGAGACCGTTCTGGCTGAAACCCATCCGGAAGAAGGTATCGTCATGACGGCATCGGCCAGTCTGATGCTCCTGATGGGCCTGCGTTATGCGGGGATTGCCGTCACGCCCGAAACGACGAAGGCGGCTGAGGAACTCCTTAACGAGGCGGACCCGCAGCTCAAGGCCCTGATCGAAAGCCGGTCCCATTTCGTATTCCTGGGCGCTGGTGCGCTTTATGGCGTCGCGCGTGAAGGCTCCCTGAAGCTTCAGGAAATGAGCCTGAGCCAGACGGAAGCACATCATCCGCTGGAATACCGCCACGGCCCGATCAGCCTGATTGATGACAGCTCCCTCGTCGTCTTCCTGTACCACCCGGACACGCTGGAAGAAGAAAGCATTCTTGCGAAGGATCTGATGGCCAAGGGCGCACGCGTTCTGGGTATTGGTGGCCCCGGCACGGTCTCGCTCTCCGTTAAGGAAGGCGCAGATGTTCGTCCGCTGGTCGTTCTGCCCGTGCTTCAGCTTTTCGGTGAATATGTCGCCCGCTCCAAAGGACTGGATACCCTGGCACCGCGTCATCTCACCAAAGTCGTGACGATCGCCTGATCATGAGCATTTCCCCCTTCCTGAACCTCGTCAAACAGGCCCATGACCCAGCCGTTCCGGCAGCACAACGCAAGGGTCTGGCCTCCGTCTGTTCCGCGCATCCACTCGTGCTGGAAGCCGCATTGCAGCGCGCGGCCAGAACTGGCCGGCCCGTCCTGATTGAGGCGACCTGCAATCAGGTCAATCAGGACGGGGGTTATACCGGCATGACCCCGGCAGATTTCCGGGATCTTGTTCTTGGGATTGCCGCGAAGGTCGGCTGCCCGGCGCATCTTGTTCTCTTGGGCGGCGACCATCTTGGCCCCAATCCGTGGAAATCCCTGCCCCCGCAGGAAGCCATGGACAAGGCTCTGACCATGATTGAAGCCTTTGCAAAAGCAGGCTTCGTCAAACTGCATCTCGATGCCAGCATGGGCTGCGCGGGCGAACCGGTTGCGCTCTCCGATGAAACCGTTGCCGAACGCGCCTGCGCCCTTGCGCAGCGTGCTGAAAGCGCGGCTCCCGGTCAGGCCGTCTATATCATCGGAACAGAAGTGCCGGTTCCGGGTGGTGCGGCCGAAGCTCTGGACCATCTGGAGCCGACCTCTCCGGAAGCTGCCACCGCGACACTTCAGGTTCACGAAACGCTGTTCCGCCGCGTTCTGGGCGATGACGTCTGGAGCCGTGTGATCGGGCTCGTCGTTCAGCCGGGCGTGGAGTTCGGCGTGGAAGACGTCGTGATTTATGACCGACCACGCGCGCAGTCCCTTTCGAGGACACTTGACCGGATGCCAGGTCAGATCTTCGAAGCCCATTCGACCGATTATCAGCCTCTTTCAGCCTTACGCGCCCTTGTGGAAGACGGCTTTCTGCTTCTGAAAGTCGGCCCCGGCCTGACCTTTGCCCTGCGTGAAGCCCTGTATGGGCTGGACAGCATCCGCTCCGTCCTTCTGCCGCAGCAGGAAAGCCTGCGAATGGTCATGGAACGGATCATGACGCAGCAACCCGCGCAGTGGCGTGGCCATTACGAAGGCACGGAGAGCAAGCTCGCCATTCTCCGTCACTATGCCTATAGCGACCGCATCCGCTATTACTGGCCTCAGCCTGATGCGGAAGCTGCTGTTGAAACGCTTCTGCGCCAGCTTGAGGAAACAGGGCTGCCAGATCCCCTTCTGAGCCAGTTCCTGCCTGTGCAGTACGAAAAAATCCGCGACGGGCTGCTTCCACGGCATCCGCGCGACATCATTCTTTCCGCAATCGACACAGTTCTTGGCCTGTACGATCAGGCCTGTGGAGCCGAAGTGACATGAACCGTTCCCCGGACAGCCTGACTGGCTCATACGGCCTTGGTCCACTTGGTGTTGCCGCCGCCATCTTCTTCATGATGGGTTTTGTGACCTGGCTGAACGGGCCGCTGATCTCGTTTGTCCGGGTTGCGTTCTCACTGGGAGACGTCAGCGCCTTTCTGGTGCCTCTGGTTTTCTACCTGTCGTATTTCCTGTTCTCCATTCCCGCATCGTTCGTCGCCCGCTCACTGGGTTTGCGCCGTGGCCTGTCTGGAGCGCTCGTTCTATGTGCGGCAGGCGTGGCGCTCTTCGGGCAATTCGTCTCCATGCGCATTTATGGTGGCGCACTAGCAGGGCTTCTGGTGCTGGGTTCAGGCCTTGCACTGATGCAGGTCGTCATCAACCCACTGGTCAGCCTGCTTGGCCCGTCCGAACGGGCCGCCCAGCGCATCGCCATCATGGGTGTCTGCAATAAATTCGCCGGTATTCTGGCACCGATTGTGCTGGCCACAGTCGTCATGGGCGATATCGGAAATGTTGCGGAGAAAGCGCAGCTTGCTGCAACGCCAGAGGCACGGGACGCCATTCTAAGCAGCTTTGTACACGCCATTTATGCGCCGTATATGAGCATGGCTGTCGTTCTTCTGGTCGCTGCCGTGGGCGTGATCTTTTTCCCTTTGCCGGAACTTCAGGCCCCGCCGCTCCCAAGTGTGAGCGGAAGTACAGATAAGATCTTCCGGCCGCATCTCGTCTTCGGCATTGCAGCCATGTTCATTTATGTCGGCATCGAGGTTATGGCGGGCGACGCCATCGGAACATACGGGCAGGGCTTTGGCCTTCCCCTAAGCGAGACCAAATTCTTCACCTCCCTGACCCTCGCTGGAATGCTGGCGGGTTATGTGGCCGGGTTCGTCGTCGTCCCACGCATCATCACGCAGGAGCGCTTTCTTGAGTTCTCCTGCATTGGCGGCTGTATCCTGACCATTGCGGCCTTCCTGACACACGGTTATGCCTCAGTACTTTGCGTTGCTCTGCTGGGCGCCACAAACGCCATGATCATGCCCACGATCTTCCCGATTGCCATTCGAGGCGCTGGCCCTTGGACCCCACTGGCTTCCGCACTGATTGTCATGGCGTATAGCGGCGGTGCGATCATTCCGCAGATCTATGTCCTGCTAAAGCCTTATGTCGGCTTTCAGGCGATGTTTGCACTCCTCGTGCTGCCGTCCTATCTCGCAGTTCTTTTCTACGCCCGCCGCTACGGACAGACGGGCCTCCTGCCACTGGATCAGAAAAAATGACCTCTCATCTCGATGGTAACCTCGTTCTCCGTGATCGCATTGTTCCGGGACGTGTCACCTTCGACAGCCATATCCGTGATCTGGAGCCTCTGAAAAACGCCGGGAAGCGCTACATTCTTCCCGGCTTTATTGATGGGCATGTCCATGGCGGCGGCGGCGCTGACACCATGGATGGGGTTGAGGCAATCAAAACGCTGGCCCGCTTTCACATGGCGCATGGCACGACCACTATTCTGCCAACGACCATCACCGCGCCCTGGAGTGAAGTGATGGCCGCCCTGAAGGCGGTGGCAGAAGTCTGCAAAAACGGCGTCGAGAACGGTCCGCGCATTCATGGGGCACATCTGGAAGGGCCCTTTGTCAGCCCCCACAAGCTGGGTGCACAACCCCCATTCGCAATCCCTCCTTCCCCAGACAAGGTTCAGGACGCCATTGCAACGGGATGTGTTCGTGTCGTCACGCTAGCGCCAGAACTTGAGCATGCCGAAACCGCAATGCGCAGTTTCGCTCAGGCTGATGTGCGCGTCAGTCTCGGTCACACGACAACGGACCATGATGGGGCCGAGCGCGCCATCTGTCTGGTCTGCAGCGCTGGCGGCACCATTGGTGCGACACATCTCTTCAACGCCATGTCTCCCATCGAGGGGCGGAAACCCGGTCCTGTCACGGCACTGATGTGCAGCGATACGGCATATGCCGAAATGATTTTCGATACACATCATGTTCATCCAGCCAGTTTCCGCCTGACGTCACGCGTGATGGGAGATCGCCTTCTGTTCGTGACCGACGCCATGCGTGGCACGGGGGAACCCGAAGGGCCAAGCAGTCTTGGTGGGCAGGATGTCCTGATTCAGGATGGCGTTGTCCGTCTCCCGGGTGGCTCTCTGGCAGGTAGTGTGCTCACACTCGATCAGGCTTTGCGCAATGCCGTTCAGGCTGGGAAATCACTCCCCGAAGCAGCAAAACTCGTCAGCACGAATGCCGCGGCCTATCTGGGCTTCCATGATCGAGGCGCGATTTCTCCAGATCTTCTGGCAGATTTCACCGTTCTGGATGAAAATCTATGCGTTTCTGAAGTCTGGGTTGGAGGACGGAGAAATCTGTAAATCAACCTGGACGAACTCAGAAGGCGAGAGATAAAATCATTACAGATCATGAAAAAGACCGAATCTGATCGTTTTTGATTGACAACAATTTGATTGGCTTCATAGGCTGCACTTTGTTCCGCAACCGTCATGGGATCGCGGTAGTAGCCCCAGACCTGATGAGCCACCGATGATTAAAAACAGATTCCGGATCGCCCTTCTGTGTTCCACCGTCAGTGTGTATGGCCTTGGGGATCATGCAGAAGCACGCAAAAGCTCGCCTGCTGCCTCCCATACGGCACCGGCATCCTCGCCGGGGAATGGGCACAAAGCTCCCGTTCACCAGAGGCAGCGCGACCTTGAAGCGCATAGTGACGAGAGCGTCCGCGTCACAGCTTCCAACTTTGGTGGAGGCGTCAGCAATACCACGCCCGGCGGCGGCCTGATGCCGGTGCAGACCGCCCCGCGCTCACAAAGCGGTATCACACGGGATTTCATTGCAAAAATGAGCCCGACATCAAACGTTCAGGCCCTCATCAGCAACCTGCCGGGTGTTGTCACCGCCAGCCAGGACCCGATTGGTGTGACGGGTGATCAGCTCACGATTCGTGGCATGAACCAGATGCAGATTGGGTATGTTTTTGAAGGCGTGCCCATCGCCGACCCAATCCGTTACGCCCCCTACACCAGCACTGTCGTGGACACGGAAAACCTTGGCAGCGTCACGGTATCGCAAGGCTCGCCGGATATAACGGCGCCGCTTTACAATGCGGTTGGCGGCCAGATTACCATGTCCGAGGTTAATCCTTCCCACAAGATGGGCGGTTATCTCTCCCTGACAGGCGGCACACACAGCACGAACAAGGAATTCCTCCGCTTTGAGACAGGAGATATCGGCAATACCGGCATCCGTGGTTTCCTGTCCTATTCCCATTCTTCATGGAACAACTGGCGTGGAATGGGCGGCGGCGTCCGTCATCACACAGATGAAAAGTTCATCAAGGAATGGGGCGAAGGGAATTCCGTTTCTGCGCTGTTCAGCTACAACTGGATGGAATCCAATTCTTATCGGCGCCCGTCTCTTGCGGCCTGGTCCCAGTATGGTCGTAGCTATAACTACCCTGGGACTTACACCGTGGGGACGGCTGGGTACTACGACCTGAACAAAGGTCGCAACAATGCCATGACCATTGCCGCGCCCGCACATTTCACATTGCGCCATGACCTGCATCTGAATGTAACGCCGTACTACATGCACATGTTCGGACCTTCCGTTTGGGGCCAGAATGTCAGCAGTGCGAATAGCTATTTCGGTACTGGTCCGGCAGGAAATCTCAACCTTTCCAACCTGACAGCCTCCGGCGATGCGACCACTCAGGCCGTTGATCCATGGAACCAGAAAACCTCCGGAATCAATGCTGCTCTGGAGTGGACGAAAGGCAGCAACACTCTGACATTCGGCTATTGGTACTCCTACACGCAGCACGAAGAACTGGCGACGTTTTCACCCGTCGATACCAGCGGCAATCCGGTTGCAGCCTATGGCCATGATCCTATTCGTGTGGCGGACGGAAGCATTCTCACGCCCTATGACCTGAACTTCAAACAGCAGTCCAACACCCTGTACCTGGTCGATACCCTGAAACTGCTTCATGACCGCCTGAGCCTGACCGCCGGCTTCAAGACGACCATGCTGTCACGGCAGGGGACCAATCTTGTTCCTGGTGCGGATCCGTACAAAAACGCCAAGAACTATTTCGCGCCCATGCCACAGTTCTACGCGTCTTATAAGCTGAGCGACCACGATCAGGTTTACATCAACGGCACAACCGCTTTCCGCGCGCCGGGATCAGTGCAGGTCTATTCGCAGATCTTCGACCCTTCTTCGCCTGTCGCCGTACAGCAGCCTGGAAACCTGAAGCCTGAATATTCGATTGGTGAAGAAATCGGATATCGCCACCACGGTTTCTACAATTTTGCCGTCTCAGCCTTCAATTATAACCTGACCAACCATCAGGTCACATCATACGGCTACGTTGCGGGCACAAATAACCTCATCGCTCAGCCCATGAATGTCGGCGGACAGACAATCCGTGGTGTTCAGGCAGAGCTTGGTCTCGGAAACTGGCATCATTTCAGCCCTTATTTTTCCGGTCAGTACCTGCACGCTACGACGGATAACAATTTCAACGCGGGCTCCGACTATCTTCCGACCAAAGGGAAGAAGGCCGTTCAAACGCCTAAATTCAGTGGCTCCATCGGGCTACGTTATGACGATGGCCACATCTTTGGTAACTTCAGCATGGTTTATGTAGACAGCCAGTACACGACCTTCATGAACGACGAAGCGATGCATTCCTACATCACGTCCAACATGACGCTTGGCTACCGCATGGAGAAAATTGGCGCGCTGAAGCACCCGACCCTTCAGTTGAACCTGATCAATCTGGCAGACAACAACTACCTGTCCTCCCCTTCCAGTGCCACCGGCAATGCGAAGGCGACCAAGGGTATTTATGGAAACACTGTCGCAGGCAGCAGCCCTATCTATATCGTGGGCGGGGGGTTTGCAGCCATGGTCTCCGTTTCTACAGGTTTCTGAACTTTTTCCTGCTCTCTGGCGTCATATCCGTCAGAGAGCAGAACTTTCTGATACACAGGAAAACAGCAGGTCTCATGCAGGTTATTGTCACTCCGGATCCGGGTTCGGCCTTTCAGCAGGCCGCGTCCATCATTGCCGGAGAAATTCGTAGCAGCCCCTTCCCGGTTCTAGGGCTTGCCACAGGCCGGACCATGGAAGGGATCTACAGCCTTCTCGTTCAGGACCATTGTCAGAACGGGCTGGACTTTTCCGCTGTGACCTCTTTCAACCTTGACGAATATGTCGGATTGCCAGCCTCAAGTCCCCAGTCTTACCGGCACTACATGGACGAGCATCTTTTCGCCCACGTGAACATGCGCGCAGACCACGTTCATGTCCCTGATGGAGTGGCTGAAGATCTAGCTGCCGAGTGCCAAGCCTACGAACAGGCCATCCACGACGCAGGCGGAATTGGGCTCCAGCTCCTCGGAATTGGCGAGACAGGACATATCGGGTTCAACGAGCCGCCGTCCTCTTTCGACAGCAGAACTCGACAGGTCACCCTTCATTCCGTCACACGCCGCCAGAATGCAGGGATGTTCGGTGGCAACCCTGACAAAGTGCCCGAAAAAGCATTGACGATGGGGGTCGGTACCATTCTTGATGCGCGCCACCTGCTGCTGGTCGCCTGTGGAAGAGGCAAGGCAGATATTATTGCCCGCGCTTTGCTGGACCCGGTTACGCCTGATGTCAGCGCCTCCGCCATCAGGCTGCACCCACATTGCACCGTCATTCTGGATACCGCTGCGGCCAGAGTATGGCAGGAAAAATCAGCGCTGGTTTCATAATGGAGGCGTTTCCGGTCAAATATCTGCCGGAAGTGCCAACCGATAAACGCCGGCCTGCCAGGGCTTCAGATCTGGCAGGACATTTTCCACCGATGCAGACATATTATCCAGCAGCACTTCTGCAATTTTCAGCCCATGAGGCAGGATATAGTGCTCCGTTTCCCCGCACATATTGATCAGAACCAGAAACTGCTCATCCCCTAAAGTCCGTGTAAAGGCGATAACGGCAGGATGGTCTGGGTCAACGTCCTCAAACTCTCCGTAAATCAACGCCTTCTGGCTCGCGCGAAGCTGGATGAGTGTCCGATAATAATTCAGAATCGAATTAGGATCGGCGTCCTGCCGCTCGACATTAATATCCACATGATTGGGATTAACGCGGAACCACGGCAGGCCGGTCGTAAACCCCGCATTGTTTGAGCCATCCCACTGCATGGGGGTGCGGGCGTTATCCCGACTGATTCTCCGCAGGCTATGCAAGACCTCCTCAGCTGACATTTTCCCGATGCCAACCGTGTTGTTCCAGATGCCTTTTGCGTTGATGTCCTGAAAGTCCTCTATTCCGTCAAAATAAATATTGGTCATCCCGATTTCTTCACCCTGATAGATATAGGGCGTTCCCCGACGCATAATCAGCAGAGTTGCCAACGCCTTGGCAGACGGAGCATGCCCCTTAGGAGACGGGTCTCCAAACCAGGAGACGGAACGGGGGTTGTCATGATTTTCCAGAAAGGACGTCAGCCAGCCGTCTGGCCCTGACGATGTGTCTTCTCCCCGCAGGACTGCTTTCAGATCCTTGACTGTCCAGTCCTGCACCTGCCAGTCATGCCGTCCGAGACGAACAATTTCGAAATGGAATACCATCGTAAGTTCATTGCGAGCTTCCGAGACGAAAGCGGGTGTATTCTCGAAAGACACCCCAAAAGCTTCTCCAACTGTCAGCAGATCACGACCCGCCAGAACTTCGTGATACATGTCCTGAAGATAATCATGGATTTTTGGACCCGTGACATAAACATGCTCGAGACTTTCCATCTCGGCCAATGTCAGATCCCGCAAATCCGGAAGCTTCGAAATGAAGCAGATGGAATCCATTCGGAACCCTGACACACCCTTGTCAAGCCAGAAGCGCATCATGTCATACACTTCCTGTCTCACTCTGGGGTTTTCCCAGTTCAGGTCAGGCTGCTCCTTGGCAAAGTAATGCAGGTAGTACTGCCCGCTGGCTTCGTCTTTTTCCCAGGCGCCCCCACCGAAGATCGACAGGTAATTATTGGGTGGTCCATCATCACGCCCATCGCGCCAGATGTAGAAGTCACGATAAGGATTATCCGGGCCTGACCGGCTCTGGCGAAACCATTCATGCTGATCACTGGTATGATTGATGACCAGATCCACGATCAGCTTCATTCCCCGCTCGTGCAATCCTGCAACCAGACGGTCGAAATCCGCCATTGTTCCCTGAAGAGGGTCAATCGCCCTGTAGTCCCGGATGTCATAGCCATTATCGACATTTGGCGTGTCATAGTGCGGTGCCAGCCAGATGACCTGCACACCCAGGGATTTCAGATAATCCAGGCGATCTATCAAACCAGGAAGATCGCCTATGCCATCACCGTTACTGTCACTGAAAGAGCGCGTGTACACCTGATAAACGACCGCTTCTTTCCACCATCGTGCCTTCTGGGGCGTGTCAGTTTCACTCACCTTCAGGGCTGTCAGGGAGCTGATCGAAGGATTTTCGGAAGGATGCAGCGACATTGAGACCATCTCCTGACGGATAGACCTGTTCAACGTACTGCACAGAACAACTGTTCCAATCTTTAGCGTGAAAGATAAAGGCTTCGTTTGTGAGGCTTTGCTTGACAGATGCGCCCTAAAACCCTCTGTCTCTCATCCTAAGGGGGCTCGAAAAGAGCTTACACACATTCTTTTGACCAGACCTGCGGAGTTTCCATTCCTGATGTCCACATTCCAGACATCCGACCTGCTGAACAGCCTTCCAGCCTCCGAGCGGGACTATCTGCAGGATTATCTCCGCCAGTCTGCCGAAACCATGCTCGCCTTCTCCCAGCATGAAGCCTGCGCTGACATGATGGCCGGAATTGCCCTGACCATCACTTCAGCACTGGAAAAAGACGGAAAACTTCTGGTGGCTGGTAACGGTGGCAGTGCCGCAGATGCCCAGCATATTGCCGGCGAATTTACTGCCCGCCTGATGTATGACCGTCGCCCGTTGGCCGCTATCGCGCTGACCACGGATACATCCGGATTGACGGCTATAGGCAATGATTATGGGTTCGACCATGTCTTTTCCCGGCAGGTGCTTGCACTGGGACGGAAAGGAGACATTTTTCTGGGCATCACGACCTCAGGCCGCTCCCCAAATATCGTACAGGCGCTCAAGGCCGCCCGTGCCCAGAACGTCACAACAGTCGTGTTCACCGGAGAAAACTGCGGTGAACTGCCAGATGCCGATTTCGTCCTGCGTGTTCCGTCTACATGGACGCCATTGATCCAGCAGATGCATATCGCAGCGGCGCATATTGTCTGTGCCCTCGTAGAACGCGCTTTGTGCCCTCAAACACCAGACGTATGATCACTGGCGTCCCGCATTGCGTTCTGCTTTTTCCTGACCCTGAAAATGTACTGCGCACTCATGCGGGGCACTCTTTTCTCTTTCGCGTTCTCAGGGACTATCAGCGCTTTGGCATAACCAATGTGACGCTTCTCATGGCGAAGGAAACGGCAGACTTTCTGGCGCCCCTCTGTGACAAGCTTCCCCTTCAAGGCACTCTGAAAACATACACTCTTTCGGCCCTCACGGCCGGAGCACTGCAACAGCTTGCTCCCCTGCTTTCAGAGACGTTTTTTCTGGCACGAGGAGACCGTCTGTGTGACGGCGCTGTCTTTCCGCTGCTCCCACTGATGAACGGACATCTGGAGGCGCCACGAAGTGTTGCAGGCACGCACGACACGCCCGCCTTGACGCTCCTAACCAGACAGATGCTGGAGTCTATTCCTGCCTCAGAATCCCTGACGGACCTGCTCAACAAACACTGCCAGACCACATCCATAGACTCCCCGGTTCTGACACCCGACACCCTTCCCCTCTCCACCTACCCATTGCACCGGCCTGCGGTCTTTCTGGATCGGGATGGAGTCCTGAATTACGATCATGGTTACATTGGTACGCAGAACCGGTTCGAATGGATTACCGGAACCTTCTCTGCTCTACGTCGCATTGCCCGCAGCGGACGACATATCTTCATCGTGACCAACCAGTCCGGCGTGGCGCGTGGATATTACAGTGAAGAAGACGTCAAAAACCTGATGGGCTGGGCCATTGCCACCATCCGGTCAGAAGGAGCGACGGTAGATGACTGGCGCTGCTGCCCCTTTCACCCCACAGCACCGCTTGAGCAATACCGGCAAAACAGTGAATGGCGAAAACCAGCTCCGGGCATGATCCAGGATCTGCTGATTAAATGGGACCTTCGCCCTGCCGACTGCTTCCTGATTGGCGACCAGAAAACCGATCTTCAGGCCGCCGAAGCAGCCGGCATGGCGGCCTATCAGGTCACACCTGAAAAGACCCTCTTCGACTGGACGATGGATCTCCTCCCCTGATTCCGTCAGGACCGGATACGCCAGCGCCAGTCATTCAGCACTTCCTCAAGCGTATTGTTCCACGAGATCTGAGGCGCCCATCCAAGGAGGTGTTGCGCTTCCCGCGGATCACCCTGCATGTTTTGCAGACCTGAAGGCGCAAGGTGCGCCGGATCAAGCCGGATTTCCGCCTTCATATCCGCCAGAGCCATCAGGTCATTCAGAATAGAACCGGTTGTCCGTGTCTGACCGCTACAGATATTCAGAACTGTGCCATCGGCCGGAGCCTGCGGAAGCTTCAGGGCATCAATATACGCGTCACAGGCATCCCGGACATTCAGAATGTCATAACCAGCATCCGGATGACCAAGGGTAATCTCATCCTGCTGGTGCGCTTCGACCCGTGCGACCTGAGCAGCCAGGAATGGGAGAATGGCATTCGCGTCCTGCCCACTCCCTGCCTGCGTAAAGGGACGCATCCGGACAGCATGCAGCCCTTCCTTTGCCAACATTCCTACCGCCATGTCGGCCGCAGCCTTGCTGGCAGCATAGGAATTCAGAGGAGCAACAGTTGCTGTCTCATCCAGAGGTTTGTCTTCCGAAAAAGATGCTCCGTAGATTTCAGCGGAGGACACAAAAACAAAGCGGATATGCCGCGCATGGCGCTGGAATGTTTCCGCAAGGTTCATCGTACCATCCAGATTAACCTGCCAGGCGCGTCGGGTGTCCTGACTGGCCTCCAGAACAGATGAAACGGCTGCCAGATGAATGCAGGCTTCTGGCCGAGTATCCTGAACGACGCGCTCTACTGCCTCGCGATCCAGAATATCCATTTGTCCTTCAATCAGCACATGATCCGGAAGGCGCTCTTTCAGCCGTGTTTTCAGGTGTGTTCCGACAAACCCATGCCCACCCGTGAGAAGAATACGCATGACTGCTCTCATCCCCGTCCGGAGAGGAAATCAAACACGCTACAGGGAAGCAAAGAGAGAGCTTTCGGAACGGACGGCATGGGTCATTCTCCTCTGCGGGCGACCAGGAGACAGCAAAAAAGGGGCACGGCCGTTCCGCCATACCCCTGTTTTCGACCACATTCCGCAAATGGGCAAGAGACGAGCTCCTGCCCAACGAGAGGTCTTAGTTCCCCAGTGTCCGATCAACCGAACGACCCGCCCGCTCGATCGGGCCTTTCGGCGGATCCACCGTATCACGCACCTTCTCACCAAATGTCCGGTGATGCTCACAGGCCGTCAGCGTGACACAGGACACGGAAAGGGCAAGAAGAAGCAGAATTGATTTACGCACGTAGACAGTCCTCCGAAGAGCGGATTGAAGCCCCAGAAACGGACCGAACGGCTCTCGGTTCCCTTCCCGTAACAGATTCAGAAGATCTCGATGTGGCTTTTGAAACCCATCATGACCGCATCGCGCAGATTCACCTGACCGTTAGGATTATGATAATACTGGATATCTGGCTCGAACGTCACAGCCCGGCCTAATGCGAAGGTATAGTTCAGTTCCGCGACTTCCTGATGCGTCTGCAAACCTGTTGCCCGATATGGAAGTTTCTTTCCGGCTGCCAGCAAAATCCTCTCGGTCCTCTGAACACCCTTCGCGATGTGAACGTAAGACACGGCCAGCCCGATCGTATCCGCCGGGCGGCCTGCCCAGAATCCTTTCCAGGTCGCACCCAGATAAATCTGACGGTCCCTTAACGCGGTCCGGGGTTCATTGAGAACGACGCCTCCCATCAGCGTCACGCCGCCCTGCGGGTTGATCCTTGAGTCTTTGATGCGTTGATCCATCATCAACCATGTGGACCACGACCCGCTATGGCGCGCTGCGGAATACCCACTATCCGCATATGGATTTCCGAGCGTATCGAGAAAGTTCTCGGATCGCGCCATTGTCTCGACGGCCACACCTAATTTGTAGTGTCCCGGGTAAGCCAGTTCTCCCGAAGGACGTCGGAATGTAGGCTGCCAGCCAATTTCTACCGGAAAGATCTGGCCGACTATATTCGCGCCATTCAGCCGAAACCCCGTTCTATGCTGCGCAGTTGCATAGATGCCCTCTTCGGCAAAATAGACGCCTGTTTCTACATACACATCCCGGCGCCATGGTCTCCCACGCACCCGCAATGCCCAAACGGAAGCCGGATAGGAGCTGTAATAAGCGCTATCGGAAGCTCCTTTCGGACGACCACAGAAACTGTTGTTCACAAAGGTGCAGAAGACGGAACCTGATGCGAAATCCGAGAGCTGGGACATGCGTCCTGCAGCGATGGCCAGTCGGTTCTGAAACAGATGCTGCTCGCCATACGCCATGACGAGATGGACGACCACGTTTCCACCGCCGCCGTAGGTCTCCTGACTATGGGCCAACCAGTCTCCGAACATCCGATTGGCGGTCGTGCCATAACGTCCGATGAAAATGACGTGGGTCGCAAAGCCTTGCAGATGTGCCAGGCGATTCCAGTCCGTTACGACATTGAGGGCATACTGACCCGCATTGGATGCGCCCTGTTTGTAACCATAACCTGGGGTAGGCGATGTTACAGCACCCATCATCTCGTTCATGTTGTCGAACTGCATGAGGGTGCCATGCCGTCTCAGCCAACCATGAGAATCGTTCAGGAAAGGGAAAAGAGAGGGAGGAGCAGACAGATTTCCTGCCAGATCTTCGTAGGCCGAAGCTTTGGGTAAAAGTTCGGCCGCCCCAGCAGAAAGCGGGGCCGGATCAGTTTCCCCGGTTGTTTGATCCGAGGCCGTCCGGCCTTCGGGGCCAGGAGGATCCGAAGGCGTTTCAGCGAAAGCAGAGTGAGCCAGCAATGAGAGAGCAGCGGCAGAAAATAAGCCCCGCATTAACCCACCAGCCATGAGCAGGCCGATTTTTTCAACATGGTTCTTTACGCGCCCACATACCAATATCTCACCGCTCAAAAACAGATGTCCTCCAATTAGAACCTTCTGCAGTCCTGTTTTATGCATGCCAGAAAGCCCCTTGCCATCCCGGAAAGGGTATCCTTTTTCTCAGAGATGGTCCGTAAGGCACCAAATACGGATATTTTCATTTCTGTAAACTGGAGAAACCCGCGCCTAACAGGCTGAAACCTTCCCGAAGTTAACCCGTTTTTTACGAAGCATGTGTTTGGGTCTTCCTACCAAGAACAGACGGAATCACCCCATACATGTTGCTTTCATTTCGTCATGCTGTGCGCTGTCTGGGACTTCTGGGGCTCATGCCAGCCCTCTCCGCCTGTAACTCTCTGGCTCAGCTTTCAGAAGCGGGCCGCCCGCCCCGCATGACATCCATCAGTGACCCTACTCTGGCCGCAAGCTATCGTCCTGTAACGATGCCCATGCCTCCATTGCGTGCCCCCCCACCAGAAGCCTCCAGCCTCTGGCGGAGCGGGAGCCGGGCTTTCTTCAAGGACCAGAGAGCCTCTCAGGTCGGGGATCTGGTGACAATTATTGTAGACATCACGGACAATGCTGCTTTCAACAATGGCACCACGGCCAACAGAGCAGCTGACGAAAAATTCGGAATTCCCAATCTGTTCGGTATCAAAGGGAAGATCATAAGTGCTGTGACGGGAGCAGACAGCCTGAGCACAGCCAGCAGCAGCGATAGCAGTGCCACGGGAAAGATCATCCGGAATGAGACTGTTACCTTGCGCCTTGCAGGGACCATCACACAGGTTCTGCCAAATGGAAACTTCGTGGTGATGGGCAAGCAGGAAGTACGGGTGAATAGTGAACTGCGTGAGCTTGGCGTCAGTGGCATTGTAAGGCCACAGGACATTACTGCCGATAATACCGTGACCCATGACCGCATGGCGGAAGCGCGGATCTCCTATGGAGGACGTGGCACCATTACCCAGATCCAGACACCCCGCTATGGGCAACAGGTTATGGATTCAATTCTGCCCTTCTGAACAAAAAAAGCGCCGGGATTACTCCCAGCGCTTTTCTTGAAACGGCAATACCGATTCCTGTCAGTGTGCAGCAGGGCGAGACAGGAGAAGCGCCCAGAGTTCAGCAACATCCTTGGCCGGACCATTGCCGGAAACAGCCTCAAACGTTTTGATAGCTTCGGCCTTCTGTCCAGCATCCATCTGCGCCATGCCGTACTCAACCTGTGCAAGATCCGGATAACGCGGGTTCTTGCCTAGGCCGGTCTTCATCAGGGCAAGACCCTGATCCGCCTGACCGTTGAGAACGAGATTGTAACCGGTCGTCAGCGCCGGCCCAGCGGTCGAGGCCGTCGGTGCAGCAGCAGCAGCCTGTGCAAGCTGTGCACGATCAGCCGCAGCACGCTGCGCAACGAAAGCATGGAACTTGGCGTCGGCAGCAGCCGTCGGACCATTTCCAAGAGACTTGTTGGCGTAGCCCTGATTCAGGAGGTTCAGCGCCAGCTGGGACAGGCCCATCTGCACAGCGCGTTCACCCATATCCTGATAATCAGACGGATCTTTCAGGACGCCCGTCGCAAGACGAAGACGCTCAACATAGAACACCAGCGGAGGCGAAAGATTCGGATTGGCAACCAGGTCGTGGATCAGAACCGCCCAGTAGTCCGGCTTGGAATAATACTTCGCCAGAAGAACATACGCATGCGTCTTGGCATCCGCATCCTTCAGGTTCGTATAGGCTGTGGCGAGCATCTGGAGCTGGTTCTCGGCCGGTACCTTACCTGCCTTGATGGTGGCATCCACCTGCTCCTGAGCAGCCTTGGCTGTCCCCTTCCAGTCACCCTGAAGATAGTAGCACTGGATCAGCATGGTCTGCATGCGAGGATCAGGACCATGCTCACGCAGGTAGCGCTCGGTTGGCGGGATGGCATCAGCGTATTTCTTGGCGCTGTATGCCATCGTCGCCTGTGCCATCAGCATCTGGCCTTTGGCAGCCTTCGGCGTACGTGAGCTATTGATGAGAACATCATATGCTTTTGTTGCCGCGTCCACATTACCGGACTGGGCGGCAACCGCTGCACGCATCTGGGCAATCGTATAGGACTCGTAATCCGTCTTGCCCTTGACCGCATCTGCAGCGTCCACCGCAGCCATGGCCTTATCGTAGCTCTTCGAAGCAAGAGCACTCTGCGCCTGCTGAAGATCCTTGCCGACAGCTTGACCCAGCACATCATCTGCGTGGGCAGCAGGCCCGGCAATGAGAGCGGTACCAATAGCGCCAGCCAGCAGAAGGGAGCGGGCGCTCAGACGGCGGTTAAGGGACAAAAACACGAATTACTGTCCTTCCATGAACTGATCCAGACCAACGATACCCAGCTTGGTCACACCGAGACGCTGCGCGTCAGCCATGACATGGGCAACCGTTTTGTAATCTGAAAGACGGTCAGGATGAATGTGGACTTCAGGCTGGTCCCCTTCTGCAGCTGCGGCTTCAAAATGGGCCTGCAGAGCTGCTTCCGATGTAACCGGCTCGCTGTTCCAGGAAATGCTGTTGTCATAGCCAATACTGACTGTAACCAGCTTAGGCTGCTCGGTCGATGGCGGAGGATTGCCCTGAGGCAAATCGATTGCCACCGAATGAGTCTGCAGCGGAATGGTGATGATCAGCATGATCAGCAGCACCAGCATCACGTCGATCAACGGCGTGGTGTTGATATCGACGATACCTTCGTCTTCGTGCGTGCTGTCAGATCCGACGCTCATGCCCATGACGGCGGTTCTCCAAAAGGGTGACGTGAAAGAGAGTGCCGGTCCGTTTCCAACAAACGGACCGGCTGCCCCTCAGTTCGAGTGGGGCTGCTCTGTGATGAAGTCCACATGAGCAATGCCAGCTTCCTGAGCCGTAGCGACCACCTGGCCGACTGCCAGATACTTGGCCGCTCCGTCACCGCGGATCTGAACCTGCGGCTGGGGCTTCTGCTTCGCCACCTCAACGAGGCGGTTCAGCAGTTCGTCATGTGTCTTGACCGGCGTCGTGTTCCAGAAAACCTGGCCATTTGCGGTCACAGCCAGAACAACGTTTCCTGGCTTGGTCTGTGTCGGTTGATTGGCATCAACCGGCAGCTTGACCTTAACGGTATGTGTGGCAACCGGGATGGTGATCAAAAAGATGATCAGCAGCACCAGCATGACGTCGACGAGGGGAGTGGTGTTGATTGCCGACACCACTTCGTCGTCACCGCCGCCTCCTCCGACGTTCATTCCCATAGTATCAGACCCGCTGGCTGGTTGTGATGGTGGTCGGCGTGTGATCTTCCGGAGCAACACCGTGACGGAAGCCACCGATCAGGACGGACTGGACGTCAGCAGCAAAGTTGCGGACACGGTCCATGGCACCCTTGTTGCGGCGAACGAGCAGGTTGTAGCCCAGCACGGCCGGAACAGCGGTTGCAAGACCGATAGCCGTCATGATGAGGGACTCACCAACCGGGCCGGCAACCTTGTCGATGGAAGCCTGACCGGCAATGCCGATGGCTGTCAGAGCGTGGTAAATACCCCAGACCGTACCGAACAGACCAACGAACGGGGACGTGGAGCCAACCGTACCAAGGAAGGCCAGGCCACCCTGAAGGCGCGTGTTAATGGTGTCGACAGAGCGCCCGATGGACATTTCGGTCCAGGAGTGCAGGTCAATCGCATCGCGCATGGAGCCTTCATGGTGCTCGGCAGCAACGATACCGGTCTCGGCAATATAGCGGAACGGAGAAGACGCCTTCAGGGACGCAGCGCCCTGCTGAACGGACGGCTTGGTCCAGAATTCCTTGGCAGCTTCCTTGGAGGCGGCAAAGACGCGGCCCTGTTCCAGGAACTTCATGACCATGATGATCCAGGTACCAGCGGACATGATCACCATGATGATGAGAACGCCACGTGCGATCACGTCACCATTGGCCCAGAGGGCGCCAAGGCCATAAGGGTTGCCCTGCGGAGCAGGAGCTTCCGGAGCAGCAGAGGCGCTTTCACCCGGCGTAGCTGCAGCAGCAGGCGTCTGGTCAGCAGGAGCAGCAGGTGCCGGAGCAGCCTGATCGCCTGGAGCAGCAGCCGGAGCGCCAGCATCGTTCGGTGCGGAAGCAGCCGGAGCAGCAGACGGGTCGGAGGACGGAGCCGGCGGCGTAGCCGACGGGTCAGCCGGGGCGCTCTGATCAGCCGGTGCAGGCTGAGCGAAAGCAATAGCCGGAGCGATCGCACCCGAGGCCAGGGCCAGCGTCAGGGCCATGGCGCTGGCCCGGACGGCGCGCGCCTTCGTCGGAACGGCAAGAGCAGGAAGGCGGAACAGTCTGGTCATGAACTCCATATCCTCGTTAGAGATGCCCGTTTTCGGAGCTGTCTGGGGTGCCGGCCATATGGGGACCGGCCCTTTCCTGAGCCTGTCCGGACCATCTGGTCTGGACAGGCAATCTTATTGGACTACTGGCTGACGGATCACTCGTCGCCCATCGTAAAGTCAACGTGCAGAATGTGGTGATGCTCGGTTACCGGAGCGCCGTTAACGACGGCGGGCTGGTACCGGGCCCGACGAAGGAAGTCGAGCGCACTTTCCACAAACTCGTGACCACCCGTTGAACTGACGATCGAACAGTTTGCCGTGTGACCGTTTGGAAGAATATCGCAGGACGCCGTAACTCTACCTTCACGGTTTTCTTCCTGTGCTTCTTCCGGATACTCCGGCTTTGCACCGTTGATCGGCGACGCACCGGCCGTGTGATCTGGAACTGCCGGAGCTGGCGGACCCTGCGGAGGAGCCGGTACTGGCTCAGGTGCAGGCGTCGGGCTCGGCGGAACCGGATGCGGCGGCTTCGTATGTGTCACGCGTTGCACTGCCTTTGGTGGCGGCGGAACGCTGATCTTCGGCGGCGGAATATACGGCGGCGGCGGCTGCTCCATCTGCGGCGGTGGCGGCGGCGGAGGTGGCGGAGGCGGCTTGGGCTGCTCCTTGATCACTTCCGTCTTGATGGGCGGCTTTTCGTGGACGAGTTTGCCCACAGCACCGCTCATGAGCGCATAGATTACCGCGCCCATAGCCAGCACGGCCACGACGATCGCGACAATATAGTCCGTCGGCTTGCGCTGCTGTGCGGCGTAGCTCTTCATGTCGTAACCTTCTTACCCCTCACTGACACCGACAATCGATCCACACCTTGAGGGTGCGAAATCCCGATCTTGTGTTTTGCATCGAGTTCCCTCACCTCACGGACGTGTGATTCGTCGCATGTCGTGAGAACATACCCGATATGCTGATTATCGGCAGCCTTCGGGCCATGGTGTCAAGCTGATTATTGCCTGTCCCGAAACGAAAAATTCTCATCTTTCGATCGTTTGGCGTCAATAAATACGCGGGAGGGTGCAGAAAAGTACACTTTTCCGCTTCTTTTCTGCCCTGAAAAAATCAAATTCCCCAGGGGATGTAACAGAATTATAACAAAAAGGCTGGAGCAGCGTATTAATTACGCCACGCCAGCCTTTCGGTTTCGTTTTAATGCGTCTGAGCGCCCTTACTGGGCTGACGCACTTGCTTCGGAGCGTGTCGCACCCACTCTCTGAGCCAGAGAAGCCGACATGAAGTCGTCCAGGGCACCATCGAGAACGGCGTCCGGATTGCCCTTCTCCACCCCTGTCCGCAGATCCTTGACCAGCTGATACGGTGCAAGGACGTAGGAGCGAATCTGATGCCCCCAGCCGATGTCCGTCTTGGCGGCTTCGGTCTGGGCAGCAGCCGCTTCCCGCTTCTGAAGCTCGGCCTCGTACATCCGGGCTTTCAGCATCTCCATCGCCTTGGCACGGTTACGGTGCTGGGAACGATCAGTCTGACAGGCCACCACAATCCCGGTGGGAATATGGGTAATACGGATAGCCGAGTCGGTCTTGTTCACGTGCTGACCACCCGCGCCAGAGGCACGGAAGGTATCGACACGCAGATCCGAATCGTTGATCTCTACCTCGATGGAGTCATCCACTACCGGGTAAACCCAGACAGACGCGAATGACGTCTGACGACGGGCTGCAGCATCGAACGGTGAGATCCGCACGAGGCGATGCACGCCGGCTTCCGTCTTCATCCAGCCATAAGCGTTATGGCCGCTGATCTGGATGGTTGCGGACTTGATGCCTGCCTGTTCGCCTTCACTGCTTTCAATGAAAGTGACCTTGTAGCCGTGCTGTTCAGCCCAGCGGGTGTACATGCGCAGGATCATTTCTGCCCAGTCCTGGGCTTCCGTTCCACCTGCGCCAGCGTTTACTTCGACGTAGCAGTCATTGGAATCTGCTTCGCCGGAGAGCAGGCTTTCAATTTCGCGCTTCTGCACTTCTGCCGCCAACCCGCGAAGGGTTGTGAGGGCTTCCTGCACCAGATCCGTGTCGTTCTCCATTTCGGCGAGTTCGACAAGTTCCAGAGTGCCTTCGACATCCTGTTCAATCTGCTGGACACCCTCGATCTGATTGGCAAGCGTTGTCCGCTCGCGCATCAGCTTCTGGGCAGCATCAGCATCATTCCACAGGTCTGGGTCTTCCGCGCGGTGGTTCAGTTCCGCGAGGCGTGTTGTGGCGACATCCCAGTTAAAGATGCCTCCTCAGCAGTGCCACCGACTGCTTGATCTGTTCGGAGAGCGCTTCGGTCTCGGCCGACATAATAATTCCTCCATTCTATCGAGGTGATTTGGCTGCACTCAGTACAGCCCACCTACACCAATGTCACCATCAGATGGCGCAGGTTTCTGAGCCTGCGCCTTGGGATTAGACGTTGGGCCAGTGGTCTGCGGACCAGCATCGCCCATATCGCTTTCAGAATCGGAAATCGCAGCATCGGCGCCTGTATCGGCAGCCGTAAGGGCTTCCGTACCGGCACCGAAGCCATGAAGAGCCACCGAAGCGCCCGGAACCTGATCTGCCTTGAACCCGTCCGTCGCATTGATACGGCCAGTGTTATAGGACGCCAGAGTAATGTCCGCCGGCACCCGGAAGTCGAGCCTGGGTCGATTGGCCAGGGCGACTTTCATGATCTTGTTCCAGATCGGGCCAGCAATACGGCCACCATCCGCGTTTTTGCCGAGCGTCTGCGGCGTATCGAAGCCAATCCAGACGACAGTCACGATATCCGGCGAGAAACCAGCAAACCACGCATCATGGAAGTCCTGGCTGGTGCCGGTCTTGCCGGCAATCGGCCGATCTATGCCTACGCCCGCCATACGGCCTGTACCGTGGGCAATCACGTCCTGAAGCATGGCCGTGATCTGATAGGCGCTGGCTTCGCTCGCCAGCACAGGACGCGTATCGGTCAGCGCGGGAACAGTGATGCTTCCCGGAACGGGCTGTGCAGGCTGAGTGGGAGCAGGCTGGGCTGGCGCAGGCTGTGCATTCGTCGCAGCTGGCACAATCGTAGGAGTTGCAGGATCAACCGGCGGAGCGGGAGGTGCCTGCAGGGTTGTTGCCAATGTCAGGCCCGGAGCGCGCCAGACAACATTTCCGAGACGGTCCTGAATATCGTCAACCAGCGTGGGGGTAACGACATGACCACCATCGGCGATGCTGGCATAGGCGGCCGCTTCCTTGAGCACCGTCGTTTCGACCGCGCCCAGAGCAGCGGGGAGCACATGCGGCATCTGATCCACGAGACCAGCTTTGATGGCCGTATCCGCAACAGCCTTCATACCCAGATGGGCGGCGACGCGGATTGTCACGAGGTTGCGGCTCTCACGTAGCGCGTCATGAAGGGTCGTGGGGCCCCAGTTATCGTGCTCGTAGTTCTTTGGATGCCAGTCTCCATAGGAAACCGGGGAGTCATCGAACTTTTCGGATGGGGAAATTCCCTGCTCCATGGCCGTCAGATAGACGAATGGCTTGAAAGACGACCCCGGCTGACGCAGCGCCTGCGTTGCACGGTTGAACTGGCTTTCATGGAAGGACCAGCCTCCTACCAGCGCCAGAACGCGCCCTGTCCGGACGTCCATCGTCACGACGGCGCCTTCAACCTGCGGAATCTGGCACAAGGCAGCGGAGCCGCTTTCCTGCGGTTCGATCATGATGACATCACCCGCACGCAACGGATGCATCCGTCTGGCCCATGACAGGTCCGTGGCCAGAAGCGGGCCGGTCTTTGAAACACCCTCCTCAATCCAGCCGACTTTGGACCCACCCGGCAAGACAACGCCCAGACGCCACTCACGAAGCATTCCGGCCGGCGGGGAAAGCCTGTTCAGGCTGTCTTCCCACCCTTCCGCGTCAATTCCATCCAGATGACGCACCGGGCCGCGCCAGCCGCCGCGGCTCCTGTCGTAATTCATCAGCCCTTCATGCAGCAGCTTCGTTGCCGACACCTGAAGCGGCTGGTCCAGACTTGTATGAACTTCAAGGCCGCCCTGAAGGGCCTTGTCCTCACCATACTGACCGATCAGCTGGCGGCGGACTTCCGCCCCAAACCATTCGGAGTCCTGGAGCGGACCGAAACGCTGCTTCTGCTGCGGAACCAGGGGCTCTTTCTTGTCCTGCTCCGCCTGTTCGCGGCTGATGACGCCATTGTCGGCCATCAGGTCCAGAACGATGTTCCGACGCATCAGAGCCGTCTGCGGGTGCAGGAACGGATTGTAATTCGTCGGGGACTTTGGAAGAGCCGCCAGAGACGCGGCTTCCGCATCATCAAGCTGGTCGAGCGGTTTGTTGAAATAGGTCTGGGCGGCTGCGGCAACACCGAAGGCGCCGTTCCCCAGATAAATGCCGTTCAGGTAGATTTCGAGAATCTTATCCTTGGACAGGACCTGCTCTATCTTCATCGCCAGCAGGGCTTCCTTGATCTTGCGATCAATGGTCAGGACGTTGCTGTTGAGCAGCATGACCTTGGCGACCTGCTGTGTAATGGTGGAGGCACCAAGCGGGCGACGTCCGTGACGGGCGAACACGTCCGTCATGCCGGCGCGGGCAATCGCCATCACGTCCACGCCACCATGGGTGTAGAAGTTATGGTCTTCCGTGGACAGGAAAGCGCGCTTTACCTTGTCAGGAATGGCGTCAATCGGGACAAAAATCCGTCGCTCGTTGGCAAGCTGGGCCATGAGCCGTTCGTCGGACGCATAGATCCGGCTGACGGTTGGGGGCTGGTAGGCCCGCAGGCTGTCCACGCTCGGCAGATCAGCCACGAGTTTGGCGTATGTGGTCCAGCCGAGCACACCCACACCCGCAATGCCAACCAGGCTAACGCCGGCAACAATCGCAAGAGACTGGCGGAAACGACGGAAACGTGGCCCACGGGGCATACTGGCCCTGGGGTCCTGCGGATTACGGGAACGAATGGAACGGCGCGTCATGAAAACTGCATAGCACTGAAACGAGCCGTTCGTCGCCCCCGCTGAAAAGGGTCATTTTGTGACAGTTTTCAGCGGCTCTTGATCGTTATGGTCAGGCTGCGGATTTCTGCCAGACGTCCTGCCCTTGCCGATCAAGCACGGCAAACTCTTCGTCATTGAGTTTCAGTGAAGCCGCACGAACGTTCGAGGCCAGATGCGCCCTGCTTCCTGTGCCCGGGATAGGCAGAATGACGGGCGAACGCTTCAGAAGCCATGCAAGGGCGATCTGTCCGGCGTCTGCACGATGTCGATGGGCGATCTTGTCCATATCCGTACCGGGTTTGGCGAGTTCCCCGGCGGCCAGAGGTGCCCACGGGATGAACCCGATGTTTTCCTTGGTGCAGAAATCCAGCACGTCTTCGGACTTGCGATCCACAAGATTGAAACGATTCTGGACGGTGGAGACCGGGAAGTATTTCTGCGCGAGCTTGATGTCCTTCACGCTCACTTCCGACAGGCCTACATGTCGGATCAGACCCTCTTCGCGAAATTTGGCAATCGCCTCGAACTGCTTTTCTGCCGGACAATCCGGGCCGATACGATGAAGCTGCCAGAGATCTATGCGCTCCACGCCCAGTCGTCGCATGGACATGAGAATGCACTGCCGCAGATAGTCCGGGTTGCCGACAGGTTTCCATATATCCGGGCCATGTCGGGTCAGACCACCTTTCGTGGCAATGACCATCTTCTTGTAGGGATACAGCACTTCGCGAATCAGATTTTCCGAAACGGACGGACCATAGGAATCTGCCGTGTCGATGAAATCGACACCGAATTTTGGAAGACTTTCGAGGGTCTGAATCACTTCCTCGTGGTCTGGTGGTTCGTCCCAGATGCCCTTGCCGGTGATGCGCATGGCACCAAATCCGAGGCGATGCACCTTGAGGTCACCACCAATGAGGAACGTACCGGACTTCTTTGCGTCAATCGTAGCCATGGACTCTTTCCTTTCCGACGGACGCGGGATTCAACAGCGAAAATGCGGAAGGGTTGCAGTCACTATCCCAGCAGGCGTCCGACCATCCGGGCCGTGTAATCCACGACAGGCACGATCCGTCCGTAATTGAGGCGTGTCGGCCCGATGACGCCGATGGCACCTACGATCTTCTGGGCTTCGTTCCGCGCGGGAGCCACGATCATGGAAACGCCGGACATGCCGAACATCCCGCTCTCGCTGCCGATATAGATCCGCACACCTTCCGAGGCGTCTGCGAGTTGCAGGAGCTGAAGCATGGTTTCCTGCGTTTCCAGATGATCGAACAACATCCGGATGGTTGTCAGGCGCTCGATTTCGGTAATGTCTGCCAGAAGCTTGCCCTGTCCGCGCACGAACAGAGTGCCACCATCCGCATCCCATGTAGCAAGGCCGCTCTCAATCACGCTGGCGGTCAGAGCATCCAGTTCGTGGCGGTTGGCCTCCATTTCCCTGCTGACCCTCTCTTTAAGCGTTCCGAGTGTCAGGTCTCCGAGATGGGCGTTCAGATAGTTTCCCGCTTCAACGAGGGCGGAATGAGGAAGGCCGGGCGGTGTTTCGATGATCCGGTTTTCCACCTGACCGTCAGAACTCACGAGCACGACCAGAACGCGACCCGGACCGAGAGCAACGAACTCGATATGCTTGAGTGTGGCATCAGACTTGGGTGCCAATACCAGACCAGCGGCTGAAGACAGGCCAGACAGCATGGAGGACGCTTCCGCCAGCGTCTCCTGATAGGAGCGCCCGTGGATTTCCAGTCGGCTATCGATGCTGGCGCGGTCTTCTTCGGTCAGGGCACCGAACTGAAGAAGACCCTCCACGAAGAGTTTGACGCCCTTCTCCGTCGGCAGACGGCCCGCGGATACGTGGGGACTGAAGAGCAGTCCAGCCCGGGCAAGATCTGCCATGACGTTACGGATCGTCGCGGGAGACAGAGCCAGATTGAGGCGCTGTGCCAGCGTTCGGCTGCCGATCGGTTCGCCTGTTTCGACATATTCCTCGACGATTTCCCGCAGGATCGCAGCTTCCCTGTCTCCAAGCCCGGAAGGAAAGGAGTTCGACATGCGGAAGAAGGAAGGGTCAGATCTCATCATGGTAAAACTGTATGTCGGGGCTGGAAGCGTTCTCGTCAAACGCGGTAGAGGCAGGACTCGCTTCTAAGAGAGGATTTTTTCGCATGACAAAGCGTCCGTCTGGCCGCGCCAGCGACGAAGGTCGCCCCGTATCCATCGAGCCAGGCTTCGCCCGCCATGCGGAAGGGTCTGCGCTGATCCGGGTTGGTGGAACGGAAGTGCTTTGCACGGCGTCGATCGAGAACAAGGTGCCGCCTTTCCTGCGCAACAAGGGACAGGGCTGGATCAATGCCGAATATGGCATGCTGCCCCGCGCTACGCATCAGCGCGGACACCGGGAAGCGTCCAAGGGCAAGCAGTCAGGCCGCACGCAGGAAATCCAGCGGCTGATCGCCCGTTCCCTGCGCCCCTGCGTCAATCTGAAGAAACTGGGCGAACGGACTATCACGCTGGATTGCGATGTCCTGAATGCTGATGGCGGCACGCGATGTGCATCCATTACCGGCGCGTGGGTGGCGCTTTCCCTGGCGCTGCGAAAAGCCAAGCTGTCTTCGGTTGTGACAGCGCAGGTCGCTGCTGTGTCCTGTGGTCTGACGACAGCGGGAGCCGTGCTGGATCTGGATTACATTGAAGACAGCGCCGCACAAGCCGACACGAATTTTGTTCTGACGGCAGAGGGTGGCATCGTGGAAATTCAGGGAACGGCAGAGACCTCTCCCTTTCAGGACCATGATTTCCTTGAACTGCTCCGCCTGGCCCGACTTGGCACAGCCAAGCTGTTCGAAGCTCAGAATGCTGCACTGGAGACCCTGTGATGCGTCGTCTGTCCCGTGGATCAAAAATCGTTCTTGCCAGCCACAATGCCGGGAAGCTGCGTGAATTCTCTACCCTGCTGGCAGAAAGCGGCATCACGGTCGTTTCTGCAGGGGAACTGAACCTTCCTGAACCGGAAGAAACAGCCGATACATTCGTCGGCAACTCCGAGATCAAGGCTCTGGCTGCAGCCCGCGCATCCGGACTACCGGCCCTGGCCGATGATTCCGGCTTCTGCGTTTCAGCGTTGGGTGGCCAGCCCGGCGTCTACTCAGCACGCTGGGGCGGCCCGACGAAAGACATGACCATCGCCATGGAGCGCGTACATCGGGAGAGGGGTGATACGACCGACCATGCGGCATCCTTTGTCGCTGCACTGTGTCTCGCCTGGCCTGATGGAGAAACACATTCCATCGTGGGCGAATGCCATGGTCAAACGGTCTGGCCGCCTCGCGGGGAACATGGCCATGGTTATGATCCCATGTTCGTACCGGAAGGCGAGACACGGACTTTTGCCGAGATGGGTGAGAGCGAGAAGAACGCGCTCAGCCATCGCGGCCGTGCTTTCGCACTCTTCCTGAAGGACTGTGTGGAAAGCTGAAACGTCTCCTACACCGCAGGAGGTTGTTGTGGCTCTTCATGGGGCCACAGACGATATGGGCCCGTTGAACATACTTCCATGGACAGTATGCCCGCCGTACTGTTGGGGGAACAGTCGAACTCCAGCAGGGCGCGCCCACTGGTCCATCGCGACAGAGACCCTTCCCGAGGGCCCCACCCTTTTCCGGGGACCGATGTCAGATGAGAGGTGAGACGGTGGGCACCAAATTGATCATAAAAGGTGATGTCCCCTATCAGCACCCCACGCTCTCCAAACGGGCTGAAGTGGCTGTTTTGTCGGGACACGATCCAGAGGTGGTGTGGAATCTCGGGAAGCATGAACAGGGCGTGATGCCCCTGCCAGCGTGCGGCACGGATCAGAGCTCCATCTTCCAGAAGAAGGTGAAGATCAGGGTCAGATATGAGGTAGTCGAGAGAAGGCATGCGCTTTTTTCCAGCCAGATGAGACATGGCTTTTTCCTGCGGTCGAGTGCGCAATTCTCAGACCGGTGACAGTTCTGTTGCAGGCGAGAGGCAAGACTTTCCAAAGAAAAGGCCATAAATTTCAGCCAGTTTTCGCCTCTTGCCTATTCCGCCAGAAATACGCTGCTCCCACAGCGGAAGCAGCCGCAACAGATATAGGCAGAACAGCGCTATCGGGAAAGACGACTTTATAACGATACTTATCGAAAATTCATGATTTTTTCTGCCTGATCGTGATTTCTGATAATACGCAGAACATCCGATGCTTCGCAGATTAATGACATCATGGAACGACCCGATTAGTTATCAGAGTGCAGCACGGGTCCGTGACTTACCAAAACACCACGTTGCCAGACCTGATCCACCTGATCAATGTCAGCGATGGTCTGATCCGGCGCTCCCCGGACGACCAGCATATCCGCACGACGACCAGGCTGTATGACGCCGCGATCATCCAGTTCCAGAAGGTCTGCTGCATTCCCCGTGGCCAGATGAATGGCCTCAAGAGGGGTCAGACCGGCTTCGACGGTCAGGGCCAGTTCACGGTGCTCGGCAAACCCGGGAAGGCGCGTGGGAGCAGCCCCGGAATCCGTACCGAAACCGATTTTCACGCCAGCCCGGTAAAGAGCAAGCAGGTTCTTCTGGTTCATGGCAACAGCCTTGTGGGACGCTGCCGTCAAAGGGTTGGCCACCGTTTTCTGACGCCACTCGACATTGGAGAGTTGAGCCCTGAGAACCGGATCAATCGCAGCGGCAACAAAGGGGACATTGAGCAGATCGGGGTGCTCGGCGAAAAGATAGTTCGCTTCATCCAGATCCAGTGTCGCGATGTACCAGACACCCCGCGCTTTCATGGCCGTTATAAGCGCCTGATCGACCGACTGGTCCCGTACGCCATGCGCCAGGATATTAGCCCCAGCATCAACAACGGCTTTGGCGATATCGAGATCATGGATATGCACAGCCACACGGGTGTTGTGCTCATGGGCCTCATCAATGACCGCGCGATAGATATCTGGCGACATTTTGGGAAGGGTCTTGCCATTCGGGACGCCGTTCCGGAAATCATCCACCCACAGCTTCACCAGATCCGTATGTTCCGCGATCATACGGTCCACGTCCTGACGGGCCTCCTGCGGGGTCGAAGGGCGATAGACCTGATCGGGCCCGAGACCTTTGACCATGGCGGCGGGAGGCGCGCCATCCGGAACGCCAATTCCCTGATCCACGCCGAACAGGTCAGCGCCAGGATTTTTTCCTGCGTGCTGCTCCTTCCGTAGATCGTCAAAGAGAGGGGAACGGTTCAGGCCCAGGGACGTCACGGTCAGGACACCATAATCGCTGTACTGTTTCAGGGCTGCGAGAATGTTATCACGGGTATAGTTATCACTACCCCCGGATGTTCCTTTGATGATTCCGACATGACTGTGATCGCTGATGAGGGCGGGCAGAAGCGTTTTGCCACTCAGATCGACATGCTCTGCTTCAGCCGGAGCCGGAATGCCGACGGACACGATCCGCCCGTCATTAATGACGACCGTGACGTTCTCCCGGACTGGATCGCCCGTTCCGTCAATCAGACGGGCATGATCGAAGGCCACGGGTTCGGCCTGTGCCGGGAGCGCCAGAAATGTGGCGGGCGTGGCCAGAAGCAGTCCGGCAAAGACGGAACGAAGTGTCATGACGTATTTCCCTCAGCAGCAGTCAGGCTGAGGGGAAACGTTCTGTCATGCAAGAAAGACGCTGACACTCTCGGAGATGTGAGGGCGTAGACGGGAGCGGAACTTCAGCCTTCGAGCGACTGAAGCTCGAACAGGCGGCGATAAATGCCCCCGTCTTTTGCCACGAGTTCGGCATGGGTGCCGTCTTCCTTCAGTTCGCCACGGCTGAACACCAGGATCCGGTCCAGTTCCATGACGGTTGAAAGACGATGCGCCACGACGATGACGGTCCGGTTCTTCATGAGGCGGCGCATGGCCTCCTGCACGAGAGATTCCGATTCCGAATCAAGGCTGGAGGTCGCTTCATCGAAAATCAGGATCGGCGCATCAGCGAGGAACGCACGGGCGATGGCGACGCGCTGACGTTCACCGCCAGATAGCTTCACGCCGCGCTCACCGACCATCGTATTGTAGCCTTCCGGCAAACGTTCAATGAAAGCCGCCGCATTGGCCTGACGGGCTGCTTCCTTGATCTCCTCCAGAGACGCGCCGGGCCGGGCATAGGCAATATTTTCTGCGAGCGTTCGGTGAAACAGGACCGGCTCCTGCGGCACGATGGCGATGTGAGACCGCAGGGAAGACTGCGTGACCTGTGCAATATCCTGCCCATCCACCGTGATGCGCCCGCTGTTCACGTCATACAGGCGCTGAAGGAGTTTGGTCAGAGTGGTCTTGCCTGATCCGCTGGGCCCGACAAGGGCCACGCGTGAGCCAGGTGCAATATCAATGTTGAGATCCTGATAAAGCGGCTTTTCCTGCCCCGGATACTGGAAGGTGACGTGTTCGAAGTGGATCTCACCCTGTGTGAACCGGGCCTTTTCCGCATCGGGCGCGTCCTGAATGGCGGAATCACGCCGGAAAATGGCAATCAGTTCTTCCATCTCGTTGACGGAACGCTGCACCTGACTGACCTGCTGCCCCAGATCACGCAGATAGCCCTGCACGAGGAACATCATGGTCAGCACATAGGCCACATCACCCGGACCGGCCTTGCCCTGCCACCAGAGCATGACGGCCAGACCGATCATGAGCATCCGCATCACGAGAGACGCCAGCGCCTGAATGTTCGCGCTGTTGGTTCCTCTCAGCCATGTGCGGAGCGTGCGCTCCCGCCAGCCCTGAACGATGGTATCCAGCCGCTTCTCTTCGCGCAGTTCCGCACCGAAGGCTTTGACGACCGGATTACAGGTTACGGAATCCGCAATGGAAGCCCCCATCTTGGTGTCCCATTCGTTCGAAGCCCGGGCACTGGGCGCAACGTAACGGAGCGTCAGGGTAATAGAGAGCCATGCGAACAGAACGACGGACACCGCCAGAACGGAGCCCATGAGAGGCGAGCGGAACATGAGAACGGCCGTTGTACCGCCGAGAACCATGACTTCCGGGCCGATCATCAGCAGAAGCGTGTCGTCCAGCGTATCAATCGCCCACATGCCACGGGTCAGCCGACGCACTGTTGAACCGGCAAAGGTGTTGGCGTGCCAGTCTGTGGAGAACCGCTGCACCCGCTCGAAGGCCTGATTGAGCACCTTGTGCATGATCGCAAGCGTGAGGTGCGAAATACCGACGAAAGAGGAGCGACGCCCATATAGGCCGATCAGGCCCAAAGCGATTAAGCCACCCACCATCAGGAAGGCATCGTTGCGCAGGCTCAGAAGCTCATCGGTTTTGGGAATGGTCGGCCCGGCAGCGTGTTTGGAAATATCCGAGACGAGGCGACCCGCCAGAATCGGTGTGACAACATCGGCCAGTGTAGCGAGCGCCACACCGGACAGTGTCCAGGCCAGCAAGGCCGGATGCGCCAGCCAGCGGCGGCAGACAAAGGACAGGACTTCTGTAAAGGAAACGTCAATTTTCCGGCCTTCCTGTTTCTGGCCGGTAAGGTGCGTAGAAGTATCGGACACGAAGAGCTCCGCCGTCTCGTCCCTCAAGGACAACGGCCTGATGGCATGAAATTTTCAGATGTTTGGCGTATCTTGCCGGACAGTCCGGATCAGACGCAACAGCCCGCGCGGAGTTTCAGCCATGACAGACGCCCCCAGACCCATGAGCAAGGCCGCGGCCAAGGCTTTCATCACCGCTCTGGCCGAAGCCAACCCGGGTGCGGAAAGTGAGCTGATCTTCCGCAATACGTTCGAGCTTCTGGTGAGCGTGGTGCTGTCTGCTCAGGCAACGGACAAGTCCGTCAATAAGGCAACCAAGGGGCTGTTTGAACATGCGCCCGATCCGAAAAGCATGGCGGAGCTCGGGGAAGCCGGGATCGCGCAATACATCAAGACGATCGGCTTATGGCGCGCGAAGGCGCATAATGTGGCCCTGCTGTGCGAGCAGCTTCTGGAGCGACATGACGGGGAAGTTCCTGCCGATCGCAAGTCTCTTGAGGCATTGGCGGGTGTGGGGCGAAAGACGGCCAATGTAGTGATGAATGTTGCGTTCGGGGCCGATACCATGGCCGTTGATACGCATATTTTTCGCATCGGGAACCGGACCGGGCTGGCTCCGGGAAAAACGACCCGGCAGGTGGAGGATGGTCTGGTCGCGCGTATTCCCAAGGATATGCTGCGACCGGCTCATCACTGGCTGATTCTGCATGGGCGTTATGTCTGCAAGGCCCGTGCGCCTGAATGCTGGCGCTGTCCGGCAACGCAATGGTGCCTGTATCCAGACAAACGCCTCACACCACCACGGACCAAAGAAGCCGCCTGATCCGAACTTATTCCGCCTGAGCCAGTGGCAGGTTGGGCATTCCATGCGAGCCAATGGCCGGAACCCAGGGACGATCTCCCCGCCAGCTTCGATCCGAGAGCAGGACAGGCGCGCCATGGCGGAGATACACGGCATACGCGCCATTCCTCCAGACCGAGAAACGGTCAACAAACGGTACGCCCGGGCAGGCATTTCGGGCGGGCGATGCACTGATGAACAGACTCACACCCTGACAGTCCTGCGCCGAAGGTGGAATGGTTCCGTCGGACGTATCCTTGGCCCGCAGAAGAACCGTCTGTCCTTTGACGGTCACACGGCACAGGCCCTTCAGACAGTCTGGCGGCAAAATCCCGACAGGAAGCGCCAATGCCTGCTGCCAGTCCTGAAGGGTCAGACGCTCCAGACTACTGTAGGGACCGACTTGCAGGACGCCTTCTGCCCGAACAGCGATCAGGCCAGCATCAGGTGACACCAGAATATCAGGGCGTGGAACCAACCAGATCGAAAGTAGCCCCACCAAGATTGGCATAAGCCCGGCAAGGCGCGCGCGTCCTTTCCACAGGCAGAGCAGGCACAGCCCCAAAAGAACGATGATTAGCCCCCATCCTGGCATGTGCGGTACAGGCTCATGAGCCAACGGAAACGCAGCGACAGTTCTGGCGATGATCTGAACGATCCGGATGCCCCACCCCATGATCATCAGTGGGACAGCAGACGCATGAATCGGCATGAGCAGCAGGGACATCAGCCCGGCAGGCATGATCCAGACGGCCGCCAGCGGGACGGCGAGCAGGTTGGCCAGAACAAACCACGGCTGGAATGCCCCAAAATGGGCCATGCTGACTGGTAAGGTTGCCAGCCCTGCGAGCAGACTTGTCAGGGACAGAGCAGTCAGGTGCGACAGGATGACACGCCCCGTTCCCCCCTCGCCCCTTAGTTTCGTGAGGGGTTCACGCAGGGCTTCATATCCCGCGATCAGACCCATCACGGCAGCGAAGGACATCTGAAACGACACATCCAGAACGGCAACCGGCGAAACAAGCAGGATAGCCAATGCAATGATGGCCAGAGACCGCATGGAGAGAACGCGCCGTCCCGTCAGCAGAGCCAGTGTCACCAGAACCGCCATACCCAGCGCCCGAACGCTGGGAAGATGTGCTCCTGTCAGCAGGACGTAACCACTTCCCACTGACAGCCCCACCAAGGCTGCAATCTCACGACAGGGCCAGTAAAGAGCGAAACGCTCGGATGCCGTCAGAAGGGCACGGACGGAGACTGCAACGGCCGCCATGACCAGTCCCAGATGCAACCCCGCCACAGCAAGAAGATGAGCCAGCCCCGAGGCGGAGAAATCCTGCCGGGTCGTAGCATCAATGCGGCCGGTTTCTCCGGCGAGCAGGGTGGCGGCAATGGCTCCCGTCTGGCCGGGAAGTGTGGCTTCAATGCGGGCTGCAATGTTTTCCCGCAGAGCCTCCAGGCGGGACGAAGACTGGCTGTTCAGGGGGGTCAGCATCCCGACCGCGTAACCACTTCCTGCGGCCCCGGAAAACCATGCTTCCCGCTGAAGGTCTCGTCCTCCGGGAAAGGAGGGTGGCGACGGAGCACGAAGCATGGCCCTGATCTGAACGAGACTGCCCGGTTTAGGAGACGCAGGATCATCGTCGCGCAGTTTCAGCCGAAGTGTTCGCCTCAACGGCGCCATTCCAGCATCGACTGGTGTTTCAAATGTCGCCTGCGCCAGTACGATCCGGCGTCCGCTTTCGTCTTCACCAAAACGAGGCGGAAGTGTTTCAACAGCAAGAACGCGTCCGGTCACGACTGTGGCACGCGTTGGAAGAGCGGGCATCGGGGGCTGTCGGGCTGTTTGCCAGGCGGCATCCAGATAGCCGCCGGCGAGCGCGATCATGAGGAACGCCTGAAAGCGTAAAGGAGGTCGGTTTCGGAAAATCCATGCGGCCGCTCCCGCCCCTGGCAGGCAGATCAATGCAGGCCCAATCGGCAGATTGAAGCGTGGCGTAAGAAACACAAGTGCGCCCAGCGCCATAACGACCGGCAGCCAGCCAAACAGCCGACGTCCCTGTTCCGCCATGATCCGCTCTAGCCTGGATACAGACGGATGACTCCCCTCCGGCACGGGAAAAAACGTGTCTTCCTCAGGCAACAAGGGATCGTCAGGGTGAACAGGACTGGGCACGGCGCGACCGTAACGGATTTTCGTCCATCAGGCGCGCGTGTTTTAGCGTCTTTTAATGATGAAGGTGCAGAGCGCTCCGCAGGCCTGCGGCATCGCGTTCCAGTTCAAAGCCTGTGCTGCCCGGCTGGAACAGCTTCGCTGTGGCCAGACCGCCCGTTACAACAGGATCAAGCCCGGCAGCATAAACAAGGTCTTTGACCTCCAACACCGCCGCCGTGTCATCCCCTGCGAGGGGGACGGCCAGTTTCGGGTCCGGCCGGTGTGCTTCGGCACGCAGCGAGACCATGTCGATGGAGTTGAAAGCACGAACAATATGCGCTGACGGAAAGTAGCGTTGCGTTGTAACGCCTGCCCCGTCCCGCAAAGCCACATCCGCAATCCATCCATCACGCGCGATGTAAGGATTGGCCACGTCGATCACGACCTTGTCCGTCAGTGTTCTGTTCAGATCGCGCCCCAGAGCAGGAATAACTCCATACGGGACGGCCAGAACGACGATTGAGCCGAAAGCCGCCGCCTGCGCGGGTGTTCCTGCGGAGGCCAATGGCCCGAGTGATGCGGCGAGTGTCGTGGCATCCGCCAGCGTCCGGGCAGAAACCATGACCTGATAGCCCGCCTGCACCCAGAGCGTTGCCAGTGTACGACCGACCTGACCGGCGCCAATAATCCCGATTTTCGGTAATGGACGAGGCGAATCGGCCATCGCCGTTCCGCTAACGGCAGCCAGCCCTGCAACGGCGGCAAGGAAGGGTCGTCTTCGGAGAGGAAAGCTTCTCATGAAGGGTGCCACTCACGTGAGAGTGCGCCATCTTTACCCTGTACGGGATCTGTCATCGGGAATGGCAGGGACTGGATACGTGCAAGCTGTTCCGGCGTGGGTGCAGCACGCAGAATGTCGAAATCCTGTTCAGGAGGATACGCACCGATCACGGTGAAATCGGCATCGGAACCAAGATTGCAATGACCTGTCCCGGCCGGAAGAAGCGCGATGTCCCCTCCCCGCACGTCCACAGTCCTGCCTGAGGGGCCGCCCAGCATGAGTCGGGCTGACCCATTGGAAAAACCGAGAACTTCATGACCACGGCTGTGATAATGATGGAAGGCGTAGACGCCGTTGCGCCAACGGGATGGCCAGCCATTCTGGTTGAACAGATCCTCGTACACGCTCTCACGCCCCGCTCCGGCTTCCAGGGCGTTACGATACACGATAACGGGCAGACGGGGATTATTGGGCACCCAGTCATTGCTGTGAAGCGTGAAGGCTTCAACACGCGCTGTGCTGGCGGAGGCTTTGCGGATGCGGCCATGTCCCATCGTCAGGCCCATACCGGCCAGCATCACATTGAAATCACGCCTGTCCATGCTCGTTCCCCGTGGCAAATCCTGCTCTTAGGATAGGGACCCCACAAGCGGTGCAGGAAATCACACCCGCTTGAAAAACAGGCTCGCCCTGTATGTAACAGCCTTGTGACACTCACTTGCACGCCCCAGAAAAAGAACGACACAAATCATGCCTGGATGATGCGGATAGCCCCTCCCGCACGAGCATGATATGAGAGCCGCATGACGATCCGTACGCGCTTTGCACCCTCGCCCACGGGCCTGCTGCATGTCGGCAACGCCCGCGCTGCCCTGTTCAATTTCCTCTTTGCCCGCCACCATGGCGGCGAGTTCCTCCTGCGGATCGAGGACACCGACAAGGAGCGCTCCACGCAACGCGCAGTGGACGTAATCTTTGATGGTCTCGCCTGGATGGGGATCACGGCGGATGAGGAGCCTGTCTTCCAGTCCGCCCGACAGGATCGCCATACGGAAGTGGCGCTGGAACTGCTGGCCAAGGGTCAGGCGTACAAGTGCTACTGCACGCCGGAAGAGCTGACCGCCATGCGCGAGAAGGCCATGGCCGAGAAGCGCCCGCCCCGTTACGACGGCACCTGGCGTGATCGCGATCCGTCCGAAGCGCCGGAAGGTGCGCCTTACGTTGTGCGCCTGAAAGCGCCACGTGAGGGCGAGACGGTCATCAAGGATCTGGTGCAGGGCGAAGTTCGTGTCGCCAACGTGGAAATGGATGATCTGATCATCCTGCGGTCCGATGGTACGCCGACCTATCTGCACGCTGTGGTCTGTGACGACCATGACATGAACATCACCCACGTCATGCGCGGTGACGACCATCTGACGAACACGTTCCGTCAGGCCATGATCTATCGCGCGATGGGCTGGGATCTGCCGCAGTTTGCTCATCTGCCGCTGATTCACGGCCCGGATGGCGCCAAGCTGTCCAAGCGTCATGGCGCACAGTCCGTTGTGGATTTCCGCGAGGAAGGGTATCTGCCGGAAGCCCTGTGCAACTACCTGCTGCGTCTGGGCTGGGGTCATGGAGACGCCGAGGTTCTGTCCCGTGAAGAGCAGATCAAGCTGTTCGATCTGGATGGCGTCGGTCGCTCCCCGTCCCGTATGGATTATGTGAAGCTGGCGCATCTCAATGGTGTCTGGATGCGTCAGGCGGACGATGATCGCCTGACCAATGACGTCATGGAACGTCTGCAGGGTCGTGAAGGCGTTGTTGCCGACGACCGCACGCGTGCCCGTGTTTTGGCCATGATGTCCGGCCTCAAGGAACGCGCCAAGACGTTGGTCGAGCTAACGGATAATGCCGCTTTCGCAGGCTTTACCCTGCCCCTGACCTTCACGCCCAAAGCCGAGAAGCTGCTGGACGAGAACGGCCGCAAGGTTCTTGAAGGTGTTGGGCATGACTTGGCCGCACTGCCAGACTTCACGGCGGAAGCCATCGACGGTGCTCTTCGCGCCTATGCCGAGAAGAACGAGCTGAAACTTGGTTCCGTGGCCCAGCCGCTACGTGCCGCCATGACGGGTTCCACGACCTCTCCAGGCATTGACCTGACGCTGGCCGCTCTTGGCCGTGACGAGGTTCTGGCCCGTATTGCGAGTGTGCTCAGTGCCTGAGCGGCCGTCCGTCCCCCGGCATCTGCTGGGAATCGAGGGGCTGACGGCGGGGCAGATCACCCCGTTCCTCGATCTGGCGGAGAGCTATGCGCTCCTGAGCCGTTCCCGTTCCGCACCGCGTGAAGCGCTGCGGGGCCGAACGGTCATCAATCTGTTCTTTGAGGACAGCACCCGAACCCGCACCAGTTTCGAGCTGGCAGGCAAACGCCTTGGGGCGGACGTCATCAACATGACGGTCGCCACCAGTTCGGTGAACAAGGGCGAGACGCTGCTGGACACGGCCTCCACGCTGAATGCCATGCGCTGCGATCTTCTGGTCGTGCGTCATGCGCAGTCGGGCGCGCCGGCCCTGTTGTCCCAGAAAGTCGAAGCCAGCGTCGTGAACGCCGGAGACGGCACACATGAACATCCTACGCAGGCCCTGCTGGACGCTTTGACCATCCGGCGCCATTTCGGGCGTCTGGAGGGTCTGACCATCGCAATCTGCGGGGACGTTGGTCACAGCCGCGTGGCACGTTCCAACATCCACCTTCTGACCGCACTGGGAAACTCGGTGCGTCTGGTTGGCCCACCGACGCTGCTGCCATCTGCTATGGCAGAGCTTGGCAATGTCACGCTGTATTCAGGCATGGATGAAGCCCTGAAAGGCGCGGATGTCGTGATGTCCCTGCGCCTTCAGAAAGAGCGCATGGGAGCCGGTCTGGTGCCGAGTTCCCGAGAGTATTTCCGGTTCTTCGGTCTGGACCGCCGTCGTCTGGCGCTGGCAAACCCCGGTGCGCTGGTCATGCATCCCGGCCCCATGAACCGGGGCGTCGAGATTGCGTCTGATGTTGCCGATTCGGATCAGAGCGTAATCGCCGAACAGGTGGAAATGGGCGTGGCTGTGCGTATGGCCGTTCTGGATCGCCTGTCCCGGGCACGGATGCCACTATGACAATAACTGTTTTTGAGAATGTCCGCCTGATTGACCCCGCCTCTGGTCGGGATGGCGTAGGACGCCTGACGGTTGAAGATGGTCGTATTGCCGCTATCGACAGCCCTGAGACGCCCGAAGGGGCGTGCGTGATTGATGGTCAGGGTGCAGTTCTATGCCCTGGACTTGTGGATATGCGTGTGGCTCTGGGCGAGCCGGGCTTCGAATACCGTGAGAGTGTCAAGTCAGGCGCACGGGCTGCCGTGGCGGGTGGAATTACCACCATAGCTGTCCTGCCCAACACCTCCCCAGCGATCGACAATCCGGCTCTGGTGCATCTTCTGAAAGTGCGCGGCGAAGAGACGGGCATGGTCTCCATTCACCCCTATGGCGCGCTGACACGTGGCTGCGAGGGCGGAGACATGGCGGAGCTGGGTCTGTTGCAGGACGCCGGTGCCGTAGCATTCACGGACGGCACGCGCGCCATCGCGGATGCCAAGCAGATGCGTAATCTGCTGTCCTATTCCCGCTTTCTCGACGCGCTTGTTGTGCAGCATCCGGAAGAGCCTTCGCTCGCCAAGGGAGCCTGCGCGACTGCAAGTGCGCTGGCAGTTCGTCTGGGGCTGCCACAGGTTCCTGCCGCCGCTGAAGCGATCATGATTGGCCGTGATCTGCGTCTGGCGGAAATGACGGGGGCCCGTCTGCATTTCGCCCATGTCTCCACGGCTGAGGGGCTGGACCTGATCCGGGCCGCCAAGGCACGAGGCATCAAGGTGACGTGCGATACGGCACCGCCCTATTTCGCCATGACGGAAGAGGACATTGGGGATTTTCGTACCTATGCGAAGTTTTCTCCGCCTCTTCGCTCCGAATCGGATCGGGCTGCCGTCTGTGCGGCGCTGGCTGATGGAACGATTGATGCCGTGGCATCCGATCATGCCCCCGCCGATGCGGACGACAAGCGCCTCCCCTTTGCACAGGCTCGCGCAGGCGGAACAGGGCTGGTCACGCTTCTTGGCGTCACCCTTGGTGCCGGCCTGCCTTTGATGGAGGCTCTGCGGCTTGTGACCTGTGCTCCGGCCTCCCTGCTGCGGATTTCAGCGGGCACGCTGGCCGTTGGTCAGGATGCGGATCTCTGTCTGTTTGATCCGGAAGCAGTTTGGGAAGTTCGTGCTGGCGAACTACCGGGACGTGCCCAGAATACGCCTTTTGATGGCCAAAAGCTGAAGGGCCGCGTGCTACGCACGTTCCGTCGCGGCACGGAGGTTTTCACGGCTGAGGGGCTGGCATGACGCTGTCTCATCCAAGCCTGTTCCTGATTGCTGCGATGGCCTATGGCCTAGGCAGTATTCCCTTCGGGCTGATCCTCACGGCGGCTACGGGTGGCGGAGACATTCGCCAGATTGGGTCCGGCAATATCGGCGCGACGAACGTTCTGCGCACCGGGCGCAAGGGGTTGGCTGCTGCAACGCTGCTGCTGGATGCTCTCAAAGGTGCACTAGCCGTGTTCCTGGCTCTGCGACTCGGTGGTGACCAACCCTCGCTGGCGATGGCCGTGGCAGCAGTCGCTGTTGTGGTTGGGCACTGCTTCCCGGTCTGGCTTGGGTTCCGGGGCGGCAAAGGCGTGGCGACTGGTCTTGGAACGATCTGGGTCTTGAGTTGGCCTGTCGGGATCGCCTGCTGCGTGGTCTGGCTGGTTGTGGCACGTCTGAGCCGGATTTCCTCAGCCGGAGCCCTGTCCGCCTTCCTTGTGGCACCCATCCTGATGGTGGTCATGAAGGGTCAGGGCGTGAATGCTCCTATTCCGACTGCAACAGCTTTCATCGCTTTACTGATCTGGATTCGGCATTACAGCAATATCGTTCGTCTGCTGACAGGCAATGAACCACGCGTAAACGCAAAAACGAAATCTTCCTGACCTTAAGCGGTCGTTAAGATTTTTTGGATAGGAGCGAAAACATGACGACGTTTTCCGCTCCTCCATTCCGGCTGTCTGATCAAGACCGACTCGACGCAATGCGGCTTGCCCGGACGCCGGGTGTCGGTCCGATCAATTTTTCCCGGCTGCTTTGTCAGTATGGCGGCCCGACGGCAGCCGTGGAGGCTCTTCCGGACCGGATGCGTCAGGCGGGACGTCTTGATCTTCCATCCATTCCGTCCGCCGCTCAGATGGCTTCTGAAATCGAAGCCCTGCACAGAATGGGCGGAGACGTTCTGATTCGGGGCGATGCGGCGTACCCCTTGATGCTGTCCTTCATCAAGGATGCCCCGCCCGTTCTGTTCGTTCAGGGTGACCCCACGAAGCTATCCCTTCGTTCGGTTGGAATCGTGGGCGCAAGAAATGCCTCTGCGGCGGGGATTCGTATGGCGGAAAGCCTGTCTGCTGAACTGGCGGACTCGGGCATCTGCGTTATCTCCGGTCTGGCACGCGGCATCGATTCGGCGGCACATGAGGCGGCCCTTTATCCCAGCCTGACGACGGCGGCCGTCGCCGGAGGGTTGGATCACGTCTATCCGCCAGAAAATGCAAAACTACAGGCCAGCATTGCGGAACGCGGGTGTGTCGTGACGGAAGCGCCACTGGGAACGATTCCTCAGGCCAGACATTTTCCGCGCCGAAACCGGCTGATTGCGGGGATCTCGCTGGGATGTGTGGTCGTAGAAGCGGCTATGCACTCTGGCACGCTGATTACGGCCAGTCTGGCCCTATCCTATGATCGGGAGGTGTATGCCGTACCCGGCTCTCCGCTGGATCCGCGGTCCCGGGGCGGAAATGACCTTTTGCGACACGGAGCGACGCTCACGGAAAATGTGCAGGATATTCTTTCCTGTCTGCCCTCGGAGCTTCCGGACCCCCTCTTGCCACCATGGATGAAGAACCAGCAGAATACGGCTCTTTTCCAAGGCTTTTCAGAACCTTGCATGCCATGGGGTATGGAGGCGTCCGAGCCATGGGAAGACCCTGATCTGGTTCTCGAAAAAGTCCTCCCGCTGCTTTCCGTGATACCGGTAACGGTTGACGAGGTGATGCGCCGCTGCCAGTTCTCCGTTTCGGCAGTACTGTCGGTGCTTACCGAGCTTGAGCTTGGAGGCGTCGTTGAGTTCGTGCCCGGCGGACGCGTGGCGTTACAGCCGAACAGGAAGTGACGCGGAAAACCGGAGTGGCAATGACAGACGTTGTGGTAGTCGAGAGCCCGGCAAAGGCCAAGACGATCAACAAGTATCTGGGAAGCGGGTTTACCGTTCTTGCTTCCTTCGGTCACGTGCGGGATCTGCCGCCCAAGGATGGCAGTGTCCGCCCGGACGAGAACTTTGCCATGAGCTGGCAGACGGACGACCGTGGCTCCAAACAGATCGCGGCGATCGCCAAGGCCCTCAAGGGGGCCAAGAACCTCTATCTGGCCACTGACCCGGATCGCGAAGGTGAAGCCATTTCCTGGCATGTCCGCAGCGTTCTGGAAGAAAAGAAGCTTCTGAAGGGAATCGACGTTCATCGCGTCACCTTCAACGAAATCACGAAAGCTGCCGTTACGGCCGCCATGGCTGGCCCGCGTGAACTGGACCAGCCGCTGATTGACGCTTATTTGGCCCGGCGTGCGCTGGACTATCTGGTGGGCTTCACGCTGTCGCCGGTTCTTTGGCGCAAGCTGCCGGGCAGCAAGAGCGCTGGCCGGGTGCAGTCCGTGGCACTGCGCCTGATCTGTGAGCGTGAAGCGGAGATCGAGGTCTTCCGTCCCAAGGAATACTGGACCGTCACAGGCGGCTTCAACACACCCGCCAAGGCTGCATTTCAGGCGCGCCTGACGCATCTCAAGGGTAACAAGCTCGACCAGTTCGACCTCAATAACGAGACATTGGCGTTTGAAGCCCGTGACATCGTACAAGCCGGTCAGTTCACGGTCCGGTCCGTTGAGCGCAAGCGGACGAAGCGGAACCCGCCCCCGCCATTCACGACGTCCACATTGCAGCAGGAAGCCTCCCGCAAGTTGGGCATGAGCGCCCAGACGACGATGCGTACGGCCCAGCAACTCTATGAAGGTGTAGATCTGGGTGGTGAGACGATCGGTCTTATCACCTATATGCGAACCGATGGTGTCACGATGGCCAAGGAAGCTATCGGGGCAATCCGTGGGCATATCGGCAAGGCTTTCGGGGACGAATACGTTCCTGACTATCCCCGCGCCTACTCCACCAAAGCCAAGAACGCTCAGGAAGCGCATGAAGCCGTACGTCCGACAGATGTCTTCCGGACGCCCGCCCAGGTTGCTCATGCCCTGTCCCCTGAGCAGAAACGGCTTTATGAACTGGTCTGGAAGCGTGCTGTGGCCTCCCAGATGCAGTCTGCGGAGCTGGATCAGGTCGCAGTGACGCTGGCAGACGCGAGTGGCCAGACGCTGTTGCGTGCTACCGGCTCGACAATCGCCTTTGATGGCTTTCTGAAGCTCTACATCGAAGGCCGGGACGATACGAAGTCCGAAGATGAGGACGGCAAGCTTCTTCCTGCGATGAAGGAAGGTGATCGCGTTTCCACCACAGGTGTGGATGCCGAACAGCACTTCACGCAGCCACCGCCACGTTATTCCGAAGCGTCCCTCGTCAAGAAGATGGAAGAGATCGGGATTGGTCGTCCGTCTACCTATGCGTCCGTGCTCAGTGTTCTGCGGGATCGCAATTATGTCCGGATGGAAGCCAAGCGCTTCATGCCGGAAGATCGCGGGCGGCTGGTTACGGCATTCCTGACGTCCTTCTTTGAGCGCTATGTCGATACGGGCTTCACGGCCTCTCTTGAAGAGCAGCTGGATGACATTTCCGGCGGTCGGGCAGACTGGCACGATGTCATGGCAGCGTTCTGGCATGACTTCTCCGCGGCAGTTGCCCAGACCAAGGATCTGAAGATTTCAGACGTCATTGACGCTCTGGATGAAGATCTGGGCGCCCATTTCTTCCCACCAAAGGAAGACGGGTCCGATCCCCGCGTCTGCACGTCCTGCGGGACGGGCCGTCTGGGGCTGCGTCTTGGCAAGTTTGGTGCCTTCATCGGCTGCTCCAACTACCCGACCTGCCAGTTCACACGCCGTCTGGTCGCTGACGAAGGTGCGGATGAAGGCCTGAAGGATGGGATCAAGGTTCTGGGACAAGACCCAGAGACAGATGAAGACATCACCATCCGGCGCGGCCCATACGGGCTCTATATCCAGAAGGGCGAGCCCAATCCGGAAGACAAGAAGGCCAAGCCCAAACGTACGACCATTCCCAAGGGTCTGGACGGCAACACCATGACGATGGAACAGGCGCTGGGCCTCCTGTCCCTGCCGCGTCTGGTGGGTCTGCATCCGGAGACCGGCGAGAAGATCGAAGCAGGTCTTGGTCGCTTCGGCCCCTATGTGAAGATGGGCGCGATCTACGGCACTCTGGACAAGGACGATGACGTCCTGACCGTTGGGCTGAACCGCGCTGTCGACAGTCTGGCAAAGAAGCTGGCATCCATTCGCAACCTGGGTGCACATCCAAAGGATGGTGAGCCTGTCATGATCCGGAAGGGACGGTTTGGCCCCTATGCCCAGCACGGGCAGCTGATTGCCAACCTGCCCAAGGATCAGGGTATGGACGATATCAGCCTGGATGACGCTGTGGCTCTGCTCGCGGAGAAGGGGAAACCGCTGAAGGGTGGTGCCAAGAAAAGCACTGCAAAGAAAGCTGCGACCAAAACGGTCAAAAGCAAAAAAACTGCATCCACGGATGCAACTTCTAGCGAGGACGCTCCCAAGAAGACAACCAAGCGCGCCACAACAAAAACTTCCAAGGCGAGCAAATCACCCGCTTCTGCAACGAAGAAGCGGAAAACGGCAGCAGACCCTTCCTCAAAGGCCTGAGGGAGGGTCAAAAGGGGGTGTGACCCGGTTGCACTCCTCTCAACAATGTCTTCTGTGTGTCTTTACCGGGGCTGAAGTTTGTGGCGTGGTCACAATATGGAAGGGCTGAAAAGCGCTTTTGCTGACCCGCCTTCGAGGACCCCGTTCTTGCGCCACGCCGCACGCCCTATGTCTCTGTTTCTGTCGCAGTTCTGCACAACGGCGTGCCGTCCAGTCTTTGTTCTAGGTCTGGCAGTACTGGCGGTGGGAGTGCCACTTCACCATGTCTGGGCGCAGGACAATGCGGCCCAGCCACAGACCGTCGTGCCTGCTGCTCCAGCGTTTTCCGCAGGCATGACACGGGATGTTCTTTTTGCCGCCCTGGGCTTTCTCGGGCCCCGGACTCTTGAAGCCCATTCTCCACGTGAATTCTGTATCTGGGGTCTGGATGGTTTGACGGCTATCGATCCGACCATCGCCGTGACGGACAATCCGGCGGAAGATCATGACAAGCAGCACATTCCCGAAACACTGAGCATGACCCAAGGCCAGACGCTGCTTTTCAAGCGCGTTTTTCCCGCTGACGGAAACCGCGCGGCCTGGGCGGATCTTGTGACCGCTGCCATGCAGGCGGCGTGGGAGCATTCATCGACAATTCGTGAGGCAGGCGCCGATGCGCTTCTTCAGGGGTTTTTCGATGAGTTGTTCAACCACATGGATCCGTACTCGCGGTATCTTGGCCCAACCCCGTCCATTGCCGACCGCACCAAACGGACGGGCCAGAGCGGAACCGTGGGCCTGACGCTAGGCGCAAAGGGCCATGCGATCATCGTAACGGCTGTCAACGCGAACGGACCGGCATGGGAAGCAGGCGTGGACACGGGACAGCGACTGATCGCTGTCAACGGACGTTCTACCCGAGGTCAGTCTCCGGAGATTGTCCAAAGCTGGCTCGATGGCGAAGACCATACTTCGATTTCTCTGGCACTGGCCTCTCGTGGGCAGCGCCCGTCTACGCTGAAACTACGCCGCGCACAGGTTCCGCCTGAGACAGTTTTTGCGTCGGCAGATGGTCCCTATACCCTTTTGAGGATCATCTCCTTTTCGGTCCAGACCGCTGAGGAAATCAGCCAGTATCTCGATCAGGTCGTTGAGGATGAAACCCCCGATGGACAGCCTTCTGCCGGGGCGAAAGCTTCACCAAAGCGGCCAGCAGGAATCATCATTGACCTCCGTGGAGACCGGGGCGGCGTGCTTCAGCAGGCCGTGACGGCTGCTGCCCTGTTCCTTGATCACGGCGTTGCTGTGACCACGCATGGGCGCGACCCTCAGGCCAACCATATCTGGGCCGTTCAGGGCGGCGATATGACAAACGGGGCCCCGATTGTCATTCTGGTCGATGGACGAACGGCCAGTGCAGCTGAAATCCTTGCAGCAGCGCTTTCGGATCACCGAAGGGCAGTCGTGGTCGGAAGTGAAACCCTGGGTAAGGGATTGGTACAGGTCATTGGCCAGATGCCGAATGGTGGAGAGCTGTTCGTGACCTGGAGCCGCAATCAGGCCCCTCTTGGATGGCCCATTCAGGGGCTGGGCATCATGCCTCAGGTGTGTACCTCACGGGGGGCAGAGGACCTGCAGGTGCAACTCAATGCACTCAAAGTCGGAACCGTACCCCAGGCCAATGCGGTTCAAATGGCGAGAGCGGCCCGCTATCCGGTTCCGGTTTCCCGAATCCTTGACATAAGACGTCATTGTCCAGCCGCGATCGGGACGGATGCAGACATGGACACGGCGAGATTCCTGCTGTCTTCTGTCACTGCATACAAAGCAGCCCTCGAGGCTGTTCCTGACGAGAACACCGCACCTCTGCACTAAATTTTCAGGAATGGACGAGATATTTTCATGGGTGCACGTTTGAAAACAGGGCTCTGGGTCCGCGCCGTCATCCGTCGTATTTCTTCGGATGGGACGTCTGCCATGGTCCTGAAAAAAGGCGACGAAGACGCCGGAGCCGTTCTGATTGTTTTGCGGGACCGGGAAGACAACATTGCTATCCTGCGAGAAAATGGCTCCGACTGGGTTCGTGCAGACGTGCAGAAGGCAGGATTGGATGAATATCTGGAACGCCAGCGCCGGTATGATCCGGATCTCTGGCTGATCGAACTTGAAGTCCGGAACGTAGAGACTCCGCTGGAGCGCACTCTGGGATCACGCCGTGCAGATCTGGACGTCATGCACTGAACTGTGGGACGGAAGACACAGTGAGCAATCAACCTGCCCACTGTGAAACTTCCGTGTCAGCCATTAAGGAATGGTGCGCGTTGCCATTGCCGGCACTTTCAGCAAGAAGACTTTCAATTGGGTTGGTTGGAGAGAAATGACATGATGCAGCGATCCGTTGTCAGAACCTGGCTTGCCCGGGCCGGGCTCACTGCTGGCGTATCGATGCTGGTCATGGGGGCCGCACAGGCCCAGCCAGTCAAAGGTCTGTACGTTTCAGGCGAAGGTGGCGCAAGCTTCAACCAGGATCAGACCGTGCGTCTTTCTCCTGTCTTTCCGAGCGGCCGTGATCACTATCAGGCTGGCGTCACGGGAATCGGCAGCGTTGGCTGGGGGCTTGGAAATGGCTTCCGTGTCGAAGTTGAAGGCAACTACCGCAACAATCGCCTCCAGCAGTTCAGAAGCAGCCTGTTTCCGTCTTCCGTTGGGGGACGTCAGCAGCAATACGGCGTGATGGCCAATGCGCTGTTCGATATGGATATCGGGCAATCCTGGGTCTTCCCGTATTTCGGCGCTGGCGTTGGTTATGGCTGGCAGGCCATGAACACCTATGTTCGGGCACCGAACGGCGCTTTCGATCAGCACACGGGCGGCACGGCGGGCAACTTTGCCTATCAGGGCATTTTTGGTCTGTCCTTCCCGGTTCCCTGGGTTGTTGGCCTGTCCGCCACGACGGAATACCGTTTCTATTCCCTGCTGGGACCGAACGGACACCATGCCACGGCAACCGGCGTCTATGGTGGCTGGGATCAGAAGCAGGCCTATGGTTATTCTGAAGGCAACCGGAATACCCGGACGGACTTCAACCACTCCCTGATGCTGGGGCTACGTTACGAGTTCAATCCGGCTCCGCCGCCAGCGCCTCCGGCACCTGCCCCTATTGCCGCTCCTGCACCGGCGCCAACACGCACCTATCTTGTGTTCTTTGACTGGGACTCGGCCGTTTTGAGTGATCGTGCGAAATCTGTTGTGGCAGAGGCGGCAAAGAATTCCACGGCCACGCAGATCACGCATATCGAGGTCAATGGCTATACGGACAGCTCTGCTGCCCAGCCGGGCGCACGCGGACAGGCTTACAATCTTGGCCTGTCCAAGCATCGCGCCGAGAGCGTAAAGGCGGAACTGATCCGCGATGGTGTGGCTGCTGGACTGATCGTAACGCAGGGATATGGCGAAGCGCATCCTCTGGTCGCGACTGGCCCCAATGCTCGTGAGCCGCAGAACCGGCGCGTGGAAATCGACTTCAAGTAAGTTTTCCGACCCGTTGCAGCCATAAAAAAACCGGCCCTTCCTTGCGAAGGAGCCGGTTTTTTCATGGCGTGACCCAGAGTACGGCACAAAAAAGCGGAGGCAGAGCCTCCGCTTCTGTTTTAGGGCGCCAGTCTTCTTACTTCTTGCGGTGCGTCGTGGTGTGACGGGCTACGGTCTTTTTCTTCGTTGTCGTCGTAGCAGCCTTCGGCGTCGGCGCTGCAACCGCAGGCTTGGCAACAACCACACCCGTTGCATCGACTGTTGCATGCACCACAAGATGCTCGCGCTTCTTACCACCACCCGGGATCAGTTCGGCTGTAAACGTATCCGTACCAGCGTAAGCCGTGGCCGGGGTGTAGTTCACATAGGTGTGGCCATCATAGTTGTAGAGGAAGGCCTTGCCGTGTTCCGGTGCAGGGCTCACGCCGAAGGAGGCATAGCTGCCGGTACCGGGCTTCTGCACGGAAATAGCGCACAGGCCGTCGTCGCTACGGACGGTCATGTTCACGTTCAGCGTACCGTCTGCGGCGGTGGTCACTGGCGAGACGTGGCAGACTGCGGAGACTTTCTGGTACCCGAAAGGATTCGGAGCCACAGAGCGCTGGACGATCGGCTGCTGGGCGCAACCGGAAAGAAGCATGGAAATGGCAAAAGCCGATCCCAGGGTAACGACGGAACCTCGCAGGCGCACAGTCAACTCCAACGCTCGTGACAGAATATGCCGCGCTTCCCGCGGCAAGAAGATAGACGTTCGGATGTAGAACAGGACGAAGCGGGGTGAAAGCCTGTCAATGATCAGGAAAAGCACTTTGGAGAGTTTTTCTGCCCCTGGAGCAATAAATTACAGTTGAGTACGATCACGCCCATTTTCCGCCACGAAATTATGTTGCAGGTAAATGGTTTGCTGCATGTTTCTCACATTGAGATTCATCTTCCGCGGGCCGCAAGCCCGGATTATGCTGTCTGTCTGTTTCCGGCCAATTGTCCCGGCCTTGTGGAGTCTGTCGATGCCTTCGTTCTTCCGTCGTTCCTTCGTCCGTCTGGCTGGTGCCGGTCTGGCCTGCACCACACTTCTTGCTGCTCATCCGTCTTCAGCCCTTGCTGCGGAATGCGGCAATTCACCGGCTCATGAAGCTTTTGATGTCGCCGGTCTGAAATCCGAACTGATGGTCACGGCCCTCTCCTGCAAGGCACAGGACCGTTACAATGCGTTCGTCGCCAAGTTCCGCCCTGCCCTGATGGATGCCGAAACGCGTCTCGACGGTTATTTCCGTACGACCTATGGCCGTCGCGCCCAGGCTGAACATGATGACTACATCACGCAGCTGGCCGACGTTCAGTCCCTTGGTGGCCTGAAGTCCGGCACCGTTTTCTGCGAGCAGCGTGAAGCCATGTTCGATGAAATCGATGCGCTTGAGACGGGCTCTGATCTCGCACATTATGCTGAAGCCAAGGACGTGGCACAGCCTGCTTCCTACGAAAGCTGTGCTGCTCCTGCCACGGTCGATCGTCGTTCCCGCCACGGTACGACGAAGAGCACCACGACGCGTCGTACGCATCGCGCCTGATCTGCGAAAAGTCCATCGTTCTGTCCCATCCGGAAGCGTTCGCTTGACGTTCCGGACCGGGACGGCGACAACGCAGACATGAGCGATCTGTTCGAGTCAGGCAAAGCAGGAAACACCAAGGCGTCCAGAAGCCGTAAGGACGTCGGTGGCACAGAGTATGGCGCACAGGACATTGAGGTCCTGGAAGGGCTTGAGCCCGTACGCCGTCGCCCCGGAATGTATATCGGCGGCACGGATGATAACGCCTATCATCATCTGGCCTCCGAAATTCTCGATAACGCCATGGATGAGGCGGTCGCCGGTCACGCCAGCAGCATTGAAATGCGGCTGGAGGGGCCACGCACTCTCATGGTGCGCGATAATGGCCGAGGCATCCCAACGGATCCTCACCCGAAATTTCCCAAAAAGTCTGCCCTTGAAGTCATTTTCACCACGCTTCACGCGGGCGGCAAGTTCTCTGGCAAGGCCTACGACACGTCTGGCGGCCTGCACGGCGTCGGCAGTTCAGTCGTTAACGCGCTATCCGAAAAGCTTGAAGTTGAAGTGGCACGGGATCGTCTGCTCTACAGGCAGGATTTTTCCCGCGGTGTGCCTCTTGGTCCACTGGCTGAGGTCGGCAATGCCCCGAACCGCCGCGGCACCACGGTCCGTTTCACGCCTGATCCGGAAATTTTCGGGAATATCCACTTTTCTGCCGCACGCCTGTATCGGCTCTGCTGCTCCAAGGCCGCGCTGTTCCGGGGCGTGGCCATTCAATGGAAATGTGAGCCAGATCTGATCAAGGCCGGGGATGAAACCCCGACGGAAGCCCTGATCCAGTTTCCCAACGGTCTGGAAGATGCGCTGACATCAGAACTTGGTTCTGATCCTGCGCTCCTGACGCCGCTCTGGGCTGGTGAGGCAGAACTACCACTCGCTGCTGATGGCCGGACGGGTGGCAAGGTGGAGTGGGCGGTCGCCTTTCTGGAGAGCGGAAACGCTTCGCTCGTATCCTATTGTAATACCATTCCCACCCCTCAGGGTGGCACGCATGAAGCGGGCTTCCGTGCGGCGCTCGTGAAGGGTTTCCGGGCCTGGGGCGACCAGCGCAAGGTCAAGCGGGCGGCCGCCATTACCGCTGAGGACGTTCTCGGAACCGTCGCGGCCAAGCTGTCCGTATTCATTCGCGATCCGCAGTTCCAGGGACAGACCAAGGACAAGCTGACCAATCAGGAAGCGTCGCGCCTTGTGGAAGGTGCACTGCGGGATCGAATCGACCATTGGCTGGGCGGGAACCCACAGCAGGCTGATAATCTTCTGGCGTTCATGGTGGAACGGGCGGAAGAGCGTCTGCGTCGCCGTGAGGTCAAGGAAACAGCCCGTAAAAGTGCGACTCGCAAGCTCCGTCTTCCGGGCAAGCTCACGGATTGCACGCGAGAGAATGCCTCCGAGACGGAGCTATTTCTTGTTGAGGGCGAATCCGCCGGTGGTTCGGCACGACAGGCGCGTGACCGTGAGACACAGGCGGTTCTTCCCCTCCGTGGCAAGATTCTCAACGTGGCGTCCGCTACCGCTGACAAGCTGCGGGCGAATCAGGAACTACGCGATCTGACGGAAGCTCTGGGCTGTGGCCTAGGATCGTCGTTCGATATCAGCCGTCTGCGCTATGGACGCGTCATCATCATGACTGATGCTGACGTGGACGGCGCGCACATTGCCTCCCTGCTTATGACGTTCTTCTATCGCGAAATGCCGGAACTGATCCGTCATGGGCACCTGCATCTGGCACAGCCACCGCTCTATCGCCTCACGCATGGCGCGAAGACGATCTACGCCATGAACGATCTGGACCGGGACCGCCGGATCAAGGCTGATTTCAAGGCGAACGCCAAGGTTGAAGTCTCCCGATTCAAAGGTCTGGGTGAGATGCCTGTGAAGGATCTCAAGCAGACGACCATGGATCCTGCACGCCGTACACTTCTGCGCGTTGTGGCTCCGCCGGAAGACCGGGCGCTGACGAGCGAGCGTGTGGAGAGTCTCATGGGTCGCAAGCCGGAGCTTCGCTTCCGCTTCATTCAGGAGCATGCCCGTTCTGTTGAAGACCTTGACGTCTGAACGTGAACACTGGTGCGCAATCTGTTGAAAAATACGGACAACTGAAGGCCGTAGGGCTGCTGATCGGCGGGATTTCATCCTTCCAGATCGGCGCCACGCTGGCCAAGGGACTTTTCCCGCTTTTCGGCCCGACGGGCATGGTCGGCCTGCGTGTCTGTATGGCGGCGCTGATCCTTCTGGCGATCTGGCGACCCACCCGCATGACACTGACGCCTGCGGCCTGGAAGCTGTTGCTGCCCTACGGCGCTTCCGTCGCGGTCATGAATTTCTGCTTTTACGTCGCGCTGGTTCGACTTCCTTTGGGAATCGTGGTTGCGCTGGAATTCACGGGTCCGCTGACCTTGGCCCTGACGGGTTCACGGCGCTGGCTGGATCTCTGCTGGGCACTCTTCGTGATTGCTGGTCTATACCTGCTGTTAAGGCCAGAAACAGCGGCTGTGGCGGGCACGCTGCATCATCTGGACCTGTTTGGCATCTGTGCGGCGTTGCTGAGTGGATGTGGGTGGATCGTTTACATTCTGACGGGCACCCGGATGGGTAAGATTCTGGATGCGGGGCAGGCCACGACGCTTGGCATGACAACAGCCGGAATCCTGTTGCTTCCCTGCCTCATCCCGACGATTCCGACCGTTATCACACATCCATGGCAGGGAGGCGCTGCGCTGAGCGTGGCTGTGCTGTCTTCGGCTGTTCCCTATATTCTGGATATGATGGCGATGCGCCGTCTGAAACCCAGAGACCTCGGTATTCTCCTGAGTATGGAGCCTATGCTCGGAGCCATCTCAGGATGGATTTTCCTTGGGGAAGGTCTATCCGTGGCACGCTGGATGGGCGTTCTGTGTATTGTCGTGGCATCCTTGGGGAATGTTCTGACAGCCAAAAAAGTCACTGCCCACTAACGTCCGGGGGCAGTGACACTGGTCCGTTCAGGCGTCGAAGTTATGTGGCAGAACCACCAGATCCCGCACCATCACGCCCTTTGAACGTGTCAGGATGAAGATCAGGGCTTCGGCAACTTCCTTGGCTTCCATCAGGGCACCCGCTTTGATGTTGGCTTCAAGGCGCGCCTGATCCCAGTCTTTCAGCAAAGGCGTAACCACCGGGCCTGGCTGGATGGCTCCCACACGAATTCCGTACTTCGCGACCTGACGGCGCACTGTATGCACAAAGGCCTGCACGGCATGTTTCGAGGCCGTGTAGATCGGCTCGGCCATGATGGGGATCATGCCAGCAATCGAACTGGTCATGACGATATCGCCACTTTCCTGTTTCATCATCTGCGGTAGCACGGCACGGACCGAGCGGAAAGCTGCATTGATGTTCAGGTGCAGCATTGCATCCCAGCTATCGGGATCCCCTTCCCAGACATTGCCGCCCACATACGCGCCGGCGTTGGCGTGGAAAACATCGATCCGGCCCTGCTCCTCAACGATCTGGGCGATAGCAGCATCTACGGTTTTGTAGTTGAAGAGGTCGACGATGATCGCGTGCGCCTGACTGCCGAGTTCTGCCGTTTTGTCTTCGAGCGTTTGGGCGTCACGGTCCAGAAGATAGACCACCGCGCCAGCTTCGATGAGATAGCGGGCGCATTCGAGGCCGATACCCGAAGCCGCACCCGTAATGGCGGCGATCTTACCCTGAAGAGAATGTGTCATATGCACTATCCTGTGATGCTGTCTCAGTGTGCGGACGCTGTGCCGCGCTGACGACTGATGAAAATTGCGAGGAGGATGATCGCGCCCTTGATGACGTTCTGAACATAAGGGGAGACCTCAAGCAGGTTCAGCCCGTTGTTCAGGACACCCAGCAGCATGGCGCCGATCAGGGTGCCGATGATGGAGCCACGGCCGCCGGAAATTGAGGTGCCACCCAGAACCACGGCTGCGATGGCATCGAGTTCGAAGCCGACACCTGCGTTGGGCTGGCCGCTCATGAGGCGGGATGACAGAACAACGCCTGCCAGTGCGGCGGTGAATCCGCCGATCAGGTAGACGATGATCTTGTATTTACGGGAATCGATGCCAGAGAGACGGACGGCCTCTTCATTGCCACCGATAGCGTAAATGTAACGGCCAATCGGCATGCGCTGGAGCAGCAGATAGGCCAGCGCATAGACCACGAGCATGATGAGAATTGGTGTCTGGATTCCCAGAACCTTTCCGCGGCCGATAAATGCGAACCAGTCCGGAAGGCCCGAGATGGGATAGCCGTTCGTGTAGATCAGCCCCAGCCCACGGGCGATGCTCATGGACGCCAGCGTGACAATGATCGGCGGCATTCCGAGACGCGCGATGCACAGCCCGTTTCCGGCCCCGAAGAGCGCCCCGACACCCAGCCCGGCGAGAATGGCCAGCCCGGCGTTCAAGCCAGAAACCAGCAGACCCGCTGTAATGGTTCCGGCCAGAGCCATGACAGCCCCTACGGAGAGATCAATGCCACCTGTGAGGATGGCAAAGGTCATGCCTACGGAGATGATGGCGTTGATCGAGACCTGTCTGGCGACGTTTTCAAGGTTGCCGAAGGACAGGAAGCGACTGTTGAGCGCGATCATGCAGGCTACGACCACGAACAGTCCGACCGCCGGGAGAAACGCCGTTGACCGCGCGAATTTGGAAGATCTGTAGCGCTCAAGCAGAGAGTGCATCGATTGCGGACTTTTTAACGCTTGCTGTTGCATGACGCATTACCTCTTCCGAACTGATGGCATCCCCTTCCAGCACCGCCGTGATGACGCCATGGCTGAATACAGCCACGCGGTCACACATTCCGACGACCTCCGGAAGTTCGGATGAGATCATGATGATGGCGTATCCCTCTGCCGTGAGGTTCCGCATGAGTGTGTAGATTTCCGCCTTTGCCCCGACGTCAATGCCGCGGGTGGGTTCATCGAAGATCAGGATCCTGCTTCGGCGGTTCAGCCAGCGTGCAATCACGACCTTCTGCTGGTTTCCACCACTGAGACTCACCACGGCTGTCTCGCCCGAAGGGGCTTTGATGCGAATGGCGGACATCAGCTCCTGGGTCTTCCGCTTCTCTCTCGCGGTGTCGATCGTACCAATCGGGCGGGTATATTGCGGCAGGTTGTTGATGGAAATGTTGTCCCGGATACTGAAGCCAAGGATCAATCCTTCGGTTTTTCGGCTTTCCGGCAAAATTCCGATACCGTGACGCAAAGCCTGTGCCGGATTCCCCATAGACACTTCCCTGCCCTCAATCCGCACCGTTTTTCCGGGACATGGCAGTGCACCGATCAACGCCAGAGCCGTTTCCGTTCGGCCAGAACCGACGAGTCCGGCAAAACCGAGGATTTCACCTTTCCGCAGGTAGAAACTGTTGGGGTGCCCGTTGCTGGCAAAGCGAATGTTTTCGGCTTCCAGAATGCGCTCGGCAGTCTGGAGAGCGGGTTTAGGCGGAAACGTATTTTCAATTTTCCGGCCGACCATCCGCTCAACCAGATGATCCATCGTGCACTCAGCCGTTCTCAGGACGCCTACATGAGCACCATCGCGAAGCACCGTAATCCGGTCGCAAATTTCGAAAATCTCTTCGAGATGATGGGACACAAAGAAAATTCCGATGCCCTGGTCCCGGAGCTGTCGCATGACGTTGAAAAGCAGTTTGGCTTCGGTCGGGGTCAGGGTCGCGGTTGGTTCGTCAAGGATCAGAACCTGCACATCCAGTGACAGAGCCTTGGCGATTTCCACAAACTGTTGTTCCGCGACACTGAGACGCACGACAGGAACGTCAAACCGCGTTTTCACTCCCAAACGCTCGAAAATTCCCTGCGCAATCCGCGTCATTTCGCTTTTGCGGGAAAAGCCAAGAGCGTTCCGCATCTCACGACCGAGGAAAATATTATCCACGGCATCGAGTTCAGGAATCAGGCTGAATTCCTGAAAAACAATCCCGATACCTGCGCTGATGGCATCCTTGTAGCTGGAGAAGTGGCGCTCCTTTCCGTTGAGAAAGATCTGCCCTTCATCCTGAGACTGGATACCGCCCATGATCTTGATGATCGTGGATTTTCCAGCGCCGTTTTCCCCCAGCAGAGCATGGATTTCTCCACGCTCCAGGCTGAGGCTGACATTCCGCAACGCCCGGACTCCCGGAAAACTCTTGGAGATTCCCTCAAGCGCCAGAAGAAGTTCTGGAGATGTCTGACTGGATTCTGTCATAATGTTCCCTCCGGAATTCGGGGCCGCCTTCGGAATTTACCAGCTGAACGTCTTGGCTTTCGTCGCGTCGATCAGCTCGACATCAACAGGCAGGACCTTCGGCACGCCTGCGCCCCATTTCCTGGCAAGGGCGAGCGCCAGTGCCAGACGGATTTCCTGCCGGGGGAACTGCGCAGCCGTAGCGATGAAATGAGAGCCTGGCTTGCTGATGGCCTTCACGGCTTCCGGGTTGCCATCAACGCTGACCAGCTTCACGTCTGAACCACTGGATTCGATAGCGGACAGCACACCGAGCGATCCGTTGTCATTGACGCTGAAGATACCTTTCAGATCCGGGTTGGCCTGGAGCATGTTCTCAGCCACCGTCAGAGCCTGATCGCGCTCCTGCTTGCCGTTCTGAACGCTGACAATCTTGATATCTGAATGCTTGGCGATAGCGTCTTTGCAGCCTTTGACACGCTCAAGAATGGGAACGACCGGGATACCGTCGATGATTCCGATATTGCCGCTCTTGATCGTCGTGGCGAGATACTCGCAGGCCTTGAAGCCGGCATCATAGTTCTTGGACCCCACAAACGCATCGAGCGGACCGCCAGCCTGAGCATCCACCGAGACGATCGGGATGTTCTTGTCATGAACGCTCTTTACGACGGACGTGACGCCTACTGTATCGGTCGGGTTGATGATGATGATCTGCGCGCCCTGCTGGATCATGTCCTCAATGTCACTCACCTGCTTGGAAACATCATGATGCGCATCACTGATGATGACATTCGCACCGATCGTGCCAGCGGCTTCCTGCAATGCGTCCTTCATGGTGACGAAGTACGGATTGTTCATTTCCTGAAAGGAAACGCCAATTTTCAGCGGGGTTCCAGCTGCGGCAGCCGGGTCTGACAGGGCCGTCCCGCCAAGAGCGAGAGACAGAAGGGCCAGCGGAAGCGTCTTGGTCTTCATGTTACACCTGTTGATCTGCATGAAATGCGCAGGCCATTCCCTGCACATGGCCTTGTTAAAACCGTAAAATCACATGTCTTTATTTGAAGATGTGGCGGCCTAAAGGGCTGTGTATCCGCCATCGACAAATATTTCCTGCCCGTTGACCATGCTCGACGCGTCGGAGGCGAGATACAGAACTGTATCCGCGACATCTTCCGGTGTTGCGACACGGCCAGCGGGGATCTTTTCCAGTAGCTTTTCCAGCTTGTTCCCAACGCTCCAGACGCGTTCACCCATGGGCGTCCAGACGACTGTGGGGCAGATGGCATTGGCCTGGATGTTATGAGCCGCCCATTCCGCCGTCATGACCTTGGTGAGACCGTTCAGACCAGCTTTGGAGGCAACGTAAGCACCATGGTCAATCAGCGCGACAGAGCTGGCCTGGGAACTGATGTTGATGATTTTCCCACGCTTGCGTTCAATCATGCCCGGCGCAAAGGCACGGGCGAGAAGCCATGGCGCACGCAGGTTAATGGCCTGCACAGTGTCCCACTCTTCGACGGTCTGTTCCACCAGAGGGCGAGGGAAACTGACGCCAGCATTGTTGACGACAATATCCACCCCACCCCACGCTGCGTTCACTGTCTGCGCGACAGCGTCCGGAGCCATCGGATCACTGAGATCGGCAACAACCGTGAGGCATTGACGACCATGGCCTTCCACGATCCGGCATGTTTCGGCCATGTCGGTTTCAGAACGCGCAACAGCGACAATATCGGCCCCCGCAGCACTCAGAACGTCGCAGATCGTAACACCAAGCCCGCGGGATGCACCCGTGACAAGAGCTTTGCGACCATCGAGGGAAAAACGTTGTGGAAGTGTTGGCATGATCTGTTTTCCCTTGTCGGTCAGTTCAGGAAATCTGCGGCATCTGCCTGCGGAAGGGCCGTCATTTCACGGGCATGGCGGCGGTATTCCCGTGGCGTGCAACCACGCAGGCGCAGGAAGATGCGGTTAAAATTGGACAGGTTGTTGAAGCCGGAAGCAGCCCCGATTTCCGTGATTGAGAGTGTGGAACTGGCCAGCAGATGGCACGCGTGACACACCCGCAGCCGATGCAGGAAAGACATGAAGGTGTCGCCCGTCGCAGACCGGAACTGGCGAGAGAAGGTTGAGGCGCAAAGGCCCAGATCCTGCGCCAGATGGTCGTGCCGGATTTCGGATGGGTCCATGGCCATCAGGGATGTGATGACACCGCTCATCCGCTGCATTTCCGGGCTGTTGAGAGCCTTGGTCTCCCCTTTGAGGGACAGCGTCCTGAACGGAGCAGATGTCAGTGTGGCAAGAAGATCCAGACAGGCGGCCAGCTTCCTGGCTCCCTGAAAAGTCCCGATTGCTTCGAGTTTCTCCCCGAGGGCAAGTGCTTCAGGGCCGGTGAATTCAACACCAAGAGTAGACCCCTGAAGCAGGTTTCTCAGTCCGCCCAACTCAGGACAGAGCGCCATCAGGCCTTCAATCCATTTAGCGCTAAACTGAAGAACAACATCTCGTCCTGTGAGCACTTCACCCGGCTTGAGCGGGCTGAACCAGCCATGTGGTAGGTCAGGTCCAACCAGAACAAGCTGGCGTGGCCCGAAACTCCCGATATAGTCCCCGATGATCGCACGACCTTCGCTCTGTGTGATCAGGTGCAGTTCGTATTCCGGATGATGGTTCCAGCGTGCCAGAGGGTCGGGATAGTCATGCTGATGCCAGCGGAAACTGGTGTTCGGCTCCGCATGGATCGTCTCGTAAACAGGACGCGTGTTTCCTTCACTGACAGGCGCTTTTGCTTTCAGGGAACTGACCATTCCAAGAGCTGAAGCCCGACTGGCAATCGGGGAGAACGGACCCTGCTTGGGCGATTTCTGCGTTACGGACATGATGGCACCGCCTCTCAGAGAACGATCTGGAGTTTGACGTCGCTCGGCTGAGCCTCGGCAGCCCGTTCAAAAGCGGCAATACCCTGATCAAAAGGGAATGTTTCCGACACAAGCGGCTTGAGATCGATTTTCCCTGCACTGATACAGCCGTGGATTGGCGGGGTCGCCCAGAAGCGAACAGCAGGATCAACGGTGTACCGAACCATCAGCGTTGCACGGGATTGTGGGTCTGGGATACCCGGCTCCCTGCACACCCAGTCCCCGACCTTCAGAGACCGGACATGGCTTCCGACTTCAGTGATTGTTCCAGAGGCTTCGTGTCCCAGCACCATGGGCTCACAAACAACGAAGGGCCCAATGGCACCATGCGTGTAGTAATGCACGTCGCTGCCGCAGATACCCACCATATGGATGGCGATACGGACATCATCCGGTCCAAGCTCCGACGGAAGGGCGATCTCCCGTAGAGAGAGTTCACCTCTCCTTTCAAACACCAGTGCCTGAGCCATACCCAACCGTCTCCTGTCGCACGTTTTATCATCAGATGTGATCAGAAGTACGGATTATATGTTATATATAACATTGAATAGTTTATTTTTTCCTCGTGATTGATACTATTTTCTGTTCTATAATTCCGGATTGGAAATTATTCCCATCAAGAATATCAATTAAATATCTGTTTTATATCATGTAATTTTATAAAATCCGTCTATGACATGGGGAATTTTGCCCGTCTCAGATCGAAATTTTTCATGTTAAAAATCACATAAATATGAGGAAGCGGGGCATGAGCAGTGCATGCCTCGACGGACACGCCGTCTTTAGACTCGTGCAATTACAGGTCCAGACAATATTCAGGAAAATGAGAGGGCTGATCTGTCTGATCCCCTATCAGCCCATTTCAGGATCAGCGCTGCGGGCCTGACGCAAAGACCCGCAGCGGAACACGATCCATCACACGCTTTCGGCAACCCAGTTCCGCTTTTTGGTCGCTTTGCCAATCCCCGGATTGAAGCAGTTGCACGGGTCAAGGCTGCGATAATGCTCAAGCATGTTCTCGGGTGCATCGTAGAGATGACCAACGTTGTGCTCAGCCGGATACCGGGCGCCACGCGCTTCCAACCCTGGCAGCATGGAGTGCTCCACGGCCATGGCGTTGCAGCCCTTTTTCACCACGTAATCCTGATGCATCACATGGCAGAAAAAGTGACCGTAATAGAGTTTGACGATCAGCTTATCTTCAATGTCTTTGGGAAGGGTTTCGAACCACTCGCGGTCATTCCGACGAAGGGCAACGTCAAGCGCCACAATGTCTTCTGCCGTTTTGGAATGCACGGCCCGGTAGCGGATGGCTGCCCCCGCTGCGGCAAAACGGTGCAGGAAGGCAAGCTTCCCCTCTTCCGGAGTACAGGCGAAGAAATCCCCTGCCGTCTTTGAACGCCAGTCTTCCAGATAGGCTTTCACCGGGCCGGCCAGTTCTGCAGAGACCTTGAGCATGAGATGGTGCTCGAAACGGTCCCTGAAATCGCACATGCGCGCGGGGAGCTGCTTGGGAATGATCTTGCTGAACGCCTGAAGGAGCAGATCGCTCAGATGGCTGGAAATTCCGGGAATGCGCTGCATGGCAATGTCGAACCGGGATTTCAGACCAAAGAACGTCGGCAGGAACCGCGTGCCCATATAGCGGATAATGGCCGTCGTATCCTTGCCGTACACCTCGGCGATATTGAACGCATCACGATGGATATATTCCCCGGCGATCGGCAATTCGTCGAAGCTGGTCAGGATATAGCGCCGCAGGTCTTCCAGATCATGCGTGCTGCTGGTCCCGATGTAGAACACAGCCGGGTTCTTGTTCGCCTTGAACGTGTCGAGACGCACCGCAAACACAACCAGCTTGCCCGCACAGCCTGCTGCTTCGTGCCAGCGGTTCGGGTCCGCATTGAAGCGCGCGGGAGTTTCGGCATCTACGTCCCGGACGTGTTGGGCATAACCCGCGTCATGGCCACGGCCTGCGTTCCAGTCGATGGCATTTTCCTGAAACTGCCCATTCTGCACGGCGGACAGGATCTGCTCCGGATCACCTTCTAACCGGATACCAAGATGATTGACGAGATGCAGCGTTCCATCCGTGCCCATCTGGCCGAACAGAGCCATTTCCGTGAAGGCTGGTCCGCGCTGAACGAGCGCACCGCCGGAATTGTTGCTGACGCCCCCCAGAACAGAGGCGCCAATGCAGGACGAACCAATAACGGAATGCGGCTCGCGACCAATTTTAGCGAGTTTTTCTTCCAGATCATGCAGGGTAGAACCAGGCAGACAGACGACCTGCTTGCCCTCACCGATCAGATGAATGCCATCCAGCCGGTTTGTGCTAATGATGACGATCTCACGGTCATAATCATTACCATCTGGCGTTGAGCCGCCCGTCAGGCCTGTATTGGCAGCCTGCATGATGATGATCTTGCCGCTTTCCGCACAGAGCTTCGTGGCTTTCCAGAGTTCGACAAGACTTCCGGGTTGCAGAACGGCCAGAACATCTCCGAGACCGAACCGGTATCCCTTGCGAAATCGATAGGTCGCGTTGGGCTTGGTCAGAACATGTCGTCGGCCGACGATGGAGCGAAGCGTATCGAGGAAAGCCGCGTTACCGCTGGTGGTGGCCGACATGTCTGTAGTCTTCCTTTCCCGCATACGGGTCCGCAGGAATGGCCACGGGTCCGTCAGGGTGTGTTGAGTTCAGAAATAAACGTCTGTCAAAAGACAGGGTTACGAAAAAAGACCCTGAAACGCGCATCGTCCATGCCTCAGGTCAAAGACGGATGTCACGATTGGGAGAGGATGTGGCAGCTATTTAATCCGTCCAAAGAGCCGCTCGATTTCACTTCGGGTCAGTTTCAGCCAGGTCGGGCGACCATGCGAGCAGGTATTGGCGCGCGGTGTGCGCTCCATATCTCTCAAGAGGGCATCCATTTCTTCGGGTTTCAGGCGACGCCCTGCACGGATACTGCCATGGCAGGCCATCCGAGCCAGAATGGCATCCAGTCTGTGCGAAAAACTGTCCGTATTGCCAGCGTCCAGGTCCGGATCATTCGCCAGTTCATCGGCCACATCCCGCAGTAGGCCCTGAACGTCCTTTGTCCCCAGAAGGGCTGGCACCGAGCGAAGCAGAACGCTCCCCGACCCGAAAGACTCAATATCCATCCCCAGCCGGGATAGATCTTCAGAGCGGGCCAGCAAAGCCTCGGCCTCACGACGGGGAAGGTCAATGACTTCGGGCAAAAGAAGAGCCTGAGACCGAAGCGCACCGCTGGCGTATTGCTCCCGCAGGCGCTCATGGGTCAGGCGTTCATGCGCGGCATGCTGGTCTACGAGAACAAGATCCCCATCAGGGGCGACTGCGATGATGTAGGTATCGAAGACCTGCGCGACGGATGCCCCCAGAGGAAACGAGGGGTCCATCTGTTCCGGGACAGGCTGGGGAGGACGCGCAGCAGGCGTGAAGCCAACGTCCTGCTCCGCGAAGCCCGAGTGTTCGATGGCCGTGAGCGGCTGAACCGCTACACGGGACGCAACAGGCGGAGCAGCGAAAGGCAATGTGGCCGGGGTACCGACATGCACAGGCGCGTCGACCGGCACATCCGGTCGTGGCGGGTAGGAAATGGAGGGGCGCGAAGGGCGAATGCCAAAGCTGGCATGGATGCCGCCTCCCCCGCTTGAGCCATGCCCGAGCGCACGCCCCAGTCCGCCAATGACCAGCGCCCGCACTTCGGCCTCATCCGCAAAACGCAGTTCCGTCTTGGCAGGATGGACGTTCACGTCCAGCCGTTCCAGCGGGACCTTGAGATGCAAGGCCATCACGGGGAAACGTCCGCGCTCGATAACCGGACGATAGGCGACACGAATGGCCGTCCGGAGCATCGGGTCCGTCACCGGACGGTGATTGACGAGAATGAACTGCCCGGAACCGGTCGCGCGGGTCTTTGCCGGGCCGCAGGCGAACCCGGACAGGCGGATGTGCCCGCGCTCTTCATCCAGCGGGATCAAAGTGTCAGGCGTTGTATCCAGAACCGTTGCGGCACGGGCAATCGGGCTTTGTTCTGGAAGGTCAAACAGGAGCTTATCATCCAGCGTGACCCGTATTGCACAATGGGGAGCGCTCAGGGCCAGGCGCCGCATGACTGATTCAGCGTGGCTGTTCTCAACACGCGGGCTTTTCAGGAATTTGCGACGCGCGGGGGTCGCAAAAAAGAGATCCGTCACGACAATGCGTGTGCCTACGGGGCCAGATGAGGGCTGTGGTGGCGTAATGACACCGCCGTCCACACGGATACACCAGGCCGTGTCCGAATCGGGGGTGCGAGACGTGATGGAGAGACGCGCACTGGCCCCGATGGAAGGAAGCGCCTCTCCGCGGAACCCGAGTGTGCGGATCTGGACGAGGCGTTCGTCCTGCAATTTGGAGGTACAGTGACGCTGAACAGCCATGTCCAGCTCTTCGGGCGTCATGCCGCAGCCATTATCCGTCACGTCGATGCGGTCTGTGCCACCTGCGCGCAACGCGACGACAAGACGTGTGGCCCCGGCATCAATCGCGTTTTCGACAAGCTCCTTAAGGGCTGCCGCAGGCCGTTCGATAACTTCACCGGCCGCTATCAGATCAACGACATGACCTGAGAGGCGGCGGATAACTGGACGAAAAGGAGGTGTCAGTTCAGACAGGACAGTGTCTCACGATCCTGAGGGAGTGGAACGTGCTGTTTTACAGCACGCCCAGAAAGTGAGTGGCCTTTTTCTTGACCGTCGGCGTCGCGCCTGTAGCCGGATTACGACCCAGAGCCGAGTTCTCACGGATACGGCGGTTTTCGGCATCTCCATCCACGACAGAGCCTGCCTGGCCGCCCTTCCAGAACATCAGATTGTCGACAAAGCCAGCATCGGCGGTTCCGAGCTCGGCGTTGTTGGGAGCATTCGCAGCCTTGTCTACCTCACCCACCAGTGTGGACTGGCCGCTGCTGTTCTCACCCGTGATCGGGTGCAGCGCCGTGTCTGGTGACAGGGTTTCAAGCGCCTGCATGCGTGGGCTCTCGTCCGGACGGTGCGCATCTGCGGCGCCCGGAAGCTGCATCTTCTCTGAAGGCGGCATAGAGAGGGGGGCACGCGTCGTTACGGTGTATTCGTCGGGCATGTAGCGCTCCATGCCGAAGGCACGTTCCACATCGCTGCCTGAGCAGCCGGACAGCATCAGGCCGAATGAAGCGATTGCACCCATCTGTACGCTGAGACGGGCAACTGGAAGACGGTTACGGCGCATTGAGGGACCCTGGGACGCGATCATGATTGGAATAGTCCTACAGTCCGCGCCGCGCGGGGGCAAGCTCCGCTTGCTCACTGCGGCTGGCTGTTACGTTCGGCGAGAAGGGATTCGATCAGCCAGACGGCAACACCGCAGACAATGCCGGCATCTGCCACATTGAACACATACCAGGACCAGCCGAACGCATGGGCGTGCAGAAAATCTACGACCGCCCCATAGCGCAGGCGGTCAATGACGTTGCCTATGGCACCGCCAGCAATGGCGCCACAGGCTCCGGCGACAAGCGTGCGACGGGTTTTCGTCATGGTCCAGATCAGAAAACCAACGGCCAGAAGCGAGACCGTACAGAACACCAGCGGGCCTTTGCTTCCCAGACCACCGAACATCCCGAACGTCACAGCATGGTTCCAGACCATCGTGAAGTTCAGGAAGGGCAAAATCTGGACAGACCCTTTCTGCGGCAGGTCATAACCGTAGAGAATCCAGTCCTTGCTGGCCTGATCCAGAACAAGGACCAGAACCAGCAAAGCGAGCCCCAGAACCAGCCGGCCCATGCGGCTCATGCCTTCCTGCCAAAGGGACATCAGGCACTCACCACACTGATACAGCGGCGGCACAGCGCCGAATGCTCGGCATTCTCACCGACCTCCGGAAGCACCTTCCAGCAACGGGCACATTTGTGACCCGGTGCACGCTCGACCTGCGGGCCACCGTGAGCGGTTTCGCCGGGCAGAAGCTCGATCTCGGCATGCGACGTGATGAGCAGTTCGGCCCAGTCGATACCCGTGAGAGACGCGGCTTCTTCCTGCGAGATTGGCAGGGTGACACTGGCTTCGAGGGAGGCACCGATCGTACCATCACGGCGCGCTGTTTCCAGCTCGGTCGTGATGAGGCGGCGATAGGCACGGATTTCGTCCCAGTTGGCACCGAGCTCCGGATTGTTCCATTCAGCGTCCGGCTCAAAGAACTGCTCCAGATGGATGCTGCTTTCTTCGCCAAAACGGGCATTCCAGGCTTCTTCCGCCGTGAAGACCAGCACGGGAGCGAGCCACGTGCAGAGCGCACGGTGCAGGATATCCAGAACCGTACGGGCAGCACGGCGCGTTGGGTCAGAAGGCGCGTCGCAGTAGATCGCGTCCTTGCGGATGTCGAAATAGAACGCGGACAAATCCGTTGTGCAGAAACCGTGCAGCGCCGGGTAGACACCAACCCACTGATGCGTCTCGACAGCCTTGCTGATCAGGCCGCGCAGTTCCGACAGGCGATGCAGGATATACTGCTCAAGCGGCGGCATCTCGGCGTAAGGAACAGCTTCTTCTTCCGTGAAGCCATCCAGCGCGCCCAATAGCCAGCGCAGCGTGTTACGCAGGCGGCGATACAGTTCGCCCTGCTGCTTGAGGATCTCGTTGCCGATCCGCAGATCTTCGTTGGTGTCGGAGTTCAGAACCCACAGACGCAGGATGTCAGCGCCCAGCGAGTCCGTCACGTCCGCAGGGGCAATGACATTACCGAGGGACTTGGACATCTTGCGGCCCTGCTCGTCCAGCACGAAGCCATTCGTCACAAGAGCCTTGTAAGGGGCGACACCGCGCGTCCCGACGCTTTCCAGCAGGGAAGACTGAAACCATCCGCGATGCTGATCGGAGCCTTCCAGATACAGGTCTGCCGGGAAGTTCAGACCTTCCTGCCCCAGCACGAACTGATGCGTGGAACCGGATTCGAACCAGACGTCCACGATATCGAAGACCTGTTCGTAATCGTCCGGATTGCGGTTGTTACCAAGGAAAACGGCCGGGTCTGTATCGTACCAGACGTCAGCGCCCTTTTCGTTGAAGGCCTTGACGATCCGATCCATGACATCTGCATCACGCAGGACTTCACCACTCCGCTTTTCGACGAAGACAGCAATCGGCACGCCCCACGCACGCTGACGGGAGATGCACCAGTCAGGACGCTGCTCGACCATGGAGGTCAGGCGGCGACGGGCGGCTTCAGGGACAAAAGTGACGGGATCGAGCGCCTTGAGGGCCTTCTCACGCAGCCTGGTCTCCCCATCCATCGCAATGAACCACTGTGGGGTGGCGCGAAAGATGATCGGAGCCTTGGAGCGCCAGGAATGCGGGTAGGAATGACGGATCTTGCTGCGGGCCATGAGACCGGTCGCAGGAGCATCATCATGCTCAGCAGACTGCCGCGCTTCGGTCAGCAGATCACAGACCGGGTCAGCAGCCTTGAAGACATGGATGCCTTCGAGATGCGGCACCCATGAAGCGTACCGACCGTCATCCTGCACCAGTTCAGGGACTTCGATGCCGAACTGGCGGCAGACGATAAAGTCATCCTGACCATGAGACGGCGCCATGTGAACAAGGCCCGTACCCGCGTCTGTCGTGACGAAATTGCCCGGAAGCATCGGCACATCATATTCGTAGCCACGACCACGTAGCGGATGAGCGGCAATAGCACCTTCCAGCGCGTTGCCGGGTAGGGTGTACAGGATATGATGGGCGCTGATGCCCGTTTCCGTGCAGAAAGCTTCAACCCGATCTTCAGCAATCAGCAGGCGCGCACCCTGCGGAACGACACTGGCTTCCGTTGTCTCATCAGCACGCAGAACCACGTATGTGATGTCCGGGCCATAGGCGAGCGCGCGGTTGGCGGGGATGGTCCACGGCGTTGTGGTCCAGATAACGGCTGAAACGCCTTCGAGCGCATCGCCCGGGGTCGGATCTTTCAGGATCGGGAACGCGACAAAGATCGTGGTGGAATCGACGTCGTGGTATTCGATCTCGGCTTCGGCAAGGGCGGTCTTTTCAACCGGGCTCCACATGACCGGGCGCAGACCACGATACAGACCGCCATTCAGCAGGAACTTGCCGATTTCCGCCACGATCTTGGCTTCAGAACTGAAGTCCATCGTGACGTAACGGTTGGCCCACTCTGCCTGAACACCGATGCGCTTGAAGTCTTCTGCCTGTTTACTCACCCATTCGGCGGCATACTGGCGACATTCCGCACGGAACTGGAGCAGCGGAACCTGATCCTTGTCCTTACCGGCCTTGCGGTACTGTTCCTCGATCCGCCATTCGATCGGCAGACCATGGCAGTCCCAGCCTGGCTGATAGCGGACTTCGAAGCCCGACATGCGATGCGCGCGGTTGATGACGTCTTTCATCACCTTGTTGAGCGCGTGACCAATGTGAATGTGCCCGTTGGCGTAGGGCGGTCCGTCATGCAGCGTGAAGACCGGGCGTCCCTTCCCTTCCTCACGGATCTTGCCGTCCAGGTCCATGGCGGCCCAGCGGGCCAGCGTGTCAGGCTCGCGCGTCGGCAGCCCGCCCCGCATGGGGAAGCTGGTGCGAGGCAGGAACACAGTATCGCGGTAGCGATCCTGCTGTTCTTTGAAGGTCGTATCGGACTTGTCGGACATGGGACGGGCCAACTTTGGTCATTCACACAAAATAAGGGGGACCATATGGAGATTGGGCGGGGATGCGGTCAAGTCTTCTCAGGCAAGTCTCCTGAGGGAAAACCATGTCTTTGATAGGAAAGACGCCCTTGTGGATTGTCTCTCCACCGCAGACATGATGTGCTGACGGGACATGATTTTATCCGGACGCATAGTAATGAAAAGACTTTGGCTGGCCGCGTTTCTGAGTATGGCTCCCGCACTGGCAGTGGCGCAGACGCCTCGTTGCCCGCCTCCAGCTTCCGTTCCACCGAAATCCGAACTGTTTCACCTGCTCATGGCAGCACAGGACCGGGGTTTTCTCTGGAAAATTACGAAAGACGGGCATTCCTCTTGGCTGTATGGAACCATTCACGCTTCCCGGCAGGAATGGATGCTGCCTGGCCCCCATATCCGCACAGCCATGATGAAAAGCGATCTCGTCGCGCTGGAACTGAACCTTCAGGACCCCGCAACACTCGCCACGCTTCGCAAGCCTGAAGACCCGGACCGCATGCAGCATCTGGTCCAGTCTGGACGCAAAAGAAAACTGGATGACCTTGCGGCAGGGCTCTGTCTGCCGGTCAACAATTTTTCAAAAACGGCGGTCGGGCTGGAAGCTGCGGGCTTGAGTACGGCAGTCGGGCGTGTTGACGGGTATTATCCGGATTACGCCGCTGATCTGGTCATTCAGGGCATCGCAGCTGGTATGAAAAAGGAGCTGATCCCGCTTGAGGATGCTCAGACCCAGCGTGATCTGATCATCTCCACCGATCAGGGGGATGAAGACACATTCATTGACGGGGTCATCAAGGACGTCTCTTCCGGCGAGGCCAGAACGGATGAAAAGCGGCTTGTCGAGATGTGGGGTCGCAGTGATGTGTCCCAGCTTCAGCATTATGACGCATGGTGCAAATGCCTTCGCACCGCAAAGGAACGCCAGCAGACCAAGCGCCTTCTGGATGACCGCAATGTCGAGATGGCACAGAAAATCCTCTCCCTGCACGAGTCCGGGAAGTCCCTGTTCGTTGCGGTGGGCTCTTTGCATATGGCCGGCCCCAAAGGGCTTCCGGCTCTGCTGAAACAGGATGGTTTCGACATCCAGCAGATCGTTCCAGCCGCAACCAGTTCCAGCGCCCTTTGAACGCGCTGCCGACTTTGCCAGACAGGGCGCAGGAGATACACTGAAAGCGCAGTATCTTCTGCCCCAGATGGTAGGAATGAGTTTGAAATGAAGCGTGTTTTCAGAAAAGTCTTTTCATCCCGGAAAACACCTTCTGACCCCTCATCCCTACCACAGAATATTGAAGAAATTCGGCAGAAAGCCCTGAAGGGGCATCATCTGGAAATCGTTCAGTGGGGACAGGTGCTGCTGAACAGCATTTATGTTCCAAAAGACCCGGTGTCCGCGCTGGAATGGTTCACCATTGCGGCGAGAGCGGGTTTTGGGCCGGGCCATAACATGCGGGGCCGGTGCTTCCAGTTCGGATGGGGATGCGATAAGGACCTGACGGAAGCCGCACGCTGTTATGAGGAAGCAGCGAAAGCCGGGGATGAATGGGGGCGATACAATCTGGGGATTCTGACCATGCGCGGGATCGGCCAGCCTCAGAATTTACCCAAAGCACTCACTCTGTTCCGAACCGCCGCACAGAACGGCCATGCAAAATCCATGAATCTGTATGCGCGATTTCTAGAGGAAGGGTGGGTGGTGCCGCAGGATCGGGCAGCGGCTCTGGACTGGTATCGTCAATCTGCCGAAGGCGGCGATTATCGCGGGCAGCATAACTTTGCGACGGCATTGGCAGATGCCGGTCAAGTCGAGGATGCTTTGGGCTGGTGGCGCAAGGCCGTCGTGGATGCGACGTCTGACATCCTGCTGGCAATGAGCCAGAAGCTCGCTCTATTGGGTAAAAAGCGCGATCAGGCTCTGGAAGAGCATGTTCAGATACGGCTCAGGGACCTGGGCATTTCGATCCCTGAAAATGTGAATGTCAGGCCGATGTGAGCCAGCCTGACTGACGCTTCGGTAGTTTGCTGAGATATTTACAAGGAACGAGCGGCCAATAACTGTGTGGCGCGGTCCGAGAACAGGTTGCTGCAGTTCAGGCGATTGTCGAGATTGTAGCCATTCATCGCGATACGCCAGTGCTTACGGAAATTACGGGAAATGACAGCGTCCCATCCCGTCGTTGCAAGCACCCGGACCGTATTAGCAGCGTTCAACCACACACCGTCACGCCATGTCAGACCGCCACCAAATGTGACAATTCAGGGCTTGTTAGGCGCAATTGTGTCAGTCGACCAGATGGTTGCCGAGTTCTTCGGGGCATTCTGGGTACGCTTGCCAACATCTGCAGCCGTCAGGGAACTCAAGGTTGTTGCGTCACCTTTTTTGTACAGAGCGTGTCCCACATCAGAAAGATTGACGAGATTTGCAGGAGCGGAAAAGGCCGCGTCTCTGCCGAGAGACAGCCTTTTAAAGAACATCGAAGATCAAGAGCGTCTTCAGGCTCCAAGTAAATCCCGGGCCTGCTGAGCATCCTGCGCAATCTGGGCTTTAAGTTCATCAAGGCCCGAGAAGCGCTTCTCTTCCCGAAGAAGAGCGATCAAAGCGACGCTGAGAATCTTGCCGTAAAGGTTCTCTGAAAAATCAAACAGATGGGCTTCGAGCCGGCTTTCCTGCCCGTCATTGATTGTTGGGCGACGGCCCAGATTGGCCACTCCTGGAAATACGCGTCCATCAGGAAGCGTCACACGAACAGCATAAACGCCACGCGCTGGTTCAAGGTGCTGACCGAGCGGGATATTGGCTGTCGGAAAGCCAAGAAGACGCCCTCGCTGGTCTCCCTGAACCACCGGGCCGACAATAGACCATGGACGGCCCAGTTCCTCGGCAGCGCGTTCTGGATACCCTTCTTTCAGCAGACGACGGATTCGACTGGAAGAAATTGGTCCGCCTTCATCAGACAATTGGGACACGACTGTCAGACCCACCCCGTGAGGGGAAAGTAGAGTCTCAAGCCTTGCCGTATTCCCCGTACGCCGATGACCGAAGGCAAAGTCTGCGCCGCATGCAACATGCACCACTCCGAAGCTCCGAATAAGAACATCCTCGACAAATGCTTCCGCACTCAGATGCGAGAAGTCTTCGTCAAACGGGATCTGGAAGACCTGCGAAACCCCCTGCTCCTCCAGAGCCTGTGCCCGGACAGCCGGGAGCATCAGGCGACAGGGAGGGTCCTGCGGGCGGAACAGTTCTCTTGGGTGCGGATCAAAGGTCACCACCGATAGTGGATGATCCGGTCGCGCTGCCCGGAGAGCATGCAGCAGATGCACATGCCCACGATGGACACCGTCGAAGTTCCCAAGGGCTGCGACGGTTCCACGTGCATTTTCTGGGATGGATCGCCAGTCCGTATGCAGAGTCATGCGGGGAGGCTGAACTTCTGGGTGACGTCGTTCAGGTCAACTGCCTGCGGTACACCCTCATGCGGGACTGTCTTGTCCTGCGGGCGCACGAGCTGGCAGATGTGGAGACCGGCCTCTTTCGCGGCATCCAGCTCTGCACCGATATCGGACAGGAAAAGAATTTCTTCCGGCTTCAGAGCGCAGGCCTTGGCGATTTTCGTATAGGACGCTGCCTCTTTCTTTCCTCCTGTGGACAGATCGAAAAAACCCTCGAACAGAGGCGTCAGGTCACCCTGCTCGGTATAGCCATACAAAAGCTTCTGGGACGGAACGGAGCCTGAGGAATAGACTGCCAAACGCAGGCCACCTTTGGACCATGCCTTCAGGGCCGGTGGGACATCCTGGTAAAGATCAGCCCGAAGCGTGCCGTCTTCAAAGCCCTGACGCCATGTGATGCCCTGTAAGGTCTTGAGCGGAGCCGCCTTTTCGTCCTTTGCCATCCAGTCCTGACAGACCTTCAAGGGGTCTTCGCCGGGATGGGAGACCGCAATATCAGCCCGTGCGCCAACGACCTGTGGGTTCGTATGGTCTTCGATCAGGGCCGGAAGTGCCTTGGCGGCATAAGGGAACATGACGTCCCGCACGAAAGAGATCGGCAGGGTTGTGCCTTCGATATCAAGCAGGACAAGACGAATCATGTTGGGCTTTCAGGAGGCAGTGGGAACGTTTGCGGGGAAACGTTCGGCGATATCGTCCCCGCTATATTTTGCAATCCAGCCGGTCGTGTCGGTGAAGACACGCAGGGCGACCACATCTGGCGACGGGCCCGCATCGAACCAGTGTGGAATACCTTCTGGCACGGAGATCAGATCTCCGGCGGTGCACAGAACAGAATAGATCCGGCCATGGATATGCAGGACAAACGCGCCCTGACCATGCACGAAGAACCGGACTTCATCTTCGCTATGCGTATGTTCGGAGAGGAACTTCTTGCGCAGTTCCGGCAGATTGGGTGTGGAGGCGTTGATACGCACCACATCTGCGCTGCCTGCCCCCGTCTCGCCCATCAGAGTATCAAGATACGGGCGATAGGCGGCCAGCACTTCATCCGTCGTCGCATCCTTTGCGGGTGTAACGGGCGCTGACCAGCGCTCGAAACGGATGTTGTGCGGGCGCAGTGTTTCCGCGATTTCCCCTGGGGACGTGACATCGAGAAGAATCGTGTCGGGGCTGTCGTCCCGATAAACAGTCAGTCTACTCATGGTTCAGCGTGCCTTCTGAAGACGGGCGAGATGACAGGCGAGCAGGAACTCCAGGCCTTCAAGACGGGCCAGAGCCGTGAACATATCCTTGCCCCAGACGTAAACACCGTGCCCGCGGATCAGGTAGCCCAGACGCATATCCGGCAGCTTCGGAGCAACAACTGTCGCAAGCCGGGCAATATCCTGATCGTTGTGAAACAGGGGCAGATCAAGACTGGTCTCGTGGGTCGTCTGGCCTTCGAAGACCTTCAGAACCTCATAGCCTGCCAAATTGATAGCGTCTGTTGGCTCATCCATGGAGAGGATGGTCGCCGCCACGGAATGACCATGCAGCACCGCCCCGATCGATGGATCATGCGCGTAAAGCTGGGTGTGCAGCAGGGTCTCGGCGCTGGCGCGATTGGCTGGATCGAGCGGCACGCCCTCAGGGGTGATCTGGATCACATCCTGCTCCGTCAGGAAGCCCTTGTGGCCACCTGACCGCGTGATGGCGATGCGGCCATCATCCAGACGCACGGACAGGTTGCCAGCCGTGGCCGGAACCCAGCCACGCTGATCCATCCGCTGGCCTGCCCGGACTATCTGCCGGGAGGCCTCGGTCCATGCCGTATCAGACGTCGTGTTCAACATCAGACCTGCGTACGGTGCGTATCGCTGTTGGTGGTCGTCTGACTGTAGCCGGGCGACTGGTTGGGGGGCGAAATATGACCAGGTGCCTGAGTGTTTTCAGGCGGCGTCATGTTCTCGTCTTCGCCCATGTTCTTCTTGAAGGATTTGATTCCCTTCGCGAAGTCTCCCATCAGGCCGCTGATCTTCCCACCGCCGCCAAACACGACGAGCAGGACGACCGCCAGGATCAGCCAGTGAACGGGGCTCATGCTGCCCATAATGTATTACTCCGAAAAGCCAAGGCTACACCTTCATGTGGCAAGGCTTGGGCGTTTGTGCAAGCGTTCGCTCAGGACGCATCATCCGGACCGGAGGCCGAAACGAAGCCGTAGGCTGGATAGGCCCTGCGTCCCAGGCCGTGGATGGGTGCCCACCAGACGCGGACGAGAGTCCAGTCATGACCGGGTGAGACATCCGTGACGGGGACATTGCGATCAATGCGCCCCGGCTCCCAGTTAGCATGATCTACAAGGATCGTGCGTGAAGAAATCTGTTTCCGAACAATAGACACGTGCCCGCTTGGCACCCGGGAGGTCGCGCGGAACACCAGAACAGAGCCCGGCGTGGGACTATGACTCCGGGCATAATGCCCGGCGGACTGACGCCACCATGATGCAGCTGCACCACTCAGCTGAAGGCCAGTCCGGGACCGTGCGTAAGGCGCGCACTGAAGCGGGCCATTGAAGCTGGCACGACTGAACTCACGGCTGCCCCCACAGGCTGAAAGAGACAGGAGGAGACAGAGAGCCAGTTTCTTCATGCGCGGCTCCTGAATGCGATGATGCGGTCTTCAGCTTCTTCAGGGTCCATGTCGAGCGCAGTTTCCACAACATCCCGGGAAAACCCGTTGCGGGCAAAGATACCCATGACACGGATGGGGTCTTCCTGAGGGCGATCAGGACGGCAGAAAGGCCCTACACGTCGCTTCCGGGCCAGTACGAGCGCTGCGGCCAGTTCGGCCTCACGGGCGGTATCGTCTGACCTCTCGCCCAGCGATTCGTTGAGGGCATCCTGCGTGACACTCTGGTCAACGCCCTTTGTTGCCAGATGGGCGGCGACGGCGCGACGGGAGCGGCCTGTCCGCGTCAGGTTCAGGGCGCGGGAGCGGGCAAACCCGGCATCATCAACCGCACCCAGTTCCGTCATGGCAGAGACGACGTCATCCACGGCGGGACGCAAAGACGCTATCGTTGCTTCCACATCTTCTTCCGGCATCCCGGCACGCACCGCACGGGTGCCCCACCGACGCAGGCGGCGGTCCAGCATCTGTCGCAGGCCGTGCTCGGTTGTGGCGAAACGGGCCAGATGAGCCAGAGCCGTTTCACGCAACGCCTTGAAATCGGGAGCGGTTGGTATGTCCTCCATAGAGAAGGAGTATGCTGCCAAGTAAGCATTTACGGCAAGATCGGATGAGGCCATCATCGCCTCATGAGCGACTCTTTTTCAGCCCGTCTCGAGGCGGCCGTCTCCGCCATTCCTGCCCGCTATCCCGGTCCCGGCGGGGCTGTTGCCGTTGTAAAGGACGGCGAGGTTCTCGTCCGCCATACATGGGGGTACGCCAATGCGGAGCGGCGGCTTCCGTTCACGCCATCTACGTTGTTCCGTATGTGCTCCATCACCAAGCAGTTCACCTGCGGGGTGATGCTGGATCTTTTTCAGGATCCGACAGAGCTGGATGGGGACGTCGATGACCGTCTGCCCCAGCTTGATGAGCCTGCTCCCGGAGCGCTGCATCTGGCGCATAACCAGTCCGGCCTGCGGGATTACTGGGCGGTGGCGATGCTGCATGGTGCGCCGATCGAAGGGGAGTTCGGAGACCGGGAAGCACGGCGTGTGATTGATGGAACACGCACGCTCCAGTTCCAGCCGGGCACATCCTATTCCTATGTGAACCAGAATTTCCGCCTTTTGTCCGACATTCTGGAAGACCGGACGGGTCGAAGCTTTGCAGAGCTTCTTCAGACGTCCGTGTTCAATCCAGCCGGGATGGAACGCGCCATTCTGGCAGCCGAAACCCGCGCCATGCCCGACGGGACGGTTGGATATGAAGGCACTGTTGAGAGCGGCTTCCGACCGGCAATCAACAATGTTCTGTGGACGGGCGATGCCGGACTTGGCGCCTCGCTGGATGACATGATTGCCTGGGAGCGCTTCATTGACGCGACACGCGATGATCCAGACGCGCTTTACAATCGCCTGACGGCCCCTGTGACCTTTCTGGACGGAACGTCTGCGCCCTACGGCTTTGGGCTGCAACGGACCTCGATGTTCGGGCAGGACGTGACAATGCATGGAGGCGCCCTGCGTGGCTGGCGCTCTCACCGGCTGCATGTAGCCTCCGAGCGACTGTCCGTGGTGGTGATGTTCAATCACATGGCCCCCGCTCAGGTAGCCGCTGCGCAGATTTTGGCCACCGCCCTTGGTGTGCCTTACGAACCCGATCGCACGACCCAGCAGCCGCTTGAGTTGTACGGCACATATCTGGAGCAGGAGACGGGACTGTCTGCCCGAATCGAACCTACTCCCGGGGGGGCACAGCTTCGCTATCTGATGATTCCGGAGATGCTGGAAGGTGTTTCGCCATCACGCGCGGAGACACCCAATGTCCGGCTTGTTCGTCAGGGCGATGAAGTTCGGATGGAGCGACCAGGGGAAAACCGGGTCGGTATTTTGAAGGCCTGTGATGAGACGCCGGGTGAAGACATTGATGCCCTTGAAGGGATCTATCGCTGTGAAGAGCTGGACGAGGCCGAAGTCACGATCGAACTGACCAACGGCGTGGTTTACGGCGGTTTTTCAGGCATTCTCGGAAATGGCCGCATGGAGCCACTTCAGCGACTGGCGAAAGACGTCTGGGTTCTGCCCTGCCCGCGTGCTCTGGATCATACCGCACCGGGAGACTGGACGCTGGCTTTCGAGCGGGATGCAATAGGTGTGAATGCGGTCCGGGTCGGGTGCTGGCTGGCCCGGGATCTCGTTTACAGACGCGCCTGAAGCCGTTCTTTCCCCGCAAGGGGTTTGACGGATCGCATTTCTGCCGCGCAGTATGTGTCTGCGGAATCTTTGGCCCTGCCCCGGGCGACCGGGGCAGGGTTTTCCGATTCTGCAGCTTTTCATTCACCCCGATTCAGGATCGTCGATCATCATGATCTCCGCCCTCATGCCCAATTACAAACGTGCCGACCTTGCTTTCGAGCAGGGCGAAGGCGTCTGGCTGACGGCATCGGACGGGCGACGATATCTGGATTTCGGGGCCGGCATTGCCGTCTCTTCGCTTGGCCATGGGCATTCGAAGCTGGTGAAGACCATTGCGGATCAGGCTGCGAAGGTCATGCACGTCTCGAATCTCTATCGCATTCCGCAGGCTGAAAAGCTGGCGGACCTGCTGGTGAAGAACTCATTCGCGGACTCCGTGCTGTTCTGCAACTCGGGTGCTGAAGCGAATGAAGGCATGGTGAAGATGATTCGCCGCGCCCAGTTCGAGAACGGCCATCCGGAACGGACGCGCGTTCTGTGCTTTGACGGGGCCTTCCATGGCCGGACGCTGGCCATGATTTCCGCAACCGGCAACCCGGCCTATCAGAAGGGTTTCGGCCCCGTTGTCGAAGGTTTCGACCACGCGCCGTTCAACAACACGAACACGCTGCGGGCGGCCATCACGCCGGAAACGGCTGGCATCATTGTGGAGCCCATTCAGGGCGAAAGCGGCATCAAGCCTGCAACGGAAGTCTTCATGAAGGCCCTTCGTGCGGTTTGTGACGAGCACGGCATCTATCTTGGCTTCGACGAAGTTCAGACGGGTGTCGGCCGGACGGGCAAACTGTTTGCGCATGAATGGTACGGCGTCAAGCCGGACGTCATTTCCATTGCCAAGGGTATTGGCGGCGGCTTCCCGCTCGGCGCTGTTCTGGCGACGGAAGAGCTGGCCAAACATCTGACCCCCGGCTCTCACGGGACGACATTTGGCGGCAACCCGCTGGCTTGTGCCGCCGGAACGACCGTTCTCGAGGAAGTGCTCAGCCCCGGCTTTCTGGAACACGTCTGTGCCGTTGGAGACGCGTTCGGCACGATGCTCCAAGGCGTTGTGAAGCGCTCTTCCGGCGTGTTTGACGATGTGCGCGGCATGGGCCTGATGCGCGGTCTGCACTGTGTACCACCGGTCGGTGAGGTCATGCCGTTCGTAACGGGTGCCGGTCTTCTGACGGTTGGCGCAGGGGACAATGTTCTGCGTCTCGTGCCGCCACTGATCGTGACGGAAGAAGACTGCAAAATCGCATGTAACAAACTGATTGAGGCAGCCGAAGCCTTTGTGACTGCCGGAAAACTGGAACAGGAGACAGTGTCGTGAGTCTGGCTATCGCCCCCCGGACGGTTGGAACGGAACAGCAGATGCCACGGCATTTTCTTGATATTCGCGATTTCAGCGGAGACGTCATCCGACAGATCATTGATCTGTCGGCCCGCGTCAAAGCTCTGCAGAATAATCGTGCACGCCCCCTGCATCCGGAGCGCCCGCTTGAAGGACGGACCCTTGGGCTGATGCTGGCACAGCCTTCCACCCGGACGCGTGTGTCGTTCGAAGTCGGAATGGGTCAGCTTGGCGGTCAGGTTTCGGTGCTGTCACCGGGGGACATGCAGCTTGGGCGCGGTGAGACGATCGCGGATACCGCACGGGTTCTGTCGCGCTTTCTGGATGTGATTGTTCTGCGGACCGGCAAGGACGAGAACCTGCGTGAACTGGCGAAGTGGAGCACGGTTCCAGTCATCAACGGGCTGACCCCAGTGTCCCATCCGATCCAGATTCTGGCGGATGTCCTGACGTTTGAAGAACATCGCGGCCCGATTGCGGGCAAGACGCTGGCGTGGATCGGTGATGGCAACAATGTTGCGACCTCTCTGATGGAAGCTGCCGCCCTTCTGAAATTCAATGTCCGTCTGGCAACGCCTGCCGGTTTTGCGCCCAGCGAGCGTGCAGTGTCGTGGGCGCGTGAGAACGGTGCTTCCATCGAGATCTTCCGTGACCCGACCGAGGCTGTGTCCGGTGCAGATGCTGTCCTGACCGATACCTGGGTCAGCATGGGCGACAAAGACCGCGAGCAGCGTCTTGCGGCGTTCCGCCCTTATCAGGTGGATACAGCCCTTATGGCACAAGCTGCGCCTGATGCCCTGTTCCTTCACTGCCTCCCTGCCCATATCGGGGAAGAAGTGACGGCGGATGTTTTCGAAAGCCCGGCGTCTGTTGTTTTTGATGAAGCCGAAAACCGGCTTCATACACAGAAGGGCCTGCTTCTCTGGGCCCTTGGGAGAGAGAACGGGTGATCGATACACCTCCATTTCTTGACAGGGCTCGTCCCAACGTCCCGAACATGGTTGTTTCTGGCGGTATTGTTCCGTTTTATCTGGAACGTTCGCCTGTTCGTGGGCGCCTTGTCAGACTGGGAAAGCTGGCCGATGCCATCCTGTCCCGCCATGATCTGCCCGATGTCGTTCTGGAACTGGGCGGTCAGGCTCTTGCCCTCGTCGCGGCCATGGCGTCTGCCCTGAAGTTCAAGGGCTCCTTCTCCCTTCAGATCAAGGGGGATGGTCCGGTCACAATGCTGCTGGCGGATGCGACGGATACGGGGGATCTCCGTTTTACGGCGCGTCTTTCAGAAGACGCTGATCCGGCAAACCTGCCAGAGACAGCTCCCGAGCTACTGGGCAATGGCTACATGGCCTTCACCATTGACCAGGGGGCGGAGATGGACCGCCATCAGGGCATTGTGGAACTAACGGGAGAGACACTCTCCGACATGGCCATGCATTACTTCAAAACCAGTGAGCAGCATGAGTGCCTGATCCGCCTGTTCTGCACAAAAACGCTGGATGGGTGGCGGGCCGGTGCGCTGGTTCTGGAACGCATTGCGGCCGAAGGTGGTATTGAAACGGTCGCCCAGGATGACGATGCGTGGGAAACGGCCTGCACGTTTGCCGAGACGTTCCAGCCCGGTGAGATCTTTGATGAAGATCTGGGCAGTGGTGACCTGATCTATCGTCTGTTCGGAACGTTGGATGTTCAGATCGCCACTCCGCGGGCTCTGGCTTATGGCTGCCGCTGTTCTCGTGCCCGTCTTGCCTCCGTGCTCGACAGGTTCAGCACTGACGATCTGGATCATATGGTTGAAGACGGAGCCATTACGATGAACTGTGAGTTCTGTAATGTCGGCTTCCGCTTCACCCGCGATGAACTGGGAGATAAACCTGAATGACGGCTTCGCTGCTTGACGGTATCGAGATTGATGATTCGCCCGCCGGGGCACTTTATCCCGGATGGACGGCAATAGATCGTCAGCCGGTCATCGGGCAGTTTGAAGTTGTGGTCTTTCAGGACGCGGCAAGTCGAAGACAGGCCTGCTGGTGGGTGCAGGAAGGGCTCTACAAGGGCAGTCATGTTCTGGCCCTGCCACCGACGGTCCAGAATGATCTTCTGACAGCCATGGACCCTCTGTTCTGGCCCTTGGCAGAGGGTGTTCTGGGGGGAGACATCCGGGATGATGCCCGCACCTTCAGAACAGACCTCCCGGAAACGGCTTTTCGTGAACTGGCCGGGTCCTGGCTGGGACGTCATGCGCCTCATGCCGTCTTCATTGCAGCGGGTCATGCAGATAGTGGTGAGGCACTGACCTGTCCTGACGGAAAGCCTGTTGCAGAAGGCCGGATGAAAGCCCTGCTTTCTGCAAAGCGCAGCGGTGGCACTCTGATTGTATCTTCACCATTTTCGGCCCTGCCCGTCCGCGCCCAGATTGAAATGAAGTTGGGCTCTTCTGCCACCGCCTACCGCTTCCATGACGAAACGGAAAACGCTGTTTTTTATCTTGTGTGGGATGAGTCGGCGCCAGACCGTCGACCATCTTTCTATTATCCCAAAGGGCCTCTGCTGATCAGCGATTCCCCCGCTGGACCTCTTTTTCCAGGCTGGATCCTGGAATGGTACGCACGACATTCAGATCATGCAGACGCCATCCGCTCTGCACGACCGTTTCTTCCAGAAGACTTTGGTGTGGGTCAGGCCTCCTCGCTTCGAGCCCCCAAAACCACACAGGATGAGCCTGCTGTCTCTCCTCCAGCCTCTGTCGCGGCGGCACAGCACGAGCAATCCGCCGGGACTCCCCTCGACACCAAACCGGAAGCGCTTCAGGAAGTACCAGAGCCTGTGAAAGCGCCGCAGAGATCCTTTTTGCCGGAGCTTCCACTGGACCCCGCTCCGGTATTACAGTCGCCCCCAAAAAAGGGGCTGTTCGGACGGCTGAAAACACTCTTGGGCCGACACGACAGATAAGATCAGGAGACTGGGTGATGGGTATGCGATACTGGATCGGAGCAAGTGTTCTGGCGTTTTCCCTTGGTCTCGGAGGGTGCGCAGACAATGAGCCGACACAGACCTTTCCACCCGCTGATTATAGCTATCTGTCCCAGCTTCATCTGAATGTCGCTACAATCAATATTCAGGATGAGGCTTTCCCTTCCCCGGATTCCCTGAGCGCCAAAGCCCCTACGCCTCCAGATCAGGCGCTTAAACAGATGGCTGGCCAGCGTCTTGTGGCTAGCGGTCAGACGGGGCAGGCAGATTTCATCATCAAACAGGCTTACATTTCTGCCGCAGGAGAGAACACAATTTCCGGCGCCATGGACGTACAGTTGAATGTCGCGGATACGGGCAACCTGCATACAGGGTACATTCATGCCCGGATCAGCCGCAAACTGGACACTGGCTCCAAAAGCGCCACGTCTCGTGCATCCCTGTATGAACTGACGAACCAGATGATGCAGGACATGAATGTTGAGCTGGAATTCCAGATCCGTAAAAAGCTGATGAGCTGGATGACAGACGCCATCGGTAATCCGCTCGTTGGCGGCGGAGTACAGCAGCAGTCCCTGACCGCACCGGGCACCGTTCCGGCACCTGCGGTTTCAACGCCTGCTGCTACACTCCCTCCCGCCGTCGCCCCCAGCGTGCAGCAGCCTCCCGCTGCAACAGCGGTTCAGCCCAGCGTGCCAGACGCCATTTTCCCGACCGGATCGGGCGATGACAGTGTTCCTGCGGTTTCTGCACCAAAACAGAAGTCTCCTCCCATGGGGACCCTGCAACTGCCATCCACCTCGCAAAGCACGAGTTCAGGCGGCTAAAATCATTATCCTCGTGGGGTTGTAATCGCTCAGGGGCTGGCTTCGGACCTGACGCTTAATCTATGGGGTCTTCTGCTGCCTCATTTCGGATATGTTCTTTTCCCGAACATGGCCCCACCCTCGTTCTGGAGACCACTGTGCCCCCGAAGGAACCGACACTGACACGCCCCCTTCGCCGTAGTTTCGTCAAAGGCCTTTTGGGCTCCACGTCATTCTGGATGGTCAGCGGGCATTCGCACTGGGCTGAAGCGCTGGCTCAGGAAGCGCAGAAGCCCTATCAGCCCACCTTCTTCACCCCTGATGAATACCGTTTCGTGGAAGCCGCAGCAGAGCGTCTTTTCCCGCAGGATCAGCATGGACCAGGAGCGCAGACCCTGGGGGTTGCCGAATTCATTGATCGACAGATGGAATCTCCATACGGGCATGGAGACAACTGGTACATGTCCGCACCTTTTGTGCAGGGACCGGCCAATCTTGGGTACCAGCTCCCCTTTGTCCCGCGCGATCTGTACCGAAAAGGAATCGCGGGCCTTGAGACCTATACTCGCCAGCAGCATGGAAAAGTCTTTGCCGATCTTCCGTCGGCTGCACAGGAGCAGATACTGACGGCGCTCGAAGGCGGATCTGTTTCGCTTGGAGATGTTCCTGGACGTGTTTTCTTTGAGCAACTGCGCACCAACACGCTGGAAGGTGCTTTTGCCGATCCTCTCTATGGCGGGAACAAAAGGCTTGGAGGATGGCTGATGCTCGGCTTCCCAGGTGCCCGCGCCGACTTTATGGACTGGGTCAATCAGGACGGAGAGGCGTATCCCTTTGGCCCGATTTCGCTCTCGGGTGAGACGGCCTGAGGAGCACAGATCATGACCAAAAAACATGCAGATGCCATTGTTGTTGGCGCAGGCTGGGCTGGCTCCATTCTCGCGAAAGAACTGACGGAGGCTGGCCTTTCAGTCATCATGCTGGAACGCGGTTCGGAACGCACCACTGCCGTTGAAGGCGCTTATCCGGACTCCATTGACGAACTTCGTGGGGCCATTCGCAAACGGCTCTTCCAGAATCTTTCCCAGACGACCGTGACTGTTCGCAATACGATTGAGCAGACAGCCCTGCCCTACCGGCAACTGGCGGCCTTCCTGCCCGGAGAAGGAGTTGGTGGTGCCGGTCTTCACTGGTCAGGGGTTCATTTCCGGGTTTCACCGGAAGATCTGCGCCTGCGCAGTTCAGTGGTGGAACGCTACGGTGAGAAATTCATTCCGGAGGGCATGAACCTTCAGGATTATGGCGTCACCTATGCGGAACTGGAACCGTTTTTTGATAAGGCGGAAAAGGTATTCGGCACGTCCGGTGAGGCGTATCGCGTAAACGGAAAGATCGTCGGAAACGGCAACATCTTTGACGGAGACCGGTCTGACAATTTCCCGCTGCCGGTCATGAAAGATACGTTCACCGCATCAACGTTTCGAGCTGCCGCAACCGAGGCCGGATACCATCCGTATTCCCTGCCAGCTGCGAACGCATCCAGTCAGTATACAAACCCGTATGGCTGCCAGATGGGGCCGTGCAATTTTTGTGGGTATTGCAGCGGATACGACTGCTACCTGTATTCCAAAGCTTCTCCCAATGTGAATATTCTGCCCGCGCTACGACAGGATCCGGGTTTTACGCTGATTTCAGATGCACATGTTCTGCGTGTTGATCTGGATGATACACGCTCCAAAGCAACGGGGGTGACGTATCTGGAAACCAAAACGCAGAAAGAAGTGTCCCTGTCTGCGGATCTCGTTATCCTGAGTGCATTCCAGTTTCATAACGTTCATCTGATGCTGCTTTCGGGAATTGGAAAACCGTATGATCCCATCAGCAATACGGGCACAACGGGGCGTAATTTCGTTTACCAAACCATCACGTCTTCCCGCGTCTGGCTGCCGCCTTCCAAATATACCAATCAGTTTATCGGTGCTGGCGGCGTTGGCGTTGCTATTGATGACTTCAACAGCATGAATTTCGATCATGGGCCGCTGGGATTTGTTGGTGGCTCGCCAGTCTGGGTCAATCAGGCGGGGGTTAAACCCATTGCCGCAGCCATCGGCACAGGTGGTGGTGGCACGCCACGCTGGGGCTCAGCCTATAAAGGCGCCCTGATTGACACATACAAACACTCGATTGGTATTGATGCTCATGGTAGCAACATGGCCTATCGGGACGTCTACCTGGATCTGGACCCGACCTGGAAAGATGCCTATGGGCAGCCTCTCCTGCGAATGACCTTCACCTGGAAAGACAATGATATCCGGATGAACCAATATGTTGTCAGCAAGATTGAACCCATTGCAAAAGCAATGGGAGCAACAAAGGCCAATCTTGTTCATCTGAACGCGGGCCAGCCGTTTGATACCCGCCACTACCAGACAACGCATCTTGGTGGCGGTGCCGTCATGGGGACTGATCCTAAAACCAGCGCCCTCAATCGCTATCTGCAAAGCTGGGATGTTTCGAACGTCTTTGTTATCGGATCAAATGCCTTCCCACAGGGAATGGGCTATAATCCGACAGGCATGGTCGCAGCCCTTGCGTACTGGGCGGCCTACCACATTCGTACAACCTACCTGAAATCCCCGGGACCACTGGTACAGGCATGAAGATCTTCCCATTCCTGGCCTTTGCCGGTGGCATATTTGCTCTGAGCCATCACACAGCGTCTGCCAATGATGACAAAACGGCCCTTATAGAAGAAGGCCGGTATCTGGCAGCAGCGTCTGATTGTGCAGCGTGCCATTCAATCAAAAATAAACCGGAATATTCTGGAGGTGTATCTTTTACACTTCCTGTTGGTACCATTCATTCCACAAACATCACGCCAGACATGGAACACGGCATCGGCAAGTATACCGAAGCTGAATTTGGTCGTGCGTTACGTGAAGGAATCCGCCGGGATGGCTCTACACTCTATCCCGCAATGCCCTATCCGTCTTACGCGCGTCTGACGGACCATGACGTTCACGCTCTCTACACATATTTTCATGAGGGTGTTTCCGCAGCAGCCATTCCCACTCCGGAAAATGGTGTCCGCTGGCCTTTCTCGATGCGCTGGCCGCTCATGTTCTGGCGATGGGCATTTTCTCCTGCCCCGGCAAAAGCGCAGGAAAAGACCCTGCATGAATTTGCAGATGCCCAAATGGCAAGAGGAGCCTATCTTGTAGAAGGTCCTGCCCATTGCGGAGCCTGTCATTCTCCTCGCGGTCTTGCCATGCAGGAAAAAGCTCTGACCGCGTCAGACGGCACGTCTTACCTTGCCGGCGGAGCCATGATCGACGGGTGGATCCCAACATCTCTTCGTCAGGAAAATCGGACAGGTCTGGGGCGATGGAGCGAACAGGACATTGTCGATTTCCTGAAGACCGGTCGTAATATGCAAGGCGAGAGTTTCGGCGCGATGACGTCCGCCATTGTGCACGGCACACAGCACCTGACGGAGTCTGACCTGCATGCCATGGCAAAATATCTGCAAGCACTTCAGCCATTTGACCGGAATCAAACCAACTGGGTCTATGACCCGACTGCAACCATTGCGCTTCGCAAAGCCGATGTTTCTGCACGCGGTGCAAAACTGTACGTAGATAACTGCGCCGCCTGCCACCGCACAGATGGCAAAGGTTATCCAGCTGTTCTCCCGCCTTTGGCGGGAAATCCTGTCGTAATGGGGAAAGATCCGGCGTCTCTGGTTCATGTTGTCCAGACTGGAGCAACGTTACCAAAGACAGAGGCAGCCCCATCTGCCTTTACGATGCCCGATTTTATGCATCGTCTGAATGATCAGCAGGTTGCTGATGTTGTGACGTTCATCCGTCACGCCTGGGGCAACAACGCTTCCGCAGTGAACGCGGAAGACGTTGCGAAACTTCGGAAAGATATGCCACCGCGGAATATGGCGGACGGCGAAATTTCCATAAACTAACAATAGCCGGGGGACGGATAAAAAACGCCCCCCATAGGCTATATATTACGGCAAAAAACGATACATCACGCAACCCGAGAAGCCTGAGCCGCCTGCAGTCGGGGTTCCCTCCACAGCCGCAGAATACGAGCCGCCACCGCCCGCACCAAAACGGGTTCCGTCGCGGCCAACCTGATTACCGCAACGACCACCGCCACCCCATGGGCCGTCCCCGCCATAACCTGCAAAGGTAGAGGCATTACTCTGCCCGTCTCCTCCCCAGCTCCCGGTCTGATTCCAGATCGTCCCTCCGGATGCAGTGCCACCGTCACCACCAGCTGAGCCTGTGGTGTCATAGAAAAACCCGCCATGACCTCCACTGGCTTGCAGAAGGGTCTGGCCGTTGTAGCTGACCAAGGATGTTCCTCCAGTCTGCTCTGAAGCCCCTCCACGCCCGATCGTGATTCCCAAAGCCCCACCGCTGGTAGGGCTAACGCCATAGATACCCCAAGCGTCACCGCCGCCACCGCCGCCGGCACCGGAAAAAGATCCGGTCAGCAGCGTAGAGCTGGACGATGCGCCACCACCACCTCCTCCAATCACACGGAGCTCAACACGCGTCGCCCAGGTTGGTATGGAAAGAGACGTATCATTCGCCACAAGCTGCATTGGTTCTGCGATTGCACGCAGCAATGTCTGCGTCGCCAGTTCGGGAATGGTTGGCCAGAATGCCTGCCCCGGCTGTGGCTGTACACCGGCAAGCGACGTGACCCCTTGTGGAACCGTCAGCGTATAAAGCGGAACCACTGTGCCGCCCATTGGGGCCGCAGGCGCATCCGTTGCTATAACGAAAGACATTCCAGCCCAGCGACGGGTAGGAAGCACGTCGCCACTGTTGTTTAGTCCTGCCTGCGTCTGGGAAGGATTAGCCGCGTTGAAAAATGCAAGAACCGTCTGATCAATATCCTGCTCGGAACAGATCGCGAAAACCGTGTAGCTTGCACCCGTTCCGGGCACAGTAACCGTCACCGCCGTATCGCTGGAATACTGACACGTGGTTTGCGTCGGGTCAGCACGATAGCCGCCACCGCCCCCCCCCAGAGGAGCGGCATCCATAACTCCCGGAGCCGTAATGGAGCCGGCACCAATCGTTACAGCCAACGAGGAAGAGGAAGGCGTACAGGCAAGTCCGGATGCTGCAACAATACCCCGACCATACAGCATGTCAGACATATGACCGATTGCGGCCTTGCCATACTTTCCTACGCGCAGAAGGTCCGTATCCAGGGGGATAGACCCCGCATATACAATCGCCCGATCCATTATTGCTCCACCCGAACCCAGCCCGTTATGCCACTGGCTGCAGTCCGTTCAATCACTTGATAAATAACCTGTATGTCAGAAGCCTGCCCCAAGGCAGTCTCCAGAAAAAACTGCCCGCCCGACTGACTTCCATACCGGAAGCCGGCGCAGCCATATCCAACACCGCCACCACAGGACGGCGATGCAAGAGAAGCCTGCGCATGACAATCTGCCGCGTTCAGAGGCTCGATAATGACAGGTTCGACACCCGTAACAGCAAACAAAGCGTCCCTGACAGCCTGCCGGGTGTTACGCGGGGCCACCAAGGAGCCCACAATACGTGCGCGATAGTCATCGTCGCTTTCAGAAGCCCGTCGCGGCAACCCGTCCACGCCGAAATAGTCTGCGGCAAGCATATCCAGAAAAGCATCGCTCATAGTCGCCAGCCGCATCTGACGCCGACACTTCTCCATCAGTGTCCAGATACTGGCGAATACGGTCGAAAAACCTGTCAGAATCGCCACAAGGACAGGGGCTTTTTCCTCTTCCAGCCCCTGAGGAGGAGCTGGAAACCAGCCGGCGGGAAGAAGCGAACGCAACCGAGCAGCAAAATCTTCAACAGACCCCGGCACAGGCCCGGTATCCAGAAGAGCTTTTCCATCCGTAGCCTGAAGAACAAGGCCTTCCTCGTCATAGAGTCTGGCCATAATCAGCTTCCAGCCTGCGCCGGACTCATCAGCGGAATACGATAATCGGATCCATTGATGTTGATATGGAGAAATCCACCGTCAACCGTTGTCGGCAGGGTCGCACCCGCCCCACTGACGGGAGACGACATTTGCAATTCGCCACCATCTGCCGGAAAAAGTCCCAGATTGGCCGATCCGTTCTCTCCCCGCTGAACATACAGGCCGGCCGCCTGGCTTCCTGCACCAGCCTGAACCTGAAGAGCGTTATTAGGAGCGGCCATACTCCCGACTGAAAAGAGCGTCTGACCTTCAATATTACTGAAAAGAATTTCGTTATCGATGAAATCCTGACGGACACCCTTTGCGCGCTCCGTGACCGTGGACCGTACAAAAGCGCCAACATTATTGCCCGCCACCCCGGAAACGACTTCAGGAGTGTGCCACTCCATGGCATGATTACGAGCCAGAGAAAGCGCTGACGCATAGCCCTCATCTGTTCCGTCAGTCCCACGAAGAGATGTTGCGCCGAAGACAATTCCCGTCTGCCATGCATTCGGGTTCGAAACAAAAACCATGCCCGCCGCAGCATCTGACGTACCGGTGGTCTGACCTCCACCCGCACCGAGCTGAATCCCATAAACGCCTCCGCCTACATTCGGCGCGTAAGGGTTGGATTGACCTATGGCCAGCCCACCAAAGTTGACGGCTTCCAGTTCCATCACGAATGTTGGCTGATAATTTACACCAGCCAGACGCCATGCCTCTCCGTAATAGGCATATGCAGTCGTGGTGGTCGGCGTAGAGGTATCGTCAGCGACACCCCATGCAGCCACACCGATCGAACTTGGCTGAAAACCAAGCATTTCCGGCGCCGTTTTTGCATCTGACGTGCGGGATGCCGCGACAAAAGCACTATTCCCATACTGCGCAACAGACGCACACTGCGCATCCTGTAGCGCCCACGGCCCAATAGACGTTTCACCCATTGTCCGAGACAGCCAGTCATTCTTTGAAGCCGCTTCACGGTCACTCAGTCCAGGATTGGCGGCGGCGTCCCCAATCAGCACACGGTCTGAAAACCGGCTGATTTTCGCGCCTTTGTCTTGGTAAAATTCTCCAGTCGGCTTAGAAACCGCAGGGGCGCCAGCAATCTGGGATGCCGTTGCCGTAACAGTGTGCTGACCACTAGAATCTGCCAGGACGAGAACCTCGTTTCCGGTCAACGTTTCAAGTTTTGGATATCTATTAAAAACAGGCATAGTCTTCCCTATCCTCCGCAAATATTCATGCCGGAGGCCCGTCTGTCAGTTTTGAATGACGCTGATCTGAATACTGCCAACTGTCAGAGCCTGATCGCCGTTTGCCGGAATATCCAACTGACTGCCGTTAAGGCGCACATCAAGAACGGACGTAACCGTCACGCCTGCTCCCACATAGGCCAGATAGGATAGCCTGCTATAGGCATACCCACTGCCCACAGTCCTTCCTGCAATATCCTGCGTAATTGCATCCTGGATTGCTGTAATAGCCTGCTGTGTTCCCACCGATGCCGGTACAACAACTGTCATGGAAACATTCAGGACCAGAAGAGAAGGCGCTCGCACACCAAATGCAACACCAAGCGCCCTAACCTCATCTACAGTGTCATACACCTGCGTCAGTAACTGGTCGGAAGGAACACCGCTGCCATCATTCAAAACAACAGTAAAATATCCAGAACGTGCAGTATCATCCACTGCCAGCCCGTCACGCAGGGAATATGACAGACCTGTCTGAACACCCAAGACAGCGTTTCCCACAGCGGCTCTACTGGCCGACGCTTTCGCGGCCAACCACAGAGGAAAGCGAGCCCGAAGCTCTGCATCCGTTTCCTGATCCGAGCCATTCAGAAACGCCGCAGGGTTTGTAACCGTATCAATACCTGAAATGGCAGTACCCATCAGACAGATCGCCCCAATCGGAACATTGCCGATCGCGCCAGCAGTCTGGCACCGAACCGGAACCGAAATATTCTGCACGCCTGCCGCGCGAACATAACCCCCAGCCGTTTCAGACCAGACTGCAAGCGTACTATCCTTCACAACACTAAAAGACAGGCCAGAAACCGTGCGGACAATCGTACCAGGGACCACGACAGCCGACTGTTGGGATGGCGAAAACGACGACATGGTGACCATCCCGGTAGAAAATGTGCCCGGAAGACGTGACATCCCGAAATCCTGGACGAAACTGTCACAATCCTCTGCGGTACACGTCGCCAAACGGGTCCGAAGCAAAGTCTGCAACACCAGATACTGTAACCACAACCCGATGCCGCCTACGCTTTCCATCAATGCGCGAACTGGCGAACCAACAGAAACATCCAGCAGCTGCGTACAGGAAGATTGCGCCGTTACCACCGCGGTAGAAACCGTTGTGGCAAACGAGCGAAGAGAAAGAGACATTACATCCTCCAGAGGCACCTGACTGAAACAGGCACATCTTTTTTACGAAGAAAAATCCAGGGTTTGCTGTTGCCCGGTGTCCGCATCGACATAGGAAATCCTGCACAGACACACACCATTAGCGTCCGCCCTTGCATCGACCTCAACAGGGGAATAGGGATCCACACCTGCATCTTTCTGAACCTGAGCCCGGATTTCAGCCTGCATCACAGAAGGAACGACGACATCCCCAATCATGCCCTGCAAACCAACGCCATAATCAAGCTGCCAGATATAATCACCAGAATTGGTCAATAACCGTCGCAAAAGACGTTGCCGAATCTCTTCCGAACCAGAAACGACAGAAAGTCCACCACTTTCCAGAAGCAGGTCACCACCATAGAAATGCCCGATGGAACTCATCCTCTCGGCCCTCCCGTGGACTGCGTTCCCACAAAATGAATATGATTATTCAGTGAATGCTCAGCTGTTTGGACGTCACCAGAAGAGACCTTCAGGCCATCTGCAGACAATACGGCTTTCACGCCCCCAACCGTCAAAATAATCTGATCCTGAGAGATAACGAGATTTGAATTTCCAGCTCCAAGGGTCACAGCTTGCCGCCCGATCTGGCACCAACCTGCCTGTGCATTTTCCTCCATGGAAGACGATAAAGCGTTGCCAGCAGGCGGTTTGCCACACCCGGCACGGATCAGCATTTCTCCCGGTTGGATAATACTTCCGTCCAAAGGCGACACAGGCGCTGCCACAACAGTGTCGAAGACCGATCCAATAGCAACCAGATGCTCTGCATCGCCTTCAATCGGAAGTAAAACAACATGCGTGCCAGGTTCAGAGGGACAGGCGATCCTGAGATCTCCAGCTTGCACCCCTCCGACATCCGCAATCCAGCCAGTTTCAATATCGTCAGGTTGAATTTTAACCTTGATCGCGTGGTTGACAGGGTCAACAGCAGACACCACCCCAAAAACAGCATGTGCGCTTCTATTAACCAGTGCCGCAGTAGCCATTTGCCCGTGAGTCATGCCTCACTCCCCCGTCTGCGTAACACGACATGCTGCACAAAACCCTCTTCCAGCGAAAATCGTGACACGACCTGATCAACTCCAAGAATTTCCGCCTGTCCTGATGCAATCCGCATGAATTGACGCGGTTCAAGCCCGATCAGGCCAGGCATCGAAACACGTGCAGACACGGCGTGAGCAGCTATTCGTTCGTATTTTCCACGGGCCAAACGCCGCAGATCTTCCACCCTACGGCCCGGAACCCTAAAGCTATGAAGCGTTTTCGTTGTTACAGGTGTATTCTCAGAAAATGTTTTTCCATCGTAATATAAATGAGTGCTGTTACGCTGCCTTGAATCCCAGGAGGCAAGATGCACTATGATCCCGGAGGACAATTGCAAATCTCGAGCAATATCTGTTTCGAAAACAATTCCACATGCGTCGATGACGTTTTGTTTGTAGCCCGAATTCTGCATCGGCTGACACACAAGTGTCGTCCCATCCACGTACAAATCACAAAGCGCTTCCCGTGCAACAGAAAACGCCAGATCGGCCGCCGTCTGGAAGCGGTGCTGAGAAAGAAAAGAGCCACGCTTATGCTCGATCTGCCAGAACTGACCCAACATACGATCAGGCATATCTGCAGGAAATGACACTCGGGTATCTAGGCCGGCAGCCTCAGCCAATACGGACAGAAGATCAGATCCAGTATGATTCAACCATGCATCCTGCACACGCAGATCAACCAATCGCGCCAGAGCATCTCTGCATTCCATCTCAACAATGGAGGATTGCGAAAGAATGCGCACATGATCTACGCGTCCCTGAAAAATCGGGGTCCACTTCGTATTGGATGCTTTCAGATCCCGAATTTCCACAGACACCCATGGACTTGCCGTATTGCCACTTTCAAACCAGAAGGCAGAGCCACTTTCGGCAATTTCACCGCGAACAAAAGTCAGAATAGCAGTGTCACACGCTTCATATCGGTGAGAATCAATTTCAAATTTCTTTAAATACAATACAGAATTTTCTATTCCGTCCCACAGGATACGAACCTCTAGCTGACGATCTGTCATTGCCCCACGTCATCAGGAAGACCTGACGAACTCTCCGATACAATTCCTGGAATTTTCAGAGTGAGAACTGTTTCAACCCACCCCAGATCAGGATCACTCAGTCCATTGAAATCCGCGATCCGCCACCATTGGCAGGCGTCACCCAGTTCTCGCGCAGCAACATCAAACAGGGAAATATCCGCCGAAGTTACGATAATATCTTTCATGAATCCTCACGAATGAACTGCCGGCGTTTGTGCAGTAAGCCCCAGGGCCTGTCCGACAGACGCATTCGACCGATTGATCAGCCCGCCGACGTCTGCCCCCACACTCTGTACAGCGGCATTTCCAACAACAGCGGAGAGAGAAGAGGCACTCTCGACCTGGATATTTTCAATATTTTGACCAGAGACTTGGAGTGCCGACATCAACCCTTGCCCAGAAATACTGAGTTGCCGCGACAAATTATCCAGAACTGTTGACGCTCCCGCCAGATTCGTAACGCCCTGACTTAGAGCACTTGTTGTGGTAAGTGCATCACTGACTTTGGCAAGAGAGCCACCGGCACCCACCAGCGTGCCCAAAGGCATGACCTGACCGACAATCGAGGCAAGCTGTCCACTTTCGACGAACAAACCGTCAGATACGTCAGAAATAACGCCACTCAATTGAGCCAAACCACTGCCAACATCGCTTCCCAAAACATTCGCAAGCGTATTTCCAGCATTTGCAGAACTAACACTTTCCGCTGGTCTCTCAAGAGTCAGCTCATATGAGCAAAGCGCACCTTTCGCTTCATAAGAATAAACGAAGCGTACAATCCAGACCTGCAGTGCAATGCCAGCCGCAGAAAACGCAACAGGCGTGCCACGAACACGCATTTTCTCAATTGCCTGAGCCCGCGCCTGTGCATTCGGTCCAAGAAATTTACCTGTGAGTTCCAAACGCCCCGGATCATTGCCCAGCGTATCAACAACACGCCCCCCACCAGGCAGCCGATGAACTACCATCATCTGTCGACCACCGACCTGCAGACGGTCCGGCACTTCAATACCTGTGAGCACCAGTTCCCCAAGCATGACAGGTGCCGTTGCTCCTAACCGCCCGGCAGAGCCAATGGCATTTTCAAGTGCAGAGAGCGTCAAGCCCATCCATGCTCTCCTTTATTTCAACTCATTCCGATACTTTGACCGGGATATTGCGGGAATCTGAGCTCATCTACGCCTCCGTGTCCCTGACGCGTCGCAAGTCTCAAACTTCGCTCTGGATCGTGTCGCTCGAATATTCCACCACGTGATTTCGAGGAGGCACGCCCCACAGCGTCAAAAAAAGAATCTTCTTTTACCATTTGATGCTGACCATTCTGATCCTGCATCAGATTTTCTGAGATCTTTTTTCTTTTCCCACCAGAAGGCACCACACTGTTCGGCAGCTTGCCGTTAACATTCCGAACAGAGTTACTTCCCGGCGTCTTCAAACGAATAAGATTGTTTTCCTTGAACCCAGAAATTATTTTCCCATGCTGATGGGAAATTGTATTTCTGACAACTCCTATCGCAGAAGCACGCGCAGCCCCCTTTGCTTCATGTTTCCTAGGTCGCCATACGTCAGAAAGATGCTTAAATGTCTTCCGAAAAATCGGAGTATTTCTACCATTAACAACCGAAGAAACCGAACCTGCAGTCGGCTTTACTGGCCGCCGTGCCTCTGGCGATACAGGATTTTTGAAAAGCTTTTCTAATAATGACCGCTCCGCCTTAACGCCTGCTCTCCTGTAGGTCGCCCTACTCCGCGCGTCCTTCTTCCCCCCTCCAAGAAAAGCATAAATATTATTATTTTTTAGAAAACTCTTATCCCGATCCCCGGCCGTCAACATTTTTCTTACACGTGCCATTTCTGAAGAGATGCTCGGAGGAGATTTTTCATTGATACGGAAGGATGTCCCAAATCGCCTACGTAGCGGCACAAACGAGGCTACTGAACCTGCTGAGCGCGCCCTGAAAACATGCCGGGTCACTGGTAGATCAAACTGAAATGCCCCAATCCGTAATTTGTCTGTGCGCATCTCTATTCCCGATACTGCCTTCGGCTCCAGTCAAACACATGCCCATCGCGCTCCGCGGTAATAATGCAAGCTGCCATACGCCGAGCCCGCGACCACGATTTCAGGATATTCCAAGGCACTCCATGATCCAGAAGATAAAGCATCTCCTGAAACACAGAGTGCCCACTCAGTTTTTTGCTGTAGCCACCACAGCCTCTTCGTCCTGTTCCTGCTGGAAAAGAGGGTGAAGAGCCGCTACTCCAATTTTGCCCAACCGACGCGCCAGTTCACGAATTTCTCCCTTGGTCCCTGGCATTTGCACAGGAACCCCGTCAATCGCCGTGACAGAGCAAATCATTTCTGCATATCCAAGCCACGTGGCCGCGGCAGGACCATTTACCGCCGAACCTGCGGCTTCAATCAGATCCAGCATATCTGCCGGATCAATTTCTTTCAGAGCCAGACAACGCCCATCCGAGAGAGATACGGTTTCGGGAAGTGCACTCACGAAATTTTCGTCCTTGTAGAAGCAAAGAACTGAACCGTCTGGTGAACCATCTGGTCAGATTGCCACGCATCATTTTTCAGCTTGATGGAAATATTCGTGTATTCCCAGGTGCTGGTCGTTCCGTCCGGTTCCGTCACGTACTGATAAATCGTACCACTGCCGACCGTACCCGCATTCCAGTAAGCAGCCTCAATCGCAGCCACCAGATTATCGAGCGCAGCACTTGCCCGGGCAATCTGAAAGGAGCCTCTCCAGCCATTTGGAACATTAAATTCCACGGGCATTCCGTTAAGCGGACTGGCACGCAGAGCATGTGTCTCCTGCGACGCCCCGAAAGACGTCACATCCCGAAGATCAACGCGCTGCCCGTTCCACAGAACCGTAATCCGGCAATCCCGGCCAATGCTGTATGGATTTGCCATGCTCAGATGCTCCCGCCTGCAGACGTCACCGTCACGGATGTGCCCCCCTGCAGGTTCACCACAAATTTCTCGTTGATCCCCTGATAACGCACAGCAACGTCCGCCTGCACGTAGCCAAGTGCTGTCCGTGTCTGAGGATTATTGGAACTGTCACAAACTACACTGTAAGGCAGTTCACCGTTCTGAACACCCAGAATTCCCTGAGACAGCAAAGACGACAGAAAACCGAGAAGCGTCGAGCGAATATCCGAAAACAGCGTGTCATTCACAACCTGGCCAACATAAGCCCCCATTCCACCCGCCAGAGAGGATGCAATATAATTGGTCAGTCTCGTGTAGTTATCGCCATTTACAGTCGCCTTGCTCGATGCATTATGCCCACAACGCACAGCCCAGTAGGAACCGCCCGGCGCAGGGTTGCAAATAACATCAATCCCCGCAGTAAACAGCGTGGAAAGCTCTGCCGTAGAATATGTTGCGCTACTGCCGCTCAGGCCTGATTTCTGGCTACCAACAATCCCCGCCAGTGCCTTATTGAGACTTGACTGCTCAGGCGAAAGCGCAGCCAAAATTCCTGCCGAAAAAGCCTGCGGGCTGACAAGCATCATTCCATTAACGTCATCATTCCACCACAGCCAGTCACCAAACATCAGCTTAACGGCAGATGAATCCAGCCCACTGGCAGCTTTGACTGACACAGCATTCGTCACGTTATCGTAAGAAGGCCCCGTAGCAATCATATACGTCCCTTCTCCAAGGCCAAAAGCGGCTTGGGAAGAATAAGACGCGCTGTCGGTAACACCGTGTAGAAGCGCTATCGCACATCCCTGTCCTCTCAGGGCATACATACCCGTTCGAACGATGTCATCTTTCCCCAGAAAAGACGAAACAGAAGGTGCTCCACCATCCAGACCACCCGACAAAGTCACACTACCAACCGCAATATCAGGAACCGTTTCTGGCAAATGCACAACAATCAGAGCTGACAGGTCCTGCTCAACAGCCGCCGCAAGTGTTGACCAGTTACTACCGGCATAACTGGCAAACCCCAACACAGGATGGGAAACCGCCAGCGCATATCCCGCCCCTGTTGCACTGACAGTCGCAATAATACCATTGCCCGCCGTGCCCGTATGAACAGCCTGAAGCGATACATCACCAAAACTGCCAGAGGCCGCTACATCCGTCCCATCCGTAACACGGACCACCACGAAAGAAGACGCCCCCTGCATGGCAGCAATATTCACAGCCAGACCTGCATCAGTCACAGCATTCTGTTTTGCGCCAAATGCCGCAAGGTAATCACTCATTCCCCCCACAGGCACAGGTGAGCCCACAGGGCCCCACCCCGCAGTTCCCACAATACCAAGCTTGGAGGAAGACGCGCCTGTAAGTCCAAGTGTCTGTGGCTGTGCAATCTGCACATACAGATTAGGCACCGTCAGTGCCGTCGTATTCAGCGTACCCGCCTGATAAACCAGAGACATCCGCCGGTATTTCTCCCACAATAAAAAAAGCCTTCTGCTCCAGGTCCGGAACAGAAGGCTTTTCCAATTAAATTCTTTTGCTTTTCAGTCTGTCGAACTGACAACCGTACCAAACTGATTCAACGCCATTCCTGGATATTCAGAACGGGCAGACACAGAAACCGCCGCAGCAGCCATCGCCTCCAGCGCCCGCGTCACAACGTCTTCCTCCGATGCAGGTGCGATGGCACCAAAGCCAACGTCCTGCCCCCCGGCGTCAATAGTCCCTACCCCAAACATCATGTCAGCCGCCCACTGGGTCTGGAGCGTGTCGAAAATCAGCTCATAGAGATAATCCCGGCGATAAACTGCCTGATTCTGCATGGCATCCACATCTTCAACACCCACAAACTTCAACTGCGCCTGTCGGCCATCCAATGTCGAGATCCAGCTTTTCTCCGCAAGAGCCGTATCAAGAACTAGCCCAATTATATCCCGAACACTGGCATCCGCGGTCCAGACTGAAACACGATACAATTGACTCTGCCGGCGGCTAACCCGAACCGACTCCCCATATCCGACAACGTTTCCCAGAACCGAAACACCCGGCACGCTAACGAGCGCCCCCTCTACAGTCCCATTCGGCAACTGATCCGCCAAAGCAGCAGCCACACTTTCTGCTGTATACTGTGCTGTCACCGCATAAGCAGCTGTCGTCTGAAGAGCGCCTTCATACCAAAGGCCAACAACCCCTGAAGGAGCCAGACTTTCCGGAAAAACAATCTGGACAGATCGCCCTTTCTGAAGAACGGAAACAGTCGGCAGAATACGCGCCTGAACCTGCCACGGACGTCCCAGAGGTTCCGGTACGGTCGCGCCCTTCCGGGCAGACATCGTAACGGTTACGAAATCAGTATGATTTCGAATATTCTGAGCTGTAAAAATATCACTCGGCAAAAGCCAGCCTCGCCGAATAACGGCCTGCCGTCCGGTAATGGAGGGTTTTTCCAGACCGTCCGGATACAATATTCCCGCACAGACATACGCCAGCGCCTGGCTCATCTGAGAGGCATCCGCCATATCAATTTCCTCTCAGATCTGCTGCAAAGACATCGTGCAACGTAAACCCCAGTCAGATATTTCAGCAGTATTCACCGTGTAGGTTACATCAAGATCTGTCGTGACCGTCATGTACGGCTGAAGCATGACACCAGAAAGAAGTGGCAGATACATGACGAATTGACCAGGTTTCACCGAGCCCGGAACGCCACTCCCCGAACCCTCTCCTTTTGACCTCAAAACAATTGCAGCAGGACAATCCTCAACAACATTTCCCTCTGTTCCGATCACGCCACTGACCTGTACAACCCGACTGCATGCAACACACAAGGGCGGCCTCAAATCTTCAACCACCGCTACAAAAAACGTTTTCCCAGCGCATGTCAGAATGTCCCCGACCAACGTATCATCCCGTCGATCCGTCAGAACATATTCCATAACCTTGCCCCAGCCAGGAACGCGGGAAAATGAAAAAGAAACATCCGCGTCAAAAGCCAGCGTTGGATGGGCATAAACATCCTGCATCGGCTCTAACGGGTTATCAGGCCGATACTGCACACCTGTCTGTCCCAAAATACCCGCTGCTTTTGCATGTCCTTTACAGATCCTTGATGCAATCAGTTCCAGATGCATCATGCCTCCTTCAAATCACTACGGCACGACCATCCTGCAGCTCCAGACCACCCGTTACGCCAAGAAACGCACAGAGACGACGCCTCCAGAGCGTAAAAAGCGTCATCCGGTCCCGCAATTCATGACCATTGTGATACCAGCTCGCAGCCTGCGCCGTATCCAGATTGTCCGAAGCTCCAAGAAGAGCCTTTTCAAGAGGATAAAGCTGCAACAGATAAAGCCGGATCTGCTGAAGCTCTGCGCCCGACAGGTTCCCCATACGCCATTCAAGCGCTCCCTCAACCTGAAAGAAGCGCCAGGATTCCTGTCCTGTCTCCCGAGATCCGACCGCCGGATACCCGCAAAACCTCCGGACATCCATTTTCTCTCCTTCCGTCAAAGGAGCAGAAGACAGACTTGCCGTTCCAGACATAATTTTCCCCTGACCTGAAAGGCCCCATGAGGCCCCAGTTCATTTTCAGAACGTCATACCCAGCGCATCCGTGCCAAGACTCTCAATCACGACACCACGCTTCAGATAGCTGTTGGTCGCTGTCGGAATGACATTCGTATCCGCCGTCACATCCGTCGGAAGCGCAAAACCACCAATCCAGTACCAGGACTGCGCAATGATCTGCCGCAGACGATCCAGCGGCTCACGGGTCACCATCGCCACACCATCAACCATCTCAATCAGGGCCCGATCAGCATCTGGAATATCGGAATGACCTGTCAGCGCACAATCGCCCTCAATCAGCGCCCCTTGACCCAGAAGCAGCGCACGATGGATCGGCCCTGCCCCCAGCGAAAGCTGCTGAGGCGCTTCAGTCGTCGGAATGAAACGAACGCCCAGAAGTTCAATCACCTGTCCAGAGCGATACTCTTCCGAGCCATACGCACCACGGTAAAGATGCTTGAAGTCATCATCGCGGAATAGCGACAGAAGCTGAATATCATCCAGATAACAGTGATACGCACCATTGATCATCGGCACGTTATTCCGGCGCAGTGTCGCAACACCGGCAAGAACCTGTTGAATACCAAGCGTATCTGCCAGACCGCTCGCGCTTGCCGTCTGAAGCGCCGCCGTCGTCAGGCGACCGTTAGGGCGAATCACTTTCGGCGCAGTTGCCGCAACCACAGGCTGACCCAGAGCACCATCGGAAACAGAAACGCTGCCGGAGAACGTCATCTGCCCGGAAATGCCACCCGGAGCCGTAGAAATATTGGTCGCATCCGCCACAACCCGGACAAGCGTATAAACATCAGAGCCAACCGTGACAGTCATGCCATTGCTGGATCCGATCAGCGTCACCTGACCATTGACAATAACCGACTGGAACCCACGGATATCATCAACCTGAATGGTATCCCCCTCTGCATCCAGCGCAATATTGACACGCGTATTACCACCCAGATAACCGCCAACACCGTTCTGAGCACCACCAAAAAGCGTATTACGCGCCAGACGATCCAGAGACTGCATGGCCTGAACACCATTCGTATTGGCATTGGCCAGGAACTGGGACGCAATTCCGACGCCACTCGTGACCATGTTCAGATCAATCGTGTCACCATACTGATTGATCGAGAGCGTGTATTGCTCAACAGACCAGCCGGCAGGACTCATCCCGTTATCAAAATTGGTATTTCCGGTTGGGTTGAGCGGTGTTGTAACGGGCGCCTTCAGGCTCTTGCGCGTTTTGGTCAGCGTCTCACCAATCGCGTTCGGAAAAACCTCCCGATCTGCAACCTGACGGAAACCAAGACGGGATTTCAAACCGTTTTCAAACTCACGGGCCAGAAAGCCCTGCTGAATGGCGGCCTGAAGCTGAACTGGGAAATTATCAATGCTCATTAATTTCGTTCCGTAAATATTTATGGAAAATTTCCGGCAGAATTTCACCGGCCACAATCAATCACTTCACACCAGAGCCATCAGGCTCCGGCTAGAAACTGCCATTTGCGAGCTTCGTAGTCGGAATCTGTCGCAGACCGGGCATTAAATGCTTCAGCTTCACCTGGCTTAGGCGCAGGGTGACCAACCGTCGTTCCGCTGGAATACCCAGGGCGCACCAGATCACCAAACAGATAGGCACGGTCGTTCCGGGTTCGCTCCAGAACTTCCGTCACCCCCACAACCGTGCCGTCGTCATTGCGACTAACACCTTCCATATTAACCAGACGCACAACATCATCAGGATTATGCGCGCCCATCCGAATGGCTTCAGACCGCAATGCAGCGATCATGACGTCATGATCACTTTCCCGCTTCACACGGGAAATGACCTCTTCATGCGTACGCTGAAGCTCCTCCTGTCTGGCCTCAGCATCCGCCATGGCCTGACGAACGGATTTCACTTCGTCCATCGCCTCAGCAAGCGCCTGACGAAGTCCTTCCACATCTTCGAGAGTATTTTCAGACCCGGACATTTTCTCTCCGCTCAATCTTATACGCCATCCAACGCAACCCAGTTTTCAAGAAGCCGCCATTCCGTCCCGGGATCAGAATTCCCAGACGCCGTCGCATACATCCTGACGGCCGTCTCCCGGCTCAGAATTCCATTCGAAACTGCCGTCACAAGCCCCTGCGCCAGAGACAGAAGCTCAGGGTCCGTCGCCGGGAACCAGGCAGGCCACCGCAACGTCATGCGGCAGTAAGGCAAGTCCTTCACCAGAACACCGCCCAGACGCAGACCATTTTCCAGAACACAGGAGAAACGACACGCCATCCGATAAATGGCCAGCAATCCACTCTCGCCATAAGAATGGCGCAGCCGATCCACCAGCCAGATCAACGGCTGGCACATCATCTCCATAGCCTTGCCAGACTGCACGCCCGAAATCCGGTCGCCATGCGCCCGGTTGCCATGAAGCTGCTCAAGCGCAATTTGCCGAAGCTCTCGGTAATGCTCGAGCACCGCCCCCGCCGCATTGCCATTGATCTCAAGCAGCTTGGCATCACCTTCAGGTGGCAACGTCAGAGCGGAAGACGCTCCTCCCTGATGCGCCACACCTTCCGAAAATCCACCCGTTTTCAGAACCAGCGTCGGATCGGAACCATATTTTAGTCCGCGGCCCGCCTGAGACAGCAGATAATCTGCCTCGATAACCGTATCAATCGCTCGCTCAAACGTGCATTCGCCTTCCGGATCCTGCCCCTGACGACCGCCAAGATTCCGGATCCAGACAATCGGAACAAACCCCAGCCCATGACGAACGGACCGACTCTCATCCCGCACGCCTCCCTCCATCCCCACAAGCCAGGGAACGGACACAACGCAATCCATTGGCGTCCAGATCCGCTGCCACCAGAACTGAGCACCCAGAAGGTCTTCGCCAATCGAATACCCCTGCACGGCCAGATCACGCCCCCTAACCAGGAAACGCTCTTCCACCCGCAGCAATTCTCCACTGACATCGTCCCAGAACGGCGTCAGATACGCCGTATCCAAAACTGAGAGCTTCGGCACACCGGCTGAAACCTCAAAAAGAACCGCCACCGAACCAATCGAACCAACAGTCGCAGCTTCTAACATCAAAGATGCCAGCCGCGTCTGAGAGGCAAAGACCCCCATCGCATCTGACACCCGAGTGTCATCAGCAATCAGGCTAGGCCAATGCGTATCTCCGAACAGCAATGAAACAGATTCATCAACAACAGTTCGACAGAGATTACTTCTTACGGACGGACGTCTGTTAGAAAGCGGGATGTACTCTCCCGCTCCCGATCGCTCCATCGAGAACGGGTGCGGCAAAGCATCATACTGCGTACCATCCAGAACACGTCTCAACGCCAACAGGCGCGCAGTCCGCGCAGACGCACCCGTCGGCACGGCATACCGCCGCTGCAGGGACAACCAGTCCATGAGTTCTCCAGTGCTAAAGCCCACCTGAAGCCCGAAGGCTTTTCAGCGCGCCAACGAAAATCCTGACGGGCTCCAGCCCGTCACACCGCTGCTGCCAGACAGCATCAGTTCACTCAGCCCCCAGACCATCGCGTCCGCACGATCCGGAGACCTGGAACCACGATATCCACTGACCGAGAAATGACAGAGCTGATCCTCAAGCGCTTCAAAACGCCCATGATGAACCACCTTGCCAATTTCATAGAGTGCCGCAACCGGCTCGGCACGTGCCGCTTTCCCGCGCGCGGCCGTCACTAATCGTACCGGCGCATGAGCCCGCACACTTCGAATTGTATTTTCCACCAGAGCACCACCAAAGTTGCGCTCGGCTACAATGCGTTCGGCCCGCCAGTCATCAAGTGCATGCAAGGCACGAGCTGCCCACCCCGCCGGACTATCCCGCGCCGACAGGTCTTCCAGCACATGCCCGACACCGTCAGCATCTACCCCGCAAACTACAATTCCGATTTCATCAGAGCGATAATCTTCAGGCCCAGACGCACCCGAAGGATCGACAGACACCAGGATCCGCCGCATCCGACACGCAATATCCATCCGGCTACTTGCTGTAATCGCGGCTTCCCGTCGAAACGAGTCAATACGCCACAACGCACCTTCAACCGCCGCCTGATATTCCCCGTGAAGAAAACGCCGCCTCTCACGTTCCGGCAACGCTTCCAGTGCCGCAATATATTCTTCTCCCAGATTATCCTTATTGGAATGAGGGTTAAGAATCATCGTATCGTATAAAGAACGATCCCCTATCGGTTCACCCGATTTCGGCTCAATTCCCATTTCGAACAACGCATAAAGCCAGTGCCCAACACTTGGAGGATTGGCATCAATATATTCTCGGTTCACAAGACCGGACTTCTGGGCCAGACGCGTCAGCAACATATTCCGCGCGCCATAACTGATCTGGCTCGCTTCGTTCAGATAAACTGTCGAAAATTCAAGACCGAGGATTTTTTCAGTCCTCTGCTCATCGTCCAGACCTCCAAAAAAAATTGTCGATCCATTCGGAAAGGTGACGATGTTTTCCTGTCGCGCCAGCTTCCAGCTAACTTGTGGAAAACAGAGCCGCATGACCTTTGGGAACGTGTCCCGCAGAACAGATGCTCTAAGAGCCGTCAGTCGATGACGGAAAATCCCATGCCGACTTCCGGAAGCTTTCAAAGCCCGAATGACAACCGCCCGGATCAGAACAAATGTCTTACCGGACCTCGAACCCCCTCTCAGCAAAATATGACGAGCTGGCCCTCCCAAAAGTCGAACAGCATCACGCTGCGCATCATTCAATCTAAAGGACGCTGTCGTCATAACTGATACTGATGGAAATAGGCGCGGCAGGAACTTCATCATGCGCCGCCCTGAAACGCGATGGACGATGTGCCTTCAACAGAAACGCCATCAACCCATCACTGTATTTTTTCCTGACAAGCGGATGACCCGTCTCCGGATCGCAAACAACCTTGCCAGCATAAGTAATCGGTTCGTCATACCCCTCTAAAGCACGACGCCTCGCTTCAGCTTCCAACACATCGGCTGCATCCTCCAGCGCATCCTCCCACTGAGACGCAAAAGCCGCATCTGTTTCTTTCCAATGATACAGCGTGCTTCTCTGAACCCCGGCAACACGACCAGAGTCAGAAACATTTCCACTTTTCGCCAGATGCTCCAGAAACCGCTCCTTACGCCGACGTGCACGCCCATTCCGTCCGCGCAGTCCGTCAGTCTGTGTTTCGTTCATCTGCTCATATCCCCATACGGTCTCATATTTGACCGTCAGCCCATGTGCAGGCGTTCCTCACGCCGACTGCTCATCGAACATCCATCAAACCAGACCGCCGTTGTTTTCCCCACATGACGGGGTTTCGCTCGGACCTTGGATGAAGGCACACTCTCCTGAAAACGATGTTTCCACTCTCTCTGAGCCATCATCCTGAGACGTTTCACCGTAGCCTCATCAACACACCCAATAGCCCTGAGAGAAAGGACCTGACGCTGACAGGGAATAGCCCGGCAACGAACGTCCAGCCGCCTCAAACCAGCATCCACAAGTTCATGCCATTCGAGACTATGGTCTGCACGATGAAGCGCCTCATCCGCAGACACCAATGGACAGGCAATTACGTCAGGCCCTTCATCCCACAAAACAATCATTGTTTGTCGCCCGGAAAGAACAACCGCTCCGGGAACGATATTAAATCGTTCCATTCCAATAAATTCTTCCAAAGAAAAAGGCCAACCCAAAAATCGGATTGGCCTTACAAATAAAAATAATTCAATGTACGTTTTTTATAAAATAATCGACCGCAGATTTCAACAACTTTTTAACGATAATTCTTTTTTATATTTTTATATACATGAACAAGCTGCTCCAGAAGAAGGGCGCACTGAGCTGATACCTTCATTCTCCCCCGACCTTCGGATATCCCCGGATACAACTGACGCGCCATAGCCGAGAAAGACATTTCACGGGCTAACAGCATCTCCAGACGGACATGTCCGCACAGTCCCAACATCTCCCTGATCTCGGAAATACGAGCAGAACACTTCCCGCGCCCCATCATCCAGGTATGAACATCCCCTTTTTCCCGAAAACGTCCATCCGAGGGGCGCTCTTCCACAACTCCCAAAGTTGCGAACAGATATTCCCGATACCAACGATCAGCGACAGAAACTTCGTCATCCCCAATATCGCCCGCATCATACATGGACTGAACCGTGTTCACGACACGAGCAACACCATTACGGTCCTGAAACTCATGGTGTTGGAGGCGCTCTAAAGTCGGCCGCACATTCACCGACTCCTCACGCGGCAAAACCTCGCGAATCAAAGTATGCATCAGTGGATATTTTCCCAGGCTGAAGACACACCCATCGGGGTCAAGGCAGGAAACGCCGGCGCCAGATCCGAGCCCCACAAAGCCTTCCAGCTGACCGGATGACCGGGAGGAAGCGCCTCTGCGCTCTCACGATCGACAACCTGCCGCTTCTCCGTACCACCTGAAACTTTGGAGATCTTCCGTCCCTTGCCAGCAGATTTCTTGCGCGCTGTTTTCTGCATCGGCTGCCAGCCATCAGACGCCAGTATCGCAGCAATCGCACTCGCAGAAATCCGACGCGGGATCTGGCCTTCTTTAATTTGCCTCATTATCAATTCCTTTACGAAGAAAAACCATTCCGTGGCAAAATGCCACAAATCGTAAGAAAAAAAACTTCTTCTGGATTTGGCATAAAGCCATTGCTAAAAAGGCCACATGGCCAAACACAAGCGCTCGGACTCCCTGACTATCCTCCAGCGAGCCATCGGAACACGTATCGCCTGGGCCCGGGAACTCGTCATTCCCAACCAGAGCGAGTGTGCCCGGCTTCTGGGGGTAGATGCCTCCACCCTCAACAAGATTGAGCGTGGAGATCGCGCACCCAGCGTCTTCCTCATTGCCGCTCTCTCGAACCGGTTGCGCGTCTCGACTGACTTCCTCCTGAAAGGCGTCCTGAACGGTCGAACCGACGAAGAACTGGCCTTGCGACTGGCTGCCCTGCACCCAGAGTTGGTGCTCCAGCGGCAAGACATGGCTCCAGACACGGACAAAAACACGACTTTTGGCATACCTGATCAGCCCAAGAGACCAGACGAGGATCTGCATTGATGGTATCTTCGCTGACTTCAACGCGCATTCGAACGCTCCCCCATTCGTCATGGTGCAATACGCTTGCACCAGCGATGGAATGAACCAATCAGAAACGTTTCCAGATCTCAGCGAAACACTACGCATCAACCGGCCCCCTTCCTTCCTCAACGACCATCCCCACGACAACCGCCGATTAACGATAAATTAATGGCAATATGCCACTGGGTCAAGGAGCAAATATGGCTCTTTGCCATTGATTCCGCCTATCTGGGCCATAGTTCTCTTCTCAGCCCCTTAGAACCTCCTCCATTTTTCATATGCCCGATGAACCAAAAACTACAGATTTCCGTAATTCCTGAGCAAAAAGCCGCAACACCGTTTTCTGAAACACAAAAGTGTTCCCAATTATTTTGAGACAAAATATTTCTATATTATTAACGATAGGCGTGAATTTGCCGATTCTGGATCTCGATAAGGGATTTCAAGACCTCGCCCCCTTGGAACCGAGACCAAAAAAAAGCGGCCCGAAGGCCGCCTTTAATTGTTATTCGTGGATAATATCCAGATCACCAAACCGGGTGTATTCACCCTCGAAATACAACTGGATCATTCCCGTTGGTCCATGTCGCTGCTTTTCCAAAATCAGCTCTGCCTTGTTATGCACAAGGGCCATTTTTCGCTGCCATTCTTCAGTCGCCGCCTGGAATTTCTCATTGCTATCGTAAGCACTGTCCTTAGGCATTCGCTGCTGAAGATAATACTCATCGCGATAAACAAACATCACCGCATCAGCATCCTGCTCAATGGAACCCGATTCGCGCAGATCCGAGAGCATTGGTCGCTTATCTTCGCGAGACTCCACCTGACGGGACAACTGGGAGAGAGCAATCACAGGAACCGAGAGTTCTTTGGCAATTGCCTTCAGACCCTGGGTAATCATCGAAATTTCCAGCACACGGCTATCAGGCTTTGTGCCGATAGCAGGACGCATCAACTGCAAGTAATCGACCACCACCAGGCTCAGACCCTGTGTCCGGGCAAGTCGCCGGCAACGTGTTCTCATGGCTGAAAGAGAAATCGCCGGCGTATCATCGATGTAAAGAGGCAGCTTCTGCAACTCACGCGAAACGCGGACAAAGCGATCAAATTCCTTTTGCCCGATATCACCTCGCCGGATTTTTTCGCCCGAAACTTCTGCTTCGCCCGAAAGAATACGCGTCGCCAACTGCTCGGACGACATTTCAAGTGAGAAGATTGCAACCGATCCGTGAGGTTTCTCCCCTCGTTCCTCTGCGTCTCTCATGATCGAACGAGCCGCAGAAAACGCAATCTTTGTCGCAAGCGCCGTCTTACCCATCGCAGGACGACCCGCAAGAATCAGAAGATCAGAAGGATGCAAACCACCCGTTCGCTTATCCAGATCCCGCAAACCAGACGTCAGACCAACAACGTCCCCAGTTCGCAGAAACGCCTTTTCCGCAACATCAATGGCGCCTGTGAGAGCCTTTCCGAAGGAAACAAAGCCACCTTCCTGACCGCGTTCCGTCGCCAGCTTAAACAGAGCTTCTTCGGACGCAGCAATCTGATCACTGCCATCCAGATCTGGTCGGGCACCAAAAGCGTTGTTGACGACGTTCTCGCCAATATCAATCAACTGGCGCCGCACCCACGCATCATGAATGACACGACCATAGTCGCCCGCATTCACAATCCCCACCATCGCCGTCAGCAGCTTGGCCAGATAAGCAGGGCCACCAGCCGCATCAAGCACACCAGTATGCTCGAACTCGGCTTTCATGGTCACAGGATCAGCCAACTGCCCACGCTCGATACGACGGGCCACAGCCTCATAGATCCGACCATTTACCGAGTCGGCAAAATGCTCTGGCTCCAGAAAATCTGAAACCCGTTCGTAGGCCTTGTTATTGGTGAGAATAGCACCGAGAAGCGCCTGTTCGGCCGCGATATTCGCTGGCGGAGAACGGCGCAAAAGCGCGCTTAGCCCTCCATCATCGGAGGAAGCATCAGACGCAGCTGAAGAAGGATAGGATTCGATCATAGTCACGCCAGTCTTTTACCACCAGCATGCCTCCGAATCAGAGACCGAATGTGCACCCATCCTGCCAATCAGACGTTTCCACTGAAAACAGGCTTGCACCATCTAAAACGGAAACCAGTATCATGACATCGAGGGATCAGTTTCACGCCAGCCTTCAGACCCAGGCCCCTCCTCCGACTTTGTCACTCTCCCAGGCCGCCCTCTGGTGGATCGGAAAAAAGAACTGGGCAGAAGCACATCGCCTGGTGCAGTCAGCCGAAGGCACGCGTGAATGCGACCGCATCCACGCCCTCCTTCACCGTCAGGAAGGCGATCTCGCCAACGCCCGTTACTGGTACGCTCGAGCCGATGCCAGAATGCCTGACCAGACCATCATCCAGGAATGGGAAGAACTGGTCCGCCAGGCCTTCCCTCAGACCAGAACCCAGCCATCCTGAGCAAGCGCCACACCAGCAAGATAAAGGCTGCCACAGATCAGCACGCGCGCAGGAGTAGAATTCTGCGCCGCTAGTCGATCCAGAGCTTCAATAATGGTCGGACCGGCAGTCGCCACACCACCAGACGCAGCGATCAGCTCCTCCACCGGCGTTGCAAGATGCTGCCCCTCTTCAGCCACAGCCTGAAGACTGGCCGCACGTCCAATCAACGGCTGAAGAAAACCGCTCACATCCTTGCTCTGCTTAACGCCAGCAATGACATGAACAGGCCTGTCGCTCCATCCATCCAGCACAGCGCCAAGTACTTCACCAGCACCGGGGTTATGCCCACCATCCAGATAAAGCTCCCAGCCAGCCGGAAGCCTTTCTGCAAGAGAACCATGCAGCCTCTGAAGCCTTGCCGGCCAGTCCGTTCTGGCAATACCGCCATAAGCACTGACGAGAATATCCAGTCCGGATACTCTCAATGCCGCAATCGCAAGAGCCGCATTCGTTCCCTGATGCGGTCCCTTCAAACCCGGTGACGGCAGATGCAGAGTTCCCTGAGGATCAGAGTAGTGAAGACCATCGGCCTCCCCGACTACCTGAATATCCTGCCCCAAAACCCACATTGGCGCGCCCAGCGCCTCAGCCCGCACTCGAATCGACTCCAGTGCTTCCGGAGCCTGAGGAGCCACGACTACCGGTACGCCAGGCTTGATGATCCCGGCCTTCTCACCAGCAATCACATCCAGCGTCTCTCCAAGAAACGCCTGATGATCCACACTGATGGTCGTGATGGCACACGCCGCAGGCTTTGGAACCACATTCGTGGCATCCAGCCGTCCGCCCAACCCAACTTCCAGAATCACAAGATCAGCAGGAACCCGCGAGAAAAGAAGAAAACCCGCTGCCGTCAAAACCTCGAAGACTGTGATCGGCGCCCCGTCATTGATGCGCTCAACCTCTTCGAAAGCCTCAACCAGCGTATCTTCATCAACCAGCTTACCCGCCAGACGGAACCGCTCGGTGATGCTCACAAGATGCGGGCTCGTCATCACATGCGCCCGAAGACCCGCAGCCTCCGCAATGGCTCGCAGGTTGGCACAGGTACTCCCCTTGCCATTCGTTCCCGCCACATGGATCACCGGGGGCAAATGCTGCTCCGGATTGCCCAGCTTGGCCAAAAGAACTTCAAGCCGCCCAAGGGAAAGGTCAATCAGCTTCGGATAGAGCCGATGCAAACGGGCAAGAACTTCACCCGGTCGCCCCTGATACTCGCCCGGAAGACGCACAGGTGCTCCCATGTCCCCCCCCTTCTGGGCGTTCATCAGGCCGCGACGTCCGGTGCTGTCTTCTGGCGCGTCAGCATCCCGAGAATACGTCCCAGCAGCTCAGGCAACTCAGAACGCTTGGCAACAATATCCACCATGCCATGTTCACGAAGATATTCGGAACGCTGGAACCCCTCGGGCAGCTTCTCCCGAACCGTATCCTGAATCACGCGCGGCCCGGCGAAAGCAATCAGCGCATTCGGCTCGGCAATGTGAATATCGCCCAGCATCGCAAAGGAGGCCGACACACCACCCGTCGTCGGATTCGTAAAGACCACAACATACGGCAGCCCAGCTTCCTGAAGCATCTGAACGCCAATAGTCGTCCGCGGCATCTGCATGAGGCTGACCGCCCCTTCCTGCATCCGCGCACCGCCTGACGCCGTGTAAATCACAAGAGGCGCTTTCTGCAGCACAGCCAAACGGCACGCCGCCACAAAAGCCTCGCCTACTCCAGCTCCCATCGTCCCCAACAGGAACTCGGGCGCCATCACAGCCACCACGGCCTTCTGACCCTGAATGCGGCCGTGAGCAACAACCAGTCCCTCATCAAGGTGAGACTTGTTCCGTGCATCCTTCAGACGATCCGCATAGCGCTTGGAATCCTTGAACCCCAACGGATCGACCGGCATCTTCGGAAGCTCGATCGTGGTGTACTCACCCTCATCAAACGTCCAGGCCAGACGCTCCTTTGCTGTCGCCCGCATATGATGCCCACAATGCGGACAAACCTTCTGGGACCGCTCCATTTCCTTGACGAGCATCATCTGCCCACAGGATTCGCAGTTCGTCCAAAGATTATCCGGCACGTCCCGCTGAAGCAGGCCACGCAGCTTGGGTCGAACGTAATCGGTCAGCCAGCTCATGTCGTCTCGTTACTCTCTGCCTGCCTTCGGGACGAAGGCCAGAATGGTGAAAAGGCCTGTTTCAGACCATCAATATCCGGCGCGTTTTAGCGCCACCAGCATATTTATGCCAGCCTTGCCAGCCAAAACCCTCCCAGACGCCCAGAAACATGGCATCCATGCCAGCACATTGGCCATCGCCCTGATGCTCGGCAACCATTCCTGCCCTACACTCATTTCATCGGGTAAGATCGGCATGCGAACAGACATTTGCAACGCCCGCCATGGAGAAGTTTCATGTCCAACAGCTTTAATACCCTGCAATTTTCCAACAACAGATCAGGCCTGAAACCGGGCTGGTTCATCGGCGTAGGAGCAGTCCTTGTCCTCCTGGGCCTGCTCGCCGCTTTCGACGCGGTCGCCCCAACACTAGCCAGCATGGTTCTCCTCGGCGTCCTGCTCATCATCGGCGGAATCGCCCAGGTCGTGCAGAGCTTCGCTCACAGAGGCCTTCCTCTCCCCAACCAGTGGCTCTCTGGCCTCATCGGCGGCCTCTATATCCTCGGCGGCCTCCTTCTTATCGAAGAACCCGCAACCGGCTCCGTCTTCATCACCGCCATCCTCGCCGGATGCCTGATTTTCGCTGGAATCAGCCGTGCCTTCTGGGCCGCTGGACACCGCGCCACTGGCGGATGGAGCCTCCTCGCCGTCAGCGGCGTCCTCACGCTCCTGATCGGGATCCTGCTCTATATGACACTCCCCTGGTCCGGTCTCTGGCTGATCGGAACCCTGATTGCTATTGAGCTCCTGATGGCCGGTGTCTCTGCTATCCTGTTCGGCATGTCCCTGCGCAACCAAGCCTGATCACAACGAAAAAGCGCACCGGGATCACTCCCGATGCGCCTCCCCAACCTGAACCCCAAAACCGGGAATCAGACCCGAACCGCCGCCGACAACGCCATCAACTGTTCAAGCACAGCCGGCAGCGTCTTGCCCGTCGCCTTCCCGTCAGACAGCGTCCCCGCCATCGTCTTGATCAGAGCAGAAGCCACAACAGCCGCATCCCCGATCCGGGACGCCGTCCGCGCCTGCTCAGGCGTCGAAATCCCGAACCCGATCGCAACCGGCAGATCCGTCACTTCCCGAATCTTCGGAAGAGCTTCTTCAAGCTGCGCCTGGCTGGCACTCCCCGTCCCCGTAATTCCCGTGATGCTCACATAATATACGAAGCCCGATGCATCTTTCAGCACATGGAACAGACGCGTCCGGGACGTTGTCGGAGCCACAAGCGAGATAATATCCAGCCCGGCCGCCCGCGCATGGGCATCCAGCAGATCCGCCTCTTCCGTCGGCATATCCACAACAATGATACCATCCACACCTGCCTGAACCGCATCAAAGCAGAATTCTGCCGGGCCATAGCTATCAATCGGGTTCAGGTATCCCATCAGAATGATTGGCGTTTCGGTATCCGTTTCCCGGAAAGACCGCACCATTTCCAGCACGCCACCCAGCGTCGCCCCAGCCTTCAGCCCCCGAAGAGCCGCAGCCTGAATCGTCGGACCATCCGCGGAAGGATCGGAGAACGGCACGCCAATCTCGATCAGATCTGCCCCCGCAGCAGGCATCGCCTTCAGCAGTTCCAGCGAGGTCTCATAATCCGGATCAAACGCCTGAAGATACGGAATCAGAGCGCCCCGTCCCTCCTTCTTGAGGGCTTCAAAACGGGCTTTGATACGGCTCACAGATTCACTCCCAGATGGCTCGCCACAGTGAAGATATCCTTGTCTCCACGGCCAGAGACGTTCAGCACGATAATCTTGTCCTTCGGCATCTCCGGAGCAATCTTCATCACATGCGCCAGTCCATGCGCGCATTCGAGCGCCGGGATGATACCTTCCGTCCGCGTCAGAAGCTGGAACGCATCCAGCGCCTCCTGATCCGTCACACCAACATACTCGGCACGGCCAATATCATTCAGCCAAGAATGCTCCGGCCCAATCCCCGGATAATCCAGCCCTGCACTGATCGAATGAGCCTCTTCGATCTGACCATGCTTGTCCTGAAGCAGATACGTCCGGTTGCCATGCAGCACACCCGAACGCCCACGAGAGATGGATGCCGCCGTCTTGCCGGAATCCAGACCCAGCCCGGCAGCCTCTACACCAATCAGACGCACATCCGCATCATCAAGGAATGGATGGAAAATCCCCATCGCATTGGAACCGCCACCAATGGCCGCAACAATCACATCCGGCAAACGCCCCTCAGCCCGGACAATCTGCTCCTTCACTTCCGTGCCAATGATGGACTGGAAATCACGAACCATCTCAGGATACGGATGCGGGCCAGCAACCGTGCCCACCAGAAAATATGTATCCGCCACGTTCGCAACCCAGTCGCGCATGGCTTCATTCATCGCATCCTTGAGCGTTCCGGCCCCAGCCGTTACCGGCTTTACCTCAGCCCCAAGCAGATGCATGCGGAACACATTGGGCTTTTGACGCTCAACATCCGTCGCCCCCATGTAAATAACGCACTTCAGCCCAAAAAGCGCACAAACCGTCGCCGTTGCTACACCATGCTGGCCAGCACCCGTCTCAGCCACAATCCGCGTCTTGCCCATTCGCCGCGCGAGCAGGATCTGCCCCATGACGTTATTGAGCTTGTGCGAGCCCGTGTGGTTCAGTTCCTCACGCTTGAGATAAACCTTCGCACCACCCAGCTCTTCTGTCAGGCGCTTCGCAAACCACAACGGGCTCGGACGACCGACATAATCCCGGTAATAATAATCCAGTTCTTCACGAAACGCCGGATCTGCCTGAGCCGCGCGATACGCTTCCTCCAGTTCAAGAACCAGAGGCATCAGCGTTTCCGCAACAAAGCGTCCACCAAAGACGCCGAACCGGCCGCGTTCGTCCGGTCCGGAACGCAAGGAATTAGGCAAGGAAGAAGATGGGGTCGTCATACCGGGCTCTGTTCCGCTTAAAAGGCTGACCAGCGATACCAAGGCAGCGCAGGAACGTCCATCCACACATCCGTCAGGAAAACGCCGTTTGCCGAATCCCGACGTCCCTCTTGCACGGAACGTCACCGCACGACATGACTCAGGCTTTCCTATTTCCCGACCAAGGATCCCTGCCTGATGCTTCTCGCCCGGCCTGCCGGCACACCGGCCCGCGAGATCGGCCCCGACGTCGATATCAACGCCGTCAACTGGATTGACCTTATCAATCCAACCCATGACGAAATCTCAAAAGCCGAGACACTCCTCGGAGTTCACATTCCCCAGCAGGACGAACTGGAAGAGATCGAAAGCTCCTCCCGCCACTACGAACGGGACAACTGTCTCTACCTTTCAAGCCCCCTGGTGCGCCGCGCCGACGACGTCTCATTCTCCAAACCCATTGGCTTCATCCTGACGGAAAAACGCCTCATCACGGTCCGCTACACGGACTATTTTGCGTTCGATCTCGTCGGCAGAAGACTGGCGGAGTACCCGGCCGGAAAAGTTTCCCCATCTTCAACGGACCTCCTCGTCGAACTCCTCGAAGAAATTATCAATCGCCTCGCGGATATCCTTGAAGGCCTTGGCCGAACCCTCGACACCATTTCCCGTCGTGTGTTCAACGCCGAACAACCCAGAGATCGCGCCCGCGTTGGCGCCATGCTCCGGGAGACCCTGCGCCGCCTCGGCTACGCCGGTGATCTGGCCTCAACTGTCCGCGATAGTCTTCTCGGCATCGACCGTGTCCGCATTTATCTCGAAGATTACATCAGCCAGAGCCTGCAAAAGGTGAAGGATCAGGGAACCTCTCCCCTGCCGGCAAGAGATACAGCGGGAAAATCCCCAACCCCGGCTGACACATTCAAATCGCGCCTCAAGGTCGCAGGACGCGACATCGCCTCCCTTAACGACTTCGACGCCCAGATCGTCAGCAAGGTTCAGTTCTTGCTGGACGCAACGCTGGGCTTCATCAGCATCGAACAGAACGACGGCATGAAAGTCCTTACCGTCACAAGCGCGATCGGAATCATGCCGACCCTGATCGCAGGCATCTACGGCATGAATTTCAAGGACATGCCAGAACTGTCCTGGAAATACGGCTACCCTTACGGATTGGCGCTCATGGTGCTGTCCATAATCTTGCCTCTCCTCTGGTTCTGGCGCCGGGGCTGGTTCGGAACCCGCTAGGTTTCTTCCTCAATCCGCAAACCAGCACCAACTGGCCGAGAAGGCAGAACGGAACGCTGATAGGCCACCGGGAAGCGGTCCAGCTGCCGCTTCCAGAGTTCCGGATCGCTGCCCTCCGGTAGAACAACACTATCCACACCACAGCGCTTCAGAAACGCTGCCTGATCCGGCAGCACGTGCCCTTCAGCACGAATTTCCCCGGAAAACCGCAGATATTCCCTCAGTTCCCGAGCCTGCGTAAAAACACGCCCATCCCGAAAGATAGGGAACCGGAGAACAACAAGTTCCAGCCGGTTCAGATAAGGCTTCAAAGCCGCCGGATCATCCGCAATATCCAACAGCACCGCCCGCACATCCGTGTTCTCGGCAAGCTCAGGAAGCGTCACCAGAGATTCGTGAACCTTTGCTGTCCGCTCACCCAGTTCAAACAGTCTCATAAGCCGCCTCCTTGAAGGGAGCATCCCCCAGCCGATCCAACGTATCGAGGAAAGTCTCTCCGTCCTTCCGGATTCCAAGATACCGATCTACAAGCCTTGCAATCGCATCAACCGTATCGTCTTCCGGTAACGCCGGACCAAGAATCGTGCCAATAGAAGCACCGTTCTCCGCCCGTCCGCCAAGCGTGATCTGGAAGAACTCCTCACCGCGCTTGTCCACCCCCAGCAGACCGATATGGCCCGCATGGTGATGTCCACAGGCATTGATGCAGCCGGAAATATTGATCCGAAGCGCCCCAATCTCAGCCTGAAGGGATGCGTCTCCAAACCGAGCGCCAAGCTTCTGCGCAATCGGGATCGACCTCGCATTCGCAAGCGCACAATAATCCAGACCCGGGCAAGCCACGATATCCCCGATCAGCCCGATATTGGCAGACGCAAGATCAACCTCTTTCAAGCTGCTCCACAGATCATACAAACGATCCTGTCGCACATGCCCCAGAACAATATTCTGAAGATGCGTAATTCTCAGTTCACCAAAAGAATACTCATCCGCCAGATCCGCCAGACGATCCATCTGCGCAGACGTCGCATCTCCCGGAATTCCGCCAGCGGGCTTGAGCGAAACAACCGCAATGATATGCCCGGCCTCACGATGCGGATGCGTATTGCTTCGAACCCACAAATCAAACTCCGGGTTTTCCCGTTGTCTGTTCGCCAATTCCTGAGCAGCATTTTCCGGCGCAGACAATTCGGGAACCGCGAAACGGGCCTGAATCGCATCCACCATTTCGGGCGTCAGGCGATAATGCTCCAAGTCCATCTGAGCCAGTTCAGCCTCAACAGCCTCCCGATAAGCGTCAATACCCAAAGCCTGAACAAGAATTTTGATGCGAGCCTTGTAGATATTATCCCGACGCCCATGAGCATTATAAACGCGAACAATCGCCTCAAGCGTCGCAAGCAGGCGCTCCTCAGGCACAGAATCAAAGATTTCCTGCCCAATAATGGGAGTACGCCCCAGCCCACCACCAACAAAAATGCGGAAAACCGTCCGACCGTCATCCCCCGGCCGCGCCAGAATACCGATATCATGGAAGCGCGCTGCCACACGATCGTGCGGACTCCCCGAAATAGCAATCTTGAACTTGCGCGGCAAGAACGTGAATTCCGGATGCAGCGTTGACCACTGCCTCAGAATTTCTGCATGGACGCGAGGATCAACAAGCTCATCTGCCGCCGCACCAGCAAACTCATCAGACGTCACATTCCGAATGCAGTTTCCGCTGGTCTGAATGGCATGCATATCCACCGTAGCCAGATCGCGCAGAATATCTGGCGTTTCTTCCAGCTTGATCCAGTTGAACTGAATATTCTGCCGGGTCGTAAAATGCCCATAGTCGCGATCATAGTGGCGAGCAATATGCGCAAACATCCGCATCTGCTTGCTATCGATCGTGCCATAAGGAATGGCAATGCGCAGCATGTAGGCATGAAGCTGCAGATACAGACCGTTCATCAGCCGAAGCGGCTTGAACTCATCTTCGCTCAGACTACCGTCAATACGACGAGCCACCTGCTCGGAGAACTCAGCGATCCGGGCTTCCAGAAAATCGCGGTCAATCTGATCGTACTGATAATGGCCGACAGGAACACTCACTGCACGGTCTCCACTGCAAATTCCGGATGTACGGTCGGGCCATGCGCCCGAATACGCTCGCGCACCGTCACCGGCTCGGGCGGATCAACATCTCTCACCGCCACTTCATACACACCCACAACGCCATCTTCCTGCGCCCGGATCTGAGCCAACTCTAGCACATCGCCCACGCGTTCAGCATCAAGCTTCTCGGCAGCGCCAATGACAGGGCGCCACCGCCCCAGCCGATCCCGCCAGACAATCGTTCCATCCAGAAGGCGATTGGCCGTCAGCACGAGTTTTTCACCCGCACCAACACGTACTGGTCGTTTCATGATGCCCTCCGCTGAAACAGAACTGACGTCAGGTGAGCCTCCACAATGAGCGCAGGCAGGCGCCTCTGAGTTCTTCCCATTATAAGGAAGACCGCATCAGAGGATTGCAAAAACAGAGCGTCCAACAGAACGAGAGATAATTCACCATAACAATCCAAATAATGATCTATTATGGTGAATTATCCAACCTCTATCGCAAAGTTTTTGTGATATTTTTTTTATAACTATTTTATTTTGTTATATAGAAAATGAGATGGGTGCCCGACTTGGTCGCTGCATCCCCGCTTCCTCAGCCTGGCGTAGCATCCCTTCCAGAGTCACAGCTTCCATTTTCTTGGCCAACTCCGCATTCATCACAGACCAGAAAGGCTCCAGAACCTTCTCCACGAGAGGGTTAGCCGCCTCATTTTCCGGTACGCGGTCTTCCGTCACAGCCTGAACAATCTCATGCAGGGTAATCGTCCGGGGCGGACGACCAAGACGGTATCCTCCCTTCGGCCCTCTAACGCTATCCAGAAGCTTTTCCCGTGAAAGAGCCTGTAGAACTGGCTCGATTCCACGTCGAAGCATATTCCCCCGCTTGGCAATGTCAGCACCACTGACCACACCGGAACGCCCCGCATGAAAAGCAACATCCAGCATGATTGAAACTGCTGTCAGGGCACGATCACGACGGAGATACATGATTTTTCCGAATTCAACGTGAAAGAAATGAGCTCTTGAACAACCCGCGATGCTCGTTCGTGTATTTGGGTCTTTCAGACTGCCCTGTCAATCACGAGAACCAGATAAAGTCCCAATCCGGCCCTTCACTCTGTATATTCACGATAATACCGCCCACCAAGAGAGGTTAGAATTTCGTAACCAATCGTGCCTGCGGCGGCAGCTACATCATCTACACTTCTACGAGCCCCAATGAGATCGACATGCATGTCTGCATGTAACAATGCTTCAGGTACGGCAGACACATCCAGCGCAAGAGAGTCCATAGAAACACGACCAACAATCGGCAGCCTGATATCCCCAAACCAGGCGCATCCTGTTCCGCCGTTCTGGCGAGAAAACCCATCCGCATATCCAACAGCAACAGTTGCAATACGACGAGGTCCTTCCGGCTGGTATGTCAAACCATACCCAACGCCCTCTCCCACATCGACATTCCGTAACTGAAGAACCCGCGCCTGAAGACGAACAACCTGTTTGAGTGGGTTGGCGGCTTCAGTATTAGGTGCGATGCCGTAAAGCGCAGCCCCGGGACGGACCAGCCCCATATGATACGCTGATCCAAGAAATATTCCCGACGACGCAGACAGACTTAACGGAGCTGGCGGAAGCATGGCAGCCATCTCCAGAAATCTTTGTCGCTGCATCTCATTGGCAGGATTTGCCGGATCGTCTGCACACGCAAGATGACTCATAATGAGATTTGTACGGATACCTCCCAAGCGTTCCGGATCATCAGCCAGATCGCCAACATCCTTACGCGACAGTCCAAACCGGGACATCCCGCTGTCCACCTGAAGCACGGCATCCAAAGGACTCTGTTGACGCAAAGCCTCTCGCTTCCAGAGATCAACCTGATCGAGGCTGTTCAACACAGGCCGCAAGTCAAAATAAACACACTCAGCAGCAGCATCAGGCCGAGGACCATGCAAAACCGTAATCCGGGTTTCTGCTGAGACAATCTTACGAAGGGCAATTCCCTCATCAACATGCGCGACAAAAAACTCGCGCGCGCCAGCCCTTTCCAGAACAGGAGCGACCTGCTCTGCTCCCAGACCGTAGGCATCGGCTTTCACAACAGCAGCACAGACTGCCGCATTCACCTTTCCGCACAGAAGGCGATAGTTGTCGGCAATAGCAGCCAGATCAACAGTAAGTGTCGCTCCAGCACGAGATGCGGGCCAGAGATGCGGGCCTGATAAGATCGTCATAGATTTATCCTACCCATACCGTAATAAAATTTCCTGCATAATCTCAGCATATTCTTCAGGTAAAAATCCTATATATGCATTATATGCGCAAAAAAGACGGAAAATTGTGACATGATCTTCGACCGCACCACAGAATCAATTCTTCGTCTCCTCCAGCATGATGGTCGCATGAGTAATGCAGATTTGGCCGAGCGCGTAGGACTCTCCCCCTCTGCCTGCCTGAGGCGCGTCAAAATGCTGGAAGAAAAAGGTATTATCCGCGGATACCATGCTGTCATTGATGATCGCTCGGTTCATAATCTTACAACCGTGATCGTACAGATAACTTTGGAACGCCTTACAGACGAAGCTTTAAGACGTTTTGAAGCTCGTATCAAAGAATGCGCGGATATTCGCGAGTGCTACCTGATGACAGGAGAAGCCGATTACCTCCTGCATGTCGCAGCACGTGATTTGGCAGACTATGAGCGAATCCACAAAGAGGAGCTCTCACGGCTGCCTGGTGTAATCCGTATTCAGAGCAACTTTGCCATCAGGCCTGTGGTGCAGAGGTGGAGCGGCAACCTCTCACCATGAAACCAGATTTGAATAAACTGTCACGGGCCCAAAATTTATACGAAATGCGTTTGCGAACTACTCTCAACTGACATATACAAAATCTATCGCATCCTTTTCAGGACACCACGAGCAGCTGATGATCGTTTGTTCATGTAACGCTCTATCACATAAAGATGTCGAATCGGCGATTAATGCCGGAGCCTCCAAGCCCTCGGATATCTACACAGCACGAAAATGTCGTGCTCAGTGCGGTAACTGCGTCCCCGGGATGGTGTGCCTACTCAAGCAGGCAATACAGGAGCGAAAAAAAATCCAAGCAACCATTGCCACAGCATCCATCGCTGCAAAGCCCGTGGAGCAGAGTATTTATCTCTGATTACAAAAAAATACCCGGAAAATCCGGGTATTTTAAAGACCTTTATTCCTGATCAGGAGCAGCTGCAGAATTTTTCTGGATATAGCGCTCAATTCCAACCTGCTTGATCAGATCAAACTGCCGATCAATAAAGTCTTCATGCTCTTCTTCATTCACGAGAATCTTCAACAGAAGATCACGGGAAACGTAATCACGCACGCTCTCGCAATACGCGATACCTTCGCGCAGATCTTCAATGGCTTTCTCTTCAAGCTTCAGATCGCACTGCAGGATTTCTTCAACGCTCTGGCCAATCAAAATCTGGTTCAGACGCTGAACATTCGGCAGACCTCCAAGGAAGAGAATACGTTCAATCAGCCAATCGGCATGACGCATTTCTTCAATGGACTCTTCATATTCCTTCTTACCAAGCAGCGTAACACCCCAATGACGCAGGGTCCGCGCATGCAGAAAATACTGGTTAATTGCAGTCAGCTCATTGGTAAGCTGCGTGTTCAAGTGCTCAATGACCTTAGAGCCTGTTTGGAAAATCGATCTGATGTGATTCAAGCT